>CAVPCV010000001.1:0-26073 GCA_963702455.1 uncultured Methanosarcinales archaeon
GAATGTTTGGACTTTATATACTCCTGCCCGCAAATTACATTCTTTATTAATCATTTAATTTGGACTCCATCCTATTCAGGAACATTCCTAAATCGCACTCCTTCCTGTAGCCTCTCACCAGAATGCGATATCCGGCGTCTGTAGATACCATTTTGTATCAAGGGACTCATGAAATCTAACCGTGTTATACCAATTCATGAAATTGTCAAAATTATCAAATCTAAACTTGTTTATTTCGTAAGTATCGTTCCATTTTTCCAGTTTTCCATTTGTCTGAGGATGCTTGACGCGAGTTTTGATGTGTTTGATTTTATTCTCCTCAAGGAAGTCCTCAAATCTGCTATCTGCATCACCGTTCTTGTCTCGCTTGTTAGCATAGAATTGGGTTCCCCTATCGGTCAAAACCTCCGAATACCTGTCAGCCAGCCAAATTCGCCCATGGCTTCTTTGAGGAGCTGCAAAGCGTTATCCGTTGTTTCGGCATCGAAATCCCTGCCCGCGAGAATGCGCCGCGAACTATCATCGAGGACCGCGCAGACGAACACCTTTTTCCATCGTGAATGCTTGTATGCCAATCCAAATGCACCATGGACAGGCTATGTTGCGCTCGAACCTAATACAAGGTTTTCTGCGCTTCGATTTATTGCGGTTCACATTGGCCAACCCATGATATAGCAGTTCCTTATGAATAGCGTTATGCGGGATATGCTTTCCATGCGTGAAATCAATTATCTTTTCCAGCCGCCTTGCACCCAAATTTTGCTCTTCGTGGACTTCGAGTATCAGATTAATTGACTCTTCATCCAGGGTCTTTTTCTTTCTTCCAAATTTCTTAATGTTTAGCAGCATCTTGGTTTCGTCCAGCGCATCCATACACGTTTCACAGAGGAGGGACTCAACTTCATATCCTCCGCGATTCTTTTGGTGCTCTCGCCTCTCTTTTTGGCCCGAATGATATATCTGATCTTCCTATCTGTTAGCTTTACAACTTTATTCTTCTTTCCCATGCCACATTGGTGGGTATATAAAGTCAAAGGTTTCGGGGGACTACACAGAACGGACGGGATTGAATGAAATTTTTTGACCAACAGAAAAGCTAAAAGCCTATGCCGGGAGTCCAGAGTGCGGAGATGATCATATTGAAGATGACGTGGTTAATTGCCGCCTTAATTATGCTCTTTCTGGCCGTTGCTCCCGCGTTCGGTGAGATGACCGAATATCAGAGAGGGGTGGTGAATGGTTTGAAAGTCGGAATTTTTGTGGGCGAGTACTATGGAAGAGGCGAGAACGAAACTGATGATGCGGGGCAGTATAATACCTATCTTGATACTGACAATCAATTTCTATGGTCGTCTTTCGGCACCAACCAGACTCTTATGAAAGAGTTCATGCTCAATCCTATTGCTGTCTCACCCAGATCCTCAAGCAATGGCGGGCCGCTGCCGGATGCAAGCGGCAGAATCTTTGGCTATCCTGCCGCTTCTTACTATACCTGGGTAGGCGCAGTTCCTGGAACCAGCCTCAAAATCCCGGGGCCGCTCTGCCGGGTGTTTAGAAGATAGGGCAATTTCCTGAATTTCCCGGGGAATTGCATCATCTTCTCTTTTTGGGATGTCAAGGATGCGCCTTTGCCCAAACAGTCTCATTTTGCCAGCCCACTTCGTCGAAAGACGAATACCGAAAACTTTATATTCGTTGATTGCCTAGTATAGCTTGGCAAAAGTCCAAGTCTCTTTTCCCTCCTACATCACGACTTTTGCCTCCCTCCTTATCACATCAATTTCGTACCACAGGCAACCCGTAAATACCAGGCCGTTTCAACTTCATTTGAATGTTGAATGATGTTCGCCTTTCCATCGCGGCAGAACTGATCAGAGATTACATCTCCCTGGACGGGATTGACTCGTACTGTGCCGCGACAGGGGTAGAGAGCCGTGATTTCGTGGAGGTGGAGCCCTGCGAGTTTGAGGGCGAGATATTCGCAGTAGACGGCTCTAATGCCTCGATTTGCAGCTGGTCGGTCGCCAATCTTAACACGATCCGGGCAGGCTATGCTGTCTACCGGGGAAGGGATTGGCAGAGGACGGTCATCACCTACGACGATATCTTCCTGGCTGACCCCAGGATGTGCAGGGAAGCCTTCGATCCCTATCTGGAGCAGATCTTCAACCTGAAGGGAATCGATCTCAAGGAATCGGATCTGGACAGGCTTTCCAGCTACTTCCGGGAGCTGCAGGAGTATGTGGCCCTGAATGAAGCCATATTGGATGCGTCCCCGGGTGATCTGGTGCTCTACGACGGCAGCTTCGATGTCTTTGAGCCCTTGCGAGGCGTTCTTTCCACCATATTTACCCGGGCCAGGGAGAAGCAGGTAGCACTCCTGGCCATAGCCAAGTCCAGTTCTCTATTCTGGGGCGAAGAGATATCATTGCCTTTTGTGCAGCACACCAGCATCGCCGGCAGCCTGGTTATGCCAGGGGCTGCCTGGTATCTTAGCCTGAGGGATAAAAAAGTGGACCACGGCCAGGACAGATGGGAAGGCGAGACCTACATCGTCCGCTTTAGCGGCCGCTCTGAGAATGCCTTCCGGGTGGATGTGCCTTTATTTCTTGCAAGCGAAATCGGCCCGACCCTGGGAAAGCTGTCCGCCTACTCCTGCTCCTCTGAATGCCCGGGATACCCTCATGCCCTCTTCCGGGCCCACCGGGATATCAGGATCACTGCCCAGGAAGGAGGCACACTGCGCCAGAAGCTGATGGAGCAGCTCTCGGATATGGGGCTGAGTCAGTCTCAGGTTAGAGTGCTGATGCAGGATTACCATGACGTCCTGGAGATGCGACAGAGAATCTAAGACGGATAAGAGAAACGAGGGAAATTGAGATGAGTCAAAGGGAGAGACGAAGGTGGCGATAAAAGAAGATGAGAATCTGCCTCACCCGGGCGGCAGTCTGTTGAATCGAATGGTGATAGAGAAGGGAGATACTACTTACCGCATCGTCTCAAAAAGCGTTACTGAATATCATTTCATAGTGCCCTTCGACCAGCCCGAGGAGGATCGAGTGGAGGTAGGCCAGATCTTCTCCATCAAAGACCGTGGCTTGACTTTCCTTGCCCGCGTTTTGAACATCGAGCACAGCTCCAACTACGACGGCCACTGGGACACCACCATGAAAGGTACTCAGTTCTTCGACCACGATCAGATCTTCAACCGGGTTATCGCCGAACCCCTGGGCTGCGTCTCTCCTGAGGGTGTCTTCAGAAAGTCCCGAACTCTGCCCACCAAATTCGCGCCTGTAGCGCGCGCCGAGAAAGAGGAGTTCAAGTTCCTGCGCAGTGTTATGGGAGATATCGAGGTTGGATATCTGAGGAACGGCTCCAGGCTGGTGGAAGAGATTCCCGTGGCTTTGCATAGCGAGGCCATGGACCACCACATGGGCGTCTTCGCCACAACCGGCATGGGCAAGTCCAACTTCATGAAGGTATTTGCCGCCTCGTGCATGAGGCTGGCGGCAAGAGGCAAGTCCAGGTTCGGGCTGCTTATCGTCGATCCGCACGGAGAATACCTGAAAGGAAAAGGCCCTGCGAAAGGGCTCACCCATCTCAAGAGATACCGGGAAGGTCTTGCCTGCTACTCCACTGACCTGAAGAACGCCTCCGATCCAGGGGTGGAGGAGCTGGCCATATCCGAGAGTGAGGTCCGGCCGGAGGACATCGCTCTCCTCTATGAGTGGTCACCGCCACAAAGGGACGCCTTGGATGCCATCTCCAGAATCCTGGACTCGGGAAACTGGCTGGAGGAGATTCAGCGCCCGGAAGGCCTGGCCAGGATGGTCCAGGAAGGCTTCAAGGACACCACCGTCATGGTTCTGGTTAGGAGGATCAAGAATGAGTTGGAGAGAAACAAATACATAAAGAAGAGGTCCAGCCTGAACAACATTCTGACCAATCTGCAGAAAGGTTTGGTCGTCCTAGTGGATATCCCCCGGATGAGCGACCGCTCCGAGCTCTTCTTGCTCTCCGTAATCTCGCGCCACATACTGGAGGAGTACAAGAAAGATGGACAAGAGGGCCGCAAGAACTGCCTCATCACCATCGAGGAGGCGCAAAGGGTCCTCGGCGCAGGCGGCAACATCTCCCGCTTCGAGAGCATAGCCCGGGAAGGCCGAAAGTTCGGGGTGGGGCTATGCGCCATCACCCAGCAGCCCAAGCTCATAGATAAAATGCTCCTCTCCCAGTTCAACACCCTGGTGGTCATGGGCCTGGGAGACAGAAACGACCGCCAACAGCTCGAAGAGTCGGCCAAGCAGGACCTCTCCTCGATGGATATCGAGATTCAGACCCTGGAGAAGGGTGAAGCCGTCGTCTCCACACTGAAGATTCCCTTCCCGGTGCCTGCCAGGATACACCGCTATGAGGATTACCTGCGCCGTCTGGATAAGGAAGAAAAGGAGGAGAGCCTTATAACCAGAGGCGGCTTCAAACCGTTTCTGGAGTAGGAGAGGAAGAGTTGAAGATAATTCATCTGGCCGATTCGCATTTGGGGTTCTCCAGCTACAGCCGTATGGATGAGCATGGCCAGAACCGGATAGAAGAGATGGTCTACTCCGGATTTGATCAGGCCATAGACAAGATCATTCAGGCCCGTCCCGATGCCGTCGTCCATGCGGGTGATGTCTTCCACCACGTCCGACCGAAGATCAAACCACTGGTGGTCTTCCAGAGGGGCCTGCAGAGGCTGATGGAAGAGGGCATACCTGTGATCATAATCAGCGGCAACCACGACGCCCCCAAGAGCTTCTCTCTGACCAGCCCCTTCCGGCTCTTCGAGGGCTTGCGGGATGTGCATATTGCCCAGCGTTATAAGTATGAGCGTTTTACGGTCGGAGACCACGATTTTCACTGCATTCCCTTCTGCCTGGAACCGCAGGACTACCTGACCGAGTTCGAGAGGATCGAACGCTCGGGGAAAGATGTGCTGGTTATGCATGGCCTGGTGGAGTCGCTGCAAAACCGTAAGATGAGGAGTGTAGGAGAACATGAGCTGAAGGATAGCCTGCTGAAGAGTGACTTCGACTACATAGCTCTCGGCCACTTTCATGGGCAGGCGAGGATTGCCGCCAATGCCTGCTACAGCGGCTCGGTGGAGTACTTCAACTTCGGGGAGGCCCAGGACGAAAAGGGTATGCTTCAGGTAGACCTGGAGACAGGCAACGCCGCGAAAGTGCCTGTGAAGCCTAAGTACATGATGGATCACCCGGCCATAGACTGCAGCGGGAAGCATTCTGAGGAGATAGCAGAATGTCTCCTTGAGCTGTGCCATGAGGACGAGGTGAGGGATCGGATGGTTCGTATCACCCTGAAGAACGTCAATCGAGCCGCTTACAGGAGCATAGATCAGGGAAGGCTAAACAGGCTGGGAACGGCCGCCCTCTACTTCAAGATTCGGCTGGAGTTTCTCGATGAAGAAGAGCATATCGAGCGACCGGTGGACAAGATGTTGCTCCATGAGGAGTTTGCCGGCTTCATGGAGGAGAGAGCTTCCCGAGATATGATACCAAAGGCGATTAAAGACGATGTCGTCGCCTATGGATCGGATCTCATGAAAAAAGCAGTGCTGTCCAGGCACAAAGAGGCATTGGATGCATCTTAATAAATTGGTCATGCGCAACTTCAAGAAGTTTCGCCGCGCCGAGGTGGAGTTTCAGGACGGGCTCACCGGCATCGTAGGCAGCAACGGCGCCGGCAAGAGCACCATAGTGGAGGCCATTGCCTGGGCTCTCTATGGAAACCGTGCTTCCAGCATAAAAAGAGATTTCATTCGCAATGCCCATGCCGGGGAGTCAGATCCTGTAGAGATAAGGCTCGCCATCTCCCTGGGCAAACAGGAGCTGGTTATCTACAGGGCCATGAAAGGAAAAGGCCTGATGCCGGAGACCTTTCTAATACTGGACGGTCAGAGGATTGCAGCGGGCACAAAAGAGGTGGACCAGAGGCTGGAGGAGATTCTGAAGATCAGCTATCCGGATTTCATGAAGACCTTCTACGCCCGGCAAAAGGACCTGGACAACCTTCTCAAAGAGGGCGGGGCGGGCAAGAGGGAGTACCTGCTCAAGCTCCTGGGACTGGATGAGATCAAGGAAAATGCCATTGTTGAGATCAAATCCGACCACGCCTCCCTGGAGGAGCAGAAGAGCCGGCTGGCAGGAGCGCTGTCGGAAATTGGGGACGTCGAGTCCCGGCTGGAGAACGCCTCTCAAGAGATTCTAATGGCGGGAAAGGGGCAGGAGGAAGCCGAGAGCGGCCGGGCAAGGATGGCGGAGGCCTGGGAGAAGAGGCGGCAGGAGCTGGAGACCATGGCAGAGAAGATGCGCCGGCATGGCCTTTTGGCAGAGAGGGCGAAGAGCCTGGAGGCAACGGACACAGAGCTGAAAGAGATGGTATTGGCGGCAGAAGAGCGGCTCTCTGAAATCCATGCGTCTAAAAAAAGGCTCTCAGATCTTCAGCCCATGCTGGAGAGGCTGGCCGGCATAAAGGACAGACTGGAAATCTTGCAGCCCAAGAGAGTGGTTTATGAAGAGACATCCCGCCACATAGCCGCCCAGGAGGCTGCTATGCAGGGCGAGAAGAAGGCGTTAACAGAAAGTCAGAAAAAGCTCCTGGCGCTGTACCAGGATGCAGCTATGCTGGAGGAAATCCGTCCCCGTGAAGAAGAGCACACCCGTCTGCAGGCCCGGCTCCTGACCCTGGAGGGCTTGAGAGATAAATATTTTGAGATGCAGGCCCGGCTGAAAGAGGAGGCCGTCAGAGAGCAGGCGATCGATGCCAACCAATCTCGCCTGAATTTGCTGATTGGAGATCTCCGCAAAGCCCGGACCAGGTGGGAGGAGATTGCATCCTGCCGGGAAGAGGAAAAGAGGTGCAAGGGCGAACTGGCGGAGCTCATGCGGCAAAGAGAGCTGCAAAAGGAGCTCGAAGATCTGCGGGCGCGAGAGGAGTCCCAGGAAGAGCGCCTGGCCAGGCTGAAGAGTGAAGCGGCAGGAGCACGAGAAGAGCTGGAGACCCTGGGGAGAATTGAGGAGAAGGAGGCACAGCTGAGACGCCAGGATAAAGATCTGGACCAGCTGGTCAGCGAGCTCTCCCACGTCCTATTGGATCTGAGAGGAAGTTGCAAGGTCCAGGAGATGACCCTTAATGATGCGGAGCGCTCCATAAAGAGGGTTATGGCCCTGGGAGCAGAAGGGCTCTGCCCCACCTGTGAGCGGCCTTTAGAGGACCAGCGCGATCTGCTCATAAAAAAGTATGAAAATTCCGCAGCAGAGGCAAGAGTGGAGCAAGAGAAGCTTGCCGCCAGAGTTGCCGCTCAAAAGGAGCTGATCGAGGGTGCGACCAGGTCAAGGAGCAATCTGGCCCGGGCCTTCGACGAATTGAATGCCCAAAAGAGCCGGCGCTCGGCTCTGCAGGCCGATTTGAAGAGCCTGGCCATACAGATGCACGAGTCGCAAACCGAGCAAAAGGAGATCATGGCCAGAATCGGGAGACTGGGAACCGTCAGCTTCGACGCCGCAAAGCTGGAGCAGACAGAATTGGACCTGGAAGCTCTTGGGCATCTGGTTATGGAGTACGCCGGCCTTTCCCTGCGGCTGGAGGGGCTGCCCGGCCTGGAGATGGAGATGGCCCAGCAGAAAAAGGAACTGGCTGCTCTCAGGGAGAGGCAGGGGCAGCTCATCCGGCAGATACAGGACCTGGGCTACACTGAATCGGATTATATGGATGCCAGAAAGCTTCAGTCCTCCCTCAAGCCTCTTCACGATCGATTTCTCTCTCTCTCGGAGAGGGTGGCACAGATTCCCTCCTTGAAGGAGAGAGCGATAGGCCTGGAGAAAGAGATAGAGAGGCTCGACCTGGGACTGTCGGCTCTGCACAGCTCGCAAAAAGAGCTGGGCTACGAACCATCGCAGTATGAGGCTCTTTTAAGAGAAATGAAGGACCTGGGTCCAGCTGAGAGCGAGGCGCAGAAGATTCGCGTGATGATAGCAGGCGAGATGGAGACGGAGGAAAGGCTGAAAGCCGCCCGGGCAGCCGCAGAAAAACTCAAATTGGATCTCAAAGAGTGCAGGGAGCATCTTCTGGCCCTGGCATACAGCCCGGATGAGCATGAATTGGCGCAAGATATGCTGGCCCGCGCAGAAGAGATGCTGGAGATGGCCAGGAAGGCTGTTTCAGAGCACCAGGTGCGGATGGGCGTTCTGGTGGCAGCCCAGGACCGATTTATCGAAGAAGCGCAGAGGAAGAGGGATTACGAGAGGGCATTGGGCGAGGTGGGCAGGCGGCTGGAGGTAGTGGATACAGCCAGGGCTCTTGTCAACGATTTCATGGATCAGGTATTGATAAGGGTAAAAAACGATATCGCCCGGGCCGCCAGTGAGATCCTGGAGGAGGTCAGCGGCAAGTACAGCCTCCTCAAGATCGACGACGACTTCAACATTCAGGTCGAGGACGGAGGCGAATGGTATCCCATATCTCGCTACTCGGGCGGAGAGATCGACGTGATCGCCGTATCCGTGCGCGTGGCCATCAGCGAGTATCTGATGCGTTTTGGGCCGGATGGGGAGAGCTATTCATTCCTCATTTTAGACGAGGTCTTCGGCAGCCAGGATCAGGAGCACCGGGAGAAGATGATTCAGATGCTCCGCAGCCTCGAAGAGCGGTTTCCTCAGATTATCGCCATCAGCCACATCAGCGACGTGCAGGGGCAGTTCGACAATACCTTGCTGGTCGTGGAGGATGAGATGGGCAACAGCCGGGTGGAGGCTTTTTAGCCCAGTGCATATCCCAGAAGCCGGGCCAGCTTTATGGCATCCCAGTCCAGGTGGCGAAGCATCCTGGCCATAAGACGACTGGGCCGGTCGATATCCCCGTGCTCCTCGATAGCTTTTATGAGCCGGGGTTTTCCGGCCAGATAGCCGACCACCTCATCCATCTCGGCAGCGCTCATCTTGTTCAGCATGCGGTTGACTCTCATGCCGATCTCCAGCTCCCTGCCTAATTTGGCCCGCCACAGCCTGTCGTACTCTTGCAGGCGCTCGGCGGTGCTGTCGCCTTCTAATGCCGCCGCTGCCGCCACGCCACCCGCGATCTTGGCCGCGACAAGGCCCGGATAGATGCCTCCACCCGGAGGTGGGCTTGACCTGCGCTGCTGCGTCCCCTACCGCCAGAAGGCCCGCGACTGCCGTCGCCGCGGGCGGGCCTAAGGGCAGACCGCCCACGTTCATGGTCGTTGCGGATCCACGGATTCTTTTCTTTATCCGATCCGAGTTTAAGAAAGCCCGCAGATGATCGCATCCCCGCTCGCGCGCGCACAGGCCTATGCGGGCCGTCTCATCGCCGGTGGGAACGACCCAGGCGAAGAGCCCCGGTGCCGGTCCCAGGTGCATTTCAACGGACTTGGGATCTTCCACAGCAAAAGGAACCTCCGCCTGCGCTCCGGAGAGGATCATCTCGGGTGGCATGATTCCTGCCTGGCGGGCCAGCCTGGCCCTGACCCCTTCAGCCGAGATGACAATCAATGCCCGGATCTCCTCACCACCATTCAGGCTGAGAGTGCGCAGGCCCTCATCCCACCTCATCTTGCGAACATATGAGCGCAGTCGAAGCTCTGCACCCTCCCGCAGAGCATCCCGGGCCACTGCCCTGTCAAAGAGCCTCCTGTCCACGACCCAGGCTTTAGAGGTTCGGGCCTTGAAATAAAGGCTTGAGCCGCCCGGAGAAAAGATCGCGGCACCAGACATGCCTCGCTGGATGAAGGAATCTCCCACCAGCTCCGACTCTATCAATGCCCCTGCTCCCAGGAGGCCGGCGCACTCCACCGGCCAACCTACCGCAGCATGCTCTTCCAGCAGAATCGTCCGCGCACCGGCTTTGGCGGCGTACTTGGCTGCCATGGAGCCTGCCGGCCCCGCACCGATGACGGCCACATCATAATGATCCATATTCGGAGAGGAGAATGACGGATGGTGTTGTTAGCTTTTTTCTAAGCTTTGGGTCTTTGCCCAGGCCAGGTCCGCCTCAGGTACGACTAGTACAGCTGGGCTGAAATAGACCAACTTATGTGGCGAGATAAATAATCCTTGAACAAAAGTATAATAGGAAATCATTTGATTTGACTTGCATCACCAACACGTTCTTGCTGATATATTTTTATATAATAATTTTTAACCCTTATGCCGAAGGGGATATTATGCCAGGTCGCAAACCACCAGCAATCCATTTGACTGATTATCAGCGCCAACGCCTTGAGTTGCTTGTCCGTCGGTACAGCACTGGGCAGCAAAAAGCTATTCGCGGCCAAATTATTTTGCTGGCCGCAGATGGAAAAAACAATCGCGAAATAGTCAAAGAACTGAACGTGTCTGTGGATACGGCTCGTTTATGGAGGCAACGTTGGCTGGATTTGCATTCGATTTCTATGGATGATTTGACCGTCGAAGAACGTTTAGAAGACCTACCCAGACCAGGAACGCCACCTCGTTTGACAGCTAACCAAATTTGCCAGATCGAAAAACTGGCCTGTGAAAAACCGGAAAGCTCGGGGCGCCCAATTACTCAATGGACAGGTCGTGAGATTGCAGATGAAATCAAAAAGCGAGGCATCATAGACAAAATATCTCCTCGTCATGCGTCGCGTCTGCTCAAAAAAAAGGCCTCCGACCACACTTGATCCGATACTGGTTAACACCAGCACCAGATGAACGATTCGACGAGAAGATAACGGGGATTAACTGGCTATATCAGCAAGCTCTGTTTCTGGAACAAAATGGAGAAGCGGTAATAAGCACGGATGAACTGACTGGTGTTCAGGCCCTTGAACGCAAATATCCTGGATTGCCAATGTCGCCTGGAAAAGTCGAAAGAAGGGAGTTTGAATACATCCGACATGGAACTTTATCGTTCATCGTCAGCTTTTCAGTAGCAATTGGCCTGATTTCAGCTGTTTCGTTAAAAATGGGCTTATTTAGGCCCAGCTGTACTAGCTACATTGGCGAAGGTAGGCGTTACCTCTGAAGAGCTTGCGGCCTTTGTAAAATCTATAGGAAACTAGAAGCGATATCGCCTAATTCTATTTTTCATCCTTCTGATCTCCGGCAGGTCCATCGGCAAACGCTCCTGCATTTGGATCTCCTGCAACCCGGGTTGCCCGCATAGCCGCTTGCGCGCGCGGGCGGTCGCTCGTATGCATGCGGGGCTGCCCTCGGGGGGCCGGAGGGCGAAGGTGGGGAGTTCGGCCAACGAGCAGGACATCTTCCATGCGACCACTGAAAGGAGCTTCCAATTCCTGAAATGGGCCAGGGTACTGGTGGCATTTCTGGCGAGAGGAATTAGCAAAGAGATTATTGGCAATCCGCTCCTTGTAGGATGGCTTCACATTTCCGTCCACACTCATGGATGCCGGAGTCGCTGCGGCTGGCACAGCAGCCCGAATATCCCTTCAACCAAAGCCTTTTTGGTTGGCGATGCAGAAGGTAATGCTGAACTATGAATTGCCTCTCACGGTCCGGAACGATAAGGAACGATTAGGATACGAAAGCCATTTCAACCGCAAATGGAATCGATTGAAGATGAGCAATAGAATCTCAGTAACGGCGGAACATAATGACGGCATCTAAGCTCTCGCCTCTCATGGAGCAGTACTACAGGGAGAAGAAGCAGTACCCGGATGCACTATTACTATTCCGGGTTGGCGACTTTTACGAGACTTTTGCCGAGGACGCCGTCACCGTCGCCCGGGATCTGAACATCACCCTCACCTCCCGCCAGAAGGATGACGAGGGCAATAAGATTCCCCTGGCGGGCGTGCCCTATCATGCCCTGGATGCATACCTGGCCAAGCTCATCCGGGCCGGGCATAAGGTGGCCATATGCGACCAGGTGGAGGACCCCAAGCTGGCCAAAGGCCTGGTGAAGAGAGAGATCACCCGCGTGGTGACACCGGGGACAATAATCGAGCCCTCCATGCTGGATGAGGCCTCCAACAATTTTCTTGCCGCCGTTGTGGAAGAAGGGGATAAGGTGGGGCTCGCCTTTGTGGACGTCTCCACCGGCGAGTTCCTGACAACAGAGATCCCGGCGGAGCGACTTCATTCTGAGCTGGCCAAGTTCCGGCCCGCAGAGTGCCTGGCACCCGCCCCGATCCAATGGGAGGGCACGAGCCTGCAGATCTTGGAGGAGGCCTGCTTTTCGCGCTGAAAATGCCGCGGCTGCCCTGGAGAGCCGTTTTGGACCCGACTGGTCCCAGAGGTTCCGGCTGGAGACGAAACCCCTCGCTCAGAGAGCCTGCGGAGCCATTCTCTCCTATCTGCACAGCACGCACTTCGACGCATTGGGGCACCTGAATGATATCCGGTTTTACTCTGGTTCAGAGTACATGGTTCTGGATGAGGTCACCCTTCGCAATCTGGAGATCTTGAGAAACATCCGGGACCGCTCCCGGAGAGGCACTCTGCTGGAGTTTCTGGCCCAGACCAGGACCCCCATGGGCGCTCGCACCCTGTCTCGCTGGATACAGATGCCTCTACTGAGCCAGAAAAGGATCACAAGAAGGCTGGATGCCGTAGAAGAGCTCTGCCAGGACCCGAGATTACGCACAAGCATTGCCGAGGAGCTGAAAGGCGCCTGTGACCTGGAGCGTCTGGTAAGCCGGGTCACCTGCCAGTCCGCCAATCCAAAAGAGCTGGCGGTGCTGAAGAGCACCCTGGAAAAGCTGCCCCGTCTCCAGGAAACCCTGCAAAATGCAAAATCTTCCTATCTGCAAGACCTTTTCGGCGAGCTTTGCCCTCTGGAGGAGACCGTCTCCCTCATAGAAAGATCGATAATAGAAGATCCGCCCGCCCACCTGCGAGACGGCGGCGTGATCAAAGACGGCTTTGACCCGGAGATAGACCAGCTCAGGGCGCTCTTGCAGGATGGGAAGGGCTGGATCTCTCGTCTGGAAGGCGCTGAGAAAGAACGAACAGGCATCAAATCTCTCAAGATCTCCTATAACAATGTCTTTGGCTATTTTATGGAAATCTCGCGGGCGAATTTGCACCTTGTTCCGGAGGACTACATCCGCAAACAGACTCTGGCCAATGTGGAACGCTTCATCACCCCGGAGCTGAAGGATATGGAATCCAGGGTCCTATCCTCTCAGGAGAGGTCGACCTCGCTCGAGCAGGAGATATTCAATCAAGTGCGGGATAAGATCGCCGCCCGGGCGCGGGCCATCCAGGAGAGGGCTTCCGCTCTTGCGGAACTGGATGTGCTGCTCGCCCTGGCCATGGCGGCCATAGAAAACTCCCTGGTCAAGCCCGAATTCAATGAGGATGGGAGGCTGACCCTGCGCGGCAATAAACACCCGGTACTGGATAAGGCCATGCGAGGGGGCTTTGTGCCCAATGATGTTCTCCTGGATAATGATCATAACCGGCTCATTATCCTCACCGGCCCGAATATGGCCGGGAAGTCCACCTTCATGCGCCAAATAGCTCTTACGTCCATCATGGCCCAGGCAGGGTCCTTTGTGCCGGCCACCTTTGCCTCGCTCTCTCTGGTGGACCGCGTCTTCACCAGGGTTGGGGCATACGACGACCTCTCCGCAGGCCAGAGCACCTTCATGGTCGAGATGACGGAGCTGGCCACCATCCTCGCTGCTGCCACCAAAGACAGCCTGGTGCTTCTGGATGAGGTTGGCAGGGGAACGAGCACCTTCGACGGCCTGTCCCTCGCCTGGGCCATCTCGGAATACCTGCACAACCACATCAAATGCCGGTCGGTCTTTGCCACGCACTACCACCAGCTCACCCAGCTGGAGGCCCTCCTGCCGGGAGTTCGGAACTACAGCATCGCCGTAAAAGAGGAGAAAGGCGCCATTACCTTCCTGCGAACTGTAGTTCCGGGGGCCACGGACAAGAGCTACGGCGTGCACGTCGCCCGCCTGGCCGGGGTGCCCGAGGCCGTGACCAGGAGGGCGGATGAGATCCTCAAAGAGATCGAGAAAGAGGAGGTTATAGAGCCCCTCTCCAAGAATAAAAGTCAGAAGAGGTCATCGCGATACACCCAGCTCATATTCTTTGAGAGCCCGGGTGAGGGCGAAAAAATCCTGGCCGCACCAAGATTGGACCCCATCCTGGAAGAGATCATGGGTCTGGACCTGGATTCCCTGACGCCCCGCGAAGCCCTGAACCGACTAGCCGAATACCAGAAGAGGCACCGAGAGAGAAATGGCCAAGATCAGACTTCTTGACGAGGACACCATAAACAAGATCGCTGCCGGTGAGGTCATCGAGCGGCCGGCTTCTGTGGTCAAGGAACTGGTGGAAAACTCCCTGGACGCCGGCGCCGGCCGGGTGTTGGTGGAGGTCAAAGACGGCGGAAAGAGCTTCATCAAGATAACGGACGACGGCTGCGGCATAGATGCAGAGGATCTACCTCTGGCCTTTCAGAAGCATGCCACATCCAAGATCTCTGAAGCCGGAGATCTGGAGAAGGTCGCGACCTTAGGTTTTCGAGGGGAGGCTCTGGCCAGCATCGCCAGCGTTTCGCGAAGCGTTGAGGTTCGAACCAAGACCCGTGACTCGCTATCCGGCACCTATCTTCGCATGGAGAACGGCAAAATAGCGGAAATAAAGGAGATAGGATGTCCCGTCGGCACCTCAATCACTGTGTGGGACCTATTCTACAACGTTCCTGCCAGAAGAAAGCATCTCAAGGGGGCAGAGGCGGAGCTGGTCCATATCACGGATACCATCACTGAGCTCGCCCTCATCCACTTTGATACCGCGTTCGATCTCTTTTCCGGCAAACGCACCCTCTTCAAGTCCGCAAAATCTGCCAGCTGGGACGATGTGCTCCTGCGCCTCTTCGGCCTGAAGACCAGGCAGGGCATGGCAGCTTTGCAGGCGGCGGGCCGGGGCTGGAGCATCAGGGGAGTCGTCGGAGACGCTCTGAGCCTTAGGAGCAGTCCGGACAGGATATTCATCTTCGTCAATGGCCGGGCAGTCTCTTCCAGGGCCATTGCCACCGCCTTGCGGGACGCCTATCGAAACATCATCCCCCTGGGAAAGAGCCCCATGGCCGTGATCTCCCTGGAGATAAGTCCGGAGCTTGTGGATGTGAATGTTCATCCCGCCAAAAGAGAGATTCGGCTCCTGCATGAGGATGAGATCAGCTCCGTCCTCTTCCAGAGTGTGACAGAGGCATTGGCCGCCCATGCCAAACCCGCCCTCAATTCCCCCGGCGAGCCGGGAATGCAGGCGTCGCCGAGCCAGGCCACTATCGCCCAGAGCTGCGAGCAGAGTACGCTTCCCGTAGAGATGGCCCCCGAGGTCCCTATGCCGGCGAACAAAGAGGCGTCCCAGGCTGAAGATACTGGGCCAGATTCTAAAACTCTATATCGTAGCGGTGGGCGACCAGGGGCTGGTGCTCGTCGACCAGCACGCTGCAGCCGAGCGCATTCGTTTTGAGAGATTGACAGAGCTTTACCGGAAGCGGTCGATCCGGCAGGAACTGGCTGAGCCCATTACAATTGAACTCTCTCCCAGCGAGCAGATCATGATCTCATCCTGGCAGGAGACTCTGGAAGACATCGGATTTGAATTCTCGCCCTTTGGTGGAAACACTTACAGCGTCAGAGCCGTACCGGCATTAGGCCGAAGGCTGGAGAATGCAGATGCGGTGCATGACATCTTGAGAGACCTCTTCCTGCGGGGCAAGGTGGCCCCGGGCTCCACGAACCGGGATGAAATCCTCAAGCTTCTGGCCTGCAGGGGCTCTATAAAATCGGGAAAAGAGCTCACGCCAGCGGAGATGAATCATCTCCTGCAAGAGCTGAGCGAGTGCGACAATCCACTCACCTGCCCGCACGGAAGGCCGGTGATGGTGGCGATAGACCAGAACCAGCTGGAGCGTCTCTTCGCGAGGAGATGACCTTATCTTTGGGAGAGGGTAATGGCCTGCCATGGATCTGGAAGGGTTTGCGAAAAGGGGTCTGAAGAGGAAGGATCCGGAAATAGAATCTAAGCTCATCTCATTGATCAGAGAGGTAAAGGAGATACCCGAGGATAGGGCCGCTATCCTGGCCCAGGCTGTGATGCAAGAGGCAGAAGCGACTCTATATCCCAGGGGCGAGGTCTTCCAGCTGAAGAGTGTGGGCGTCAGCATGGGCGACTACGGAGTGGGCTCGCGCGGCTCCGGCGATTTTTATACTCATACCAAAATTGCTGAGGTCATCGGCCATACCCGCGCCGTGGTCGACTCCCGCCAGCTGGACGACTCTGGCGTGGTCATGGCGAACGGGAAGTACATAACTGTCACTGTGGACGGCATGCACTCCCGCCTCAGCGATTATCCATTCCTGGCCGGCTTTCATGTCACAAGGGCCGCTCTGCGCGATGTCTACGTCATGGGTGCGAAACCGGTGGCTCTGCTCTCGGACATTCATCTTGCCGACGATGGGGATGTCTCCAAGCTCTTCGACCACATTGCCGGCATCGCCACGGTCTCGGAGCTGATCGGCGTTCCTCTCATCACGGGGAGCACTCTACGCATCGGCGGCGATATGGTCATCGGGGACCGGTTAACCGGATGCGTGGGTGCTATTGGTGTCTCCGAGAAGCTGACGCCCAGAAAAAGCGCCCGGCCCGGAGACGTGATCATGATGACTGAGGGCGCCGGAGGCGGAACCGTCTGCTCTGCTGCACTTTACTATGACCGGCACGAGGTTGTGGATGAGACTCTGAACATCAAATTCCTGGAAGCCAGTGAGGCGCTTCTCAAAGCTGATCTCAATATTCACGCCATGACCGACGTGACCAACGGCGGCATTCGCGGCGACGCCAAGGAGATCTCCTACACCGCAGGGGTGAAGCTTGTCTTCGAGGAGGAGAAGATGCGCCAATTGGTCAACCCCAGGGTTCTGGAGATGCTGGAGGCTCTTGAGATCGACTATCTGGGCGTATCCATCGATGCGCTGCTCATCATCGCCCCCCCTGAGGAAGCGGGAAAGATCAAGAGGGTCATTCGAGATGCAGGGGTGGCAGTGGATGAGATCGGCACAGTTGAGGATGGGTGAAGGAGCTACGCTGCATATGGATGGCAAAGTTACTGACTTCAGCCCCCGTT
This sequence comes from uncultured Methanosarcinales archaeon, assembly GCA_963702455.1. Classification (GTDB taxonomy): domain Archaea; phylum Halobacteriota; class Methanosarcinia; order Methanotrichales; family Methanotrichaceae; genus Methanothrix. Next base: position 17,155 of record CAVPCV010000001.1, read on the forward strand.
TTCGCGAAGCTGCCTATACGCCCATAAAGAAAGCGGTGGGCCAGGATGCAGAGCGCGACGTGGCCGAGATGACCCGCAGGGTCGACGAGGCGGCTGAGAATGCTGTGGAAAAGAAGAGGAGATTTATCGAGAAGATAAAAAGAAGTTAATTCAAATTTTTACAAAGTTATTTATTTTCAATGCCTTTACTGAATGTAATAATAATAGTAAAAATTTATTTAACATAAATAAACTATTTATATCATAACGTTCTTCATTTATTGCAAGGGTGTAAAATAAGGGAGAAGATAACAATGAAAGAATCTTTCGTAATGAGATTTGATGAAAAAGATATCGAAGTCGTAGAGACGTTGAAGAGCCTGGGAGTGCCGAGAAAGGTCTCCAACATGATCGCCTATCTCGCCAGCGGCACGGAGGCCACCTCCCGCGAGATCGAAAGAGGATCCGATCTCCGCCAGCCAGAGGTGAGCATTGCTCTTCGCACTCTGCGCAAGAATAACTGGGTGGAAGAGAAGATCAGCCGGAGCGATGGCACAGGAAGACCCATGAAGGTCTACCGTCTTAAAGCGCCCATCGAGGATATCCTCCATTTCTACGAGCAGGAGAAGCTGAACGAGGCCAACCAGGCCTTGCAGTCCATACAGAAGCTGAAGACCCTTCTGGGGGAGGCAGGATCGAGCTAAGCAGCCTGATATGCCTTTTTCTTTTTGTCTTGAGTTTCGTTTCCCTCTCATTTCTCTTTTGGCCTGATGCAAATTATATAAAATTTTACACGTTGATCACAGGCACTAAAACGATGGGCAAGTATTTAATCTGGCGGAAGACTTGCTCTAGAATCAGGTATTTGCTGAACAGGCGTATCATAGCATACAATTTGGTTTATAGATAACGATTTAGCTGAACGAATTTGCAGTCGGGTGATGACTATCTTTAAATAGAAAATCTTAAAGGCTAGATTATCAGTCGCAACTACTTTCTGAAAAACATTTTCACGATGGGGATATATAGAAGGAAGACCTAATATAAATTAAGGCTGAAACAGGGGCCAATGTGAATCATTGCCCAAGGTAGATGTAGTCAGAACCAAGGAGACGGCAGATGATCCAAACGGTCTACAAGAACATTGAAAGTAAAGTCTTGGGCCGTTCCGGCGGTCGGCAATAACCATATATTAACCAGTCTATATCCAGGTAGTGATTCATTGGCAGTCATCGAAGAAGTTATCCAGAGAGCATATCTCAACAAGCTTGTGGGAGAAGAAGGTTTACGCATTGTGGAATGCATACCGGGTGAAGAGATCACCGATGAGCGGCTGGCTGAGCTCACCGGGATCAGCCTAAACACGGTAAGACGGACCCTCTATCTCCTTTACGAGCACAGGCTGGCCATATACAGGCGCAAACGCGATCCTGATTCGGGCTGGCTCACTTACTTATGGCAGCTATGTCCCGAGAACTTCGACAAAGCCCTGGAATCGGAAGCAAAGAGGCTTCTTCGTAAACTGGATGAACGGCTGGTTTATGAGAAGGAGAATATCTTCTATGCCTGCATAGAGGGCTGTGCAAGGTTCATATTCGACGAGGCGAGCGAGGCCAACTTTGTCTGTCCTTTCTGTCAGGGAAGCCTGGAGTACATGGAGAATGCCAAAGTGGTGGAGACTATAGAGAAGCAGATGAAGGAACTAAAAGCCTGCATATGAGCACCTCCGCCAGGGAATTTCTTGTGAACTATAAGTTCTCCAGGTTATTGGCCAGGACCGCCGTCCACCACCAGCGAGCCATGTCCATCAGATCGCGGCTGAACATTCCTGAGAGCCTGTACTCTCCGCCTTTGCTGGAGACCATGCCCGCCCCAAGCAGCTTGTTCCTCATGGCGTAAAAGGCAGATCGGCTCACATTGAGCTCCACCAGGAGGGATTTCCATTCATGGGTTTTCAATGGATCTCCGCTCTTCTGCCTCTCCTCCACCAGTGCCAGGAACCTCTGGCCACGCTCTGCCGTTGCTTCTTCCTGGAAAAGCCGGAGCATGAGCTCATGGTAGGGATCGCGCGAACGGCTTATGGCGTACTCCGATTTGGAGCGGACCTTCAGTGTAGTTGCGGTCCTGGGAGCCTTCATCACATTGGTCATAAGGTTGCCAGTACTGCCCTGGCTATATCTGCATATTCGTCCCTCAAGACATAGGTCTTGGGTGCACGATAGGACTTCTTGTTGACATGCAGTATTCCCAGGCGCGAACAGATATAGCCGATCATGGAGGCTACCACCTTTCGGGAAACATTATATCGCTTACTAACAATCTCATGAAGAGAGGCAACGGTAAACTCCCGGGCCTCGACTATGGACTCAAGGACAATTCGCCGGAGACCATCCGGGTCCAAATTGAGGAACCTTACCATTCTGCCTAATATCTCTGACCGCTGTGATTTCATAGAACCCCTCCCAAACTACCTCCCTGGACATTTATCATTACTTTAGTAATATGTATAATATATACCTTCCTAATATGAATTAATAATTGATATGGTAATACTATGCCTGAAGATGAGAGCGGACGGGCAGAAAGCCTCTATGCCCGGGGAGATTATGAGGAGGCTCTGTCGGCATGGGAGAACGTCGAAGGAACCAATCCTGAAAGTCTCCATCATTGGTACAAAAAGGGCGTGGCCCTTCGAAAGCTTGGACGGTTCGAAGAGGCCATCGTCGCCCTGGAAAAGGCCCTCCGGCTGGACGCCGGAAATGCGAATGCCTGGAGAAACTATGCCGCGGCCTTGAACCAGGTGGATAGGAGTTCCGAAGCCCTGCAGTCCTGCAAGAAAGCCCTGGCCATCGACCCGTACAATGCCAGAACCTGGATAGTAAGGGGCTTTGCTCTGCACCGTCTAGGCCGGTATGAGGAGGCTGTGGAGAGCTATGCCCGGGCCATTGAGCTAAATCCTTTAGGTGCGGACGGGAGGAGGGCCTGGAATAACCGGGGCGCAGCTCTGGACAACCTGCATAGACACGAGGAGGCCATCGAGAGCTATGAGGAGGCGATCATGATAGATCCCTTCGACATCTATGCCTGGAATAATAAAGGCGTGGCTTTGGGTGCCCTGGCCCGGCATAATGAGGCGCTGCCGTGTTTTCAGAAGGCGATAGAGATCGAGAAGGAATATGCGACTGCCTGGAAGAATCTGGGAGTAGCCTATAGGTCGCTACACCGGGATGATGAGGCGGAAGAGGCCAATCGCATTGCTCGCGAATTGGGTTTGAAATGATATTCTGCATGGAGATATGAACCTCAAATCTGCTTGGATACTGCAATTGAATTTTGGCAGCGAAGGGTGCTATTGTAATCCCTTCCTGTTTTTATAAAGGAACTGGGCCTATTCAGGATGAATTCATCCATCAGGGCCAGCCAATTCACTGTAAATTGTAAAAAAATATACGGTATTAGCAGGAGCGAAACTGGTATCTCTGCCAGGGGCTGCCGGCCATAGTCCCTGCTATCCAATGCCCAAACCAATATTGCGGTTGCGAATGGAGCGAAAGTAACAATTGCCCATAAGGACAGGGCTATCGTTCTGCTGAAAAAGGTTGTTTCATAACCAAAATATGATAAAAAAATTAATGGAAATGTAAATATAGTAAAGATCGGGGATAATGATGCTGCTAGGCTGAAAAATGTATCTATTTTCTTGTATCTTGACATGTTTTTACATCTCAGTACATTCAAATTATATTTTCTCCATACCTGCATCCAGCCTCTTGCCCATCTCTTTCTCTGAGTCCACCAGGGTCCCACTCGCGTGGGTACTTCTTCCCAGGATTGCAGCTCTGGGATGTGCATTATCTCGTATCCGGCCATATGCAACCTAACAGAGAGATCAATATCCTCACATAATATATCCTCATCAAAAAGACCTATCCTTTCAAATATCTCTCTTCTAAAAAAACCATGCGCGCCTCCAAAATTCGCAAATCCACCCAGTTTATAGGCCCCATAAATGCCGATCCTCTCTATTGCGTCGCGTTCCAGGGCAACTACTCTGGATAGGAGATTGCTCTCCCTATTTATCACCCTGCAACGTCCTCTCACACAGCCTATGGATGGTTTATTGAACAAGGTTACAGCTTTCTTCAAAAGGTCGGGATTTAATGATTGATCGGCATCGAATACTCCGATTATTTGGCCTTTTGCAAAGCTTATTCCATAATTGTTTGCAGCTGCATGACCTCCAGACTTGGACGTCTTTCTGATGGGCTTTATGCGAGGGTCCTGCAGAGCATATTTCAGTATGATCTCCTCTGTTCTGTCAGTGCAATGCGATTCGTATACATAGAGGATCTCTACTTTATCTTTTGGATAATCCAATTTAAGAATTGACTGAATAGTGCGCTCTAGAACTGCCTCCTCGTAATAGGCGGAGACGATTATAGAAACGGACGGCCACTCGTCTTCCCTTTGAGACAAGGATTCATAGGACCTCATGCTGGCAAATGCAATTATATAGGATCTTATTGCCATAAATGCCAAGAATAGAAAGACGACTGTTCCAAAGAACTTTACATAATTTTGATTGAGCATTCCTGGAAGGATCAATATAATTATAAATATTGACATTGTTCCAATAATATAAGATAGATTGTATTTGATATCAAAAACTTCGTTGGTTTTTGCATTCATCATTACACATCCCGGAAAGCTAATTAGGGGCTGAAGCTGGTAAGTGGGCCATATTTTGATTATCTGAGACATTATTGATTTGGTCTATTGATGCGGATTGGGGTGGAGTGAACAGATACGTTCTGACCAACATATCCTGGAAGGGACTTACTGTTCTAAAGCTCAGGTTAGATTGATACACTGGGCGATTCTTCCTGGCCACCCCAATGCTCAAGCTTAAAATCTTCGACAGGATATCATCTTTATTTTTTTTCATACTTATCACTTCTCACTATGATAATTACTTACTTTGAGTTATCATATAGACGATTGTATCCACTTTAGCAGCATTTTATGTGCATGTTAGGCCATAACAGTATTGAGGATAATTAATTGTGGATTTTTCGGCCTGTATCCATGCACCAAGGCCAGATAGATGATGGTCTGCGTGGACGAAAAGGGCAGCTGGAATGATAGGGATAACCGGATCAAAAGGTCCATGGGCAGTTTTCTGCGAGCGGACGGGTCTGAGCAAACGTGACTATTTCCTCGGCGCATCGCTCCTGAAAAAGAAGGGGTTTCAGCCCCGCTTCATCTTTAGCCGCAACCGCAGCCCCCTCCGCCTCCTCCGCCTGAGGTGGAAGTCGTAGTGCCCCTTGATCCAGTGATGGGATACATGATATTCGTATATCCGGCCAGGTTCTTGTTTGTCCTATCGCGGGAATAGCTGGACAGATCCAGCGGTTTCATGCCCGAGGACTGAGAGAGGCCAGAGACAGCCGCCAGGCCGGATGGGCCGATCACGGTGGAATTTTCCATGGAACTGCTATTCATTGAGGAGTTGTTAGCAGTCATGTTGTTGATAGTCGAGTTGTTCATAGATGGTTGATTCATCTGAGAGCCGGCCACTGCCCGGGGGTCCGTTACCCCAGAGACTGAAGGCGCGGCCAAATTCAGATCTCCCATATAAACTATCTCGCCCCCAGGAGACCACTGGGCATAGGCATTGAAGACCATGAACAGGAATATGAACACGATCCCGATAGCCGTTACCGCATACTTTGCAGAGAGCATAATTTTCATTTCTCCATATCGGAAATTAATGATCAAGAGCTTAAAAATAAAATAAGAAAGATATGTGCTCTTCCGAGGCACATATCAGTTTCTGCAGCCAAATATTTTAGGCTTTACTTGGGTGGCCAGAAATCCTTCATCCAGCCGATGATGCGTCCGGAGTCTTCTGGGCCGACCATGATCTTGGTCTTCCCCTGGAAGAGGTCCTCCAGCTCGCCGGAGAACTTGGCAGCCATTCCGGGCAGAACCATTGCGGGATACTTCTGACCGGACCAGTCGAAGGCAGCCTCATTGAATGAATCCAGGATCTTGGTGGGGCTCAACTGGCCGCCGGCCACAGACGCCTGCACGCCGATTCCATCGGTGTTGATGGCGATGATGTAGGCATCAATGCCGTTGGAGGCGATATCCGACTCTACGGTGTAGTAGGTCAGGGCGAAGTTGGTGGTTAGGAAGACCGGAGACTCAGCTCCAGGATTGCCAACCTTGTAGATGCCGGGCTTGACCTGCACAGGCGTTCTCGGGTCGGTGAAGATGTTGAAGCGCAGATGCATATCCGGCATCATGCTGTAGGCCTCGAGAGAGTGCTTGATCATGATGGCTCCGCCGCGGATGACAAAGGCAGCGGTGAGCACAGACTCCCAGTAGGCAGCCCTGACTGGATCATCGGTGGTCAGCCAGGCATTGATGGGCAGCACCATGACAGGATAGGCGATATCCCTCTGAGCCTCTTCCACAGCCGCTCTCCTCAGGTTGATGAAGTTCAGCAGTGTCTGCTGCAGCAACTTGCCGTTGGGTGCAGTGCCTGGGTCCAGGATGAGATCAGTCAGGCCCATGCCTGCAAAGGTGACAGCCATGGACTTTAGGCCATCCAGATCGAAGGGCACGCTCAATGTGACGGGCACCTTATAATCACAGGCGAGCTGTGCGACCTCCTTCCAGTTGTCCTTATTGGCGGCGTAGATCAGTGGTCTCGCCTTGGCGGCGACCTCTAGTCCTGCCTTGAGAACAGCGGGATTGAAGGAGCAGAGGATGAGCGGGAAGTCCGAGTTGGCCATGACTGTCTTGACACAGGCTGCAAATTTCGCAGGGTCATCGGAAACGGAACGGACGGCAATCATCTCTACGTTCTGCCACTTACCGATGTAGAATTTGCGCCAGGTGGAGATCTTCTTGACGCGCTCCACCAGCTTGGCCTCATCCATGTTGTCGGCAACATCATAGGCAAATGGCGGCTTGTTGAAGAAGGTCATCTGGTGGCGGAACATGACGTCCTCGCCGCCAACCTTGACCTGCTTTTCTCCGACGCCAATATATACCATCTTCAGCTCAGGAGCGACGATGCTCCTCAGAGCCTCAAGCTTCTTGGCGTACTTCTTCTCGTCTACCAGTGGAGTGCACTCCTCTACCTTCCGGGTCCTGGAGATCAGGCCAGCGGCATAGGCCATGCAGGTCTCCTCTCCGCACTTCTTACAGTTGGTCTGTGGAAGCTGCTTGTAAAGGTTAAGCGGGCTAGTTTCCTTCATGGCTCTCACACCCCCATCTTGAGCCAGGCGGCAGTATCAGGCGTCTTGGCTTCGCTCCTTCCCATAAGAGACTGAGTGATCTCATGCACATAAGCAACGGCAGTCGGGTGCATCATCATAAAGATGTCCACACCAGCCATGGCCAAGAGTATCCGGTCAGTATCTCCCAGATTGGGCCCCTAAGCATTCTGTCTCCCCAGTCAGAGTCGTCCTTGTTTGGTGAGCGGACCATCCAGGACTCTCTGACACCCCAGGCGTTGGTTGTGCCGGAGGACATGGGGAATCTGAGCTCTTCGTCGCCTTTCAGAGCGCCGAGCCTGATTCTCTCCATGTTGGAGTAGGCGAAGTCCAATCCGTAGGCCAGAGCGGCTGTGGTCGGGTCCATGACGATGGATTCCCTTGGAACGCCGGCGACCTTCATGAGCTTACGGTTAAGCTCCTTCTGAGAGTTGATCTCAAGCTGAGTCCAGGCGAGGCATACATGTCCGTTGTCTACGCAGGCCTTGCCGATCTTCTCCCAATCCATGTTCAGGTTGGCAGAGGCGATCAAGAACGCGCTCGCCCTGGGCTACTTCAGCAGACCTTGGAGAGGACTATGGGATCCTTGGTGGGATTACCGGAACCGCCGATACAAATTGGTACATCAACCGCCTGAAGAACCTCTTCCACGGTCTTGACTGCATCCTGGGCTGAGGTATCCTTCAGGAGCGGATCAGTGCTGATCAGGTGAACGGTTACCATGTCGGCGCCGAACTTCTTGACTGCCTTCTTGGCCCACTCGCCGGGCGAATTGATTACGTCCTCATAGTGCATCTTGACGGCCTTGGCCATGCCGATGGGCATGTCGAAGACGTCCATGGTGATCTTGGGGGCATGGGGCATCGCTGCATCCGGGAAGAAAGGCATAGCCTTCTTCGCCGCCCAGCTTAACCACATGACCGCGGCTTCCGCCGTCCGCTTTGGTGGCGCCCAGTGTGACCTCCTGGATGGTGTTCCTCCAGGTCTTGTCCACGCCGACACTGAACTTGGCACTCGCCAGAGCGCTGGCCAGCTTGAAGGCCGGGACTGCCGCAGCAGCAGCAGCCAGATCCTTAGGTGCTGGTGATATGGCCTGCGCTACAGCTACGGGCTGGAGCAGGTTCTCTACGGGATAGCCGACCGCCTTGGCGAAGTTCATAAGCTGCATGGCGATCTTGGCTGCCTCTTGTCCGAAATAGTATGCAAACAGGGGGCCTACGCCGCCAGCACCTGCATCTATTTCAATCTCTACATCACCCTCGATCTTTAATCCCTCGAGGGATTTAAACATTCATCTCTGCTAATGTCTTATTAAGGTCAGATAAAGTGATCTTCTCTGCCATTCAAATCACCCTCATAGGCCCAAAGAACCTTGACGACCTGCACCATCTCTTTCACTGCAGGCGAATCGTCAGGTAGGCCCATCAATGGATCTCCCACTAAATCGAATCTGGCTAAACTCTCATCATAGGGAATAGTGCCGATAACCTAGAGGCCGAGGTTCTTTGGCATTCTCCAGAACCTTATCCTTCCGCTCACGGGGTTACCTTGTTCACGATCACATACAGATCCTTGTACTTCAGCTCGATCTCTCCGGCCAGGTCGCGTATGCGCTCGCCCGTGGTAAGCCCCCTGCGAGATTCATCCGTCACTA
>CAVPCV010000002.1:0-120306 GCA_963702455.1 uncultured Methanosarcinales archaeon
GGTGGTACCGACCCTGAGCCCCTGGCGAATGTCAGCTCTTCGCCCCGGGAGCCTTCCGCAAGGATTTGCAGAGGGCTATCACCACCGAAGATTATGCTCATCTGACAGAGCGCGACTTCGAGGACAGAGTGCAGAGAGCGGCGGCCGAAATGCGCTGGAACGGAAGCTGGTACGAGGTGCAGGTGGCTGTCGATCCCAGGCAAACTACGGAAGCGGACGAGGTCCTGCTGGATGAGGTTGATGGACGGCTGCAGCGTTACCGACGCATCGGTCATAATCTGACGGTAAGGCCGGCAAATTATATTCCTCTTGATATAGAGATGATTGTATGCGTCCTGCCCCATCATTATCGTGGCCAGGTGAAGATCGACCTCCTTGATTTATTCAGCAACCGCATGCTGCCTGATGGAAAATTGGGATTCTTCCATCCCGACATTCTGACTTTTGGCGGGAGTATACGCCTGAGCAATCTGGTGGCTGCCGCCCAGGCCGTGCCTGGAGTGGAGAACGTTGTGGTGAATAAGCTGGAAAGGCTCTTTGAGGGGCCTGAAGATGAGATTAAGAACGGAATCCTGCCCATCGGCTCCATGGAGGTGGCCAGGCTGGACAACGACCCCAGCTTCCCTGAGAATGGCAGACTGACGCTGCTTATGCGAGGTGGAATATGAAAGAAATTTGTGGATGCTGCGAGGGCCTGGAGAAGGTCGTTCCTGTGAGCACGGCCAACCGGCCGTATCTGGACGCTCTCTCCTACCGCGTGGGCACGCACGCCACCTTCCTGGAGACGATGGTGGCCAGGCTCACGGACCATTACCTGAATATCACTTCAGAGACGGGAGTGGTCGAGAGGATCCGTCCTCTGCAAGACCTGAGAGTGCATAGCCCGGATGACCCTTCCATCGCCATGCTGGATGCATGGGCAGTTGTTGCCGATGTTCTGACATTTTATCAGGAACGCATAGCCAACGAAGGATACCTGCGCACGGCCACGGAACGCCGCTCCATTCTGGAGCTGGCAAGGCTCGTGGGCTATAACCTGCGACCGGGAGTGTCGTCCAGCGTCTTTCTGGCCTTCAATCTGGAGAAAGGCTACGACGTGACGATCGATCCTGGTATGAGGGTGCAGAGCCTGCCGGGTCCAGGTGAGCTGCCCCAGTCCTTTGAGACCGGTGAACCTCTGGAGGCGCGGGAAGTCTGGAACAGCCTCGGGGTGAGGATGACCCAGCCGCAAAATATCACCTTTGATAACATAAGCAAGGACCCGGCACCGAATGGTGAGGCCATCGGCAGCGTATACCTGGACGGCATTGCCACCAGGCTGCAGGCCAACGATCTCCTGCTCTTTGACTTCGGCAACGAAAGAACGGTCTTCCGGCAGGTCGAAGCAGTGGATGCACAGGCCGCGGAGAGCCGGACTGTGGCAAAGCTTCAGTCGATATCCAATGTCACAGCCATAGCAGCGGCAGAACCCGGTGAAGGCGGACTACTGGTTGCAGCTCCCGGTATTAAGCAAGAAGCTTCATCCATGAACTATCTCCTGAAATCGCTGCTCGTTTCGCCTTCCCGGCCGCCGGCCAGCTCGAGACAGTTGCCGCGCAGCCTGATGGGGGCCATTGATCTCAGCCTGAACAATGTTTACAAGTCCCAATCGGATATCAGTCCGCAGTTGCTTCTCACCTTCAGCCCGAGTCTGAGGAATACATTCTATCCGGCCTGGCTTAATGCAACATTTGACAGCTCCAAATCGGATCTGCAGAGCATTCAGGCCATGCGGGTTAAGGCGGCGCCCTTCGGACATAATGCACCGAAAGAACTGACCCGTTACGCCGGAAAGGTACCCCAGTACGATGAATGGGATCTGGCAGAAGAAAAGACGATGGTGATCTACCTGGATGCCGAGTATGACAAGATACTGCCGCAAAGCTGGGTGGTAATCGAACGCCCACTACCGGCCGATCCGGAAGATGTCAAATCTCTCAATTTTAATAAGATGGATGAATCTCAAGGCGTCGGGTGGATTGTCAGCAAGATTGATAAAGTGAGGACAGTCTCCTGGGCTAGATACGGCATTACGGGAACGGTTACCAAACTGACACTGAAAAAAGACTGGCTGACCGAGACGGAAGTGAATAATAGCGCCGATAAAAAGATAGAATTATCCCTGCTCCGGGGCATAACGGTGTATGCCCAGAGCGAACTATTGACGCGGGCGGAGGAGAAGATAGAGGATGATGTTTGCAGCGACTTGATTGAGCTGGACGGCCTCTACGAGGGCCTCAAGTCCGGCCGCTGGCTCATCATCTCTGGAGAACGCTCCGATATTGAATCTACTGCGGGTGCTGGCCACGTCAAAACCAGCGAACTGGTTATGCTGGCAGCAGTGGGCAATGGAAAGAAGACGATTGAGAATGAGGTTCAAAGCAAAGGTGAGGCGTTGCCGGGAGGGGATAAAGGTAGTCCCCCGCCTCTTCCAGATGATAAGACTCATACCTTCCTCAAGCTCTCCGAGTCTCTGGCCTATTGCTACCGGCGCGATACAGTCTCTATCTATGCCAATGTGACCAAAGCCACGCATGGCGAGACGCGCAACGAAGTCCTGGGAAGCGGCGACGGCAGCCGTGCCTTCCAGGAGTTCCAGCTGCGTCAGTCTCCTTTGACTTACCTGGCCGCTCCGACGCCAGCGGGAGCGGAGAGCACCCTAAAGGCGCGCGTAGACGACGTGCTCTGGCATGAGACAGACAGCCTGGCCGGACTGGAGCCGGTCGACCGCAATTACATCACCACCAAAGACGATGATAGCAAGACCACGGCGGTCTTTGGGAACGGCAAGCATGGATCTCGCCTGCCCACGGGTGTCGAGAACGTCAGGGCTGTCTATCGGTCGGGCATAGGCAAGCCGGGCAATGCCAGAGCAGGACAGATCAGCCTTCTGGCAACGCGTCCCCTGGGAGTGAAGGGCGTGATCAATCCCCTCCCGGCCACGGGCGGAGCTGATCGAGAGAACAGAGATCAGGCACGGCGCAATGTGCCTCTGGCGGTCCTGGCACTGGACCGATTGGTCTCGGTGCAGGACTACGCAGACTTTGCCCGCACCTTTGCCGGCATAGGTAAAGCCAGAGCAGCCAAGCTCTCTGATGGAAGAAGACAGGTGGTCTTCGTCACCATAGCCGGCGCGGAGGATATCCCTATCGACTACCATTCCGATTTATACCTGAACCTGCTCTCGGCATTGCATAAATACGGAGACCCGCATCAGCAGATCCGCGTTGAGGTCAGGGAGCTACTGCTGCTGGTCATAAGCGCCAAAGTGCGTGTAAAACCCGACTATTTATGGGACAAAGTGGAGCCCAAGATAAAGGCCGCGCTTCTGGATACTTTCAGCTTCGAGCGCCGTGATCTGGGCCAGGATGTCCTTTTGAGCGAGGTGATCGGCACCATCCAGGGCGTTGTGGGCGTGGATTACGTGGATGTGGATGTGATGGCGGGAATTCCAGAAAAGATACTGGACAAACGGCGTCCGGCGAATTCTGACCCCGGAAGAGATAGTGACAAAGGTCAAGGACGTGCTGGATGAGGGCACCGGCCCTCAGCCCAGGATTCTCGTTAACCTGGCAGACCTGGTAGACAAGAAAGGAGACATCTTCCAGCCGGACCAGATAGCTTACCTCACTCCCGATGTTCCCGATACCCTGATTCTCACGGAGTTGAAAGAATGAGCCAATCCAAGGATCGTCTTTACAATTTGCTTCCTGCCGTCCACCGCCAGCGCGATGAAGAGCAGGGCTACCCCCTAAAGGCACTGTTGCAGGTGATCTCAGAGCAGGTGAATGTCGTGGAAGACGATATCACTGGGCTCTATGAGAACTGGTTCATCGAGACATGCCAGGACTGGGTGGTGCCCTATATAGGAGACCTGGTCGGCTACAGGCCAGCCTCTGAGGCAGGCGAGCCGGCGGAGGGGTCTGGGGGACAGGGGCTTAACAAGATCCTCTTCCCCAGAAGGGAGGTTGCCAATACCATAGGCTATCGGCGGAGAAAAGGCACCCTGGCCCTGCTGGAACAGCTGGCCCAGAGCGTTGCCGTCTGGCCGGCCAGGGCGGTAGAGTTTTACCGGCTCCTGCGAGTGGCTCAGCATATCAACCACCTCCACCTGGATAGAGGCAGAACTGTGGACCTGCGCCGGGGCGATGCCCTGGAACTTCTGGACGGCCCCTTCGACAGGCTGGCCCATACTGTGGATGTGCGTCGCATAAACTCCCACCGTACTTTGGGGAGGTACAACATCCCCAGCGTGGGACTCTTCGTATGGAGGCTGAAGTCCTACTCGGTCACACAGGCCCCTGCCTACTGCATGGATAGGGACCTGAACCATTTTACCTTCAGCGTCCTGGGATTGGATACCAGGCTCTTCAGCAAACCCATCGGAGGAGCCGGACCCCACCCACATAGCCGATGAGACCAATGTTCCTACCATTATCAGACGCCGGGCCTTTGAGGAGCGGCTGGAGGACTTCTATGGAGAAGGCAAAAGCCTTTGCATCTGGCGCGGCGACCTGAGCCATCCGGTCCCCATAGAGAACATAATAGCCGCGGACCTCAGCGATTGGTCTTATGTGCCCGAGGACGATGATTTAGCAGTGGATCCAGAGCTGGGACGGATCGCTTTATCCAGTTCTTATTCCCTTAAAGATTCCGATGTCGGGATCTGGGTATCTTATCACTACGGGTTCAGCGCGGATATGGGAGGTGGAGAGTATCCGAGAAAGCTCAGGCAGAGACCTGAGCAGGTGATCTATCGGGTAGGCTCGAATGAGAGTCACCAAAGGATAGGTGACGCTTTATCCCAGTGGAATGAGGATAAAATAAAAGACGGGAAAAAGCGCGATGCCATCATAGAGATCGAGGACAGCGGCGCTTATGTGGAGCAGATCAAGATCACTCTAGAGGCAGGCGACCGGCTGGAGCTACGCGCCGCTAACGGCAAGAGGCCGGCGATCCGTCTCCTGAACTGGGAGACAAACCGGTCGGATTCTTTGAAGATCGAAGGTACCGGGGAGAGGGAAGGCCGGGTCGCATAACCCTGGACGGGCTTCTCATCACCGGGAGAGGAATCAAGGTTACAGGAGAGCTCACAGAGGTCAAGATCCGGCATTCTACTCTTGTGCCAGGCTGGATGCGGGAAGATGATCACCAGACGCAAAAGGGCGCTGCACCAAGTTTGAGGCTGATCAACACCACTGCCCGTCTGGTGGTCGAAAGCAGCATCATGGGATCTATCCTGGTGAATCAGGATGAGGTACGAACCGATCCGCTTTATGTCTGTATCAAAGACAGCATACTGGATGCCACAGACCCCGAAAAGAAAGCATTGGATGCATCGGGATGCCCTGTGGCTTTTGCCAATCTGACACTCTTACGCAGCACGATCTATGGAGAAACCCAGGTCCATGCCATTGATCTGGCTGAGAACTCCATATTCTTAGGCAAAGTCACAGTATGCCGCCGCCAGAAGGGATGCGTGCGCTTCAGCTATGTTGCACCGGAATCCAGGACTCCTCGTCGTTACCACTGCCAGCCAGACCTTGTAGAGCAGGCGGCAGAGGAGGAGATACGCATTGCTGCCAGAGAGTCAGACTCGGCGCTGTTAAAGTTGTCAGATGATGAGCTGAAGGAAGAGATAAAAGCGGCAAAGCAGCGCGAAAGGGACCGGGTTATACCCCAGTTCAACAGCATCCATTATGGCACTCCTGGTTACTTCCAGCTGGCCGACTCCTGTGCCGAAGAGATAAAACGGGGCGCAGATGACCGGTCGGAGATGGGGGCCTTCCACGACCTTTATCAACCCCAGAAGGAGGCCAACCTGCGCGCCCGTCTTGAAGAGTACACGCCGGCAGGGACAGATGTAGGCATCATATTTGTGAACTTTTTGGAGGAGAAACATGAAAGGCGAGTTTAGAGGAGATTTTTCACGCGACACCTTCGACCCCAGCAAGCACTTCATGCGTGTGCTGATGCAACAGGGCAGGGTCAGCCTGGACGCAGACTGGAACGAGCAAACGGATATATTGCTGCATTATATGCAGACGCTGGCCAGGGATCTCATAGGTCCTTTTGCTGGACCTGAGGAAGCAGGTGAACGAGGATTCAATATAGCTCCTTCATCCAAGTCGACCAAGAGCTTCAGCATCAGCACGGGTCGATACTACGTTGACGGCATTCTATGCGAGAATGAACTGATCAGCGACGCATGCAAAAAAATCGATAATGTATGGCTGGAATATAACAATCAACCGGATTTTCCCCTTGCTAGCGATAGCGACTATTTCCTGTTTGAGAAAGAGAAGGATTTCCCCTTACTGGCCTACCTGGACGTCTGGGAGCGCCATATCAGCTATGTTGAGGATGACGACATAAGGGAGAAGGCTCTGGGTGTGGCGGATACGGCGAGCAGGTCCAAGGTGGTATGGCAGGTCAAGGCGCTGAAATCAAGTGACAAGGTTGATTGGAAAAGATATGTGAACATTGTCGATGGACAGTCATTCTGCGATGTCATCCGGCAAAACTGGAACCAGATCGTGAAGAATGTGCTGCAAAACCCCAATCGGGGATGTCTCAAGGCTCAGGCAAAGGATACGGATGAGGTTTCGACTGAACCCTGCATAACCTCACCGGAGTCGAGCTATAGGGGAGAAGAGAACCAGCTCTACCGGGTGGAGATTCATAGTGGATTTGTTAATGGATCTGAAAAATCCGTCACATTCAAGTGGTCCCGTGATAACGGAACGGTGGCTTTTCCCATCATCTCTAAAAAAGGAAATGTGGTAATGCTGGAGCACATGGGGAGAGACAACCGGCTAAGCCTGAAGAAGGATGATTGGGTTGAGGTGGTTGACGATGAATATACGCTTTTGATCCAATCCAGGCCCTCTCCTTTAACTGAAGCGGAAACCAGGCCTCTGGCTCAGGTCGACGCTGTAGACACGACTGAGAGGACAGTGACCCTCCGGCTGCAAGATAGCTCAAAAATACCTGACTATCCTGAAAATGGCCCCGATCGTCATCCCATGTTGCGTCGCTGGGACCATAAAAAAGGGAACTCGACTCAAAATGATGAGCCCAAACTGGCGGCTGATGGTGCCTTCCTAGTAGAGGAGAATAAATGGCTCAATCTGGAAGATGGGATCCAAATTTGGTTCCAAAATTCATCAACCGCACCCAACCCAGTTCAGGTTCAGTATCAAACAGGCGACTACTGGCTGGTCCCTGCGCGCACAGCCACCGGGGACGTGGAATGGCCGGAAGATGCCCAGGATCCAGATGGTAAGAGGCTTCTTCCTCCGCATGGAATTGACCACCACTATGCTCCGCTGGCATATATTGATATAAAAACTGATGGAAGTTGGGCGCAGCCAACGGATTGCCGCTGTGTGATCAAAAAGGCCCTAAATCCGCCATGCGACAAGAAGCTAGATAGCTAGAGACCGCAGTAGCATGAAGTGCCTTGCCCAGGGTAAGCCCCTGGGCTTTATGGCTCTTCAGGACATAGCTCTCTTTCATTATTAATATTCTTTCTACCTCGAAATAGCAAAAAGTTTTTTAATTAGAAGTTATAATAAGAATGTATGTTAAGGAGTTGAAATAATGGAAATGATTGTGGATGAAATAGGCGCTGATCTCAACAGTCTTCTGGGTAAACTAAGGGTCATTGCGCCAGATTTATGGATATCAAGCGAGCGTCGCTTTATACTTCCGCAACGGATGGAAGATTTGGAAAAACCGGAATATCTTATGGAAATTAAGGAAAAAATCCAAAAACTGAAGCGGCTCAAAGATATGCTTGATGCAGGTTCAATAACTAATACAGAGTACATATCCTTGAGAGATAAGATTCTTTTGAAGGTTTAAATAAGAAATATGATATTGCTAATTTAAAAAAATATATATTATAGTGTAGGTGATGGAATCTAGGGGAGAATCAATTGGATGAATATATGTATATATTTTTCTTAATTCGTTATTTGCAATTTTATTTGTTGGGCGCAGAATGCTTTGCCGGTTTCTTTTCTTGATTGCATGAAGAGATTGGAGTTTTAAGGCTACAACCAGATCCGCTGCGAAGCGGGTAGATGGGAAATATTATAGAAAGATTTTCCCAATAGAAGGGTCAGGTTAATAAGTAGAGACTGTTTTTGCATACAGGATGGAAATGCCTGAAGATGAAAAGCCCACCGCAAAACAATCATCACCGCAATTCATACCAAAGTTCAAAGGAAAGAAAGTGGTGATCCGCCTGCTCTCAGGAGGCCAGCCGGTAACTGGAACCATTGAGTCATTCAACCCCTATGAGATCCTCCTCCAAACGGCAAAGGGCGAGTTATTGGTCTTCAAACACGCCATTGCAACTATGGAAATCGTGGATGAGCCGCGGGGGTATAAGCCAAGCTAAATCATGAGAAGGGCAGATGCAACAATGATTGATACTGCGATCCGCGAGACCTGAATCAGATGGAGATGGCTAGGATTCTGGGCGAGGAGGCCGGCTATGGCATCCCTGCTTTAGCAAAAGCAGCTTCAGCTTCTGGGAGCCTCTCCAGGGCCATCAGTGCCAGACCAATGCTATTCCACGCCTTGACATAATGGGGATCAATCTCAATGGACTTTTCAAAGCACCTGATGGCTTCTTCATATTTATTCCGGCGCCTTAACGATTCGCCTTTATTGTACCAGGCTTCGGAGTATCCTGGTTCTATTTCTACGGCTTCTTCAAAACATGCCTCAGCTTCACTGTATAGCCCGAGTGAACCGAGAGCAGCTCCTCTGTTGTTCCAGGCCTCGGCATTCTCTGGATTCATCTCTATTGCCCTATCGAAACACTCCCGTGCTTCATAAAATCTTCCCAGTTTGGCCAGAGCGGCACCCTTATTATTCCAGACTTTCGGCCTTTCTGAATTTATATTGAGGGTCTTATCGTAATATTCGATAGCTTCAAGGTAATTGCCCAGCTTGCCAAGTATCACTCCTTTATTGTAATAGGCCCTGGCATAGTTCGTATCCATCTCGATAATTTTGTCAAAATATCGCGTGGCTTCATCATACCTTTTTAGCTTGTATAGAACCACTCCCATATTGTTCCAGGCGTCTATAAAACCAGGATCTATCTCATGGGCGCTCTCAAAAGTCTCTAAGGCTTCAATGTACCTGCCCAGGTGGCAGAGTGCCAAGCCTCTGCTATTCCATAACTCGGCATTACCAGGATCGATCTCGATAGCTTTATCGTAGGACTCGATCGCTTTTTCATACTTCCCCTGTTCATACAGTTCATTGCCTTCTTCGACAAAGGGCGTCACTGCCAATATGCACCTCATCATTTGCTGTTGTTGCGAAGCAGCTCTCTTTCGGCGTCATAATCGAGCACCTCTAAAGCTTTTTGGACCGAAAGCCACCTGACCCTATCTACTTCCTTTGATGGTTCAAATTTGCTTTCTCCAATCGGTTCCATGTTCCAAAATTGTACGACTTTTGGTGTGCCCTTAATATTATAGCTGATTTTGCCTGCAAAGCTCTTCAATTGGACGCTGCAACCCGTCTCTTCCTTGACCTCTCTAACGGCTGCTTCCTTCCAGTCCTCTCCGGGTTCTAGCTTCCCTTTTGGAAGCGTCCAGTCTCTGTGGCGTGCTCGATGAATCACTGCAATCTCTCTGCCGTGGACAGAATCACGCCAGACCAAACCTCCGGCCGCTCTAATTGTGTTAACGGCGTTATTTTCATCAGACATCTCGGCAACCTCAATCAGAACCTAAATCGATTATCGATTATCTAAGTAATTCTATGAAACCATGACGATTCTCTTATCTACATCATAAATGTAAATAGTTTTCTTTCGGCAAACCGTTTTTTTGGTGTTCAAATCTTCCCCGCTCCTGACCGCAAACTACAAATATCTATAACGATTATATAGATAGTTTGCCGCGTCTTGAGTTGAATGAATGAGGACAAGGCTTACCGGCTGAGCTCTTAAGGCTGAATGGTTCGATAGACGTGTCCCACCGTAGATGCGCCATTCGAAGCTCTGAGGACCTGAGAGGTGCTGTTTCAGGCAGCATCCGGAAAGCTATCGGATGGGCTGAGGTTCAAACGACCGATAAATGCACGCCGTAACGGGCGCAGCATGTCGTTGGTCAGCCATTGGATCCGAAATCCTCGCCAAGGCCAAAGGCGCGGCACATTGCTCAAGCTGGTGCCGGGAGCGAGCGCAGGCCACACGTCGAGATGATGTCGGGTTCCCGTAAAAGGGACGCTGTGTGAGATTCCAGTGCTGTGCCGCCTCGCACTCGGCTTGATATCGAGTTCTTGGGCGCGGGTCAGGCCAACACTCCGGTGATTGGCCCCTCTGCAGAAGGGCGCTGTGGATCGGTGCTGGCCCGCTTGAGACTCGATTATGCGTTCTTTTGATTTGACTATTCTCTTCATTAATGATCACGTCTTGTATTCAGCCTGCGAATGAGGACGGTTCAAAATGCAAATTGCAGTAGTAGGCGGAGGAGTTTGCGGCCCGGATGTTCGGGAAACGGCTGAGCGGCTGGGCAGGCTTCTCGCTGAGAGAGGCCACATTCTGATCTGCGGGGGCCTGGGCGGCGTGATGGAGGCTGTCTGCCGTGGAGCCAGGGAGGCGGGCGGCGTGACTTTAGGCATACTTCCCGGCGGGAAGATTGATGCCAATAAGTATGTCAGCATAGCCGTCGCCACGGGCATGGGCCATGCCAGGAATGTGATAATAATAGAAAGCTGCGACGCCGTCATTGCTCTTCCGGGCGAACACGGCACCCTGTCTGAGATCGCCCTGGCCTTGAAGATGAACCGGATGGTCATAAGCCTTGGGAGCTGGGACATCGCCGGCACTCTGAGGGCAAATGACCCTGAGGAGGCATTGGAGCTTCTGGGCCGGGCCTTCGGTAATCGCTCGAATTGATGAAAGAGTAGTTATATTTGGGATGACATCAAGGGAGATCAGGAAGAGCTGGAAATGAGATACTATAAACCTCATGCCATGATGATAATAATAATGATCTTTTTCTTTTTATCGTTTGTAGGGGCGGCGTCTGATCCTGCTCCCAAGGACGATGCCTATCACTACATGAAAAATGGCGTCGATGACCAACTCTACAATGAGATGTGGCGCTTCAATGGGGCGGATAATGAAACTCAATTCATGATCGCATTCCTCCTCAGCGATCCGGAAAACCTGACCTCTTCCAGAAAGATTCAGGTACAGGCTGTGGTTTGGCAGGAGGACCAGCCTCCTCTTCAGGGCTCACACCAGAGCCGGGGATATGGAGGTGACAGGAACTCACCCATGTTTGAAATAGATAAGAGCGGCTTTTCCTCTGAGCTGGCGCCGGGCCCGAATCTCAAGGTCTGGGGCGAAGTCCTGGACGAGACTACGGGCGAGCCCATTGCCTGGGATCTGGTTTATGAGCCGACGGTCAGTCCCTGGTTCTCCATCCCGATCCAGCCGCATATCGGACACCTCGACGGAGATTGGATGAGGTGGCTGGTTTACATGCCTTCCGCCAATGTTTCGGGCTCGATCACCGTCGGCAACAGGACACTTAATATCAGCGGAACAGGCTACCACGATCACTTTTGGGGGCGCTTTGCCTTGAATGATCCAGAGATCACCTGGGCCCAGGCCTCTGTCCCCGAAGATAATTTCAGCCTGGCCTTGGGCGAGATTCTGGGCGAGGAACGAAATGCATTCCTGGGAATAAAGAAAGATGGCGAGACCCACAAATTCTCAGCCAAGCAGATCAAGATAAATTATACAGACTTTGCATTCGACAATGCAACGGCAGCAATTTACCCTGCCGGTTACAATGTATCAGCGGAGAACGGGGAATTTATCCTTGATCTGAATGTCACTGTGCAAAAGAGCGTGCCGACGATAGTTGACTATTCTGCCCCAATGCCCAGCCATCTGGCCTTCCAGCAGTACTCTCTATTGCAGGGGACACTGAGATCGAAATCCGGCGAAGATTACAGCTTCCGGAGCCCTGGCTTCTCGGGGTTCATGACGCAAAGGCTCCATCCCATATTTGGCAGGCTCAACATCACGTCGATTCAGCGGCTAAGGCTGCCAATATCACCCTCACCGCCACCAATGAGAGAACAGGTCAGATGAAGGTGGCAAGAGTCGCTTCCAATACTTTTTACAGCGTAGATGCCAATTACACCGATTACCTGGCCAACAGCGACGCCCCCTGGGTGGCTGATGGAGACAGGGTGAAGCTGGAGATGAAGCTGGATATGAAGCGGGATATGAACGAGAGCCAGGAGCGTGGGAACAGCACTGTCCTGTCAATTGATCTGTCCCAAGATCGGCAGGAAGCGAACCTTTAAATTGAGAAGTCCGCATGAAATCTTTCTCCATTAGCATGGCAGGAAAAGCCCTCTGGCAGATGAGGGTTAGAAGAAGACCTTTTGTCCTCTCTCATGGCATAAATGCCAGGTGCAACCTGAGCTGTAGCTTTTGCGAGTACTGGAGGCGGCCGGGCACTGAGATGAGTGCCGAGGAGATCTTCAGGATGCTGGAGGAGGCAAGCAGCTTTGGCATCGGCGTCTACAACGCCTGGACAGTCGAGCCTCTGCTTCGCGAGGATCTGCCTGATATTTTGCGTCATGCCAGGTCTCTGGGACTTGTCACATCGCTCATCACCAACGGCCGCCTGCTGGCACAAAGGGCGAAGGAGCTTTCGGACCTCGATTACTTATCCGTCTCCGTGGACGGGATCAAGAGCTACCGGGAGCTGAGAGGCATAGATCTGCAGGATACCATTGCGGGCATCAAGGCGGCAAAAGAGGCCGGCCACGAGATCCTCATGAACTGTGTGATCAACAGCAAAAATGTGAGCGAGCTGGAGGATCTGGTCCATCTGGCCGAGTCTCTCGGGACAATGATCTCTTTTGAGCCGCTCCACGAATCTTCAGGGATAGATGAGAAGGTCTGGGGAACTCTGGGGATCCGGGATCTCCCTCGATACGAGAAAGCCGTGCAGAGGCTGATCGAGCTGAAGAGAGATAATGCCCCCATCATCAACTCCGAGACATATCTGGGAATGATAAAGACCCTCCAGCCCAGATTCAAGTGCCACGCCAGCGACATCATACTCCATGTGGCATCGGACGGGACCATCGAAAATTGCCGGGTCCACCAGGAGCCCCTGGGCAATGTCTCTGAGGGCATTGCCCGGGTCTGGAAATCCTCCCAGGAGAGACGCAAAGAGACAGTTCGGGGATGCCAGGGCTGCCTGTTCTTCGGCTATGTGGAGAATAGCCTGCTTTACGAGTTCGTGCCCGAGGTGCTGGCACATTACGAATGGATGTAGAAGCAAAAAATAATAATACTGGTATTGAGCCTGATAGACGTGGTGATAAACCTATGAGCCTGTGCGAGTCCAGAACTATCTGGTGGGACGACGGCCTGTGGCTGATCGATCAGACCGAACTTCCCGGGCAGCTAAAACCCATACGGATGGAGAGCGTTCGGCAACTGGTGGAGGCCATCCAGTCACTGCGCGTGCGCGGCGCGCCGGCGCTCGGAGCCGCAGGAGCCTACGGCATTGCTCTGGCGGCAGAGAAGTCCTTTGCTTCTAACGCATATGACATGATCTCAGAGCTGGAGACGGCGGCAGATATGATCAAGAGGCTCGCGGCCAACTGCTATCAACCTATCCTGGGGTGTGGATAGAGCCTTGAAGGCATCGATCGCCCAGGAAAATATTGATGACATTCGTGAGGTGGCTCTCCGGGAAGCTCTGGAGATTGCAGAAGAGGATATCCGCATCAATAAAGCCATTGGAAAGAACGGTGCCAGGCTTCTGGAGGATGGAGACTCCGTTCTGACCCACTGCAATGCAGGTAGGCTGGCCTGCGTAGGATGGGGAACTGCCTTAGGGGTCATGCGCTCTGCAGTTGCCGCTGGAAAGCGCATTCATGTCTATGCCAGTGAGACCCGGCCGCTGCACCAGGGCTCGCGACTGACTGCCTGGGAATTGGCCCAGGACGAAATTCCCGTAACCCTGATTTGCGAGAGCATGTCCGGCAGTCTGATGCGCAAAGGCAAAATCGACAAGGTTATCGTGGGAGCAGACCGCATCACTAGGGATGTCGTCTTCAACAAGATCGGAACCTACAATCATGCCGTTTTGGCGAAGCATCACAAGATTCCCTTTTATGTGGCCGCGCCTCTGTCCACCTTTGACCGAATAAACGCGGAGGAGGACATTACCGTGGAGGAGCGCGACCCTGAGGAGATCTGCACCCTGGCGGGCATGCGGCTCGCGCCCCAGGGAGTCGCCGTCTACAACCCGGCCTTTGATGCCACGCCACTGGAGCTGATAACGGGGCTGATTACAGAGAAAGGTGTCTTCCGGCCTCCGCTTATGCCACCGATTTAAGAGAAAGATAGTTTAAGACTGAAGTAGGACTGATCTTATGAATGCAGAGCTGGCAGTGATCGGTGGAGTGGGCTTTTCCCTGGAAGGAGTGAACGACGAAGTTG
The DNA here is from genome assembly GCA_963702455.1 of uncultured Methanosarcinales archaeon. Classification (GTDB taxonomy): domain Archaea; phylum Halobacteriota; class Methanosarcinia; order Methanotrichales; family Methanotrichaceae; genus Methanothrix. The sequence continues at coordinate 14,558 of CAVPCV010000002.1, forward strand.
AGACAATTTACGGAAGGGTTCCCGTCATCCATACCAGGATCAAGGGCCAGAAAGTCATGTTCATCCCCCGCCACGGCATAGTCCATCTGCCTCCTCATAAAGTCAACTACCGGGCCATTATCTCTGCAGCGAAAGAGAGTGGCATAACGAGGGTCATCTCCATCAATACCGTGGGCAGCATGGGTGCGCATCCAGCAGGGTTGCATCTTTCTTCCCACGGACTTTGTTGAGTTCACCAAATGCAGGCCCAATACCTTCTTTGAGGACAGGGCAGTGCACGTGGATATGAGCCAGCCCTACTGCCCGGAGCTTCGGAGTCATCTTGCCGAGGCGGCGCGAACTTTAGGATTGCCGGCAGCGGAAGGCGTCTATGTTTGTGCCGAGGGTCCGCACCTGGAGTCTCCCGCCCAGATCAGAATGATGAGCCAGTTCGGAGATGTGGTGGGCATGACCGGTTACCCTGAGGTGGTCTTGGCCAGGGAGGCACAGCTCTGCTATGCGTCTATATGCATCATCACCAATTCCGCCTGCGGCATATCGGGCATAAAGAGCGTGATTGCCTCTGAGATCCCTGATAGGATGAGAAAGTGCCAGGAGGATATTCGAGAGATAATCTACCAGGCGGCGCAGAAATTCGCTGCAGAAAGATCCTGCGCCTGCCAGAAATCCCTATCCGATGCGGCACTCTAGCTTCAGGGTGGCTTCAAGGGCTGCTTGGCAGTCTTACATCGCCTCAATGAGAACGGTGCCCTGCTCTGAGTTACCGCTGGCGTCAGTCACATTCAGGATGATAACGTGGCCGCCTTTGCCGAGTTTTGAGGGATTCAGCTTGAAAGACTGGCTGGTCGAGAGCTCTCCATCGATGCTGGAGCTCCAAACAAAACTCAAAGGTTTCTTTCCTCCACTTACCGCGGCGCCAAAGCTGACATCTTTATTTCCCTGTAAGATGTCACCGGCTTTTGGGGAGGTTATGGTCACAGTTAGCGATTCCTGGCTTTTGTCCGCTGTGGTGGTGCTGCTTTTGACATCATTTGTTCCACTCTTCTGCTCCACGCACCCTGCAGATAAGAGGGCAAAGCATAGTGCATTATGATCATCCACTTCATGCTGGAGTTGAAGCTTCTAAAAGAATATAATTCCTTCTCTCAAAAGGTAAATTGGCAGGAATCCAAAACTCTTTATCAGCGCCCTTCTTGCGGGACAGCAAGAAAGGCGCCAAAACTCGCCCAATTGCTTTGCAGATGATACTTTAGGTTGAGGCTGTTGGTGCTTCGGGTGCGGCTGGAGCTGCCTTTGCCATGGTGGGCTCTGCTCTGATCTCTGTCTTGCGCACTTCTACGCGCCTGAGGGGATAGATCACCTTGGCTTCTTTGTAGATATCCAGAGAGACCTTGCCTCCCACGACATCCTGGATCAACTGGTTCAAGTCGAGGTTCTTCGACCTCTCCATAACAACTGTCTTGGAGAGCTCTCTTATGCCTTGACCTGATTGGCCCGTGCCCTCTTTACTGTGAAGCAGGCGGGCTTAATCCGAACCTGGTAGCCGTCTGTAGTGGTTACATCCACAATGGAATCGATGCGGGATGTTCTTCTCTTGACCAGGGAGCGCACATAATCCGTGGTCATCTCGTGGCCCAGGAACTTCGTGTATGCCGAATCGCCGGCAACTCTGTCGACCCTGAACTTGAGCTTGGTGTTCTGCTTAGAGAAATTGTTTGTGAGATCTCCCAGGGTGGTCTCAATGATCCTTCCTATGATCCTCTCCGGATCATTAGCGATCGTTTCGCCAAAGGGAACCCTGCCGAACATCTCCGGACTTACAACCTTATACCATTGTTTGGCCTTTCTGCTCTCAGCCTTTCTTTGCGATCTTCTAGCCAATAAACATCCTCCGAGGTAATATTAATCCGAACTCCGTTCAAGCTCACTGTATTTAAACCGATCGCCCAAAAAAGTTAGACGCCAGTTAGAAGCCAGCAAACCCTAGTTTGCCGGCCAGACGTAGATGTATACGTAGTTGGACCAATCATTGCAATGGTAGATCAGGATGTGCCAGCCCGGTTTGTTGCCCTTAAACCATGTCTGGTACCAGCCGGTGCCCTTGTTGCCGAAGTTCCTGGCCTCGGGAGCGCAGAAGTTGCCGTGCGCGCTGGTGCACATAGTCCATTCATAAGACCAGTAGGCTCCGGGCCGGCTTATCTTAGACCAGAGGGGCAACCATTCTTCGCTAAATACACCGGCGACTGTGCCGAGCTTTCCCTGGCAAGTCTGGACATAGTACTCATTGCACTTGCAGGTAGAAGGTCTGGGATAGACGGCTTTGTAGCTATGCGGAGCGTATCCGCTTGGCGCAGTCAGACTTCCTGAGGCCGTTCCTGTGGGGCAGCCGCTCGGGTAGGGACAGACGCTGCAAACGCCTTCTTTTACTTCCGTCGAGCTGGTGCAGGTAGTGCAGGTCTTCGTTGAAGAGCCGGGTGAGCCGGAAGAGCCTGCCAGTGCCGGAGCATTTACAAATACAGGACCGTTTACTATGGCAGGATTGTTGGCCTGCAGCTGACGGCCCATGGATGGCCTGGTTATTGACCTGTCCAGGGTAGCTCGACTGGGCAGGGATGCTCCCTGAAACCGGATAGCCGTTTTGTTGATCCGGATTATTCGCAAAGCCTGGATAGCTCGTCTGAATGGGATAGGTCGAGCAAGGGCGCTGCTCTTCTGGGCGGGATAATTGTAATAGGTCCCTTCATTCGCCTGGGCCTGTGATCGGCTTGTACATATTGTAATCAGGCATCACAAGTCTCTCTGCATCGGGGTTCGGAGGAGTTGGTGCTCCTGCGGGCAAAGATGCCTGTGTCATTGTGACCGGATAGCTTGGATTACTTGTGTAACTTGGATTGCTTTGTGATAGCTTCGGATTACTTGGATAGCTTGGATTACTGACATGGCCTGGATAATCTCCGGAAGGCGGCGACATCGCTATGGGATATACGTAGATGTAGATGTAGTTGGACCATATACCGCAGTTGTAGCAGAGGATATGCCAGCCTGGGACATCTCCGGAGAACCAACCTTTTTTATAACCCTTCTCAGTCCAGCCCCATGCTCGCACTGAGGGCGCGGACTCGCCGGGATACCATTCATAGACAAAGAAGTTGCCGCTTGATTTGATATCCGCCCATAGGGGCAGATAGCCTCCATAGCTGCATCCTGCTACTGTATTCAGGCCTGATGAGGTCTGGACATAAAACCTGTTGGCGGAATTGACCTGGCCAGGGTAGTACCAGTAGCTTGAACCGGTCAGTCCAGTCCCTGCGGACCCTGTGGCCTCCCCCCGCCATTTTCCCGGGCGAGGAGGTTGATACGAAGTTCAAGCTCTCATCTGGAGTAAAGCTCTCTGCTGCTGGCGGCGAGAGCCTTAGCACTTCTGCCGTCAATTGCTCCTGGATTGGCCCGCCTGTCCGGGAGCCGGATATGCTGATTCTGATCCCTGAAGGCCCACAGATGCCTGCGGGTCAATGTACGGATAATTGCTCAGCTGTGGTTGAAGATAGCTGTCCTGGGTTGATGAGTAGTCCTGATAAGGCACATCAGCCACATTAGCGCCCACCGGCGCCTCCAATCCCGACAATTGGGCGCCGGAGGCTGTGCCTGCCTGACTCTGGGCTGGTTGAAGGTAGGTGCTCGTATCAGAGACGCTCACGTCGCCAACTGCTCCAATGGCGACGTTAATCATAACTATAAACGCAACCATTACCGGAAGATAATACTTCATATACCCCCACTCCTGACTAATTTTAGTCTGTTGCTTTATTCTTTTAGAGCGTTCTATCTATTTAATACTTGCTTTGGGAACGAGTGCAAGAAGCCATCTAGTTTATAATAATAATATTTAGTTCTTTAATTCGTTTTCAAGAATAGGCAAATAGAAGCGAACTCATACTCATCTTGACAAAATTGCAGCAGATTTTTCCTCAAGAGCTGATATTTAAGAGATTAGATATCCTGGAACGCCGGTGAAAGATTGAAGCAATATATTGATCGTTTAGTCAGCATCCGGTAATTATATGCAATGATGCATCAATTGTGATTGCATCATTGCTTACCGCATTAGCTACTCTTTCTTGCTCCAGTTGTTTCTGACCATCTCTGCCAGACGCGGATTATCAAATTGATTGTAGATATCCAGGTCAGTGGTGAAGCCTACAAATGGATCTATGGTGCCCTTTTCCAGGTTCGTCACCCAGATTTGAATGCCCTTATCCTCAGCTGCCTGCCCATTCTCCCGGAAGAACTGCACAAAAGGTTCCAGTGTCTCGCTGCTCGGCACCAGAATTATGCTGTCCACTCCAGGCTCATTCTTGAAATTATCGATATCAACAGCCTTTACGCTCGTAACGACGAAGGCCTTAGCCTTATGTTCCCGTGTCGAGAAGATGAGTTCAAACGGGCTCTCTGCAGTGAGACTATACCCGGCTTCATGCATGAAATCCTTTAATAAGGTCCACAAGGCTCTGGCGCAGGATGATTTTCAGCTCGGGAAGAGAGCCTAGAAACCTGGATTGTGCATCGGCAAAGTCCTGCTTGCTGTACTTTTTCGTGTGCAGGAAATGGAAGATGCGCCCGTCCATCTGAGTGTAAGTATCGAGCCTGGGCAGATCGAAGAAAACGGGCTCTTTGCTCATGATGCTGGCGAAGATGCCGGGAGCAATGTTCTCGCCCTCCACGATTTTCTTCAGCTCTCGCGTCTCCTGATCACTCAATTTTGCAGCTCGAACCACATCATAGGTGCGAAGGAGAAGCTCACACCTGGCTATGATCTCCCTCTCGCGGAGCAGCTCCCGGAGAGGACCTGTAATTTTTTCTATTTCCATTCCGATTTCCATTCCATCATCAATTCCTTATGCTGGCTAATTCAGCTCTCAATTCGCCCATCTTGGCAATTCTCTCTGCAAAAGCGTTATGCTGGTGGATGCTCTCCTCATTGATCTGTTTTAGAGTTACCGCAGCATCATCCGGAAGATCAGTGAATGCCTCCACCAGCTTCTGAGCCATGGTTCGGACGCAATCCTCCACGAACTTGGGGTTACTGTGCGCTCGCCTCACCACCACCGCCTCATCCGGGCGTTTTAAAAGCCCGTAAACCTTGGAGCTCATGGACTCTTCAATGATCTTGATGATCCTGTCGATGGAAACGCAGCGCCGGTCATGAACCTCAACCGAAATGCTCCCTCTGCCCCGCTGGTTATGCGTAGCCAGAGGCAGCTTCTCCAGGAGGTCCGTGATGACTTCCTCTGATAAGCCTGCTTTATGCCAGCTCCTCGCGAGCCTGCTCTTTCATGATCTCCTGGGCGCAGGGACAGGCAGTCGTGCCCAGAACCTCGGCTCCCACCGTCTTCCTCACGTAACCGGAGGGGCCGGCTCTTGCCACGGCTTCGGCAAAGATGTCAACTACCTCCTGGCAAGTGACTTTGGTAACCGGAGTCTGTCTGCGAACGATGTACTCGCTCTTCATTTTAACTTCTGCCCGGGATGCGTACTCATGCCGGGAGAGGAGTCTCTTGGCAATCTCTCCACAAAGCTCCTCGATCTCATAGACGGGGCAGTTTATGGCCTCCTCCAAAACCTCGTCTATAACCTCAAAGTTGCGGGAGAGGTTGGCTCCTTTGCGGTCCGAAGGAAGGTCGACGAAGACCTCAAAATTGGATATGAGAACTATGGGCCTCTCAATCGTTTCCACGCTCAACTTTTATCAGCTTCTTGACGCCAGTCACTCCCACTCTAGTCAGATTGAAGGGGTAATCGGGTTCGCAGGCCTGAATATCTGGTAGTGTGTCCACTGGTTTCACCTTGCGTTCGAATGCTTGTCCTCGTCAGGGAGCGATTCCTCCTCCAGTCTCATCTATGCGGAGGAGGAGCCTGTCCACTTCCTGAATCATCTCATCGAGGGTTTCACTGATCCTCTGGTGGCGCTCGTCCGACAAAAGAGACCATTCCATCTCGGCCATCAATTGCTCATCGCCCATATCGAGCATCTCAACTATCTTTTCTCGATATCCTTCGAACCGGGCATGATGGTTTATTCAAAACAGACATATTTGAGACTTTGCTTTTCGGCCGGCAAAGAGAGTCAGTTATATCTATCCGTAAGGCCTCATCCGTGATAAGGAGTTCTACTGATGATCAAGCGTTGCCCTCAACACGGATTTTTCAGGGGAGAGCACTGTGAGTGCGGCTCTGTGGGTCAGCTTCTTTTGGATGAGACCAAGACGGAGCAGCTGGGCCGACTGGTAGCGGGGGGCCTCAGGCATTTCCCCGCTGATCTGGGCCTGGAGATGGACTCTCGCGGCTGGGTAGATCTGGGAAAACTGGGGCAGGTAGTGCAAAGCAGGCACCGCTGGGCCAGCAAAGAATTGGTGATCGCGCTGGTAGAATCCGATTCAAAGCAGAGATATGAAATCTTGAACGATAAAGTCAGGGCCAGATACGGCCACTCCGTGGACGTAGAGCTGGACCATCCGGAGAATGAGCTTCCTAGGCTTTTCTACGGGGCAAGCGAAGAAGAAGCGGACAGGATCCTGGAGATCGGCCTCAAGTCTGCATCGCAAAGGTATGTTCATCTCTCCACGACTCCGGAGAAAGCCTGGCATGTGGCGACTTTTCGCACCGGCAACCCCAGAGTGATTCAGGCAGAAGCAGCACTTGCGAAGGTTGCAGGAGTGAAGATGATGACGGTGAATGATGATATCGTCATATCAGAGACGATTCCCGCCCGGTTTCTCTGCATCCTCGCGTCCAAGGACATCCCCAAACCGGAAAAATATTCAGTCTAAAAGAACCGATGTGAATACAATCAATATCTAGCGGCCGAAGCGTCTCTCTCTTCGCTGGCAGTCCCTGATGGCGCGCAGAAAATCAATCTTGCGAAGCTGCAGCCAGTTGACATCTGTAAAGTAGAGCTCGGAATAGGCTGCCTGCCAGATCATAAAATCGCTGAGCTGTTTTCCGCCTGCCCTTATCACCAGGTCCGGCTTCTGGCGGAATCGCAGACGGGATTCTATCATTTTTTCATCGATTTGTTCGGGATTCAAAGATCCACTTTCCACGTCCCGGAGGAGATCTCGAAACGCCTCTGCCACCTCGCGCTTGCCCCCGTAGCCCAAAGATACTACTACCTTAAGTCTGCCACCGCAACGCCCGTTTGCTGCACACCAATCGCTGTATGCAAGCTGATCTGTGCCGGAGCGTGATTAAGAGAATGAATTGATCTTCTGGCAGAGCATTGGCTCTTCATCATTTACATAGAGCACCAGGGAGGTCAAACCTATGGATGTGCTCCAATCGATAAGCTCCGCCATTCTCTCCAGACCTTCATCGAACAGATCTCCCGAGGTAAGGACGATGGCCACGCAGCCGGGCAGATTGTTTTTGGAGATCTGGAATTCCAGGAGCTGCTCGAGAGGCCGTAGAGGCGGTGAATCATTCAAACCATCCGGTGTCTTTCATAGGCAAAGTATTTTTGCGATGAGATGGGTTTCGTAGTTCATGCAACGGGAGGATGTCGCCAGGGCAATCATAGGACTGATGGCGCTGCTACTGCCTTATGCCGGAGCCTATACCATTCTTCCCCTGGCGGCCGTATTCTTCCTGGACCCGGGCACTCGCCTGCTCTCTGGGACCCTGGGCCTGCTCACTCATATATGAGGCCGGCGCTTTCCCTTGTGGACATCAACCTTCCTCTGTACGTCATCGCCATCTCCTTTGTGGCCTCCGCCTTCGCTCCTCTGGCTTTCCGGAAGCTCGAAACCCTTGCGGGAGCATAATCTATCTCCTCATCACGGTGGCTTTGGGGTATCCCCTTGCGAGCCTGATCGCAGCGGGCAGCCTGTCCCCGGAGCGAATCCTGTTCCTGGCCATCCTGGGCGGGCTTTCCGGTGCTTTTTTGTATCACGCTTCCAGGGAGCGCGACTTCACAGTGCCTTTCGGCACGGCCATGGTGATGTGGCTCTTTTCCTTCGACTATCCGCTGCCAGATCCGCATCTCATTTTGCTCATCTGCGTCTTCGCTCTCGTCCTGGGGATCGGCGCCTACTGGGCCAAAGCTGCAGACTCGGATGCCGTACTGAGCGAGACCATAGTCTGCCTTCTGGTGATTCTCTTTGGGGGATTGACCTGGTTTATGCTCTTGCTGGCTTTCTATCTGCTGGGCGGCGGGTTCACTCGCTATAGGTATGCACATAAGGCAAAGCTTGGCATCGCTCAATCTCATGGAGGCGTGCGCGGCTACAAGAATGTCTACAGCAACAGCCTGGTCCCGCTGGTTCTGGCCGTCTGCTACGGCGTTTACCGCAATGAGATATTCAGTGAGATATTCATCTATGCCTTTATCGCTTCCGTAGCGACGGCTGACGGCGATACACTGGCCAGTGAAATCGGAGAGACCAGCCGATCCAAACCGAGGATGATCACCACTCTGAAAGAGACGGAACCGGGGGTGGATGGAGGTGTGACACCACTTGGCGAAGCCGCTTCATTAGCTGGTGCCCTTATCATCGGGCTCCTGGCCTTGGTAATGGGTATGACAGGCGCTTTTGGCATTGCGGCTGGCGTTATTGGCGGATTTCTGGGCACGAACTTCGACAGCCTTCTCGGGGCAACGCTGCAGAGAAGAGGCATTTTGAGCAACAATGGCGTAAACCTGGTGGCGACTGGCTTCGGGGCACTGGTGGGCGCAGTCCTCTGGTATATCCTGCAAATTATTTAGGGATAAAGGACCATTAGCAAGTATGAAGATCTTCGGGATCTTTGGCGATCCAATAGAGCACAGCCTCTCTCCAGTCATGCAGAATGAGGCACTGCGGGCTTTGGGCCTGGACGCCAGCTATCATGCCTTTCGCGTCACAAGGAATGGATTGAAGGATGCCATTTGCGGCGCTGCAGCTATGGGCTTTGGCGGGCTTAATCTGACCATTCCTCTTAAGGAAAAAGCGCTGGAATTGGACTTCTTGCGAGCCGATGAGCTAGCACTGGCTATAGGCGCGGTGAACACGATATCCTTTGAGAACGATAGCGATCAAGGGAACCGGATCAGAGGCCATAACACAGACGGATGGGGCGCGCTGCTGGCCTTGCAGGATGCCAGCGTTCATATCAATGGCAGCAGGGTGCTCCTCATTGGGGCAGGAGGGGCGGCGAGGGCCGTGGCCTATACTCTGGAGAAGGAGGGCGCAGAGATCACCATCGCGAACAGAAGCCTGCCCAAGGGCTCATGAGCTGGCGACCTCAGTAGGAGGAATGGGCTTTTGTTTATGTGATTTGGAGAAACTGGTCTGCCGGGCGGACATAATAATAAACGCGACGTCAATAGGTATGCGAGCTGGATGACTGCCAGGCTTTTTGATGGCCGGCTTTTGAATAGCCATCAGGCGGTCTTCGATATCGTCTACAACCGGGATACAAAACTCCTCCAGGATGCTCGCGCTGCAGGATCTGTGGCTATCGACGGTGTGATGATGCTGGTCTATCAGGGGGCGAAGGCTCTGGAGATCTGGACAGGGAAGAAGGCTCCTGCGGACTTAATGGAAAGGGCGGTTCGAGAGGCTCTGGCGTGGGGAGGAAAGTGATGTTGCAGGAAGGGATGGGAGAATGGCGCATACTGATACTGGGAGGAACGGGCGAGACGGGTTCATGGTTCGCCCGCTACTTTAAAGAGAAGGGCTTCGATGTTGCGGTCTGGGGTCCGAGCGGGAAGGTCGAAGTCGCGGAGCGCCTGGGAGTGCGCTATGCCCATGACATGATGTTGGAGGTGGAAGAGAGCGACATCGTTCTGGTCAGCGTTCTCATCGAAAAGACGGTAGAGGTTATCCGGATGGTGGCGCCTCGCATGCATCCGGGCAGCCTGATAATGGATGTGACCTCTATCAAGTCCGGGCCGGTTAAGGCCATGAAGACCTATGCTCCCAAGGGGGTAGAGGTGCTGGGCACCCATCCCATGTTCGGGCCCACCATGTCCTACCCTTTCCGGCCAGACCATCATCTTCACGCCCGTGGAAGGGAAGACTGGAAAGTGGCTTCCCATCATTCAATCTCTCTTCGAGTCCGATGGAGCGCATATCGGGATCCTGGAGGCGGAAGAGCACGATGAGATGATGGCCGTTGTGCAGGCGCTCACCCACTTCGCTTACATCGGCATCGGAGCGGCGCTGAAGGCTCTGGACTTCGATGTTTTGAGGTCGCGCCAGTTCATGTCTCCGGTATATGAGATAATGATCGACTTTGTGGGCAGAATCCTGGACCAGAATCCGGAGCTTTACGCCTCCATTCAGAAGAATCCGAAAGCGGCAGCAGTTCGCCAGACCTATGTGGCAGAGTGTATGCGACTATGCGAAAAAGCGGATGCAGAGGATTTGGAAGGCTTCAAACAGATCATGAGGGATGCGGCCCGGCACTACGGGGGGACACACGAGGCTCTGGAGAGGTCGGACAGGGTGATCAATGCCAGGATCAGGGGAGAAAATAAGGAGAAAGATGATTGCAGGACCTGATGGAATATGAAAATACAGATTATCGCAGGTCGTATTCTTTTTAGCTCTAGCACAGTTTAACGCGATGGTTTAGCCATGTTGGACGGATGGATCAGAAGAAGGGTCGTTTGGTATGTCAAGAGAAGCCAGGTAGCGAAATGGCAGGCCAAGAGGAGCGGAGACTGTGCAAGATGCGGCAGATGCTGCCATGGTTGCCCTGCCCACGATGCCAGAGGCAAACGCTGCAAGATATACAGGGTGAGGCCGAGCATCTGCAAAGCCTTTCCACTCACGCCCGAGGACATCAGGAAAGTTCACACGTGCGGATACCATTTTAATAAATAATTATAATATGATAATAAAAGATTGAAGGGGATCATCAATGGATGAGATAATCAGAGCAAGCTGGAAAGACCGATTCTGGGCCTGGCTGATTGATGTGCTTCTTGTGGCAATCCTGTGGTCCAGCATCATGACCATTTCGACTGCTGGCGCCAATAGTGCAGAGGGCCTGGGGACCCTTGCGGTACTGCTTTTTATATACTGGACGGCACTGGAGGGCTATCGCGGTCAGTCTCTGGGAAAGATGCTCATGAACGTAGTAGTGGTGGGTCCGGTGGGCGAGAAGATAGGATTTCGAGATTCGGCCCTGGAGAGCTTCGGCAAGGCCTTTTTCCTGCCGCTGGACTGCCTTTTCGGATGGATTGCCTACAAAGGAAGCGGCCAGAGGGCCTTCAACAGGTTTTCGGATACCATTGTCGCTGAGGCAAATGAAGTGAGCTGGTGTGGTCGTTAGTCAGTCAGGCTTCCTCCAGGGTACCATTCTTTCTCAGCTCCATAGCATCCCTGACGGAAGTCCGCCATCGAGACCTATTTCGTAGCCAACGAGCGACAGAACTCAAAGTTTAAATCGAAATAGTTGTATAGTTTATCGAAGGTGCATAGAGATGAAGATAAGTGCTCGAAATATGCTAAAAGGCAAGGTCAGGAACATAGTTAAAGGTCCTGTCAGCTCTGAGGTTACAGTTGAGCTTACAGGAGGAGACAATATCGTTTCAGTGATCACTAAAACCTCAGCCGACACTTTGGAACTTAGAGAAGGAAAAGAGGTCTATGTAGTAATCAAGGCTACAAACGTAATGATTGCGACCGATTGATCAATAGACGCTAATTGATTTAGGCGCACCGGGATTGCAGCCCTTTTTTCGTCTGCACTGCCCACAAGAGCTATTTTTCCTTCTTCAGCCCTCTTTCCCCACATGAGCGTCTACGACAATGTGGCCTTTGGACTGCGCACCCGGAGGATGCCGGCGGTCGAGATCAAATGCTTGGTGAAAGAGCATCTAGAGGCAGCCGAGCTATGGGAGATCCGGAAGGCAAAGGCGGTTGATGTCTCGGGCGGCCAGAAACAGAGGGTGGCACTGGCAAGAGCGCTGATATGAGAAAAGAATTGAGGAAGACAATTAGCGCATGCGGTGTTCCCTGCATCATCGTCACCCATGACCTGGGAGATGTGGCCTGTATTGGAGATCATGCCTTCCTTCTGGAACGGGGAAAGCTCGCCCTCCGCGGAAGCGCACAGGAGATCCTTAATTGGGGCTCAGGCATGGACACAATGGAAGCCAAATCAATATTTAGCAAATAGATTCTAGAGAAGCGAAAGCGACACGAGCGATTGAGGCCAATATAACGAAAATGAATATGCTGCGATATATCAGGAGGAGATTCATAGCAGAACTTCAGATATATCTGGATGCCAAATATAGGGAATATGAAGGATGAAATCGTAATAATTAGCCTTCTCGGAGACCATGCGGAGAGGAGATCCATCCGATTAGCGTTTCTTTATATTAACATAAATGCTTATTATTGATTTTTAAGTTAGCGATTACACAAACTTCTTAAACCTTCGGCGGCATGGGACCGCCGGAGAGGATTTTGTATGGAGGAGATCCTAAAGAAGATCGCCGACCCAGAAATGCGTTCTCAGATACAAAAGGTAGCACCCTTCCACGGTTATCTGAGTACAGGAGCCTTCGCAGGCATCCAGATGCTAAACATTGCCCGAAGGGTTCTGGAAGCATCCGAAGGGGATAGGCTTTTCGTCACCTGCGAGACCTATAACTGCCTTCCCGATCCGTTTCAGGTGCTTGCGGGCGCAACCATAGGTAACAAAGGGCTGAAGATCAAAGATCATGGCAAGATGGCGGTTACTGTCACTAGGCGCGCACCTGTGGGTACCAACGTTAAAGGTGTGCGAATAATGCTCGATCCGGCCAAGACTGCTCGCTATCCGCGGCTTCATGCCTGGTTTATGAAGACCGAAAAAGTTCCCCATCCCGAGGCGGTCTCCATTCTAATTTCTGCAGGCGAGAGCGTTTACTCATGGGAAATCATGGACCTCGATGTTCCTGAGAAGCCGAGAAAAAAGATAGCGATCTGTGAACGCTGCGAAGACAGCTTCATCCAAAAAGATTACGAGACGCTCTGCATTGCCTGTCTGGATGAATCGCATTGTTCGTAATTCTTAGAAAATTTGCATTATTGGTGATTTGTCATGGCTAAAAAGCTAATTCCATCTGTATGTCCGTATTGCGCAGTAGGTTGCGGTTTATTCCTCGAAGTCGAGAGAGATAAAGCAACGGGCATCGAGTATATGCTGGATCATCCTGCCAGCGAAGGCGCCCTCTGCCCTAAGGGAAATGCGGTTCTTGAGTTTCTCAACCATGACGATAGGCTGCGCCATCCTCTGAAGAGGGTGGGCGACGAATGGCGGCAGATATCCTGGGATGAGGCTCTGGACTTGGTGGCTCAGGGACTGATGAGGGCCATCGAGGGGAATGGACCCAAGAGCATCGGTTTTTTGGCATCGTCTCGCTGCAATAACGAGGAGAACTATGCCTTCCAGAAGATGGCACGCCTGCTAGGTTCTCCCAACGTCGACAACTGCGCCCGCTTATGCCACTCCCCGACAGTTGTCGGTCTCGGGGCAGTCCTGGGCACGGGCGCGATGACAAATAACTTATTAGATATCGAAAACTCCCGCTGCATCTTTGCCATAGGCACTAACTTTGCTGAGGCGCACCCAGTAGTATCCCGCTGGGTCCAGAAGGCCAAGGATAAGGGCGCTATAGTAATCGTGGCCGATCCCAGGATCACCTCAACGTCCTGGATGTCTGATATTCATCTCAGGATAAAGCCGGGCAGCGACATCGACCTATTGCGGGGAATGATGAAGGTAATAATCGATGAAGGGTTGGCAGACAAAGATTTCATTGCCGCCAGGACGGAAGGCTTCGAAGATCTCCAAACGGGCCTGCAAGACTACTCTGTGGAAAAGGCGGCAGAGCTGACAGGCATTCCGGCAGGTGATATAATCCGGGCAGCCAGAGTCTATGCCAGGTCTTCTGCCTCTGCCCTCCTCTACTCCATGGGAATCACACAGCATGTCTGCGGCACGGATAACGTGAAAACCTGCGCGACCCTGGCCTTGATCAGCGGCCAGATCGGACGCCCCGGCGCCGGCGTCTGGCCCATGCGAGGTCAGAACAATGTGCAGGGAACATGCGACGTGGGAGCAATTGCTGAGTTTTATCCTGGTTACAAGAAAGCCTCGGATCCTAAGTCTCTGGAGTTCTTCAAAAACGCCTGGAAGGCATCCGATCTGCCAACCGGACCTGGCCTGACCTCCACAGAGATGATGGAGGCGGCCCTGCATGGCTCTCTGAAGGCCATGTACATCATCGGCGAAGATCCGGTCGTCTGCGATGCCAATATAAAAAAGACCAAAAAGGCCCTGGAAAAACTGGACTTTCTGGTGGTCCAGGAAATATTCATGACCGCCACAGCACAGATGGCGGATGTGGTCCTGCCTGCAGCCGCCTGGGCAGAGAAGGACGGGAGCTATACATCCATGGAACGCCGGGTGCAGTGGATTGACCAGGCCGTCTCTCCCGTCGGAGAGGCGAAAGAGGGTCTCTGGATCATCAATGAGATCGGCAAAAGAATGGGATTGGAGCTTGGCGGCAGCAGCGCCGCAGAGGTGCTGGAGGAGATCAACCGTACCGTGCCGCAGTACGGGGGCATGACCAGGGGAAGGATCTCGCAGATAGGGGGCCTGCGCTGGCCCTGCCCGGATGAGAACCATCCTGGAACAGATATTCTGCACCGGGAGAGATTCTCCACCCCGAGCGGGAAGGCAAATATTGCCTCAGTGGAGAACAAGCCTGCTGGCGAGCAGACGAGCCCGGAGTATCCTATACTTCTTTCCACCGGCAGGATCGTGGTTCACTACAATAGCGGTTCCATGACGCGCAGAAGTCCCTCGCTCCTGGAGAGGGACTTTGAGCTCTATGTTGAGATCAATCCGGAGGATGCGACTACGTTGAAGGTGCGCCACGGAGAGATGGTTAAGGTGAAAACAGTTCGCGGAGAGACAGAGGCCCGGGCCCGCGTGACGGATAAGGTAAAGCCGGGGATGGCCTTCATGCCCTTCCACTGGCAGGGAACCAACATCATTACCTCCGATGCCCTGGATCCGGTGGCCAAGATCCCGGAGTACAAGATGGCAGCCTGCAAGATAGAATAGTGCAGACGAAAGTGGTCAGAGGGATTCAAATGAGAGTCAATAGCAAATGATGAAAACATTTAACTGATAATAATAATGAAGTATATCCGCATGGGCGCCACGATTCACGTCAATGAAGGCATTAGGGACCGCTTCAAGCTTCTGGCCCGAACCGGCGAAACTGATGAGGAATTGCTGCAGCGGCTGATGAGATACGTTGAGGAGATGGATATAGAAGAGATCATCGAAACCAGATGGGAGCTGCTACAGAAAGAGAAAGTGGATTACATTCCCCTGGATGAAGCTTGATGGACATTCGAGTTCATCCCAGGGTAAAGAAGTATCTGGATGAGAGCGGGGAAAAAGATAGGCTAAAGCAAGGACTTGCAGGACTGGGTGAGGACCCTTTCACCTCCAGAAGCGGCCTTGATATCAAGAAGCTCAAAGGCAAGACCCATGACGTTTATCGTCTGAGAATTGGAGAACACAGGTTTGAATATTTTGTTGAGGATGAAGCTGTGTGGGTCCAGAATGCATTCCGTCGGGAGAGGGGATACATCCAGGGCCGATAGAACCAGGACTCCTGTGCAATGCAACTAGAAAAGAGCCAGGACAGGCTTCATTAATAGCCTCGGTCGGATATCTCTAATTGCCGATATCTACCCAATCTTTGCAGAGTAGCTCGGCCTGCTCTAGAACAGTAATTGTCGCCTTTTCCTGTTTATCGGGAGGATAGCCGTACTTGCGTAGCAGGCGCCGGATTATGACCCGCAACTTGGCTCTGGCCGACTCTTTCACAGCCCAGTCGATGGTTACGTTCGCCCTTACTGCTTTTATCAGCTCTCGGGCGATCTGCCGCAGCGTATCGTCGCCCAGGACTTTCACTGCGCTATCATTGACCTCCAGAGCATCGTAGAAGGCCAGCTCATCCTCTGAGAGGTTGAGTTCTTCTCCTCGCTTGTGAGCCTCTCGCATCGGTTCCTCGCTGTTCTAAGTGGGCGGTGAGGAAAGTTTAATAATATCATTTCCTGAATTATTAGGCATGACGACTCTATCTCAAGAAGACCTGCGCTCGTCACTGCATCTCTTACAGGCCTCTCTCAATCTGGTGAACCAGGACATTCCTCTCCATCCGTGATATTGTACTAGCGGATACACCAAACAATTCTTTCAAGGCTTTTAATCTTATCGAGAAAGACACAGTCATGAAACATGAGATTTTTGTGCAGCGAGCTGCTGCATAATTGTCTAATTAGAGTATGCCTCCAAAATGCTCCCTTGCATTTCTTAACATGTCTCTTCTTACCGCTTCCACTTGATACTATCGCCCTTGACCTTTATTATCCCGTTCTTCTCCAGCGATCTGGCCAGCTCCTCCACCGCTCTGCGGCCGTCTATCTCCAGCAGATCTCCGTTGTTCTCCATCTCAAATCCGCATCTCTCACGGAAAGCTTCCAGGTCCACCTTTCCCGGTGATGGCTCTTTCAGGTCGGAGATTAGCTTTCCCAAAAAGACAAGGCGCATATACTCCCGTTCATATTCGTCTTCAGACTCATCATCCAGCTCCTCCGCCAAAACTGCATAGAATTCATCGACAAAAACCTGGGCCCTCGGCTCAACGGTGAAGACTGTTGTCGTCCTGGCCAGTTCGCTTTCTTCTTCCAGATCCACTCCGTCATCGATGAAAGACTCAGCATAGTACACATCCAGCAGATCCGCCTTTATGCCTGCAGAGGCCTTCTTTTTCGCCTCCTGCTCCTCCTCAGATAGATCGGCTTTCAATATCTCAGCGAACTGATTTCTCTTTTCGTTTATCTGCGGGTCCATTTCCAGATGAAGCCTCTCCCGCAAGTCCTCTGGTCCGGCGCCTGCTGCCAGAACCTTGCGGAGAGTAATTATGTATCGCTCGTACCTTGCATAGTCTGTTTCCTCCAGTTTCCCTTTCAGCACACTCATCCGGCCTTCCAGGTAATGGAAGAGCTCCAGCCGGCTGGCAGTGAAGGTTCTGATATCCACCTTCATACCCACTTTCTTAAGGCGGTCGGCGATATCCCTGGCCTCATCCTCGTAGTATTCTCCAAGCAAGAACATGGGAAAGAAATACGCCTCGAATGCTTAAGAGGTTTTCAATCTATCGTTCAGCTCACAGTAAGCGCAAATGCTAACTAAGGCACAATCCATAAGCATCCATGCAAAACCTCTTTATGCCATCCTCTCTCATACCAACCGAGGCAGGGTGTCGGATGAGAGAGGTATTGCTGGAATCCCGAGATGACAAGCAGCATGTCTATCTGCCGGAAAAATGCATCGGCTGTGGATCATGCGTACAGATCTGCCCCAAGGGGGAGCTTGTCATCGGCTCAGTGGGCGCTGTGGCCCGAGGGCTGATTGATAAAGATTTTATTGAAAAGAGAAGAAGCGGAGCCTGCGTCTTGTGCGCTCTGTGCGCCCGCGTCTGCCCCACTGGTGCCCTGGAGGTCAGGACGGCGGGCAAGGCCGAGAAGGACGAATCCTATCTCAGCGTGGCCCTGCTGGCTACAACGGTCAATGAGAAATGCGTTCACTGCGGCCTGTGCGTCGAGGTCTGTCCCCAAGGCTGCATCGAGATAAAAGACCGGAACCTGGCAGCGGACGGAAGCCTGAAGATGAGCGGCAAAACCCAAATAGACCTCAATGCCTGCGTGCACTGCGGTTGGTGCGCCCAGGTTTGCCCTGTGGGTGCCATATCGTTCCAGAAGCCCTTTGCAGGTGAATTCTCAAGGGATGACAACGTCTGCCAGGCCTGCCGGACATGCATGCACACCTGCCCCGCCAACGCTCTATTCAATAAAGAGTGGGGGCCGGGCGAGATCGTGGAGAAGGTGACCCACAGAAAGGATGCCTGCATCTACTGCGGAGCATGTGCTCAGGCCTGTCCGGTGAGAGCCATTTCTGTTCGAAAGACAGCAATTATCCCCGAGATGAAAGGCAAAAAAGCCTTTGAGAAAAAGCTCTTTGATCCTGCTCCCTGGCCGACTCTTACCTCCATGCTTCGGACTGACGAGGCTGCGTGCCTTGGTTGCGGCAACTGTGTCATTGCATGCCCTGTCAATGCCCTCTCCGATCCCTATCTGGCTGCAGGCCACCTCAATGAGCTGGATGAAAAACCGCTGCTGGAGGTACTGAACGGCACCGTCCGGGTTGTGAATCAGGAGGTCTGCGGCTCCTGCGCCACCTGCAGCATGATCTGCCCGGTGCAGGCCATATGGCTGGATAAGCGGGAGGTGGCCTAGAATGGCTGTTGCTACCAGTACTACTATTATTAAAAATGGATACGTATTCGATCCCCTTAATGCAATAAACGGCGATGTTAAGGACATTTTCATAAGGGACGGAAAGGTGGTTTCCAGCCTCACTGGCCCGGAGATGAGGGATGCCACGATCATTGACGCTTCTGGAAAGACGGTCATGCCCGGTGGCGTGGATTCCCACTCCCATGTGGCCGGAGCCAAGGTCAATGCCGGCCGGCTCATGCGCCCTGAGGATCACTATAAATCGGTGCGGGCGAAGACCGGGATCACCCACGGTGGCAGCGGCTACACAGTCCCTTCCGTTTACAAGCAGGGTTACGACTATGCCGCCATGGGCTATACCACCGTATTTGAGGCGGCCATGCCACCTCTGGAGGCCCGCCACACCCATGAGGAGATGCGCTCCACCCCCATTCTGGATATGGGCGCTTACATGGTCTTCGGCAACAACTGGTTTATCATGCGCTACCTTAAAGAGGGAGATATCGAGAAGGCGGCCGCCTACGTGGCCTGGATGATGAGAACCCACAAGGCCTACGGCATAAAATGCGTCAACCCGGCCGGCGTAGAGAACTGGGGCTGGGCCAAAAATGTGCACGGTCTGGATGAGCCTAACATTCACTTCGAGGTTACACCCCGAGAGCTCATCCGGGGCCTGGCGGAGGTCAATGAGATGCTGGGCCTGCCCATGTCTTTGCATCTCCATGCCAATAACCTGGCCATTCCCGGCAATTGGGAGATTGCCAGGGATTCGCTCAAGATTCCCTCCGGGATCGAGCCCCAGAACAAGTCAGAGCTGGAGTGGGCCGAGACAAAAGAGAGCGCCAAGAGAAGGCAGATCGTCTACCTGGCTCACGCGCAGTTCAGTGCCTACGGCGGCACATCCTGGAGAGACTATTGCTCCGGCGCACCGGAATTAGCCCGGTATATTAACCAGGTTGATGACGTGGTGATCGACAGCGGCTCCGTTCCCTTCGGCCCGGCCACAACTATGACCGGCGACGGCCCGGCCCAGCATGGTCTCTACAAGCTCACCGGCCAGAAATGGTCCAATACCGATGTGGAACTGGAATGCGGCTCTGGCGTTCTCTCGCTGACTTACCTGAAGAGCAGCCCGGTGCACAGCGTGCAATGGGCCATAGGCCTCGAAGTAATGCTGCTCATTTATGATCCCTGGAAGACCATTATGACCACCGATCATCCCAACGGCGGCATCTTCACCCAGTACCCGCAACTGATCGCCTGGCTAATGTCCAAGAAAGCCAGGGACGACACTGCCAGGGAATGCCATAAATGGGCATACGACAAATCAAGCCTTGGCGGCGTGGACCGGGAGATGAGCCTCTACGAGATAGCCATTGTCACTCGCGCCAACCCCGCACGCACCATCGGCATGGCCTACCGCAAGGGCCACCTGGGACTGGGAGCAGACGGAGATGTGACCGTCTATGACATTGATCCGGATAAGCTTAATGTAAACGATACGTCAGCCTTGACGACCAAGTTTGCCCGGCCTGATTACACCGTGAAAGATGGCCGGATAGTGGCCCGGAAAGGTGAGATCGTGTCTGTGCCTGAGGGCAGGAGGTATTACTGCCGTCCCTATGTTGACGATGCTCTGGAAAAGGAGATGCTCTCCGATGTCAAGGATTGGTTCAAGTACTACACGGTGGGCTTTGCCAACTATCCTGTGCCGGATAAATATCTGAAAAATCCTGTAGCCATCCCGGTCAATAAGCCCCTGGAGGCAGAGGCCCTGGTGAGGAGGTAAAGGTATGGCAGAGATTCTACTCAGGCCCAGGGGCAGCATAGGAATCATGGTCGAGGCAGAGGTTATTAGCCCCGAGATATTTGCCGGAAAGAAGAGGGAGGAGATCGAGGGGCTTCTTGTCTGGCAGGGACCGGTGCCGCTTCCTTTAAGCGATTTTTTCGAGGTGGATGTGAGCGGAGCAGGATCGTCTGAAGAGACAAGCATCCTCATTGAGGGGGATGTCTCCCGGATCAAGCGCATCGGCGAGGGCATGAAGGCAGGCAGGATAGAGATCCACGGCTCGGCAGGCATGCACCTGGGTGCAGAGATGTCAGGAGGCAGCATCCTCGTGCGGGGCGATGCAGGATCCTGGGCGGCCAGGGAGATGAAGGGCGGACTGCTACACATTGCCGGAAACGCTGGAGATCACGTCGGCTCTGCCTACCGAGGAAGCTGGCGGGGCATGACAGGCGGGCAGATTATTGTGGACGGCAGCGCCAGAAGCCAGCTGGGAGGAGGGCTGGCCGGAGGGCAGATAGTAGTCGCCGGCAATGTGGAGAACTTCTGCGGCATTCGTCAGAGCGGCGGGCTCATCGCAGTAATGGGATCTGCTGTGCGCGGCACCGGGGCGGAGATGAATGGAGGGATTATCGCCGTTTGCGGAGAGATCAGGCAGTTTTCCCCCGGTTTTATAGAGGCAGGCCGGGAAGAAAATCCAAAGCTAGGAGACGTGCCGCTAGAGGGATGGTATGCCAAGTTTACAGGAGACTATGCACTCGGCAAGAATCCCAAGGGATTGCTCTACAATAAGGAGGTATAGAGCATGCAGGCATTGATCAATCTCACTGTTTCATCAGGAGACATGGAGGAGATTATGGAAGAGTTTCTGCTCAACACGGGAAGCACTATCGAAGAGGGCAGGCTGGCCAAGGGAGGCAGCAAGCTCACCAGGGAATACACCCAGGAATGTGCCGTTTGCGAGATGAATCCTGTTGATTTTCAGGCTCTGGGATCGCCGCAAAGGGTATTGATCACCGCCAAAGACCGCCTGCATTCCGTGGCGGTTTATGCCTATCCGCAGGACTCCGTCGCACCAGGCCAGGTCTTCATGCCGCGGGCCATTTGGGCGAATGTGGTCGTTGATGCAGAGACATTCTCGACAGGCTCGCCCCTTTACAAGGGCTCTCCCGTCAGGATCGAGCCTACTTTGGAGGAGGTCATGAATGCCGACGATCTGGTCAGAAAACTTTACCTTCGGAGGTAGATGATGGCCTCCAAGAACATAGTCTGTCCTGTCTGCGGTGCCTCCTGCGACGATATCCAGGTGAAGCTATGCAGCGATAAGATCACAACCAAGAACGCCTGCAAGATGGGCAATGCCAAGTTTCAAGAGATCGTGTCCCCTCACAGAATACGCGAGCCACTAAAGAGAGAAAAGCAGATCTTGCAGCCTGCCGAATGGCAAGAGGCCATCGAGAAGACGGCGGAGATCCTGGCGGCAGCCAAACGCCCCTTGATCTTCATGGGCAGCGAAACCTCTTGCGAGGCTATGGAGGTCGGACTTCACCTGGCTGAGTTCCTGGGCGGGGCTGTAGACTCCAACTCCACAGTCTGTCACGGGCCCACAGCTATGGGCATCCAGGAGGCAGGACGCGTTGGAGCCACAGCCGGACAGAGCAAATCACGAGCCGATCTGGCCATCTATTGGGGTTCCAATCCCCTCGAGTCCATGCCCAGACATATGTCCCGGTATGCAGTTTATCCGCGAGGTTACTGGACGAGGCGGGGAAGGTTCGACCGGACGATCATCACTGTTGATCCAAGAGAGAGCGTAACAGCTCAAAACTCCGACATGCATATCAAGCTTCATCCCAACACCGATTATGAGCTCTTGTCTGCTCTGCTTACTCTCTTGCACGGCAAGATGCCTCATCCTTCTGTGGAAGAGGTCACAGGCGTTTCAATCTCCCAGATGGAGGAGATGCTCGCCATGATGAAAGGCTGCAACTTCGGGGCCATCTATGTAGGATTGGGTATCGCCTCATCCTACGGGAAGCACCGAAATGCTGAAGCTGCATTCAATCTGGTCAAAGAGCTGAACGCTCACACCAAGTTCGTGATCGGTGCTCTGCGCGGCCACTGCAATGTGGCCGGATTCAACCAGATCGCCTCCTACCTCTATGGCTATCCATTCGGCCTGGACTTCGCTCGCGGTTATCCCCGCTACAACCCAGGAGAATATACCGCTGTAGACCTGCTGCGGGAGAAGGACGTAGATGCCGCTTTGATCGTTTCTGCAGATCTGGTCTCGCACTTTCCTGCATCCTGCGCCGAGTATCTGGCTGAGATACCCGTGGCCTGTATCGACATCGCTCCCTGTCCTACTACTATGATCGCAGATGTGGTCTTGCCGGGGGTGATCGACGCCATGGAGTGCGATGGGACGTTCTACCGCTTAGATGATGTTCCCATCTACTTCCAGCCTTTCACAGGATCACCCTTCTCTTTCACCGAGAGCAACGAGGATACTATGAATCAGATCTTCGCAAAAGTGAAAAGCTTGAAGGGAGGATAGTTGGAGCATGCAGAAAGGGCGCTCGACAAAAGCTTATTAAGGAGAAGATGCGACTGGGAATGACGTTGTAGGCAAATGACGAAAAGCCTATCGCCAAATGATGGGAAAACTTTGGAGGCATATAACTTGAATAAGAAATACATGATTCTTCCCCTATTGCTTGTGTTCCTCTTCATGACGGGCCTGTCCCTGGGGCAGTCCGCCAATAATACGAGTACAATGGAGAACAATACAACTACTGCACTGAATAATACAACTGCTGCAGTGAGCATAGTCTCTCCGGAAAACGTAACCATTGTCACAAATGAGAGCCAGCTTGCGAACGCGACCGTAGCATCAAATGCGACCCTTCCCGCGAATGTAACCAGTGGTGGGAATGCGACAATTGCAGGCACCAATCTGAAGTTCATCTGGGCCGTTACAGGTATCGAGGCAGAACAGATCGTCATGGTCCTGGACCAGGATGGCGCAGATCTCTTCGGCCAGGCTAAGTACGAGCCCCAAGGCGGCTTGGCCTGGAATGCTGAAGCCACTGGATCCATTGCCGGCGATAAGGTAGATCTGACCATCACCGCACAGAAGGATAACGAGCTGGTAAGTTCAAAGCTCTCCGGAACTCTCGATAGCCTGAACGGAACCATTCAAGGCAACTACAAGCAGACAAGTCTGGGTAAGATCATAAACAAGGGCAACTTCACCGCCATGCAGATCAGCCCTGATACATCCAGCTATGTTTCTGCTACCATCGAGGAGCCCAAAGCGGCAGCGGAGGCTCCAGCAACCGTTGACGCCTCTGCTGATGCGGCGACCGCACCCAGCGAGACAGCATCGGCGGAAAAGCCCAAATCAAGGTTCGTTGATGTTCGCGAGTATGCCGATAAGATGGGTCCAGGCGGCGATTTGAGCGGCATTCCACCCGGCATGAGCGGACTCTAGATCAGAAGATTGGAGGCGCCGAGAATTCAAGGCGCAGCTACCTTTTTCTTAGCCGGAATCCCATTTCCATGGCGTACGCCAGAATACAGACCGGAGATGCAAATTCTAATCTCAGCTCAGGCTTCGCCTTGAGAGCTTCGACCCATCGGTCCGCTTATCAAATCAAATTCAGGCCTTGGCATAGGATTCTATGATCTCTGCGAATGCCCCCAAAACCTTCTCCAGCTCAGGTCGGGAGAGCCCGAATGTGCTCAGCTTGAACTGGCGGGTGAGGCCTGGCTTGATGCCGCATATGCCGCGATCCTTGAGGTCGCGGTAGAGGAAGTAACGGCCTTTCTTCGCGACCTGTGAGATCTGATAGAGATTTTCGGCGAGATAGAACATGAGATCGTGGTTGTGCGGCCGATCTCCCTGCTGCATCAATCCCATCTTCTCCATCTCCCCGGAGAACCAGCGTGCTTTCTCCACCTCCTCCTGCCAGTGCCCCACTCGCTCGACGACCGCAGGGAAGGATGCCATCATTGTCAAGAGAGGTGCTCCGCGCACAGTGCAGCCCAGGAGTTCAACCTCTTTGTTCTTCTTGGTGGAAGAGAGCCGGAACATGGTTCTGGCATACTCTTCTGTTGCTCCCAGGACGCCCACGGGTCCGGATGAGGCCATTGACTTATGGCCACTGCCCACGATTATGTCCGCCCCCAGTTCGCGGGCGTTTACGGGCATCCTGCCTATGGCGTAAGCGCCGTTGAGGAGAAGTGGAATCCCATAATCATGGCAGGTATCTGCTACCGCTCGCGCATCAGCCAGGTTTCCATAGTTTCCGTCAGGATAAGTCAAGACCGCCAGGCCCACATTGCCCTTGTGCTCGTAAGCGCGCTCGATTGCCTGCGCATAGCCTTCCTGGCTAATAGCATATTCCGGTTCACCGCTTGAGGGCACATATTCTATCTTCAAACCGGCCCGCTCGGCTGCCAGAACCGTCGTGTAATGGGCATTGCCATCCATTACAACCCAGTCGCCCTTCTCACAAAGTGCATGCATGGCAGCAAACTTTCCTTCGCGCGCGCCGTGGGTAACTCTGACCTCATCCGTGCCCAGGAACTCCGGGAGAACGCCGTGCACGAACTCCTCCACCGGAGGGTTCTTGATATGATCCAGCATCCCGGTGCAAAAGTCGCAGACTGAGTAGCCGTCGCCCCATTCCACCAAAGCGGCCCGCGCCTCCGGCGTCAGGACTCCGCCTCGCTGCAGCGGATCTATGTTAATCTCTGCGATATCTCTCTTCAAATTGGTGAACTTCTCAAGATTATCAAGCATTCAACCTTCCTGGTATCCCTCTTGAAGTATAACCCTTTGCCAGGCTATAGGCAAAAAGTGATATATTTTCCTGGCATTTCCGGCTATGATGGCTCTAGTGATAAGTCACAGAGGCGCCGGGGCCCTCGCCCCGGAGAATACCCTGGAGGGCATCCGGGCCGCAGCATTGTGCAGAGCCGATTATGTCGAGCTTGATGTCCGGCTTTCCCGCGACGGCGAACTTGTTTTGATGCATGATGAAAGCGTGGACAGGACCACCAACGGCAAAGGTCTGGTGGAAGAGCTGGACCTAGCTGAGCTCAAAGCCTTGCGTGTGCGCGGCCAGGAGATCCCTACTTTAGGAGAGGCCTCAATTCTGGCAAAAAAGCTGGATCTGGGCCTGGTTGTGGAGATGAAGGAGGAGGGCCTGGAAGAGCTGGTGGCCGAGGCCCTGTCCGGCGGCAATTGCATTGTGACATCCTACTATCACAGCAGTCTATATGAAATAAAAGATATTTCGGATCTTCGAACGGGGATCATCATCGCATCGCTGCCCATAAAGCCTGTGCAGCTAGCCCTTTGGGCAAGGGCGGATGCCATTTTTCCGAAGAGAGTCAACCCCCGGCTCTTCAAGGAGGCACACCAGAAAGGTCTGTTGGTTTACCCCTGGACCATCAATACAAGAGATTTGGCGAGCTGGCTTCTCAGGTTGGGTGCGGACGGCCTGGTGACCGATGATCCTTGTTTGATCAGAGATGCCGCTGGATCGGCCCGTGCAGGCCACGGGGAGATCGAATTGCGAATTCTATCCATGCCATCATTTCCCAGATCAGGACTGCACCCACTGTTTCTGCCCTCTTTATCCCTGCAAGGATACGGACCTTGGCAAGTACGTGAGAACTAAGAGAGGAAAGAGGTTCTGGACCTGCATCAATTGCCAGCTCGTGCACTGCCCCAGGGTGGCAAAATACCTGTCACAGCACCCGGAAACGAGCACAACCGAGCTGAAAGCATTGCAAGATGGATAATGATTTCAGATGGATCCAGAATGGCTATCCATTGCCCCGGAAGGGCCCCTACCGACGGAAAGCTTTATGCGTACCTGATGGAAATGCAGATATCATGAGACATATTATCCTTGTGCTAATTGCTCTGATAGCTCTGGGCGGGCTATTGCCTGCGCCATGAGCAAAAATCCGGCACCCTTTGCAATGACTGATCCACAAATGGGCGACATGTTGACCACACCTTCTATGGCGGCTTTCCTGAATGATAGCTGGACGCCGAGCTACTTTCGTAGCTCCCCGTCCAAACAATAACGTGCCTTCACCAAGAAATCCTCCAGCAGCAACAACAGCATCAACGCCACCTATGCCATTTATGATTTCCTGAATGACAGCAATACACACCTGCTGCCTCTCCCCCATGCCGCGCATGCGACAGCTATATGATAGCCTGGACTGGCGGGAGCATGTATCAATTCCTGGATGATTCCTGGACACCTTCCACACCAGTTGAGCTATACAAAAAGGCGTCTACACCAAGGGCGGATGAGCTAAACCCTCATTTCTTTAAAGGGACGACAGGCCGCTCATCCAAGGGGCCTGTCAACTAATAATTTATAGCTTTTTTGAATTTGATTTTCTGTGTGATCTTGGATTTTTTTTGCCTTTAGTCATCGTTCTATGGCCTATTGCTCCTTATGACTTTGTTCCCTTGTACCTCTTGAGGTGAAGGCTCACCACATCGTAGGGGATAGTGTGTTTCTCTTGCTTGAGATGGATTTGAAGCTGCTCCGCCTCTTTACTGTAAGAGCCAGCTATCTCATAGGCATACTTTATTCCTTCTGCCGTAAGCATGTATTCATACCGCTGCAACCACTGACCATTCAGCTCATAATGCCTTTGATCCTGATAGATCATGCCCATGGCCACAAGGATCTGAATGTCTTCAAAGAGCCGCTCGCTATAGGGAAAGCCGTACTCGGAGTGTAAAGAGTAATCGAAGAGGCCGGAGAGACTGGCGGGACCCAGATCCTTTAGCCTGGCCACTGTCCTGTAGAGCCAGGTTATATTTCTGATCCTGGGAACGAGGATCTTCTGACCATATGTCTCGGAAAGCATATGGTGCAGGGTATAGAAAAGCAGCAAGAGGCCATCGATGGGAAGATAGCTCTCGGAGCGAATAAAGCTCAAGAGTTTTGCCGCCTGCTCCCTCACCTCCAGCAGCGAGATCTCGGCCGGGCCATCTGAAAAGAAGGAAATTGCGATCTGGCGGGTTAAAGACTTGACAAGGCCAGCCGCCAGAGCAGACTCGTCATAGAGAAAACCATTGGCCTCTGTTCTCATGGATCGCGGCACGCCGCTGCCCACAGTGATATTTACAAGAGCGCCATATTTTTTACCCAGAGAGTCCTCGAAAAGCTTTCTCATGCGTCCGTGGCGAGAGATGGTGGAAAGTGCCATTCTGATA
This sequence comes from uncultured Methanosarcinales archaeon, assembly GCA_963702455.1. Lineage (GTDB taxonomy): Archaea > Halobacteriota > Methanosarcinia > Methanotrichales > Methanotrichaceae > Methanothrix. Next base: position 41,958 of record CAVPCV010000002.1, read on the forward strand.
TCCGGCGCCAGAGATCTATGGTCGAACCTGGCTGCCAGAGGGAGCTCCCGGCCATATTTTATGCGTTGCAGGAGTTCATGCGAGACATCATCTCCCTTCTCCCAGATGAACCTCAGAAGATCCGGGTCCGTGTACTCCCGGAAGAAGAGAACAATCCTGCTCTGGGCTTCATCCGCCTCCATCTTTGCCAGCGCATTTTCTAAAGCCGTCAGCAGCATGGCCCTGATGGATTGGACTGTTGGATGATAGATGAGTGCATTATAGTGATGCGATCGAGCAATGAGCATCGATTCTGCAGCAGTCTGGGACATCTCGGCCCTGTAGTCGCCAAAACCTGCAAGTGTGATTCGTCCTTTGCTTATGGTTAGGGCCTGTAAGAATCTGGTCTGTGTCCACCAATCCCAGGGAGACTCCGGAGTGATGCGAGTCTCTCAGCAGAAAGTCTATTCTGTCCGCATCAAGGTCTCCGACGATGATCTGGCCCAGGGGAGGCCTGGCCCCCGAAGCTATATCTGCTACCTCCTGGAAGAAGGTATCAGCATTGCCGAAATCCTTTTCCACTGTACGGACGACATCCTCTCCGAAGGGATGAGTGGTTATTATCTCGCGAGTGAACTCCTCGTGCCTTGAAGCGCGCTTGTCTCCCAGGAGAGGCTGAATGTCGGGGTTGCGGCTGAGAACCCCTTCCACAGCGTGAGAGAGGGCCGAATGTCCCAGGTCGTGCAGGAGCCCTGCCAGCCGAACTATCCGCACTTCTTCGGCAGCAGAGGCCCAGATGCTCGGCCATCAGACCGGCCACGAACATGGTTCCCAGGGAATGCTCGAACCTGGTATGATTGGCCCCGGGATAGACAGTCTCCACCAGGCCCAGTTGCTTTATGCCCTTCAGTCGCTGCATAGGTCTGGAGCGGATGAGAAGCCACTCCAGCTCATCCATTTGGATGGCCCCATGGACGGGGTCGCGAAGAGTCCTAATCTCGTTATTCACAAGATTACCTGGCAAAGCCTACTTTGGAGCCAGCGACATTATCGCTGCTGCCAGGTCTCCTTTGGCCTCTATCAGGGCCGCCTTCGCAGCTTCCGTCTTTGCACCTGTCTGGGCGACCACCAGATCAACGTCGGAGTCCAGAATCTCTAATTGGGGCTCCTCTTGAGCAGTTTCGAGAGCAGTTCCGGGAGCAGTTCCGGATACATGGAACGTTCTCTGGCATCGCCTGAGATCTGAAAGCTTCGCGTACCATGGGCATCCATGATCGCGACGGAAGCGTTTTCTATGACAATCTCCCTGTCAGGCATGCGTATGATGACCTCCAAGACATTCTCGAGCTCATCGATATCTATACCCATGTTCTTCAGCATGCCCTTCATCTTCTTGGGGCTCATGCCGCCCCTGCCGCCTAAACCTCCTAATCCGGGAAACATATCAATCACCTGAAACCCAAGGTGTGATTATTGTAAGTAAAGATATCCGTCAACAATTCCGGGCATTAGGGATTAGATGATGCCTTTCTCTTTGAGTGCTGTCTTCATCTCTTTCAGCTCTGCGAGGTCTGCTTCGATGCGCTCAAACCTCATATCCATATGGGTCTTCAAGTCTCCTCTGAGTCCTCGAATCTCCGTTATGGTATCATCCTGTTATAGCATCTGATCCTGTCGATCCTGCTTGTGAGCTCTTCCTGCTTGTCGAGCATCTGATCCTGTTTGCCCAGCATTCGGTCCTGCTTGTTCGAGCGATTGATCCATATTTGCCGTTCAGGCTATTCAGGCTGGTGACCATCTCTTTTAGGATCTCAATGCCGTCGTCAAGGCGCTCTCCAACCTCGTCAGGACCAGTGATTTTGCGAAAGTCTGAAAATCCTCCTGATCCTGGCGAATACTCCAAGCTGATACCCTTCACTTCGATAAAGGTATTTTTGATCTGAAGGGCAGCGGCAAACTTCTCCAGGGTTTGCTTCTCTCCCTCGGCAATAACAAGAACCTGGCCGTCGGGACGATTCTGGACCAGGCCTGCCAGACCCATCTTCCTGGCCAGATCGACGATCTGGCCCGATAGCCTACCCGCTGGATTCTGCCTGAGACATAGGCGGTAAATCGCATCATTTGCAGATACACAGGAAGCTCAAATAATAAATTGTTTCGTTCGGACCAGAGGCAATCCTATCTCTCCCTTTCCTTTGCTTGGGCTGCTTTTTTCTTCGCGTTCTCAGCGAGCCGATTTTTGTTGGCTATCTTCTGATACCTGATTTCCTGCGCTTTTTGGGTTTTGCTGGCCACGGCCGACTTAAGATTTTGCGCAGGCTCGCTCGCTTTTCCTGTGGCAGGTGATTTGGAGATCGATGTCGAATCTCCCGAGCTTGGGGCGGCATTTTTCTTATATTCTGCCGGACTGCTTTCCGATGTTATCGGGCTCGACGGTGCATTGGTGCCAGAGACGGCCCCGCTATTCGTATGGTCGCCACCCGGGTTATTCTCGGATTTTGGGCTTGTAGTCGAATCCGTCTTGAACTCAATTTTCAGGTGATTCTTGGCAGAAACGTCTTTGGCCGGATCGGGAGGACTATCAGCACGAATATCAGCAGCAATTTTTGTCAAAGCTGTCTTTGCCGCAGTATTTTGAGCCTCGGTGGCAGGGGCAGCCACAGGATTTGCAGGAGAGTCTCCCCCTGAGGTTTTCTTATTTCCAATTGTTCTGGTTTCACTTGATTGAGGTTTGTTCAAGGACGGATTTGCCTGTGAAGAATCAGCTTCTGCAGCATTTTTTGGGATAGAATTATCTGGGAGCTCTTGGGAGGAGATGGATTTATCTGTGACTGGCTTATCGGCGTTTCATCTATTGTTGACTTGATAGTTGAGGTCTCTTTTATCTGTAATTGGTCTATCGAAGTATTTTAGCCTGGATGTTGCTCAATTGCGTGTTGTTCGCTTGTGTTTTATTTATCTGTGTGCTATTGGATTGTGTGCTATTGGCTTGTGTGCTATTACCTTTGTGTTATTTGCATAATTTAGGTCTTGCTGTATATCTTTTTGCTTTGAAGATGGCGAGATGGTGTTTCTCGGGAGGACCTTGATGCGTTTTGATCAAAGCCGTGGTTCCATTCTCTTTGACGAGCTTATTCGAGCTGGTGTCTGAGGCAGTATTCCTGACAGCGGAGTCGCTTGAAACCTGGTTTCGAGGAGAAAGAATTCGGCATTGGTGATGAATTAGAAGGATTCCGTTCTTTTGCTTTCTGGTTTGAGCCATCCATTTGGAAGAGACTGCTATTTTTCTCTTCCGATATATTTGCACGCCCATGCGACTCATATCGTTAATGTTCGGGGATGAATTGGCGACTGAAAGGCTAATAAGCCCTCCTTTTTGCACCACTGGATTGTCCAAGACAGCCGGTTTTATGTTCTTTCTCGTCCCAGTTTATTATCGACATGATGCTCAAAATTGGTCTTGGTGTTCGAGGCCAGCCAGAACACTCTTGTGATCGGAATTCAATCCAAAGGATAGGATATCCGATAGCAGAAATGCGGCAAGACCGGTCATGGAGATCAATACCAATATCAAGAGAATGTTGAATATCCTGGGATGCTTTCCCCTCAATTTCTCACGAGCCAGGCTGTAGTAAGTAGTCCTCGATCCAGCAAAGTCCTTCATACATAAACAGATATTTTTTAAAGTTTATAACTCTTGCGACCGAAGAAATTTATTATGTTTTAAATCGGCCATTTCCATGGGCCTGTTATCTTCATTTATCTGATCCATATTTACCTAGGCGACTGAAGTCGGACGGCTCGAAAGATGGATAGCGAGTATTGCCAATGACATCAAAAATCAGAATTGACCCCTCACGAGTTGAATCCAAATATTTTTGACCAGATTTAATTCGCGAATTGATTCAAAGAAATTGCGAGGTGCATAAAATTCATTTGCTAGAATTGAAAATATTATTGCAGGTCAATTAAAAATTCATAGTTAATAATATAATAAATAGAAGTTTATATATAAATAATGAAATGGTCCTACATACGGTATTTCTTGGGTAAATTATATATACTGTTATGGAAAATCTAGACTAATTGAAGGTGAGTGATACGAAGAAGGTAATATGTAAAAACTGTGGAGTCGTGAATGAGGTTTCTGATAAATCCCTGGGAGAGGAAGAGGAATGGTTGGATTGTCTCCTTCCAGAGGGTTTCGAATGGATTCTGCCCGCTGGGAAGATTACACCCATCATCGGCGATCCGATATATATCTCCGGCTTGGGAGAGCATCTCTCCTATGATGCATATTTAAATAAATACGGCATCGACCCGGAGATTGCGTACCGTCTCATGCGTGGAAATAGGCCGGCCAGATCCGTAGCGAGGATAACTGCCATACATTCGCAAGTGGGGGCTCAAGTGGAGCCAAGTCAGCTCCAAGGAGAGGTCCCAAAGCTGGCTGGATGAGGATGACTGGACATCCTGAAATGACTTAGGGAAAGAATAACATCCTATTAACGCCATCGACTTGACAACTGCAACAGGCAACTCTCGCCATGAAATCGAGGCAATATGAAGGTCTCGCGCACCCAAGTCGATGATGTCTGTCCTTCGCGAGCCTGCATGAAAGGCAGATCGCGGGGAACCACTCAAGGTCAACACCAGGCATTAAAAAAAACTTTTAATTATAAACTTATAGACAACATGCAAATAGACCTTTTTCTGGAGATAGATTCAAATATGCATGTGAGGCAGTCACAATCCTGCATTACCGGATTGGCCTGGATCTTTTGCTCTGGACCTGTTGTTTGGGATGCGCCGAGGAATGTGCATGAAGGAGAGGCTTGATGAAATCGGCTCACGTCTTCGTGAGCTGAGGGAGTTGAATCGGGTATCGTCCGAAGAGATGGCACAGCACCTCAATGTGCCTGTGGGGACATACGACTGCTATGAAGATGGAAAATTGGATATCCCAGCCAGCATTCTAATCGGCATCGCCCGAAAACTCAACGTGGATACGGGACTGCTGCTCACGGGCGAAGAATCCAGGATGAACATCTTCACCATTACCAGAAAAGGTGAAGCCGTGGAAGTGGAGCGCAGAAAGCAGTACAGATACCAGAGCCTGGCCAGAAAGTTCGCCCATAAAAAGGCAGAGCCGTTTATCGTTACTATCGATCCCAAGAAAGGCAAACCATCATTTTATAGCCACCCGGGCCAGGAGTTCGAATATGTGCTCGAGGGTACTTTAAAGATTACCATCCACGACAACGAGGTCGTACTCAACGAAGGGGATTCCATATTCTTCGATTCGATGTACGATCACGTTATGGAAGCCTTAAACGATGTGCCAGTGAAGCTGCTGGCTGTGGTCATGTAGGAGAGCAAAGAGGATTGAAAAATGTCATCTTTATTGCCCAAGTTCGTCTCGCGAGTCGATTTCAAATCATACGAGGATTTTAAAGAAAACCTGAAGATCCTCGTCCCAGAGAACTTCAACTTCGCATTTGATGTGGTTGACGCCTATGCGAAGGAATTTCCCCAAAAGCGTGCCCTGGTCTGGTGCAATGATAACGGAGAGGCAAAGACCCTCAACTTCAAAGATCTGAAGATCCTGAGCGACAAGGCCGCCAATCTCTTTAAAAAATATGGGATAAAGAAAGGCGACTCGGTCATGCTCACCCTCAAGAGCCGCTGGGAGTTCTGGGTCTGCATGGTGGGACTGAACAAGATAGGCGCCGTTTCCATTCCTTCCACGCATATGCTGAAGGCGAAAGACTTCCTCTATCGCATCAAGAAAGCTGATCTGAAGATGATCATATGCATCGGGGAGAACGGGGTGCCCGGCGAATTCGACGCAGCACATAAAGAACTGGGCAACATCCCCCTGGTCAAGGCCCTGGTGGGAGACAAAGACCAGAAGAGGGAAGGCTGGATCAATTTTGATGCAGAGCTGGATCTGGCATCATCCGATTTTATCCGGCCTACCGGAGACCAGGCTACGAAAAATGAGGATATACTCCTGGGATACTTCACCTCAGGAACGACCGGATACCCCAAGATGGTCAAGCACGATCAAACCTATCCCCTGGGCCATATCCTCACTGCCAAGTACTGGCAGAATGTGGAGGATGACGGACTGCATTACACTGTGGCCGATACGGGATGGGCCAAGTGCGCCTGGGGCAAGATCTATGGCCAGTGGCTGGCCGGATCTGCGGTCTTCGTCTACGATTATGATCGCTTTGATGCCGGGAGGATGATGGACGAGATGGGCAAATACGGTGTGACCACTTTCTGCGCGCCACCCACTATCTTCAGGTTCATGATCAAGAGCGACATGTCCAGATACGACTTTTCCAGGCTGAAATATGCGGTCACGGCAGGAGAACCTCTCAACCCATCGGTGTATGAGAGCTTCCTGGAGACCACGGGTCTGCGACTGATGGAAGGCTACGGCCAGACTGAGACGGTAGTTTGTATCTCCAACTATCCCTGGATGGCGCCTAAACCGGGGTCCATGGGTAAGCCTGCTGCGGGATTCGATATCATCCTGGTGGGAAAGAACAACAAGGTATGCGAAGCGGGCGAAGAAGGCGAGATCGTAATCAAGACCGACAAGGGAAAGCCCATAGGCCTCTTCACCGATTACCATATGGACCCGGACAAGACTCTGAACACCTGGCATGATGATTACTATCATACCGGTGACACCGCCTGGCGAGATGAGGACGGATACTTCTGGTTCATAGGCCGGACGGACGACATGATCAAGAGTTCCGGCTACCGGGTGGGGCCTTTCGAGGTCGAGTCGGCTCTCATGTCTCATGCTGCCGTTTTAGAAGTGGCCATCACCGGAGTGCCGGACTCCGTCAGAGGTCAGGTGGTAAAGGCAACTGTGGTCCTGACCAAAGGATATGCCCCCACCGAGGAGCTGAAAAAAGAGCTGCAGGATCACGTAAAAAAGGTCACTGCTCCCTACAAGTACCCCAGGATCATCGAGTTCGTGGAGGAGCTGCCCAAGACCATAAGCGGAAAGATCCGGCGTGTGGAGATAAGGAACAAAGATAAGCCCTATCCTCTGATCAATATCCTGGAATGCAAGGCCTGCGGAAGGTGCCTTGAGGCCTGTCCCGTGAATGTGCTGAAGATGGGCGAGGAGCTGAACTCCCGCGGCTACAACTACGTGGTCTATGCAGGCGACGGATGCATAGGCTGCGCAGCCTGCTACTACACCTGTCCCGAGCCTCTGGCCATTGAAGTGCACGTGCCTCAGAAGGAAAAGGCGGCAGAGGAGAGCTGAAAATGGCATCTCAGTTAGTAGCGGGAAATAGCGCTGTGGTTGTCGGAGCACTTTATGCAGGCTGCGACTGCTTCTTTGGCTATCCCATAACTCCTGCCAGTGAGATATTGCACGAAGCCTCTCGATACTTTCCCAAGCTGGGACGCAAGTTCGTGCAGGCGGAATCGGAAGAAGCGGCAATCAATATGGTCTACGGGGCGGCAGCAGCCGGCCATCGAGTGCTGGCGGCATCCTCAGGTCCCGGCATGAGCCTGAAGCAAGAGGGCATAAGCTACATCGCCGGAGCTGAGCTGCCCTGCGTCATAGTCGATATCTGCCGGGCGGGACCGGGGCTGGGCAACATCGGGCCGGAGCAGTCGGACTACAATCAGACCTGCAAAGGAGGGGGGCACGGTTGCTACAACAATATCGTTCTTGCACCCGGAAGCGTCCAGGAGATGTGCGACTTGACTCGCAAGGCCTTTGAGCTGGCCTTCAAGTACCGCAACCCTGTTGTGGTCCTGGCGGACGGCGTGCTCGGCCATATGGTTGAGCCTCTGCAGTTCCCGGAAATGGCAGTGCAGCCCACTATCGACACCACCTGGGCGGTAGCCGGCAGCGCCGAGACGAGAGGAAATCTGGTGAGCTCCATCTTTCTCAACTTCGATGATCTGGAGAGGCATAACTTCAGGCTGCAAGAGAAGTATCAACGCATAAAGGAGAGCGAGGTCGAGTGGGTTGGATACCGGCTGGAGGATGCCGCTGTGGTATTGGTCTCCTACGGCATCAGCAGCAGGATCGCTCGCTCTGCAGTCGATGCGGCCCGAAAGGAGGGCATCAAGGCAGGGCTATTCCGGCCCATAACGCTCTTCCCCTTCCCGGAGAAGGAGATTCAACGGCTGGCCCAGCAAGGCTGCAAGTTCATATCCGTGGAGATGAGCAACGGCCAGATGCGTGAGGACATTCGCCTCGCCAGTGGCTGCCAGCCCGTGGAACTGGTCTGCCGCTATGGAGGAAATCTGATCAATATCGATCAGATCATGGAGAAGATCAGGGAGGTGGCGTGATATGGCTGCGAAAGAGAAATTGATCGGAGGGCATCCGGGACTGTATGCCGAGATTCCCGCGCAAGGGCGGGTCTGCGCAAACGGCCACGCATTATTGTCCGGGCTGCGGTCACGGGATACTGCATAAGCTCATAGGCGAGGCCATGGCGGATCTGGGCATTCAGGATAGGTGCGTCGTGATCAGCCCTGTAGGCTGCGCGGTCTTCGCCTACTACTACCTGGATTCCGGGCATGTGCAGGCCGCCCACGGAAGGGCTCCTGCTATCGCTACGGGCATCTCCAGGGCCGAGGATGATGCCATCGTCATCGCCTATCAGGGAGACGGTGATCTGGCTTCCATCGGGCTCAATGAGACCATTCAGGCCGCCAACCGGGGAGAAAAATTGGCCGTATTCTTCATCAACAACACAGTTTACGGCATGACCGGTGGCCAGATGGCACCAACAACATTGATCGGCGAGGTTACGGCCACAACTCCGGCAGGCCGCGATCCCCGGGATCAGGGCTATCCCATCCATATTTGCGAGATGCTGGACACCCTCAAGGCGCCCGTCTTCATTGAGCGGGCCAGCCTCTCGGACATCGAGCATATCCGTAAAGCGCGCCGGGCGGTGAGGAAGGCTCTGGAGATTCAGCGTGACAAAAAGGGCTATGCCTTCGTCGAATTGCTCTCGCCCTGCCCCACCATCTTGAGGATGGACGTGGCGGCTATTACCAAGTTCATCAACGAGCAGATGGAAACGGAGTTTCCCCTGAAGAGGTTCAGGGACAGGTCCGCGGAGGCAGAGTCCATCATCAGGCAGGAGAGCGATTATTCCAAGGAATCCCTGGACAAGATATTCGGCTGCGAGGGCAATGTTTGTATCGAGTTCCAGAAGGACCCCGAGTTTGTGCCCAAGGGAGTGAAGATCGCCGGATTCGGAGGGCAGGGAGTGTTGAGCATGGGTTTGGCTCTGGCCCAGGCCGCTTTCGGATGCGGGCGGTTTGTCTCCTGGTATCCTGACTACGGGCCTGAGCAGCGGGGCGGGACCTCCAACTGCTCGGTGATCGTATCCGGAGAGCCCATCGGCTCGCCTGTGGTGGATCATCCTGATGTGCTCGTCGCCTTCAACCGGCCGTCTCTGGAGAAGTTTGCGGCCTACGGTCAAGAAGGGCGGAGTGATCCTTTATGACTCTTTAGCGGGCCAGTTCCAGGCCCCGGAAGGAGTTCGGGCCATATCCGTTCCGGCGACGGAGATCGCCGCGGATAAGGGAGCTCATATGGCGGCCAACACCGCCATGTTCGGGGCGCTCATGCAGACCGGGAAGCTGGGGCTGCCCCGTGAGGCTTACGGGAATGCCTTCCGCGTCACCTTCGCCAAGAAGCCCAAGCTCATCCCCAAGAACCTGGAGATACTGGAGGCAGGGGCCCAGGCGGTCAAGGTGCTGGAGATGTCGGCGAGGAAGTAGAATAGTAATATAATTTTTTATATTTTTTATTACATTGATTATTTTTGCAGATCTTCTATCTCCAGTCCGGCCTGCTTCAAAATCGCATTTAATGTCCCTTTCTTCAGCTCTTCATGCAGAGGAACGGCATGAAGACTTGAACCGAAAGAGGAGGGGATGCGCTGGCTTCTCCAGGCTAGACAGGATTTGGAGGATGCAGAGTTTTGCTTTCAGGGGAAACGGTTCAACCTGGCATGTTTTCTATCTAAGGAGGCGGCAGAGAAGGCAGAGAAGGCTTTCATCTACGCCCAGGGAGAGGAAATCGTCCTCGGGCATTCCGTAGCTCAGCTTCTAAGACACGCTCGCAAGTATGATCGTGATCTGGATGAGATCAAGAGAGCGGGTGGATTAGACAAATATTGCATCCCCACACGATACCTCAACGGGCTTCCCGGAGGTCTGCCTTTCGAAGCTTTTGACGAAGGAGAAGCAGAGAAGGCTTTGAAAATGGCGGCTGATGTCCTGGAATTTGTGGGAGTGGCTTTTGAATTGTAGGATAAGAAGGCCATGTAACGCAAAATTCAGCCGAGTCCTAACCAGAATATATTCTCTGAGAGGACCGGCAACTTAGAAGACATCGGCAAGTTCTACCTTGAGAACCTCAGATTGGTGCGATTTAAGCTTTCAAGATCTTCTCGGAGCACTTCCAGAATTAGACTGATGGCCTCTTTGATGTTCTCCAGAGCTTCTGTCTTTGTTTCTCCCTGGCTGATTGCGCCCGGAAGCTCCAGGCAGCGGGCAGTAAATCCGCCTTCCTCTTGAGGTTCCAGGATGACTGAGTATTTCATCAATGAATAGCGGCGCTCTTAGAATTTAAGAATGATCATGGCGAAAATAGGGATCCATGTGGTGGTATTGAAGACCGAAACGCCCATGAGCTCAGGACGGGTTCACATATGGCGGATGGAAGTCAAGATGCTTTGACATCATCGACTCTACCTTATGCAAAAAGTCGTGGCTACATCCAGACATTGGGACTCTCGATCATGTCTCCAGCTTAATCGCCGTCGCTTGGCCGGCCGCGGCCTTGAGCGGCGCCCCAACCATAGCGCGGGAGGCCCGCAGGCCGACTCGCGGCACCCCGGAAGAATCGCATGAAGCGTCCTTGTCTGCATCTACTGAGTCCGTCTGCAATCGAATGACATTGGCATATCTCTTATCATAAGTCAAAGATTAATCACCACCACTTCTTCCGGGGTTCCGCGCGGTGATACGCGCTAGGGTGACGGGGCCCACTCCAGGCCGTGGCGGCCCCCCTGACCCCGCGGCCGCGGGGGACAATCCATGAAGCTCTGCCCTTTATCGTTGAACGTCTTTATAAAGGCCCCAGACGTGGTGCATATCCGAACAGGCTCACATGCCATTATTGATGTAAATGCAATCGAGATGCTTTGACATCATCGACTCGATTTTCATACGAAAAGGTTTAGCCAGGCCCGTCCAGCATTTTCAGGTAGTAAACCACTGCGATCACCAGCGGCACAAACCCGGCCATCAGTGCCCAGTAAGCCCTCTTCAGATTCCGGTGCTTGTAGCCCACCATCTCCCGGTAAACGCTTTCCGCAAGCTGCGGCGAGCTGAGGTTGGTCTTGTAGGTCTCGGGCGTGAAGACCCGCACGGCAAAGAAGAGGCAGATCAGCCAGAGGACGATGGGGCTGACAAAAAGGGCGATGCGCAGCCAGGCATCCGTTCCCTGCACAGCCATGACTTTCTGCAGGTCGCTGAAGGATATTGCCGCAAAGTAGATTCCCTCCACGAGGGTCACGGCGCTGATGAGCTGCTTGGCTGCCTCCTCCAGAGAGCGATGGACTCCTTGACAGTGCCCCGGGCGGTCTGCAGCCAGAACTCATCCAGATCAGTTACGGGCTCGCCGATGGCATCCGGTGCGACTGCTTTGCCTGCCATGTTCGAAATCTCCCGTCTAAATCTTTCCTATGATTCGTGTTACTTCCGTCTTTCGAACCTTCGTCACCCAGATCTTGTTCTTGGTGCCGCAATATTTGCATTGCACCACAAAAGAGACCGCACCCTCGTCTCCCTTCCTGCCAGCTTTCCCTCTGCCTCCAGATGAGGACGCTCGTTCCAGGGGAATATCCGATCCGGGGCGGTGCATTTCTCATTGCAGCATAAGATTTTCAGCATGGCAATATTACCTTACATTGAACCGAAAGTCATTCATCGTTCTTGCCGAATGTAGTGGATGATAACTTTTCCTCAAGTCTCTTCCGTTGGTTATTCGCCCTTTCTACATATTGCGGACTGCCTATCTCTTCAAAGATCACTTTTGCTTGGTCTGTAGCTTCAAGCTGTGCAGAGCAGCCGTCTTTCACCCAGTTCCTGATTGATTTCAGCTCTGCTGGTAGAGCTTCTTCGTACTCGCCAGTGCTGGGCCAGCATGCCCAGCTGTGCAGCGAATGGCACACGCCGCTCTTGTCACCCAGTTCCTGATTGATTTTCAGGCTCTGCTGGTAGAGCTTCGGGCCTCGTCGTACTCGCCCGTGGCCTGGGCCAGCATGCCCAACTGGTGCAGCGAACTGGACACGCCGCTCTTGTCACCCAGTTCCTGCATCGATTTTCAGGCTCTGCTGGTAGAGCTTGTCGGGCCTCGTCAGTTAGTTGCCCATTTTTTGGGCATGGATGCCGAGGTTATGAACCCAAATGGCCTTTTCTCTTTGATCCCCAAGCACATCGGCAGATTCAACGGCCTGATGCAGACAAATCCCATATTCATTCCAGTAGCCTCTGGTATCCAGAAAGCTATCTAGGGAGGACATGAACTGCAAAACCATTGCAGAAGCATTCTTTTTCTCCTCACCTGCTGCCAAATCCCTTCTGCGCAGCCGCCCAGACCATGCCGGAAAGAATGTTCTCCTTCTCCCTCTCCAGCATATCGAAGTTTTCTCGGAAATTTTGGGCATATCCCAGGAAATAATTCGCAGCCCTTTCTCGAAGCCTGTCCCAGATGTCTCTTTCTGCCTTCGCATCAGCGTACTGGCGCATGAGCGGATGCATGCGGTAGCGATAGAGCATAATATCTTTGCCAGATTCATCCTGGGCCTCGATTTCAACCCGATCCAGGAAGGACTTCCTCACCAGTTCGCCGAGATCCGTTCTCCCAGTTCGACGGACTTTCTGGATCTTCTTTTACGCACACGCTCTTAATCGCGTCTTCCGTCACAGAGCTGGAGAAGACAGCCAGGCAGCCAAAGCAGCCTCTTCTGGCTTTCCGTCAAATCCGCATAAGAGACATCAAAACGATCCAGCACTTCTTGGGGCGGATTTCTTCTCAGCTCGTCCCTGATGCTGGCCAGGCTTCTGCTCGCAACCAGAGCTGCAGTCAGCTTGATGGCCAGAGGATGGCCGTGCATGATGCTTGAGATCTCCTTCAGGGAATTCATCTCATCATGGCTCAGGTTCTCTCCCCATTTGGGCAAGCGCCGGCGGGCTTCGATGATGAGGAGACGGCTGGCCTCCTCAACTTCCATATCCACAACCCGGATCTCTTTGCCCTCACGTGACAGGCTCTCTCTTGTGGTAACCAGAGCGGCGCTGGGCTCGGGAATGCTCTCCAGGAAACGCCAGAGGTTTGCGTCCCCGATTTTCTCGGCGTTGTCCACAACCATTAGAGAGGCGGTATCGTAATTTCTCAGATAGCTCAGAGCGCGATCCCTTTTGGTATCCAGGGGAAGAGTGCGAAACTCCCAGCCCAAGACTTCAGCAAAGGATCCAGAAGCTCGTTCAGGCCCAGCCGCTCCATGTCGGCAGCGCTCCTCCAGAAGACTGCCGCCCGGATAGCGCCAGGATAGTCGCCGGGCCGCTTCCGCGGCCAGCACCGTTTTGCCGATTCCTCCCTGGCCGGTGAGGACGACCAGCTTCTCTCCGCCCAGCAGCGCATCCATGGCCTGGGAGAGGATTGCCTTGCGCCCGCGCGGGGGATCGCCCCGGATATAGTCGCCCACGAACTCATACTCGGGAACTCCAAAGAGGCGCTCGGCCTCGAAGCTGGCTTTTCCTGCGGCTTTAGCCGGCAGAATCTTGACATCCTTTCCCGGCCCCTCCAGAACAGGGATCTTCTGCAGTTTGCCGCCGTTCTCCAGCCGTTTCAGAGCTGGCAGGGCAGTCTCGAAAGCCCTGGCGATGGTCATGCCCGCCCCCAGGCCGGCATAGAAGGGCGCGGCCAGAGCCATGGTCGCCTTTGCCAGGACGGACTCGTTAAATCCCAGAACGGCTGGAACGCCCTCAGCCAGCAGGTCTTGAGGAGACTGGCCTTGCCACCTTTCGCCGACTCGCAGGCGCTCAGGAAGACCAGCTTCGTGGGATGCTCCGGCGCGCTCATGACGATCTCCGCCAGCTCCTCCGCAGCCAGTGAATCCAGCTTCCCGTCCTCCCGCTCGAAGGCAAAGTAGCCCTTAGCCTCCTGGCCCTCCAGAAGACACTCGCAGCGGCTGCACTTTTTCTGCGCTGGCTGGTTGAGACTGCCGCAATTGGGGCAGCGCAATCCGAAGGAGCCGTGGCCGTCGAAGTGGACTATGTCATAGCCGCTCAGAATCTCGGAGCGTATGCCCTCCACCGTGGGCGGGCGGAGGATCTTGAGAAAGGCGGGGGCGTTGACCCGACGCAGGCCGCCCAGCAGGGCCCACTGGTCTGCCAAGTTGGGCAGGTCCTGCAGGTCCAGCGGCCGGGAGACTATCACCAAAACCCGAAAGCCCTGGGGAGAAGAGGAATCTTGCTGCATATCAGGGCGGCTTTATGGTTACTATCGCTAATCAATATGTCGATCTTCCTGGAAAAACTGCTCTGAAGAGATATCAGGCGAATATCAAATATGGCAGAAGAATTTGGTGGCCAGACTCAGGATGACTTCGCGATGGATAGGGACCTTTTTTTGAATTGCCTCTTTGTTAGAAGGACAGATCTTTTGCTCCTACTCCGGATCGTCTGACATCTTCAGAATTGTAAGTACAACTATATATCTTTTTGTAGATTAGATTATTCGACCAGGACAGAAGGAGCAACTATTTATCAATCCATCTAGCCTTATTTTTATATATCAATTGAGCTGACTTCCTCAAATCTTTAAAGAAAATCAGCAAAGGGGCAACTGCGAATTTTCTTTTTGTGATCAATCGTCATGATGAAGAGTTCGGCGGAAGGCAACAGATGCTGTCCAAAGCCTTATCTGCTGGCGAATTTCTATTCTTATCAGGGGATTTGAGTTTGAAAGATGAATTTGAGAGGATGCCCTTTGATCAAAAGGTGTCCTATTTGGTGGAAAACCGCAATAACCTGCCTGATGATCTGGCTGAAGACGGTGTAAAAGTGCTCGCCCAGGCTGGCGAAACGGAGTATGCAGTCGTTTTGGCCAGAGACAAAGGTATGATCGATAGGGCTATCCAGATTCTGGTGGATGCCGGAGACTACCTCTGGGCAGCCCTGATTGCCAAGAATGCCAAGAGAGACGGCGAATCAGAGAGCCTCTACAGGGAAGGCCTGCAGTACTACATCGATATGGAGATGTTCGGCCGGGCCATTTCCGCAGCGACTGCCCTCGACCTGCCGCCGGATGAGATCGATGCCATCTTTCGAAGAGGTATTGTTTCGGAGAGCAAAGGTATGGACCTCGCTCACACCAGAGATATGATCGATTGCGCCATGGAATCACTGGACATCGCCCTGATTGGCAGGGATGATGAATTGTCGCGACAGGTCTTGTTGGCTATGAACGATGAGCGCGAAAAAAAGGCGAAAGAGGATCAAAACGAGAGATAATTATTTTCCTCGGGCTTCACTCATCTCTCAGCCTGACTTCCAGCGACATCAGATCCTCTGCTACCACAGTTCTCTCGAAGATGGACTTCGCTTCATCTAAAAGCCGGGAAGTGTCTTCAGAATAGCGAGAGCTTATATGGGTTAAAACGAGCAGTCTCACATCGGCGCGTCTGGCCACCTCTGCCGCCTCCCCCGCAGTGCTATGTTTTGTCTCTTTGGCCCAATCTGCCATATCATTGGCCAGAGCGCAGTCATGGATGAGGAGATCGGCGCCAATGCTAGCGGCCTCCACGGACTTGCAGGGCCTCGTATCTCCAGTGTAGACGAT
The DNA here is from genome assembly GCA_963702455.1 of uncultured Methanosarcinales archaeon. GTDB lineage: Archaea > Halobacteriota > Methanosarcinia > Methanotrichales > Methanotrichaceae > Methanothrix. The sequence continues at coordinate 57,862 of CAVPCV010000002.1, forward strand.
CTTTCTGCCCGGTCGGGCCGGGCCCATGACCTGATGGGGCTGAATCGTTTTGCCGTCTACATCTACCGTCTGGCCATGCTGCAGCTTTCCGAAGAGAGGTCCCGGAGGTATGCCTAAGGATACGGCCGCGTCGCGGTTGAATCTTCCCAGACGCTGGTCCTCTTCCAGAACATAGCCGAGGCTCGGCACACTGTGACGGCTCTCAATGGCCTCCACATGATAGCCGTCCATCTTCAGCACATCTCCCGGCTCTAATTCCGTCGCCCTGACATCGAACTTGCGGGAAAAGTAGCAGACCGCCTTGAAGCTCTCCACCAGGCGCTCGGTATTCGCGGGACCAACTATAGCGATTGGCTCCACTCTTCCCTGGAAGGCCATGGTCTCCAAAAGGCCGGGAATACCCAGGATATGATCGGCATGCAGGTGAGTCAGAAAGATGTAGTTCAAGCGCATCATGCCGGTTCTGGCACGCATCATCTGTCTTTGAGTGCCTTCCCCGCAATCGAAGAGCATCATCTCTCCCTCGCGGTTGATAAGGATGGCCGAAGGATTTCTCTCCGGCGTGGGAAGCGATCCGGCAGTTCCAAGAAAGGTCACATTGAGCATCTTTTGGCCTCGCTGCATTTCTCGGGGGAGAGATTACCTCACCCCATATCATCTTTTGCATGCAAAACCTTTATCAGATAAAAGAGAAGGCATTCATCTGGTGTAGGTATGGATGCGATTACTATCATTGAGTGGCTTCAAGCCCTGTTGATACTGGTGATCTTCCTGGGGATATTGGCGACGAGCTTCAAAGTCTGGCGCTGGAATTACATGACGCCGCCCAGGTAAGATCAGCCCAGAGACGGGAATTGCCATCGCTATTTTTTTATCAAAGCTATCTTGATTGCGCGAATATAGGATAGAAAAATATTTACAAAAAATAGAGCATCTATCACTGCCAGATGGCAGGCAGAGCGCTGTTCGCAGGGGTTCCAACCACCGGCCTTGCGGCTGATACAGCGCCGCTTATTGCCTGAACCAGGGTCTGTGTGAACACATATCCGGGAGCCTCTGCATTTACAAGATAGACTCCTGTTGCTACATCAATAGCATAATACCCGTCGGATCCCGTCACCGTTGAGAATCTCCCGCCATCATTATTGGATACGGTTACCCTCACCCCCGGCATTCCCTGACCGTTCTGATCCAACACCCGGCCGGTCAGGCTGAAGGAGCCAGGATAGCCTCCGGATCCCACAATAACGGATAGATTGTTGCTGGCCATTCCCGCAGAAATGAAGCGATACATATGCTGGCCAAGATAGTCCCCATAAGTTCCATTTATCTTGTACCAGCCCGGTGTGACGTAGCCCTGGTTTAAGATTTGACGGTTGTAATCGTAGAGAAGGAAGCTGCCTTTCCCGGTTACTCTCGCCCAGAGCAGATACGGCATGCCCAGAGGTACCTCGCCCTGACTCAAGAGCTGTGAACCTACTTGCATGTAAAGCTGATTGGAGAGCTTAATGCCTCCTTCGATCGTCAAACCCTCAAGAGCTGGATCTTTGGGCTCAAGGGTTAAGCCATAAGAGTCCGAGCCCGGGCCGTAGGGATCCCACTCCGGCCTTCCCAATTGAGGTGTGGCTCCCGGCCCATAGGGGTCCCACTCCGGTCTTTGAGCACTGTAAGGACTCAGATAATCCGGTACAATCGTGCTTACTTGATCGCTTGAAACAGGCGTTCCCATCCAGTCGTAGCTGTTCTGGTCGTAGCTCTTCGAGTTGCCCATGCCCTGCGATGATACGAGTCCCGTCAAGAAAAGGGCAAGTATCATACCGATGGCCATTATGCGAGTCTTCCCCATACTGAAATTCCCCACGAATACTTCAACTACTCAGCACTTAAAGGTTATGAGGCTATTCCGCCCGCAACGCTTCAATGGGATCAAGCTGTGCCGCCTTGTTGGCAGGATATACTCCGGCGACTGTGGTCGTGAGCACGCCAAACAGTATGCCGAGCAAGATAGATTGAGGAGTTATGGCCGAAGGCAGACCAGCGAGAGTTCCTATGGCCAGGGAGACGACGACTCCCAATGCAATGCCGATTATGCTGCTCACCACACCCAGAACTCCGGCCTCAAGCAGGTACTGCATGCGGATATCCCGCACGGTCGCCCCGAGGGCCTTCATAACACCTATCTCTCGAATTCTCTCTTTCACAGTGAGCATCATAACGTTGGCAATGCCGATCCCTCCCACAACCAGGGATATGGCTCCGATTCCCGCCAGGGCATATTTGATCATGGAGAGAATGCTCATGAGCGAGCTGAGCAAATCCCGGGCAGTTGTAGCATCATAAGCTTCATTCTTATGGTATCTCATAAGCACAATTTTTATCCTTTCGATGATATTGTCTATCTGTGCCGGATCGTCTACAGTAACCTGGAAACTGCCATAATTGTAATCCGTCCTTCCCATCAGTTCCTTCATGGCCTTGTGAGTTATGTACATTTGATTGTTCTGGTTGCTGCCCGGGCCTGCAAAAGACGTTTGCTGCTGCTCCTTGAGAACACCTACTACTGTGAAGTCCTGGTATTGATCCTGATAATAGAGCCTGATCTTGTTGCCTGGAGTGATCATCATTCGAAACAGGCTCTCAGAGACGCCGCTGCCGATTACTATCGATTTGTAATCTGCGCTGGTAAGAAACCGGCCCGTTCCCACTTTGCTCGACAGATCTCTCTCCTTCTTGGGGTCAATTCCCGTGAGCCCGGCCGAGGCATTCTTATCCCGGAAATGGATCACAACGTTGGCAGATGTCTGCGGCGCCACATTCGTGACTCCTACCACATTCTCCAGGGCCTTGGTGTCTTTATCGGTGAACTTGGCCGGCTCCTGAGGAGCACGAAAGCTCGGCTGCCCGCCGCCAAAATTGAACGTGCCCGGAATCACGCGTATTACGTCCAGGTTGAGACTGGAAAATTGGGAGGATACGCCTGAGTACAGGCCCTCACCCACAGACAGCATCACAACTATTGCCATAACGCCTATTATTATGCCGAGAGATGACATGAGAGTCTTGAAGCGGTCGGCTTTGAAGCCAATGGCAATGAACTCCAGCATATCGGATAACTTCATCTGCGCCTCCAGACTCTATTGAGATCGATTTCCATTCTGAGACTTGTTCGAAAGCCTCTTTCTGCGATACAGGTAGCCGCCAGCAATGATCATAATCAGGGCCGCAAGTCCCAGAGGCAGCAGGTAATTGTTCGCCTTGGTGTTATCCAGAGGCGGATTGTATTTGGCGATATAGGGTTCTGACTCGTGCCAGGTATCGCCGTTCTTGAATCTGGCCACGAAGCTGACATTCGTCGCCCTCTGGATGGGTTTTGTCGGATCATCAGAGGCCAGGCTGAAGCTGATGGTGAAGACCTCATCCGCGTCCATGGTGCCAATATAGTATTGATCCGGAGAGAAACTGATTCCTTCGGCTGAGGGCACAATGGTCACAGCATTGAGGGTATTTTCCCTGGGGTTGGCGACATTCAGGTTCAGGCTCGGTTTGGTGGTGGACGAGGCTTCTGCGCTGGCCATATTCACAGTCGCCAAATCCACCTTGATGGGAATCTGGCGGTTGATGGTGAGCATATCGTATCCCCCTTGAACCTGGAAGTCCAGGAGGTAGGTGCCACTGGTTATGTTCGGCATCGCTCCTATCTTGTAGTAAAGTGTGATTTTATCGTTAGGGCCGATCATGCCCATATTCTGATAGTCGGGAGTGATGACTCTCAGCTCAGATGTTCCCTGCAGCTTCGTTCTATTAATTGGTGTGGAGAGAAGGGTATCCTGGGCTGAGCTGCCCATTCCAGCGTCCCCGCCTGCGCCATAGGCTGCTGCCCCATTCTGCAGCTCGATGGCGAGCAAGCCCTCATCTCCGGGCATGAGCACGGCAGGCGTGACTGTATTTTCGATATTCACTGGCATGCGGTACTCGTAAGCTGCTGCAAAGCCGGTTGTCAGCAGTAACAGGAAGAAGATTTGAAATATTCTTTTCATTATGCATTCTCCAGGATTCGTCCATCTCTGAGCCGAATGACTCGGCTGCAGTTCTCCGTTATCTCAGGGTTATGGGTAACCATGATGATGGTTCGACCATCTCGATTCAAGTTGGTGAGGATCTTCATGACCTCATCGCTGTTCTTGAGATCCAGGTTGCCGGTTGGCTCGTCAGCGATAATGATCTTGGGATCATTGGCCAGGGCCCGGGCTATGGCCACCCTCTGCCGCTCTCCGCCGGAGATGTTGGGGGGATTGAAGTCGGCCCGGTCTGCAATATTCATGCCTTCGAGCAGCTTGAGAGCGCGTGCCTTTCTCTCCACGCGCGGAACTTCATGAAGCATCAATGGCACCTCCACATTCTTCAGGACTGATATTCGCCCGATGAGGTTGAAGGTCTGGAAGATGAAACCGAGCTCCTCACGTCTCAATCGGGCCAGCTCATCATCGGAGGTCTGGCTGATATCCTGACCCAGTAACATAAAATGGCCGCTTGTAGGCCGGTCCAGGCAACCCACGATGTTCAGGAGCGTGGACTTGCCGCTGCCGGAAGGGCCCATGAGGGCTATGAACTCGCCCGCCTCTATCTTCAGGTCTATGCCCTTCAACACGGGATATTCGCTGTCACCGATGCGGTAGGTTTTCTGAATGTTCTTCAGCTCTATAACTTTGGAAATGTTATTTCACCTCGGTATTCTCAAATAGATATGCACCCAGGAACAACATGGCAGCGCAGCAGACCGCCAGAACTGCCAGGTCCACTAAAGGGGGAAGGGCGCTCATGCCTATCAGGCTGTATCTCAAGCCGTCCACACCATAGGTGAGGGGATTGAGGTAGGCGAGGTACCTTATCAACTCTGGGAATCTCTCCAGAGGGAAGAGTGCCCCGGACAGGAAGAACAATGGAAATATGAGGAAGTTCATGATCAGGCTGAATCCGGACATATCCTTCATCTTGGAAGAGAAGGCCAGCCCGAGGCCGATGAAGGTCGCGGCTATCAGGACCATGAATACCAGAGACAACAGGAATCCGGCAAGGCTTGGCATCTTCATTCCCATGATTATCCCTGCAGCAAGTATGATCAAGGCTTGCAGGATTCCTGTAGTCAAGCCCCCTGCTGTTCGTCCCAGGACTATGGCAATTCTGCTCACCGGGGCAACCATTATCTCTTTTAAGAAGCCGAACTCCCTGTCCCACAGGACGGAAAGGCCTGCAAAGGTGGCTGAGAAGAGCAATGTCATACCTATGATCCCCGGAGTCAGGAAGCTGACGTAGACTACACCAGAGGGAATGCCGGGCATGGTAGTGCCTCCGCCAAATCCGATTCCCAGGAAGGCAAGGAAGAAGAAGGGCGCGGCTATGGACCCAAAGAGGCGGCTCTTCAGCCGGAAGAAGCGCAGCATCTCCCGAAGCCAGATGCTGTAAATGGCATTAAGATCCCGCTTCATTTTCTCCTCCTTTGCATCATCATGGTCCCCATCAAACTGGCGGCAACCCCTGTCTCTCTTATCTTCCGGCCCGTGTACATGAGGAAAACGTCCTCCAGAGTGGGCTTATGGAGTCCTACGGAGGTGATTATGGCGCTGCACTTATTTGCCTCCTGCATGATCTCGGGAATCCTGGATTGGGCATGGTCCACCATCAGCTCGAGGGTTCCATTGACGATGACGCTGGACTTGATCCAGGGAATGGATCGCAGGCATGGCATCAATGCTTCCGCACCACTCTGAACCTCCAGGCTGACCGTGTCTGATCCGATCATATCTTTGAGGTTTGAGGGAGTGTCCAGTGCTACGATCTTACCGCTATCGATGATGGCTACGCGGTCACAAAGAGCGTCCGCCTCTTCCATGTAATGTGTGGTGAGGATGATGGTAACCCCCTTCTCTTTGTTCATATTGCGAATGTACTGCCAGATATATCGCCTGGTCTGGGCATCCAGACCAAGGGTGGGCTCGTCCAAGAAGAGCACATGTGGATAATGCATCAGACCCCTGGCAATCTCCAGCCTCCGCTGCATGCCACCGGAGTAGTCTTCCATCTTGATGTCAGCCTTATCGACCAGATCCACCAATTCCAGAACCTCATCAATTCTCTCCTGGCGCAGGGGGCCGTCCATTCCGTACATTCTGCCGTGAAAGTCCAGGTTCTCCCGGCCGGTCAGCATGCCATCCACTGCCGGATCCTGAAAGACGACGCCGATCGAGGATCGCACTGCATTTCTCTCCCTGGTTACGTTGTGACCCCATACCCGGGCTTCGCCCTCTGTTGGCGTGAGCATGGTGGTGAGCATCTTGATGATGGTGCTCTTGCCGGCTCCATTGGCTCCCAGGAGACCGAAGAGCTCGCCCCTATTTATTTCCAGGTCTATGTGATCCACGGCGGTCATTTCACCGAACCTTTTAGTCAGACCCTGCATGGAGATGGCTGCCTCGCCCTTGGACTGGCTGGGCTGAGGTCCGTCCATCGGTTCAATTCCATTTGCGATATTTTTCACCTTCTCAATTTTCAATGGCAACCTAAATCTGCAGGATGAACCTGTAATCGCTAACTCCAAGCATCCTGCCCAGGAGATCCTCCATGGCAGCACGCATATTCTTAAGAAATTCTGGATCCTGCTCAGCATTTTTTGAATTGGCTAAGTCATCATTCTTCTGATAGAATATATGATTAGCAGACGCTATCAGCACGAGTAGGAGGTAGGAGGTCTCCAGTGGGCGTTCTACATGAAAGCGATCATTCTTGCAGCCCTGGACAAGTACGTCCGCCATAACCGGGGCGATAGTGGCAAATGGCCTCAGCCTCATCAGCTTCTTATGTAGCGTGGCGTTTTTGGCCTGATGGATATAGCTATTGATTTTTTTTCCGGATGCAGAGATGCTTAGAAAGCGATTGATCATGGAATTGAGTTTTTCTGCTTCATCCAGGTCGCTATTGTGTGCAATCCGGATGAAATCGCTTTCCATCAGAGATATCTGTTTCTCCATCGCTGCCACCAAGACATCTTCCTTTGATTCAAAGTAGTAGTAAAAGGCGCCCTGAGATACATTGACCTCTCTTACTATATCGCTGATGGAAGTCTGCTCATAGCCCTGTGCTATGAACAATTGCTCTGCTGTGTCTATCAGCTCTTTTCTTCTCTCTTCCGGCTCTTTTACGATCCTCGTCATCTCATCGCCTAATGACTGATTACAAGTCAGTGACTCGATCTAAGTCAGTTGTCCAATATAAAAAGCCTTCGCATACCACAAGATTTAAGTGTGGTTCTTACAGTTCAGATTGTTCGGTTAAATTCGAACGGCAATTGGAATAGACAAACAATGCTTGAGGATTGGATGTATTATGCCCTTAGATTGAACCCAGGATATACACCATTTTGTGATCAAATTTATAAACGTAAAGTACATTCATGCAATAGCGAAAGGCAATAAATAAAGCTTAATATTAAGAAGATCAGGTATTGGAGGAGATTTATGGATTACGTCAGGGTCGGTGGAGTATGTCTGCTTCTCATGGTAATAGCCGCAGCTCTACCAGTAAATGTATTGGCGCAAACCCCACAGGCATCCGCAAATGGGGCGGCCCCAATCATAAGCCAGAGCTTGGCTTCTGAAGGCCAGGCACAGGGAGAGACGATTTCAGCAGAAACACTGGCGAGGCGCAACACAGGGCTGAAGCCTCTCGGGACAAAAAGCAGCAATAAAGCCGCTGTAGCACAGACATCCGGGCAGACTCAAACCCCAGTCTCAACCGCTCCGGCGACAACGGCGGCAGCGGCTGCTGCAACGGCAACTGCTCCGCTATCCACAGGGAGCTTAACCACAAAAAGCTCTCCGGCAACTCAGACGCAATCCAGCTCGCAGGCGCCATCCACTAAAGCTATGACCACAAGCGCGGCTGCCGCGACCACAGTGAACCCGGCCCAAACCGCCCAGGAGACGGGAACGGCACAGACCAACGCTAATTCTGCAAGCCAAAATGTTAGCCGCTGCGAGCACAACGGTTACGCCTCCAGAGAATGTACCTCCAGGAACGGTAATTTCCAATAACGCATCGGTCAGCAATGCCACGACTTCCGAGAATGTCTCTCAGAACGAATCTGCATCGCAGCTGCCACCGGAGAATGCCTCTGAAAATGCTACAGAAACACAGTCCAGCGAAGCGGCGTCTGAAGGGACTGAGGCGATGACGGACAGAATTTGGAGAGAGGGAATAAATCCGCCGTGAATACACCTGGACTCCCCAGAGTTTTTCAGGATTCTTCTACGACCTGAAGAACGATGTAGGCACGGAAGAGCTTACAATAAAGCTTCAGCAGAGTGGAAGATCTGTTGACTCCGGTGGTCTGACTTATAGCACAAATGCACAGGATACCGAATTCGAATTCAACGACTGGGGAAGCTACCAGGTCATCGGCTTCATGGCCGAGAAGTACTTCGCAGGCTATGATGCAGGCGATATCTCTGACTCGAATAGAAGCCTGATAAATGACGGCCAGCTGAGGAGAGTTCTCGTCGACAGCGATAATGAGAGCACCTTAACCACAGGATCGGTTTTGCCATTGGAGGAGGGCTATGAGCTGCGCATCAAGCAGATCGACATCAACGGAAATAAAGTCTACCTGTCACTGGCCAAGGACGGAGAGGAGGTGGACAGCAAGGTAGTCTCGCCCGAAGACACCAAGAGCTCGACCTACAAGTATGAGGTGGACATCGCCGGAGAAAAAACCCCCATTGTCCTGGCCCATATCTCCAATGTCTTTGCCAGCACCGAATCTGATCTGGTGACTGTGGACGGCCTCTTCCAGATATCCGACACCTACGACTCAGTTGAAGAAGGCGATAAGTACGGTAAGATGAAGGTTACTTCACGTCTCCGACGGAGTAGAGATGGATAACGAAGATTCATTCTCACTCCGGAGAGGAAGCACTACCAATATCTTCGGAAATGTCGGATTCCTGGTTGCAGATGACGATAGTAGTTGCGCTTTGCTCCCGTGGTAGAGAGAGCAGGAAGCTACGATGTGAGGGGCACGGTAATAGATCCGTCTACTAACCGAGAATTCACCTGGACTCCCTACAACTTCGAGGGATTCTACTATGACATAGACGACGATGTCGGGACAGAGAACCTGCAGGTGACGATCAGCGGCGGCAATAAGATCAATGAGAAGGATCTTGTCTATACCACCAGCCCCCAGAAGGTGGAGTTCGAGTTCGAGAACTGGGGCAGGTACGATGTCATCGGCTTCATGGCCGATAAATACTTCGCAGGCTACAATAACGAGACAGAGTTTACGGATGAGGCCAGTGCCATCAATGAAGGCCAGTTGAGACGGGTCTTGCTGGATAGCGATGAAAGCCGGACGATTGCCAGCGGATCGGCTCTATCTCTGCAAGAGGGCTATGAGCTGCGCATCAAGCAGGTGGATCTGAATGGAAATAAGGTCTATCTGGCGCTGGCCAAGGACGGGAAAGAGGTAGATAGCAAGGTCGTCACTCCTTCCAGCGACCCAAGGACAGGGCATCCAACTACATGTATAAGGTGGATATGGGTTCAGAAAAAGATGTACCTATGATCACAGCCCATATTGAGAGCGTCTTCCGGAGCACCGAGTCCAGACCTGGCCACAGTGGACGCCATATTCCAGGTATCCGATAGCCCGGAGTCTGTGGAAGAAGGCGAGGTTCACGGCAAGATGAAGGTCGATACTCTAGACAGCGACGGCATCACCATGATAAACGACGACACGATCAGCCTCGGCCGGGGCAGGGTCATCGATATCATGGAGAACCTGAGGCTCGAGGTTGCCGATAGTGCCAAGAGGCTGCTGGCACCCATTGCCACCAAGGCGGGAGAGGGAAGCACAATAACGTTGAGCGTTCCTGTTGCTGTGGTGAACAGGCCGGTCTCCATCAGCACCAAATCGGGAACCGAGGCTCTGAGCGGGGTTCAGATCTCAGTAAATGGAAGCAACATTGGAACTACGGATATCTCTGGATTGATCAGCTACAAGCCATCGAGCACTGGCACTTACTCTGTAGTCGCCAGGAAGTCGGGCTACCTTGACGGCAAGGCCAGCATGGTAGTAACAACAGCGTCTGAAGCTGCAAACCTGGCTGCAATCCAGGAGGCAAATGCATCACTGACCAAGCAGTTGACCCTCAATGCGCCGGCCGAGGTAGTCAAGGGAGAAAACTTCCTCGATAACCGTTATGGAAGGCATCAACCAGACGCCAGTGGACAGGGGCAGAGATCTTCCTGGATGAGGAGAGCATAGGCAACACCAGTGCTCGAAGGGAGCGCTGACCTATTCTGCCAATGCCATTGGCGAGCATACCTTGAAGGCGGAAAAGGAGGGCTTGAACTCCGCCACCAGGAAGATCGCGGTGACATCTTCTTTGAAGGTGGTGAATCTGACCGTTCCAGACAAAGCATATGTCCCGCAGGCGATGAAGATCTCGGCATCAGTGCAGAACATCGGGAATGAGAACGACTCCCGCATGCTGGAGCTTATGGTGAATGACACGGTTGTAGACAGCAAGAATGTGACTGTCAATGCCGGTAAGAATTCCACTGTCGACTTCAGCTACAAGCCGAAGGATCCAGGATTGCACAAATTCGGCGTGGACGACCTGAGCAGAACGGTGAATGTGGAGAAGGCGCAAAATAGCAGCTGGCTGATTGCCCTGATCCTAGTGCTGCTCATCGCCATCGGGGCTGGATTCTATCTGCATAAGACGGGAGAGCTGGATAAACTCCAGAAGCAGGTCAAAAGAATGATGCAAGGGCGATGAAGTCGCGCTTTGCATCTTCCTTTTTTTATAAAATGTATTACCATTGTGCATATTGATCTGCCTGGATCTTATTGCAAACCATCTTAAAGCCATTCTAACTCAACCCGGGCTTCCATCCGCAATCTAGTTATGCATTGATGAGCATCCCCGGAGTTCAGGAGGGAATCGAACGATTAGACGATTGATAGTTTTGGCAGTATTAGCTATTGCCGTAGTGGGAATGGCAGGGGCTGCCAACTACATGTACGAAAAGGCATCGGTCAAGGGCGTAGGATACAAGAATGTAGAGATGATCATTTCCACCCAGACTGGCTTTAACGGCCAGAAGCTGGTTGAGAAAGAATCCGGCTCCGGCAATGTCATCACTGAGAGAACCGAGCTCGAGGCGGAGAGGCAGATCAGCAGGAACTGCACCGGCATCGGCTGGGCATTCTACCCGGATGGGACTTCCAAGACAATGTCTGTGAATGCCATTTGGCCTACCGGCATTCTGCCCAATGGACTACATCAACTTCACCAAGGAAGCTGAGTTCGAGTACATGCCGGTCTCTTACCAGACAGGCACCTATGACCAGAAGTGGGTTGAGAAGCTGTGCGTGCAGAACTACAGGATCGGCTCCGTGCTGACTGAGATGTACACCCATGCTGAGCACCTGCAGAAGACTACTGAGGTAAAGACAAGAGGATACGGCATATGCATAACAGGAAACTGACCCTGGAAACTGCTATCTTGTTATAAGTGATAGCTGATCCGCCATGCCCTTGCTGCACAGGCGTACTGGAGGCTAATCTGAACAGCAATGTCATCGGCGTTGCCCACATCGGATGGATCTCCCGTGATCCTATGGCTGACCCGCAGCTGAAAGGCCGTCATGCAGAGTATGGTCGCAGTGTGGAAGACCTAACTGGCGTCTTTTCCATTGAGAAGTTCATCCAGCTCTGGGGCAACTCTACCTGTGGAGCCATCAGCGTTGACTGGTTGCCCTGCGTGTAGAATAGACTGACCTCCATCTCTTTTTTTGGCATATTAAGAGCTGAGCTGGCGCCAGTCCTTTGCCGGATGATTATCATTAGAGGATCATGGCCCCTTTTAGATTGGTTGCACCTGTTCTAAATCCAGATGAATTCGGATTGAGCTGCCCGGCAGGATTCAGCGTTCTCAGCACAGTCGGACGGCCCAAATTTCACATCATGCACAGGAGGCAAGACTTCAGCCTGCACGGGGTGTGTTGGTACGATGAGCTTTGAAGAGAATATTGGAAATAGCTTTTACGAGCTGTCCAACCATGAGGGTAGCACACTAGATAGCGCTACCTTCTCGAAGTTGGAAGGCCGGAAGGAGCTCGTACAGGGAAACGAATCAATGAACCTCACGAATGACTGCGCGAAAAAATAAACGCGCGCCAGTGGCAGTAATATCGAGAGAGTATCGATCTTGAGATCGGTTGCAAACCTGAAAGATCGATAGAAAGATCAGGGCTCTCGATGTCGTGGTTTCACGTCGCGATCTGAGTCGCCGCCAGGATACCGAGGATTAAGCCTTGGCTGCTACCTGTTCCAGAGGATGATAGATGGAGCCCAATTAAATCGTAAAGTGAAGAAAATGAAGTGATGAGATTTAGTCAGTTCGTAAAGTTTGATTGAGTCTATATACTTTGATGTATTTCTTAAGAGCATGGGCGAAAAGAGCATTGAGTCTTTGCTGGAAATATTGGAGACTCAGAGGAATGCATGCATAGGGATGGATTTGGAAGGTTACTCCGAAGTAGAACAACATTTAGTGAAAGCCAAGCTTGAATCCCTGGAAAGTGAGCTGCTATATACAGTTGCCAGGCGTGTCGCAAATCTTGAAAAAGATATAGCCAGGATGAAGAAGAGCAATGATTCATCGACCGATGGAAGTAATTACTTTGAGGGAGAATAGACCCGGACAATGGTAGTTGCAACAGGTAATAAATTCATGGAAAGAACTTTCAAAGCCCACCAGATCGAAAATCATTGAAAAATTGGAAGCAATAGGAATTAGGACGTCATGCTTGCAGAGATAGAGCTGAAGGGTAAGATAATGCGAACAAATCATAAAATTGGCAAACCCGTTTCTACGATGGATTTGATACTGTTGAAGGAATGGGGATGGTTTGAATCGAGCCTTTTGTACCAAAACGATGCGAGCTCCCAATATCATCCAGAGTCTAGAATGCTGGATGGATTGCCACATTTGTCAAAGAGGAGGACACCAGATGCTGCCGAGGGCCTGAGAAGATGGCTATGTAATTGTTATATTGACGGGTTTTGAAAAAGGCTTATAATGTAATAGTAATTATATTTCGTCCAATGCTGAACATCACAGAGCTATGCGACAGGCAACTTTATGTGGAGAGTGACCGCTGGCAGTGCAGCTTCGGCTATGGTGAGCCCGTGCGACTGGGACTGATCCTGGAGGCCGTAGATCTTGATGAGGGCGGCGACGAATACTCTTTCGTCATTGACGCCTGCCTCATCCCCCAGCCGGAATGTATGGACGAGGATATCCTGGAGGAGGCAAAGTCTGAGGGTTCGGATACAAGAGCCGAGCAGATTCGCTACGCTTATGAATGCTATGGTGGGGTGCCCGTAAACATAGATGCGGTGCAGCCTCCCAAGGCCTCCTGCGGTGTCTCCAGCTTCGTGGCAAAGAGCAACATAAAAACCGTGATTGCCGGGACGGGAGAAGAGATGGAGACCCGCCACTTTCAGGATCTGCAAGAGGCCATGTCCTTCGCTCGCGACTTCTATGCCGTTTATGCTCCCGTCATCTTCGGCTTCATCGATGTGGTGCTGGACCACTCTCTCCGGGTCGGGGGAACGGGCTGGGACAAGATAAGGCAGATGGCCAAAAAATAAGATGATCCGCGCCAGTGGCCATAAAAATGTACCACCCACTTATATACGTTTAACGTCGAATATAAAGCGGTCAAGAAGTCGACGTTGCTTCCTGCCGTTGCAGCCAATTTCCGGGCACTCCGGATCAAGAGGATTTGATAATGCCGTATTATCACATGATGAACTGGTTCCCTTTCATGGGACTTGGAATGACCTTAGTCTGGCTGGTTTCTGTGGCCATAGCCTACCTGGTCTACAAGGACGCAGAGAAAAGAGGCATGAATGGGCTTCTCTGGGGTTTGCCGATCTTGATACCCTGGATAGGCATACTGTTCCTGATACTATATCTGATCCTGCGAGACTCGGGGTACCGCGCTGCCGGCGGCGCTAATGTCAAAACGAGTCCTGAAGAGATTCTGGACGAGAGATATGCTAAAGGAGAGGTAACCCGAGAGCTGTACCTGCAGATGAAAGAGGACATAAAACGCCCTCCAACAGCGTTATAGATTGGAATGCTATATCCAAAAGGATGGTTCAACATGTCTGCAAAATTAATGGAATACTTCAACAAACAGCCAAGGATGGGCGTCATTAGTACATCGAGCAAGGACGGAAAGGTAGATTCTGCCGTTTACGGTTCGCCTCAAATGATCGATGCGAATACAGTCATAGTGGCGCTTGCCAGGGGCCGCACCTTTGCGAACCTTCAAGAAAACCCGAATGCCACATTCATGATAATGGAGCCGGGACCGGGATCCTTGATTGGAAAGGAATCCGGGTTTATCTCAGGATGAAAGAGTATGCCACATCAGGCCCGCAGTTAGATGTATATAAGATTCAAGCCGCGAAGATCGTCGGCGAGCAGCGGCAGAGATGATTAGGGTGCTGGCTACGTTCGAGGTCACTGAAGTCCGGCCTCTGATTGACTTTGGGCAGGGATGGGAGAAATCCGTTTAACAATCGTTTCCCATCACATTCGCCCCCCACGCACCTCGTCCTTATCACCTCTGAGTGTAACGGATAACCAGGAGATTCTGGCTGCATCCAGGGATGAGAGGCGAAAGATGTGGATTTTTGATTCTTACTATAAAGGCAGCGTGGAACTATGGGGCAGGGAGAACGGCCTGACCAGGGCCAGCGCTTCCTATCCACCCTCATTCTACATGCGCCTGAAAGATCCGCCCGCCCACCGGGAGATGATTGAGGCTCTGGAGAGTCTCTACAGGGCCGAAGAATGCAGTTTCAGAACCATCTTCGGCACCTTCCCGGGCTACAGGATCTTTGCCGGTCGCAAGGTTGCGGAGAAGATCGAGATACAGACTCGCTATTCTGCCGAACTCTACAATGTTGATGTCCGGCAGGATCAGAGGTACATGGCCGAGCACGACATCTTCCCCTGCGGAGACCGGGACGAGTCCAGGTTCTCTCCCGATTTCGAGGTTCCATTGACCCAAATGGCTTTGGAGGTGGCCGGAGATCCTTCCAGGCCCGGAGATTTCTCCCGCGTACAGGTCCTCAACGGCAGGAAGAGAAGGCTGGAGGGATCAGAGAGAACAGTCATCCCCGACCTCCTGGAGCTGATCAAGTCCTGCAATCCCGACCTGATCCTTCTTCCCCATGCCGATACCTGGGTTCCGCTCCTGGTCCGCAAGGCCAGAAGGTATGGCCTTGACCCCGCCATCAGCCGCAGCGGCTGGTTCAAACCGATGGCCTCCAAATCTTATTGGAGCTACGGAAAGGTCAACCACAAGGAAGGTGCTCTGATCCCCGAGGGACGGGTGCTCATAGACACTGCGAAAAGCTTCGTCTATCAAGAGAGCGGGCTGAAAGGCGTACTGATGGCCTCAAGGCTCTCCGGCCTCTCCCCGAACCTCGTCTCCCGCTTCACGCCCGGCACTCTGATCTCCAGCTATGAGGTCTTTGAGGCCTTACGGAGAGGCGTGGCCGTGCCCTTCCGGAAGCGAGATGCAGAAATTGTCAGGAACATCTCGGAATTGAAGAGCTGTGACAAGGGCGGCATGATGTTTCAGCCCGAGCCCGGGGTGTACGAAAAGGTCCACCAGATCGACTTCACCTCTCTTATACCCTTCCATCATTGTGAAGTACAACCTATCCCCGGAAACCCTGGAGCACCCGGAGATCGAGGGCTTCCTCAGCACAGTGCTCGCCTCATTGCTCAACCTGCGTATCGAGACTAAGAGGCTGAAGAAGACCGACCAGGCGTTTGCAGGAATCGACTCGATCCTGAAGTGGATGCTCGTCACCTGCTTCGGCTACACAGGCTACCGGAACGCCAAGTTCGGTCAGATCCAGGTCCATGAGAGGATCACAGCCGCTTCCCGGGAGCTTCTCATGCAGATCAAGGAGCTGGCAGAGAAGATGGATTTCATAGTTCTGCACGGCATTGTGGATTGCCTGTGGGTTATGGGCGAGCCGATATTGAAGTACAAGGAAGCTGTGGAGCAGGAGACGGGCATTCTCACTGAGGTTGACACCTATGACTGGATCGCTTTCCTGCCCATGTGCGACGGCTCAGGGTCATACAACCGCTACTTTGGCAGGCTGGACACGGGCAAGATGAAAATCCGAGGGGTAGCGGCCCGTAAGGGAGACACGCCAGAATATGTGCAGCGAATGCAGAGGGAATTGTTCGAGGTCCTGGCCGGGGCGAGGAGCCGAGAGGAGCTGCAAATGGTGAAACCCGACGCAGAAGAAGTTCGCGCAAAGTACATGCGGGAGCTTGAGGATGCGGACATCGACGTCCGGGAGCTGGCTATCCATCGCCGCGTCGGCCGCTTGAGCTACTCCCGCAGGTGTGCGGAGGCTTCAGCAGTGAAGGCTCATGAAGAGCAGGGGCTACACCCGGCTCCCGGCATGAAGATAGGCTATGTGGTAAAGGACGCCGGCCGCTGGGAGGTGGAGACGGTAGAGTATGCATCGGAATTTGATGCTGCGTATTACAGCAAGCTGCTGGAGAAGGCCTGGGAGGAGGTGGCCTTCGTGTTTGGGCAGTAGAATTGGTTTTTTGCGATGGGCTAATTATTATTCACTTTTCAGACGGGCTGGCAAACAGGGATGCTAAAGCTGGCATAGCCCATATTGCGCTCGATTGCCGCACCAAGCAAATTCATCGTTACAGGTTTGTTGAGAAAATCGTCTGCCCCGGCATCAAAGCATAGCTCGCGGCAGATCTCCGGATTGAACGATGTGATGACTATTATCTTGGGACCCTGCGGCCAGCGCTTACGGATGATTTTAGTAGCTTCAATTCCGTCCATCTCCGGCATCTGGATGTCCATGAGCACCAGATCATAGGCGTGTCCCTCCAGGGCCGTCAGGACCTCATGGCCGTTGCATGCCAAATCTGCCTGATAACCGAGCTTCTTGAGTATGATCAAAGCTACCTTCTGATTTACCGGGTTATCCTCAGCAATAAGAATGTTCAAAGTCGGTCTGGCCTGCATAATCCTCGCCATTCGTACAACGCTCTTCATATAAGAATTTTTCTTTTGTAATTAATTTCTGCAAAGAGTTCCCAGATTATGCATATGATTCATCCAAGTCCATTTTGCATAGAATTACAATTCTGTTCTGGAGTTAATAATTCATTACTTAAGCTTAATTTAAATAATTACATTATATTTCAGCAAACATTCTATTGATGTCATTTCCCCCTGTAACACCAACCGATCTCCCTCGCACTCGCATTGCCCTTTTGAACACATTAATTTTCTATGCGTGTATTTCGGAAATAATCCAAATTTGCTTAAATTCTCAGGAGAAAGTCAGTAATTGAGGGCAGCCCCATTTTGTTGCGGTTTTGGCATGTGGTTTTGTTATCATCCTTGGCAGCATCTGTTGAGCCGGGATTTGCCGACAATAGGAAAATATGATATTATCGCCTCTCTGAGCCGCCAGAAACGAGCCTGAGATAAATCCAATGCAAACTCTTTTCGCCTAAGAAACTCAAGGCTGTAGGCGATGAAGGAGCAAACCGAGCAAAGCCATGAGATCGAGCAAAGCGATCAGATTGAGAGCTTCTTTTCAACCCCCACCTTCCAGGCCCTGACCATAGGCGTTCCCTTCTGCATCTTCAAGCTGCTCTTCGGATTGCTCGCGCTTCGCGCCGCTGCTGAGCAGAGGTCCGCTACGCTTACGGCCTTCAGCTGGCTGATCGTGGCCTGGGCGGCTATAGATCTTTCAATGAACCTGGCCAGGGTCGTCTTTCATCTATCCGGCAGAGCTTCGCCTATCGAGTACTGTGCCATCGCCCAGGCAGGAAGGCTCTTTGGGAGGCCCCGGCTTTTTCTGGCCATCGACACCCTGATCTCCTTCTCCATAATCTGCTTCGTCCTCTGGTCAGGCTGGATAGTGCAGCTCAGCCAGGCGGAATCCTACCTCTGGTATGCTGCCACGACCTTGAACCTGATCAGCATCTCTGTGGTCTGCATCTGGATCGAGTTTCGGAGAGGGGCTTGAGCATAGAAAAAGAGCTCCGACTCAGTTCAATATCCTGTTGAGAATTGTTAGGCGAAGGCGAGAGGCACAATCCAATGACCTCCTGCTGTGAAGGGCAAAGACCATCCTGAATCTGCGGAAAGGGGCCTCACCCCCCAGATTCTCCCCTATCATCGCGCTCCTCTGCCCCATATAAATAAGGGCCAGGCAGCCCAACATGCAGAGCAGTCCGGCCATGATGAAGGTGGCATCAAAGCCGACCACGCTGGCTACTGCCGCGCCCCCAGCACCCGTCGCTGCTGTGCCAAGCCCGGTCGACGTGGAATAGACAGACCACTGGAAGCTCTCCCGCCCCTTATCCAGGTTAGCGGACCACAGGCCCAGCCAGGTGGGGTAAGCAAGGCCGCTCCCCAGGCCGTAAATCATCTCTGCCAGATAGATATGATAGATGCTGTTCGCAGTGATGTAAATTATGGGAACGCCGGCCATGAGAAGCGTCCCCAGGATCAGCCACTTTGTTTTGCCTGGCTGTTTGTCCACATAGTGCCCGAAGGGAAGCTGCACCATGGATTTGGTGAAGAGGAAGAGGGCGCTCGCGAGGCCCGCAGAGAGCATGGTGCCTCCTGTCACACCACCACCGTTTATGTAAATGGCAAGTATGGGTTGTATCAGCCCGAATCCTGTGAGGACGAATATGTCCGATAGCAGAAGCAGTTTCATAGTGCGGTTCATCATAGCGAGTCACCTCCGACTCCTTATATTTTTATATAATATTTATTTATAATACTGTGCTGCAATATTAGACAACCATTATACATAATGACGACACGAAATTTTTTTGATAAAGATCGCAGCTACCATGCGAGGGATTGCCAAATGGCCTGAGCCAAGCTAAAATAAGGTCCGTTCTAAACCGGATTTTAGGGTGATGCAGTAAATAATAACGACGCTTTGCTCCATCAGCAATTACAAGATTGAAGTTCTATATAAGCATTGCCTATCATTGACAATGCTAATCAATAGCATGCAGGGCCATCCGGTCAAAAAATTGGAAAAACGGGCGATAGAGGAACCTCAGGTGATCCTCGCCACCGCCGCGACCTCGTCGCCCGTGTTTCACATTCATGATGCGCACGCCCTGCGTGGACCGGCCCTGCACGCGGATCTCGTTGGTCGGGATGCGTATCACCACGCCGTCCTTGGTGGTAACCAGCAGCTCGTCCTCCTCGGAGACGGTAGTGGTGCAGCAGACGAAGCCCTTTCTGGCGTCGATATTCTTGACACCTTTGCCGCCCCTTCTCTGTTGAGGATACTCCTCCAGCTCCGACCTCTTGCCATATCCCTGGTTGGTGATGGTGAGGAGAGTGGAACTGGAGCCCGACTGGATCACATCCATGCTGATCAGCTCGTCCCCCATGTTGAGGCTGATCGCCTTCACGCCCATGGTGCCGCGATTGGAGGCGCGCACGTCACTCTCCTTGAACCGGATGGCCTTGCCGAACTTCGTGGCCACCAGCAGCTCCTTTCCTCCGTCCGTGAGCTTCGCTGAGATCAGGCTGTCGCCCTTCAGGTTTACGGCCTTGATGCCGCCCTTGCGGGGGTTGCTGAAAGCCTGCAGAGGCATCTTCACAATGCTTCCGCTCTTGGTTACAAGGACAATGAACCCGGCCTCAAAGCTCTTCACAGGTATCGCGCCCGTCATCTTCTCATCCGGCTCCAGTTGCAGGAGATTTACAATGGACTTCCCGCGCGTCGCTCTGCCCAGAGATGGCACCTCATAGACCTTGAGCCAGTGGGCTTTGCCCTTGTCCGTGAAGAAGAGCAGATAATCCTTGGTGGAGGCGGTAAAGACATCGGTAACGAATTCTTCGCTCTTGGTCTCGGCACCGATGACTCCCCGACCGCCGCGGCGTTGCATGCGGTAGGCGGTAAGGGGCTGGCGTTTGATGTACCCGGAGCTGGTGATGGTCACAGCCACCTCCTCCTCCTGGATGAGATCCTCCCGGCTGACCTCGCCCTCCGCCTCGATGATCTGATGTCCTGCGCTCGTCTCCGTAAGTGTTGATGAGCTCCGTCAGCTCTTCTTTGATGATGCTCAGAGATCTCCAGGTTGCTGGAGAGGATCTGTCTCAGCCGGGCGATGAGCTTCTCCAGCTCTGCCGCCTCGGTAACGATCTTCTCCTGTTCCAGACCCGTGAGGCGCTGCAGCCTCATTTCCAGAATAGCTTTGGCCTGCTCCTCGGAGAGAAGGAAAGCCTGCATCAGAGCATCCTTGGCCTCCGCGGGTGATGCCGCAGCCTTTATTATCCTTATTACTTCATCGATGTTTTTCAGAGCAATGAGCAGGCCGGCCAGGATATGAGCCCTCTTCTCCGCCGCATCCAGCTCGAACCTGGTGCGCCTCTCGACAACATGGAGCGATAGTAAATGTACTGCTCCAGAGTCTCCTTCAAAGAGACGGTCTTGGGCAGACCGTCCACTAGAACCATGTTGTTGATGCCGTAGCTGGTCTGAAGCGCGGTATGCTTATGCAGCTGATTTAAGACCACGTGAACATTGAAGCCGCTCTTGACCTCCACCACCAGTCGTATGCCATCCTTATCCGACTCATCCCGGAGATCGGATATGCCCTCCAGACGGCCGCCCTTGACCATCTCCGCCATATCCTCAATCAGCTTGGACTTGTTCACCTGGTAGGGCAGCTCTGTGAAGATGATCTTGGTGCTTCTCGTCCCTTCCTCGATCTCCGACTTGGACTGCAGCAGTATGCTTCCCCGACCGGTCATATAGGCGGCCTCAATCCCAACCCTGCCCACGATGAAGGCTCCCGTGGGAAAGTCAGGCCCGGGCAAGTAATGCATCAGTTCCGCAATCGTTGCCTGCGGTTGGTCTATGAGGTGGATGATCGCTCCGGCCAGCTCGTTCAGATTGTGGGGTGGAATGTTGGTCGCCATGCCCACGGCAATGCCTGTAGAGCCGTTGAGCAGAAGATTGGGGAGCTTTCCCGGTAGGACAGTCGGCTCTTTCATCGAGCCGTCGTAGTTGGGCACAAAGTCGACTGTGTTCTTCTCAATGTCTGCCAGCATCTCTTCCGCGATCCTGGAGAGCCGCACTTCCGTGTAACGCATGGCCGCTGCCGGGTCCCCATCGACGGAACCGAAGTTGCCCTGGCCGTCGATCAAAGGATAGCGCATGGAGAACGTCTGGGCCATTCTGACCATGGTCTCATAGATGGCAGAATCCCCGTGGGGATGGTACTTACCCATTACGTCTCCCACCACACGAGCGGACTTCTTGTAGGGCTGATCGTGGGTCATGCCCTGCTCATACATGGCATAGAGAATGCGCCGGTGAACGGGCTTCAGCCCATCCCTCACATCAGGCAAGGCTCTGCCCTACGATCACACTCATGGCGTAATCGATGTAGGAGGACTTCATCTCCTCAGTGATATTAACCAGTATTTCCGTCAAAAGCCACCTCAGACATCAAGATTCTTTACATACTTGGCATGCGTCTCGATGAATTCCCTGCGCGGCTCCACCTGATCACCCATGAGGATGGTGAAGATGCGATCCGCTTCCACGGCGTCCTCCAGCGTGACCTTCAGCATGGTCCTCTTCTCGGGGTCCATGGTCGTATCCCATAGCTGCTCAGGGTTCATCTCTCCCAGACCCTTGTACCTTTGAATGGCAGGCTTGGCCAGGGACTTCACCAGCTCGTTCAGCTGCTGGTCCGAGTAAGCATAATTGACCTGTTTTCCCTTTTTGACCTGATAAAGCGGCGGCTGAGCGATGAAGACGTAGCCTGCCTCGATTAACGGCTTCATGTAGCGGTAAAAGAAGGTCAAGAGAAGGGTGCGAATGTGCGAGCCGTCCACATCGGCATCGGTCATTATTACCACCTTGTGGTATCTGGCCTTTGCCGATATCGAAGTCATCCCCAATGCCCGTGCCGAAGGCCACGATCATATTCCGAATCTCGCTGTTCTTGAGGATCTTGTCCAGCCTTGCCCTCTCCACATTGAGAATCTTGCCTCGCAGTGGCAGTATGGCCTGAAAATGCCTGTTTCTGCCCTGCTTGGCACTGCCCCCTGCCGATTCGCCCTCGACGATATAGATCTCGCATTTTCCCGGATCATTGTTGGAGCAGTCTGCCAGCTTGCCGGGCAAGCCACCTGAACCCAGGGCGTTCTTGCGACGGGTCAGCTCCTTGGCCTTGCGGGCCGCCTCGCGGGCGCGCAGGGCCTCAGCCGCTTTCTCCACAATGGTCGTTGCCACCAGAGGGTTTTCCTCAAAGTACTCGGTCAGGCCCTCCGAGACCATGGACTCGATGATGCCCCGGATGGAGCTATTTCCCAATCTGGTTTTGGTCTGGCCCTCGAACTGGGGATCGGGAAGTTTCACGCTGACGACCGCCACCAGGCCCTCGCGCAGATCATCGCCGCCGAGCTTCACCTCGCTCTTGAAGAGCTTGTTGGATTTGGCGTACTCATTGACCGTCCTGGTCAGGGCGGCGCGAAAGCCCATGAGGTGAGTTCCACCCTCGCGGGTGTTGATGTTATTGGCATAAGAGAAGATGTTCTCGCTGTAGGAGTTATTGTACTGCAGCGCAACTTCTACTTGCGTTCCATTCTTGCTGCGCGAAAAGTAGAGGGGAGGTTTATGCAAAGCTTCTTTGTTTACATTGAGATACTCTACAAAAGAGACAATCCCGCCCGCATACTCAAAGATGTTCTCTTTATCGGAGCGCTCGTCTTTTATGGTTATCTTCAGGCCGCGATTGAGGAAGGCCAATTCCCTCAGCCTGGAAGAGAGCGTATCGAAGTTGTATTCGGTCTCCTCGAAGATCGTGCCATCCGGTTTGAAGGTAATCGTGGTTCCGGTATGCTCCGAGGTTCCCCTTACTTCGACGTCCGATGCCACTCTGCCCTGTTCATATCGCTGCCAGTAAACCCGTCCGTTCCTGCGGACCTGCACCTCCAGCCACTCGGAGAGGGCATTGACTACTGAGACGCCCACGCCGTGCAGGCCGCCCGAGACGTTGTAGGACTCGTGGTCGAACTTGCCCCCGGCATGCAGCACAGTCATGACGATCTCCAGGGCCGGTCGGTTGAACTGGGGATGATTATCTACAGGGATGCCGCGGCCATCATCTTTGACGGAGACGCTTCCGTCCGGGTGGATGACCACATTGATCTCTGTGCAATAGCCTCCCAGGGCCTCGTCCACGCTGTTATCCACTACCTCATAGACCAGGTGGTGCAGCCCCAGGGTGTCTGTGCTGCCGATATACATCGATGGCCTGCGTCTGACTGCCTCAAGGCCTTCAAGAACTTGGATTTGGCTTGCGTCGTAGCCCGTTGCTTCGCTCAAAACTGATTAAGCCTCCTGAATAATTAGGACTGTAATGAAATATCCTGAGCAGATATAAGCTTTTCCCTTAAATATAACTTAAATTTTATTAACGGAATGCATAAAGAGCGAAATCCTGGAAAATTGAGGATGAGTGCCTCATAGGATTAGAAAGCCAAGGTCCGGATTCGAACCGGAGTGGTAATGCTCTGCAGGCATTTGCGTAGCCGCTCCGCCACCTTGGCAATTGACAAAGGCGTCCGACAACTGCGTCGATCTGCTTTAAACCTTTATCGGTTAAAGTCATCCTTTGCGCCGAAATCTTGCTGAGATGTCATCCCCTATAAAGATTGCCTTTGCGGCAAAGACGATTCTATGAATTCTCTCCAAAAAGCGAGGAGTACTTCTTCAGAATTGCCGCCAGCTCTCTCTTCTTCACCGGCTTGCTGAGGTAATCATCCATGCCGGCAACAAGGCACATCTGCTGATCGCCTGGCATCGCATAGGCGGTGATTGCCACAATCTTAGGTCTATTCTCGGGCCAGAGCTTGTGTATAACCTGAGTGACTGTGATTCCGTCCATCTCTGGCATTCTGATATCCATGAGAACCAGGTCATAATGCCGGAGTTCAAGAGCCTGCAGGACCTCCCTGCCATCTGCCACAGCATCAGGCCGGTAGCCCATGCGTTTTAGCATCTCAACCAGCACTCTCTGATTGGAAGGGTTATCTTCAGCCACGAGGATGCTCAGGGGCTTTTCCCCCGAGAGGCTCTCGAAAGCGGTATCTCTGTCCGCATACTTTGTATCCAGGCTCTTGCCGGGCAGAACCTCAGCCAGAATTGTGAAGCTGAAGGCCGAACCCCGGCCGGGAACGCTCTCGGCCCAGATCTTGCCGCCCATCTGTTCCACAAGGTTGCGGCTTATGGCCAGACCCAGACCCACACCGTCACGCTTTCGGCTAATGGTGCGCTCCAATTGGCCAAAGGGCTCAAAGAGCCTGTCCATCTTGTCCTGTGGTATACCAATACCCGTATCCTTGACTGTGAAGAGGATCTGATGCTTGTTGCCAGTGGCTGCTTTTGAGGAGACGGACACTGATACATCCCCCATATCCGTGAATTTTATGGCATTGCTGAGCAGATTGACCAGGATCTGTCTGAGCCTTCCCGGATCTCCAATAATAACATCCGGGTTTCCGTAGTTGATGGTATAGGCCAGGTTCAAGCCCTTCTGATTGGCATGAATCTTAACCAGATCCAGGGATTCATCTATGCAATGCTTGAGGCTGAGAGGCTGGTGCTCGAGTTCCAGCTTCTCCTTTGTCCAATCTTGTGAAGTCCAGGATATCGTTGATTATGGCCAGAAGGGCTTCGCCGCCATTCCTGATGCCATCTACGCAATCCCTCTGCCCCTTGTCCAGGGTATCTTCCAGGAGGAGACTTGTGAAGCCGATCACTGCATTCATTGGCGTACGCAGCTCGTGAGACATATTGGCCAGGAAAGAGCTCTTGGCCTCGGCAGCGGCCTCTGCTGCCTCCTTTGCCTTGACGAGATCCCTCTCAAGCTTCCGGTGCTCCTCAAGCTCCACCTGCAGTTCCTCATTCGCTGCCTCCAGCTCTTCCTTGGCCAGGATCAGTTCAGCGGTCCTCTCCCTGACCTTCTCTGCCAGGTCATCTCTACTCCTGGAGAGGGCCTCTTCTGCCTGGACACGGAAATGCTCCTGGTCAATGGCATCCAGGGCATAGGATATATCGGAGCTTAGCGATTCGAGCAGGCCGACCTGCTCGGCGTCAAAGGCATCGGGCTCTAAGGCGTAAAGAGTGAATGCGCCTGCAACCCTCTCCTGGCGGCGCAAGGGGAATGATGCTGAGGCACGAAATCCGTAACGTATGGCCAGTTCAGGCCAGGGGGAAGTGTCAAGACTGGCTGAAAAATCATCGTTGACTACAGAGCGATTGAGCCGGATGCAGGTGACTGTCGGGCCTTCGCCCAATTCGCCCTGCACCTCCACTTTTATCTCTTTCAGGTAGTCCATAGCCTGCCCGCTCCAGGCTATTGGAACCACTTGCAGCCCTTCTAGCTGCCCGAACCAGACTAGAGGGAAACCGCCTTCTTCTGCCATAATCCGGCTAATCTCACCGAACAACGATTTCTCATCACGGTTTCGAACGATTGCCTCATTCACCTTGCTCAGGACGGCGTAGAGGCGGGTCAGCTTGGCAATTTGCTCCTCGCGATGCTTGCGTTCCGTGATGTCGCGGTTGCTGGCTCTCCTGCCTAGATACTGTCCATTGGAGCGGAAGACGGGCTGACAGATATGGGAGAGCCAGCGCATCCTCTCCATTTCGGGCAATTATTCTGAAATCAATAGGCTGCGTTTCATCATCTCTTTTGCGGAAGTGTCTCGGAAATAGGTCCCGGTCGAGGGGATGTACGATCTTTTCAATAAGCTCCGGATCTTCCAGAAACTCATTCACGGTAAATCCAGTGATGCGTTCGCAGGATGGCGAAACATAAACGTAATTTCCTTTTGGATCGAGCCAGGTCTCCCAATCATTGGTGAAATCTATTGCCGTTCGAAATCGCTCCTCTGCTTCGATCAGCAATTCATTCTGGCGGGCAAGCTCCTCATCTGCAATGGTTAGCTCTTCCAGGCTGGCCTCGAGCTCTTCCAGGGCTTCTGATAGGATCTTAGCGAAATTATCCGGTGCATTTGAGCCCATTTTGCGCAGTTCTTCGATTTGTCCTGCGATTCTTGAAATATTAGATTTTGGGCCCTTTTCCTTTGCCATATACCCCACCCCTAATCTGCTGTATTCGGCGGGTGCATCAAGAGGATCTGGTGCTGGCTTACTGTGCTTTTGCGAAACTTGACAGCTTCCATCGGTGTATCCCGCCCAGGCGTTAAATGGTGCCATGAGATACGATTGCTTGATATTTCGAAATAAGATCCAATCAGTTAAATATGTTCCCTAAAGTGTATTTATTGAAGGTGTGGAACCACAGAACGGATTAAATCAAAAAATTTTTTAGAAAGTAATTTGATAAGAAAGCTGGATTATACCCTCTATTTCGAGACTAATCAGTGACTAGATCGGGGCGGAAAGTAGTTACACATAAAAATATTATTTATGTAGTTCGTCACTCCCTGCAGGGTTGGTGGACGTATTATTGGCTTAATGCATCTGCTAATACTCTGATGACAAGGAAATAATATTTGCTGGCCTGCGCGAAATCCTGGATGCCTTTCATATGTGTGCCTAAACTCCGGGGCGGTCAGGAAGCTAATCTTGATGGAAAAACTAGTCCCCAACTTCTGACCCAGCCTTCCCGGTCTTCAAATATACTGCTGAATGAGCCCTTCCGGCTCGCTCATCCGGTTTCTCTCTTTGTTAAGGATCTTTGCAGCCGCGTTTTCGAAATCGCTCTGGTAGATCATGGTTCTCTCTTCTCTTATCGCATACATGCCGGCCTCAGTGGACAGTGCCTTGAGATCCGCGCCGCTCGAACCATCTGCGAGGTCGGCAATCAGCTTGAGGTTAACATCCGCATCCAAGCTCATGCCTGCCGTATGGATCTTCAAGATGGATTCGCATGCCTCTTTATTTGGCAGTGGAATCTCAATGACCCTATCAAAACGGCCCGGCCGCAGCAATGCGGGATCAAGCATATCCAGACGATTGGTGGCAGCAATGAGCTTCACCTCGCCGCGAGCATCGAAGCCGTCCATCTCTGCCAGAATCTGCATTAGCGTCCTCTGCACTTCGCGGTCTCCGCTGGTGGCTCCATCCATGCGGCGCGCGCCGATGGCATCCAGCTCATCTATGAATATTATTGCCGGGGACTTGCTCTTGGCCAGCTCAAAGAGCTCGCGCACGAGGCGCGCACCCTCTCCAATGTACTTTTGCACGAACTCCGAACCCACAACCCGCAGGAACGTAGCTTCTGTGCTCTGGGCTACGGCCTTGGCCAGTATGGTCTTGCCTGTGCCCGGCGGCCCGTGCAGCAAGACCCCTTTGGGCGGCTCAATTCCTACTGCGACGAAAAGGTCCGGGCGCTTCAGGGGCAGCTCGACGATCTCCCTGATCTCGGAGATCTGAACGTCCAGCCCTCCGATCTGAGAGAAGCGCACATCAGGAGCCTCTTCGATCTCCATGCCAAAGACGGCCGGGTCCCGGGGCGAAGGCAGGACGCACATCACCGCAAAGGACTGCTGGTTCAGGCCTACCTGAGCTCCGGGTTTGATCTCTTCCTCTATGAATTGGGAGAGATTTACGACGAATCTCGGACCTGTGCTGCTCTTGACGATGACCCTGTTCTCATCCAGGACATCAACTATGGTACCAACTATCATGGGACCGACGCGCAAACGCTCCAGCTCGCTGCGGAGCTTGCGAGCCTCTCGCTCGAACTTGAGCTTCTGATTCTCAATTAGCCTCTTCTCGCCTTCCACGCGGTCCTTCTGCTCACGCAGCGCCAGGTTGCGCTCTTCGAGCTGGCGCATACGGTCCAGGATGTAGCGCGAGAAGTCCGCGCCGGCCTGTGACTCATTCATGCCTTCTCCACTATCCATAATTACAAAGATTATTAAACTCCGACCCCTATAAAGGTTTCCGAAATGACCGAGAAGCAATGCGAGATTTGCGGCGCCGAGATCTCAGGTTTGCCCCAGAGGATTGTGATCGACCGCTCAACGCTGGACGTATGCAAGAGCTGTGCGCACTTCGGAAAACCGGAAGACAAATGGACACCAGTCCCGAGGAAGATGGTTCCTGTGGAGAGGGCATTCACCGTAAAACGGCCCAGACCTCGCGACCATTTCAAGGATTTGGTGGAGTTGGTTCCGGAGTTCGGGCGCAAGATCAGGGAGGCACGGGAGGGCCTGGGTTTATCGCTGGAAGAGCTGGGCGCGAGGATCAAAGAAAAAGCGACCCTATTGAAGAAGATCGAGAGGGAAGATCTCTCTCCTGAGGATGAGGTTAGAAAGAAGCTCGAGAGGGAATTGAAGATCAAGCTAACCGATCAGGCGAGCGAATCCCGGGTCAAGCCCGGGAGCGTAGGCAGAGGATTGACCCTGGGAGATATTGCCAGCATCAAACGGAAATAAGAAATGTTCGCCAGTGCAGCTCGTTTTGTCATTGGCGGGAGGAGTGATAGTCTACCCCACCGAGACCGTTTACGGCCTGGGCGCCAATGCTCTGGATGAGCAGGCGGTGATGAGGGTCTTTCAGATCAAAAAGAGGCCTCTTTCCATGCCCATTTTTTTGGCTGTCTCAAACTTCGATATGCTGGGGAATGTAGCAGAAGTCACCAGAGAAGACATGGATCTTCTAGAGCAGCTCTTGCCAGGGCCGGTTTCAGTTCTTATGAGGCGAAAGAGCGTAGTTCCAGATATTCTCACCGCAGGCTCGCCAATGGTGGGCATCAGATACCCAGATCATGAATTAGCTCTGAGGATCATCGATCTGGCTGGACCGATCACATCTACCAGCGCCAACCGCACCGGTTCGCCTGCACCGACAAGTGCGGCCTCAGTCTCTCGCGATATCGAGGATCGAGTTGATACGGTGGTGGACGGAGGAAAATGCAGTTACAGCGAGCCATCCACCCTCCTGGATCTGGAGAAGAGAGAGATCATCCGGCCTGGCGCAGGCCTGGATAGAGTGATGAAGGCGATAAAGTGAAGGCCCGCATCAGAGACTTCTTTGAGACCAAAGACGGCTGGTTTTTTGCAGTCTCTGACTACAGCCACCCGGATGGTCTTCGCTCTTTGCTGCGGTATGTGCCTGATCCAGCGGGGGAGCGCTTACGCGGAGGCAGACGCTATCGAAAGATGGACTTCGATCAGGCTTTTGAGTTTCTAAAGAGCGTCCGGCCTGATTATGTTCGCGACCTCCATGTAGTTCCAGAATCGGATGTGATCAGATATTACCGACCATCCGAGGGCTTGAGGTCTGTGGCCGGGAAAGACCCAAGAGTCATGAAGATTGCCACCATTCTAAATGTTGGGGGCGTTCCCTGGGAAGAAATGGGCATCACCGGCTCCATGCTATTGGGGCTTAATAGTCCCAGCTCAGATATCGATTTCGTTGTCTATGGGCCCATGTGGTGGAAAGCCAGGGATATAGTGGCCCGGGCAAAGGCCAAAGGCCTGATTGAGGATCTGGATGAATTCACCTGGAAGAAGATCTATCTCAAGCGAAAGCCGGAAATCAGCTTTGAAGAGTTCATGAAGCATGAGAAGAGAAAAGGAAATCGAGGTATGATCGAGGGCACCTACTTCGACCTGCTCTTCACCCGGGACTGGAGCCAGATCAGCCAGCAGTCTACTGGCAAGGCAAGAGGCCCGAGCCTGATTGAGGCCAGAGTAACTGACGCTGAGTTTGCCTTCGACAGTCCCGCCATCTTCCGTCTGGATCATCCAAAGGTAAAAGAGATATTCTGCTTCACTCATACCTATGCGGGCCAGGCTCTGCCCGGCGAGACGATAGAGGCGAAAGGCGTCCTGGAAGAGACGGCCCAGGGCCAAAGGCTGGTGGTGGGAACCACGCGCGAGGCACGAGGCGAATGGATTAGATCGCTTTCGCTCATGGAAGGCACAATTTGATAGTTTTGATAAAGAATCGCTAAAGAGGTCTTTTAAATGCTGCAAGTTCGTCCCTTTGATATTGATATAGGTCAGCACAAAGTCATGCTTAACGTTGCGGATGCCAGAGAGAGAGGGCTCAATGCTGGAGACCGGGTCAGGGTCAGAACAAAAGGTGCCGGGACCACGGCCATACTCGACACCACCCAGGAGATGGTCAAGGTGGGCGAGATTGGCATATTCACTGAGGCTCTTAAAGATCTAAAGAATCCCGTCACTGTGGAAGTGCTGCCGGCACCCAAGCCCGCCTCCCTTTGCTACATAAAGAACATAATGGACAAGAAAAAGCTTAATGAGGACCAGATCAGAACCATTGTGCAGGATATTGTGGACAACAACCTCAGCGAGATTGAGCTTTCGGCTTATGTCACAGCCTCCTATATCCATAACATGGACTCCGAGGAGGTCATGTGGCTGACCAAAGCCATGATCGAGACCGGCGAGCGGATTCACTTCGACACCCATCCTGTCATGGACAAGCACAGCATCGGTGGCGTTCCCGGCAATAAGGTTTCTCTTCTTATTGTGCCGATAGTTGCAGCTGCAGGCCTTCTCATTCCCAAGACCAGCTCGCGTGCCATAACCGGCGCAGGCGGGACGGCGGACCTGATGGAGGTTCTGGCGCCGGTAGAGTTCAGCGCTGATGAGATCAAAGAGATCACAGAGAAGGTGGGCGGCGTCATCGTTTGGGGAGGAGCCACCAATATTGCTCCTGCCGATGATAAACTGATCAAAGCGGAATACGCTTTATCCATCGACCCCTACAGCCAGATGCTCGCCTCGATCATGGCCAAGAAGGGAGCTGTTGGTGCAGATGCTGTTGTAGTGGACATGCCCGTCGGACCCGGCACCAAACTTGCAACTGCAGAGAATGGTCGGTCGCTGGCCAAAGACCTCATCGACCTGGGAGAGCGACTGGGGATTCGTGTGGAGTGTGCCATGACCTTCGGAGGATCGCCGGTTGGCCGTACCATTGGGCCAGCCCTGGAGGTGCGCGAAGCGCTCACGGTTTTGGAGAATAAGGGCGGACCGAACAGCTTGAAGGAGAAGAGCCTCTCCCTGGCCGGCATCCTGCTGGAGATGGGAGGAGTTGCAGGACGCGGAGCAGGCTACAATGCGGCAGAGGAGATTCTTGTAAGCGGAAAAGCCCACGCGAAGCTTATGGAGATCATCGGAGCTCAAGGCGGCAACCCCCTTGTCAAGAGCGAGGATATTGTTATCGGCGATCACTGTGAGGATATTTTAGCTCCGGCAGGAGGCTATATCGTAGCTTTCTTCAACAAACGGCTTGTGGAGGTGGCCCGCATGGCAGGAGCGCCCTCGGATAAGAAGGCAGGAGTTATAATCCATAAGAAGATGGGTGAAAGGGTAAAGAAAGGTGAGCCATTGATTACCATCTGCTCCACCTCGGACTGGGATCTGCAAAGCGCAGTAAAAGATGCCAGGAGGCAGATGCCGATCGTAGTAGAAGGCATGCTCCTGGAGAGATACCCCCGCATCACCGAGCTCTAGGGACTGGACTATCGCAGGAGGTCAGCGTTTGATAAAGAAGGAGTCGAAAATGTTGGTCGCAATTACGTATCATGAGGATTTTGGCAAGAACGGATTCAGCGTACTGAAGGAAAGGATCCGTCCATCCTTCGAGAAGCTCATGGAGTCGGGGCTGGTGGATGGCGTTGAAGTGCAGGTATTTCGGGCGAGATCCGCTCCACTGGAGCTGGCCGAGAAGGCTCACACTGCTGCCCATATGGCCAACATGCAGACGGATCAATACAGGGAGGTGGCTCTGCTCTCTGCGGGAAGCGTGATGATGGCGGCAGAGATGGTAGCCGCCGGCCAGGCCAGATCCGCCTTCGCTTATACGGGAACCGCCGGACACCATGCATCTCGAGGAAGCTGCTGGGGCTTTTGCTACTTCAATGATGTGGCCATCGCCATAATGCGACTTCGAGAAATGGGGCTGGAGCGTTTCCTCATAGTGGATGTAGATCCTCATTTTGGAGATGGCACGCGCGACTTCTTCAAAGAAGATGCCAACGTCTTTCATATCAACCTCCACAGCGGCACCGGAGAAGAGCACGACCCGGAGAGGAACAACTACGACATCGGCCTCACCTTTGGCGGCAGGCAATGAGAGGTTCCTCGATGCCCTAAAGAGCGCTCTCGAATTGGCCAATGATTTCGACTTTCAGATCGCCTTCGTCATTTTCGGTCACGACTCTCACCAGGACGATTATGGGGGCT
Source organism: uncultured Methanosarcinales archaeon (assembly GCA_963702455.1). GTDB lineage: Archaea > Halobacteriota > Methanosarcinia > Methanotrichales > Methanotrichaceae > Methanothrix. The sequence goes on from CAVPCV010000002.1 coordinate 90,260, forward strand.
TCAACCTGACCTTCGAAGCCTATCCCCGGATGGTGCAGTTGATCCGGGAGGCTGTGGGTGAGAAGGGTCTGATCTTCGTTTTGAGCGGCGGATCATGCGTGCATGTGGCAGAAAGAGTAATTCCTGATGTCATTCGGGTCCTGGCGAGGAAGGTGGCCGTCTTGAGGATGGCCTCAGACTGCTACCCCTGCATCCTGGACCGGGCCAAGTTCGAGTGCGATCTTGTCTTTTCCGGGGAAGAGGAGAAGAAGGCGGCCGTAGAGGAGCTGCTGGACTACATGGCCTGCCATAAGGGAGGCGTTCCGGCTCTGGTTGGAACGGAGAGAGAGTTCATCATCAAGAGGCGCAGCGGAAGTCCGGACCCCTATAAAAGCCTGAAAGAAGAGAGCAACCGTGTGGCAAGTGACCTTCTGCCTATGGCCAGTGAGTTCTACGAAAAAGCAGACGACAAGATTGAGGCATTGATACGCATTGCTGCGGCCGCAAATTCCATGGAGTTCGGAGTGAAGGGCCATGATTTTGACAACACCACATTTGGTCGTGTCTTCGAAAATACGCTTCGTGAAAAGCTGCAGGCCGATATTCCCGAATTAAAAAGAAGGCTGCAGGTCTTTGGCAATATCTTCTATCTTACCGACAACTGCGGCGAGGTTATCTTCGACTTATTCGTTATTGAAAAGCTTAAGGATATGGGAAAACGCGTGGTGATAGGATCAAAGTCCGAGCCGGTTCTCAATGACGTGACAGTCGAGGAGCTGGGAGACATGACCGATTGATAAGGTCATACCAACCGGCAATGTAGTAGGAACGGCTCTGGAGTGCCTCAGCCCCGAAGGCTTCGACCCTTTTGTTCGACCCGGACTGGTTGGTCTTATCCAAAGGCATGGGCAACTTCGAGACCATCTCCGAGTTTGATGATAGATTAAAAGGCCGGCTTATCTACATTTTGAGGGCCAAGTGCGAACCTGTGGCCATGGAGATGCGGGTTCCCAAGGGAACGCTGGTGGCAAAATCAATTTAACAATAGTTCATGTCTACTTCTTCGGTGCCTTGCTCTTCCGGCTCCTCCGTCATTGGCTCCATCAAGGATATATCAATGTCAAGATGAAATAGCTTTTTTATGGCACTTAGCAGGTTTGTCGCGGCCTCGATATCCACAGGATCGGCGCCGGTGCTGGTACTGAGCAGGCAGAAACCACGCATCTCATACAAAGGCGCAAGCCCTGCCAATAGCCCGTTGAGTCCTCCAATGGCTCCGCTGCGCAGCAACGGGATCTCAGAGTTGCCTAAGGCTGCAGCGGATTCAGGGTCCGTGGCAGCGCCCAGTATCGTCTCATCTGTATCTCCGACGTAAGCCGCCAGGGTGATAACATCTGTGACTCCCTCCGCGTGAATGGCTTCCAGGATATTCCCTGCCAGCTCATGCATTCCCACTACATCCAGGGGCTGGGCATCCCCGGAGAGGATGAACATGTTCTGTTTCTCCTTGGGACGCTTCAGTTCGGCATGCATTAGCTCTGCCAATCCGCTCGAGACCATAACTTGCGGCGGAAAGCTGTGAGAGAAAAAGAGTTTAACTGGTACTGCATTCTAAGGCGGTGCCCAGATAATCGGCAGCCACTTTGCCCACGCTTCCGATTCCTGGAAGACCGCAAATGCAGATGACTCGAGACTCAAACATTAGCTGGAGGTTGGCGTGCAGCTATAACATACTTTCGCCAACACTCCCCAGATATCTGATCCTTTGGATCCTCTTACTGGCCTATAGCCTCAATCATCCAGTTGACCTTATAAGTCTCATTTGTTGCCACAATAGTCCTCTCTGCGGGCTCTAATATTCCATTGCTGAACAGGAATGAGTTGCCCGTTCCGCTGTCTTGCTCCATGACAATCTCTACGCTTCCACGATCGTAGAAGACCACATAGAAGTCTCCAGTTACCGGCAATGCAGGTATCTCTATTATGCCAGAGATGGGACCTGTCCGTAGACAGGAAGTAATTGTTCTGTGCATCTGCAAATTTGTAGAGGAGATTGAGATCTTTATCCCTTATCTCAAGGAGAAAATTCCTGATCCATGGGGAACGTCTTGGTCGTATTATTGAATCCGCTCCAGCCCAACTACCTGCACACCTCTCAGCTTCCAGCCGGCTTTGGGAGCGGTGAACTTCACTGCCTCACCGATATTGCAGACCATCTAGGCCAAATGTGTTTGTTATGGTGAATAGAGAAAGATTCATCTCGGAAACATTCTTTCCGCTATCCTGTTTTAATGCCGTAAACTTTGAGGCGGCCGTATCTGCTCCAAGAGCGTTGATGCATAATGTCAGGCAACATAGGCAAGCAATCAATAATATCGTCTTCTTCAAATTATCACCCCAAGATAAACCAGTTGAATTTTATCCATATAAAGATTCTGATGAAAAGGCAGGAATGGATTTTTATTTTGCAGAAAATGCGATTATGTCGCCAAGATTCAAACACGAGTGTTCCAGATAATATAGCCACAAAATAGTCCCAAAAAGGTAACAGATATAGAGAAAAAACGCTTTTTGCAGGTTGGCGTCTTATCTATCACTCCAACCTGCAAAATAGGTCTGGTTATCTACTCGCCGACGGCTCTGATGACCCAGTTAACCTTGGTAGACTTGTTATCCATCCTTGAAAATTGCAGGAATCAGGTTACTATTTAGACTATCGTAGAAATAGGAGTTTCCAGTTCCGTTTTCAATTTCCATTCCTATAACCATTGAGCCTCGATCATAGAAGATCACATAGAAATCACCCGTCACTGGAATAGCAGGTAAATCTATTCCTCGAAGAACGGAGCGGGATACGTGAAGTATGCATTTTGCGTGTCAGCCATCCTGTAGAGGAGGTTTAGATTCTCGTCCCTGATCTCAATTAGGAAATCATTTGCGGGAGGAATTGTCTTAGTCGTCTCATTGAAACCATTCCAGCCAGCGATGCGTACCTGCTTAATTTCCAGCCGGGCTTTGGTGCGGTGAATTTGACGGCTTCACCTACACCAAATGCATCGAGGCCCCAATCAGTCGAAACAGAGTACAGTGTCATATTCATTTTAGAGAGATTTGTTCCGCTGTCCTGCTTGAGGACAGTCATGCTTGGAGCAGCACTACTTGCATTATTTTGAGCCACAACAATGCCCATTAGAGTCATAAAACAAAGGGCAGAAATCAATAAGATCATCTTTTTCAAGCGATCACCCAACAGAGGGAATTAAATCCGATCTTTATATAGATGTTGCCACAAATGGATCACATATCCTTCCCGAGATCCCCGAGCTTCCTCTGCTCTCATCCCATCTTTACCTCCACATTGTGCTCCTTCCGATCATCGACCAGGTGCACAGTTACTGTCCTCCTGCGCCAGGCCGTCCACCGTCACGCTTTCCACCCTGGAGCCTTCACCCGTCCTCTCGACATTAATGTGGTAGAATGTTTCACGGTAGCGGTAATGCAGGATAAATGACTTCCAATCAACAGGAATACAGGGGGCAAAATGCAGCTTGTCCACATCCAGCTTCATTCCGAGCAGCGATTCGACAATGAGCCGGTACATCCAGCCCGATGCTCCCGTGTACCAGGTCCATCCGCCCCGCCCAACATGGGGCGGCATAGCATAGACATCGGCTGCCACGACGTATGGCTCCGTCCTGTAGATTGCCACCTGTTCCGGAGTCGAGCCATGATTCACCGGATTGATCATATCCAGCAGCTCCCAGGCCCGGCGGCTGTCGCCCATGGCGGCAAAGGCCATGGCCACCCAGATGGCAGCATGAGTGTACTGCCCGCCATTCTCTCTCACACCCGGAATGTATCCTTTGATGTATCCCGGGTCCATGTCGGACTTATCAAAGGGCGGCGTCAGGAGCATAATCAGCGATTCGTCCCTTTTTACTAACCTGCGATCCACTTCCATCATGGCCGTCTTTGATCTTTCCGGGTCTCCTGCCCCGGAGAGAACCGACCAGCTCTGAGTGAGGGAGTCAATCTGACATTCTTCATTAGCCGAGGACCCCAGGGGCTCTCCGCTGTCGAAGTAAGCCCGCAAATACCATTTGCCATCCCACCCGTTCTCTCTGATCGACTGGCGGAGACGGGCAGCCTCAATGGCGCAAACATCTGCGAAGGTCTTATCGCCTCGCATCAGAGAGATCTCTCTGAACCTGTTGAGCACATCATACAGGAAGAAAGCCAACCAGACGCTCTCCCCCGTGCCCTGATAGCCCACCCGGTTCATGGCGTCGTTCCAGTCACCAGTGCCCATGAGAGGCAGGCCGTGCTGGCCCAACTGCAGGCTGCGCCTGATGGCTCGAATGCAGTGCTCATAAAGGGTTCCGGACTCTTCCGATTTTACGGGTAGATCGTAGTTCGCTTCCTCCTCCGGCTTAAGGTCTCTGCCCTCGATGAAGTTAATGCGTTCATCCAGCACTCCTTTATCTCCTGTGGTGGTGACATAGATATGTGCGACCAGCGGCAGCCAGAGACGATCATCAGAGCTGTGCGTGCGCACGCCGCGTCCCGATGGCGGATGCCACCAGTGCAGGACATCTCCTTCCGGGAACTGCTGGGCAGCACATCGCAGCAGGTGCTCGCGCGCGATTTGAGGCTCTGCGTAGATCATAGCCATTGAATCCTGCAACTGATCGCGGAAGCCGAAGGCTCCTCCCGACTGATAGTATCCGCTGCGTGCCCAAATGCGGCAGGCCAGGGTCTGGTAGATGAGCCAACCATTGGTGAGCACGTCCAAAGCCCTATATGGAGTCTCCACGCGCAATGCGCCAAGGGTGCGGTTCCAGTAGTTCCAGACCGCCTCCAGAGCGCAACGCGCCGGACCTGACCCTCGAAAACGCTTGATCAGGTTTCGTGCATCATCCATGTTTCGTCCCGTTCCAAGGATGAAGACGATCTCGCTCTCCTGCCCTTCTTCAAGATCTATCTTAACCTGTTGGGCTGCGCACGGGTCCATGGCCGCGCCTACTCTGTTGGAGAGCCGAACTCTCGTCATGGCGGCAGGACTGGCCAGGCTGCCATTTCGCCCCAGGAACTCAGCCCGATCGCCACTGAAGCTGTCTGCTCCGGTATTGACATCCAGGAAGACCACTCTTGCAGGAAAATCCGTATTGTAGGGATTTCTGGCAAAGAGGGCTCCCGTCCTTGAATCGATCTCTGTGTTTATGTGCATTTCATTCTTTATGCGCATCTCTCCCAGCACCAGTTCGACAAAGTCTGTAACAGATAGCCGGCGAGAACCAATTGACTCATTGCGGATAACCAGCCTGCAAAACTTCACAGGCGCGTCTAATGCTACATATATCCACAGCTCAGACGCAATCCCGAGCTCTTTGTGCTCGAAGACGCTGTAACCAAGGCCATGCCTGCAGGTGTAAGGTGTCTCTCCCCGTGCGGGCAGCCCGGTTGGGGACCAGAACTGGCCGGTCTCCTCGTCTCGAATGTACATAGCCTCGCCGCTGGAGTCGCTTACAGGATCGTTATACCAGGGGCTTAAACGGAACTGCTGGGAGTTCTCGCCCCAGGTATACGCCCCTCCGCATTCTGAGATCACCGTCCCGAAGTGAGCATTTGCTATTACATTCGACCAGGGAGCCGGGGTCGTCTGTCCCGGCGCCATCCTGATTATATATTCCCGTCCGTCCTTTGTAAAACCGGCAAGGCCGTTGAAGAATATCAGATCCTGGCCCGACGACTCAACCGCCTTATAGTTCTCGACCCGCAGAACTTTTTCTGGATTTAAAAGAGGGGCGGTTCCATAGAGTCTATTTTTGCGATCGAGCTGCTCCTCGAATGTTCCTCTGTCATCGGAAAAGACGGCTCGGGCTGTGGCCTGCAAAAGGATCCCTGCCTCTTCAGATATCTCATCCCCGTGTATCACGAAGACTCTGCCAGGCCGGTCCCGGAGCTTCAGTGCTAACTGATATCATGCCCATAATTTCGTCCTGAAGCTGCTGCCGGTACCCTGAGTTGTCGCCGTTCCAGATCACCAGATCCACTGCCAGCCCCATAATATGCCAGTAGGCATGAGCCCTCAAGAGCTGGCGCGCCAGATCGATGTAGGCTCTCTCCCGAATTTTGAGAAGGACAATAGGGATATCTCCTGAGATACCGTATGCCCACAGAGCTGACTGGCCCCTTTGATTGCTCAAGAGAATGCTTGCATTGGCCCGCCAGTTTGAGCTGGGATAGACTACACCGCCGGCAAGGCGAAGATAAAGTTGTATATCGCTCTCAGTGATATTGAGCTGCTGCATTATCATCTGATCATGAGTCCAGGCCAGATTGTGGACCCGTTCAGTCAGACCGGGATCGCGGTATTTATCAATCAACCCCAGAGCAGAGTCTCTAGTATCTGCGATGCCCGTGATAAAGTTCACCTTGACCTTCTCTCCCGGGTCGATCGTAACAGTGCACCTGATGGAAACAATTGGATCCAGAATGGGGCCCTCGCTGTCTGAGAGCTCCGTATTCCTAAACACTGCATCGGGATTGGCAGTGGTTCTTCCCCTGCCAATGAACAGGCTCCGATCGGTCTCAAAGAAGACCTCATCCTCATTTATATTCTCGGCTGCTATCAGATGCAACATCCAGGGCGTCTTATCATCCTTCGATCTCGGTCGCCTGGTGCAGAGGATGGCAGATCTCTTGCGCACGATCTCCGTCTCTACGAATAGGTTGCTAAAAGCGGGATGAGTCGCATCGGTCGCCTGGGTTGTCAGAACGACCTCTGCATAGCTGGTCAGCTCTATCCTCCGTCTGGTCGATGAGAGATTGGTAAGGCTGATGCTGCGTAGCTCGACATCGTCCTCTGGCGAGATAACAACCTCCGTATGGGTATCGATATCCAAAACCCTTGACCTGAACTCTGCCTTGGATCCCTGGAAGATAGCTTGATAAGTCTCTGCATTTCTGCAAATAGGCTGATATCCCGCCGACCATACCTCATTGTTGTCCAGGTCCCGGATATAGATGAACTGCCCCTCATTGTCACGGGTACTGTCACCCTTCCAGCGACTGACTGCAATCTCCTTCCACTGGCTATACCCTGCCACCGGAACTTGTGATCATCAGTTTGTAGTTGCCGTTGGAGAGAAGATGCAAATCAGGCGGGGAGCTGCTCGGGATCGGTGAAAACCCGGAAAGCCTCTTGCCGCTCCGGCATGCCAGCCCTCCAGATTGATGATGAGGCCTCAGCAGCATGGGGATAGAAAGGCGCAGCCTTGGGAACCCTTTCTTGGAGAAGCAGATCCACAGACTGGAAAATGGGATTTTTCATGAATCTTCTTTGCATAGGCCGGTCCAATAGGACGTAGGCTAATGAGAGGTAGCTCATGCCCTGGTGATGGGCCATAAATGACTGCACAATTGCGCTGGTCTCGTCTCGAGAAAGACGTGATGGAGTATAATCGATGGCCTCGTAAAAGCCGTACTCGCCAAGATAGCCTTCACTTGCCATTTGTTGCAGATTGGCGCAGGCTTCGAATGGCGAGACCATCAACGCCAGAGCAGAAGCATAAGGTGCTATTACCAGGTCTTTTGCCAGCCCTCGCTTAAACCCGAGGCCAGGCACTCCAAAAGCTCTGTACTGGTAGATCTGGTTGATATCTATGATGTTATAGCCGCTCTCCGAGATGCCCCATGGAACGCCTCGCTGCTTACCATATTCGATCTGCCGTACGACTGTCGACCTGTAGGTCTGATTGAGGAGTGAATTCTCGTAAGTCGGCATGATCAACAACGGCATGAGATATTCAAACATGGTCCCTCCCCAGGAGAGCAAAGCCAGTTCTCCTCCTGCGCTGGTAAGACTGCGACCCAGGACAAACCAATGCTCAAGCTTCAGTCTACCCTGAGCGATGGCGACATAGCTGCATAGCCTGGCCTCAGATGCCAGGAGATCGTAGCAGCTCTCATCGCGCCTGGAGTCATTGACATTATAGCCTATTGCCAGAAGCTTACGGGACTCATCGAAGAGGAGGTCGAATTCGATCTCCGCCAGTTCGCTACATTCCTCTGCAATCTTCTCGATCGATGATATCCTATCAATGGCTCTGTTGCCTGCTTCGGTGATCATCTGACCAAGCTGGAGGAACCAGTCTCTCTCCTCTTGGCCCATGCCCTGTTTGCCCATGCCCTGGATTGAGCCGAGAATCTGGTCTATCATGGGCGCCAGCTTCAGTGTCATCTCTGGAATCTCTCTGAGGCTAGGAATGCTATCAAGCCGGAGCAGCTCAGCCTGCAACTGGCTCAGCATGCCTGTCCTTTCTGCCGAGGCTTCCATCAAGAGCCTCCTCGTCGAGGGGATGAACCATAACCCACATTGGCAATAGAAGCCACGGAGCCATGAGGGTCAGATCATCCATATGGTCCCTGAGCTGTCGCTCATAAGCCTGGGCCCACCACTTCACTTCATCATTCACTTCCGGGCTCAGGAGATCCAATAACCCTGAGACATTCCTCATCTGCTGGTCCAGCAGTAGCCACGCTGCAGAAAGGGTACTTGGAGGCGACGAGAGTTCTCTCTGGAGGCGGTCTATCTGCTCCAAAATCTGTGAGCGCACGATTCCTTCTCGGCCATCTTCTGCAGGACTCCCTCCCACGGCATCTCTGAGGATATGCAGTGTATCTATGAAACCGTCAATTGCCTGAGGAGTCAGGATCTTCTGGTCTAAAAGCTCATTCATACCCTGCTTGCAGAGTCAGCAAATGGCCTGACAGGTTACCGCTATCTACAGTTGAGATATATTTGGGCTGCATCGGCTCTAGCAGCCTGATGTCATACCAGTTGTAAAAATGCCCGTGGAACCGCTCCAGGCTCATCATGCTTTCGAGGGTGGAGGCGTTCCGCTCTATCAGCTTCCCAGTTGAGATATAACCGAAGTCATATGCGGCCAGGTTCGCCAGCAGCGATAGTCCCATATTTGTGGGCGAAGTACCATTGGCAATCACAGAGAGTGGTTTCTCCTGATAATTATCCGGCGGGAGCCAGTGGCTTTCGGGCCCGACGAATGTCTCAAAGAACCTCCATGTCTTTCTTGAAAGCTTGCGCAGGAAGATCGTCTGATCCTCCTTCAGTTTTGCTTTGGGTGTATCAAGAGGCAGGCTGATCCACCAGGCAACGGCAGGAGCAAGGCTCCAGGATACCAGCAGCGGCCAGACAAAATTGAAGACATCAGTTCGCAGGAAGGCAAGATACGCGGCCATGGAAATGGCAACTGTCGGAGCTATCCACATCGACCGGTAGAATCCCACCAGACCACTATGCCCATTGCTCTTGGAACTGCTGGAAGAGTTCCATTCCAGCAGCAGCTTGTGAGTAAAGTGCATTCGCCCAGCGCTGCGGACAATCGCATCCAGACTGAAGAAGGCCTCATAAGGCAAAAAGGTGAGGCTGAGCACCGCCTGGGCCAGATGTCTGGCAGTCGATCTCCCGGCAGAACGCAGATGCTGATCCATGGGTATCTCGGCAGATTTATTCAGGATCGCCCGGATGCTGGCCAGCACCGGCAAAACCAGAACCGCTCCTATCACAATATATGTCCAAAACTCCGGCTGCAGCAATATCAACCATGCCAGAGACAAGAGGAAAATCTGGGCAGGAGTCACCAGACTGCGTCGAAGGTTGTCGATAATCTTCCATCGGGATAACCCTGAGATTGGATTATCTACGATCATACCCCCGGGGCCCGGCACTCGCATAAGAAGCCAGTTGACAATCTGCCAATCCCCCTGATCCATCTGTGCCTGCGGCTGACGTCTGAGCTGTAGCGGTAGGGATAGTCCTCGTAGAACTGGACATCGCTGACCAGCGCCGCTCTGGCGTAGCTGCCCTCCAGAAGATCATGGCTCAGGATCAGATTATCGGGAAAACGTTCACCCAGAGACTGCAAGAAGGCGTCTACGTCGTAGATCCCTTTGCCGGAAAAGGAACCTTCCCCAAAGATGTCTTGATAAACATCCGAGACCTCTCGCGTGTATGAATCAATGCCGGGCTCGCCTCCAAAGAGCTTGACAAACCTCGATCTGTCTGCTTCAGGCATGCCTGCACTCAGGCGGGGATGGAGAATGCTGTAGCCCTCAGCGACATATCTCTTATGCTCATCGAACCTGGGGCGGTTGAGAGGGTGAGCCATAGTCTCTATCAGAAGCCGGGCGGAGTCGTAGGGCATCTTGGTATCTTCGTCAACCGTGATGACGTACTTTATTCCGGGAAGGATCGACACATTGCCGGTGATTCCAGAGAAGCTATCCTCTGACCCGCCTCTTAGCAATGAGTTGAGCTCACCGATTATGCCCCTTTTTCGCTCATAGCCTCTCCAAATCTCATCCTGGGAGTTCCATTTGCGCCGGCGGGGGAAGAGAAAGAAGACACCATCGGGGTACTTCTCGTTTAGAGACTCAATTCCGTTATGCGCCAAAAGCAATAGATGCTCATCCTCCGGCATAATCTCCTGCTCGGCATCGGCAAGATCTACCAGAAGGCCGAAATAAAGGTTTTTATCCCGGTTTGCCAGGTATCGAATTTCAAGACCCAGCAGGAGATCTGCGACTCTTTCAGGATCGGTCAGCAAGGAAGGAACTACTACCAGAGTGCTCAACTCTTTTGGAATGCCTCTGGAGAAATCCATTCTGGGAAGAATATGAGGCTTGACCAGCATAGTCGCCAGCAAGTTCACCAGGCCGACTGCCGGGCTGCTCATGCAAAACAAGAGCAATATTGATGCCGGGACCAGCATCCATTCGTTTGATCCGAGCTTTGGAGCCAGAATCAAGCATAACGGCCGCAGTTAAAGCCGTGACCAGCACTATAGCTCCTACGTAGCAGAGCAGCGGGAATTGGAGAGCTGCCCTTACGATGGAAGCATTTAGCGACCGTCTCATTCCGACAGTTCTCTCCAGTCTTGGAAGCCCCTTATCTATCAGATAAAATCCAACATGAGCGCATCGATCCTCACTTCCTGACGCCTCCAGCCTCTCCTGGGCCAGTTTTACTGCATTTTGCGCGACTTCTTCTTCGGAGAGCCTGCAATTTCTTGCGATCTTTTCAACTGTATGGCGGTAGCGATCCCGGGTTGCGAAATCCATCTGGCTGTACACGCCGGCAGGGTCCTGATCGAGTGCTTTTTCTATAGCACTGCTTCCCTCTACGAATTCGCGCCAGTCCATGGACTCAAGAAAACGGAAGCTTCCGATGCTATTGCCTATGGAGACCTTATCAGCAGCCTCTTGCTGGATATCCTGCTGGATCATCTGCCCGGTGGTCTTTCCCATTTCGGATAGACGTTCTTCGATCCATGTTAACGGCAGAGCAAAAGCTATGCTCTGTCCCTCCAGCCTCCGGGCAAATTCAGCAACAAAGGCGCCGGATAATGGAGGATCTGATCTGGCCAAATCCGCCACTACAACGATCATGCTCTTGGGGTCGGTCTCAGCAACCTCAATTATCTTATCAACCCAGTTGCCGGCAAGGTTTCTGTCGTATCTGGCTTTGGCGATGCGAGAGATATGCGCCGCAGGTTCTCTATCAGCGCCAGGCGGAGCATGATCGGAACCGCCCACAGCTCGCCCAGGTTCAGTTTGCTGACTGTCTGATACGCTTCTACGAGGCCTTTCAAGCGTTCTGCATCCAACCGGCCATCAGTATGAAGCAGCAGCTCTGTGGCAAGGCCATAGACTCGCGGATACCCGGCCAGCGGACCCTTAAGCAAGTGGGGCAGGATTTTGCTATAATTCGCAGGCAGGTGAAGCCTGGCTATGCGAATCTGCCCTTCTATTTTATAGAAGTTATCAAGTAACCACTCAGAAGCTGGCGCGATTCTGAGGTTTGATGCTGCAGCATCCGTAAGCAGCTCGTAGACATGCAGCAGGATCTGCTCGTTCTCATCCAGTCTTGGCAAGAGCAGGTCTCTATTGAGCTTTGGATCGATCTCATCCCGTTCTGCCTGCATCTTAGCATGCTCTTTCAGTTGTTCGGTGCTGAAAAGCTCAGAATTCAGCGGCTGCTCATAGCTAAACTTGTTCAGGAAGGCGTCCCCATCGGCGCCCTCCCCGAGGCGATTCAAGCTCCTAAGAAATATATTTTGGCCTATGATTATGACTCCTGGGTATTAGTTGCACAATGGTGCCCATCAATTGCCAACGCCTGAGGCGGCTATAACTCCTCATACTCTAACCAATGAAGGGAGTTCGGGCTCCAGAGAGGTGCACGCTGTAGTGCTATTATGATAATAGGTTTATGCATTTGATATATAATAGGTCTTCGCAACCAATTCAAGCTTGTAGATATGGAGGCATTGAATCCTGGGATTGCCTTGCCGACATAAACCGTAGCACAACATTTGAACGGCTATCATTCTGAGTCTTTAGCCACCCGTTCTGAGAAGACAATGCAGGTTTTTGCGTCTCTCTCCATAGCGAAGCCTGTTTTTATAAATTTTACATATCTTACAATTTAGGTACCAAACTCTTTTTATGCAATGACATCATATTAGGTTTAGATCCATGTAACGGGGAATTAAAAATGGCAGACGATTCAGTAGAGAAGGCAAAAGCAGATGCTAAGAAAGCAGTGGCCGATATAGGGAAAGAGGTCGCCCATGCAAAGGCTGATGTGAATGCTGATGTGGAGAAGATCAAGGCCAATATCGAGCACGATGAGGCCGGGAAGAAGGTAGCTTATGCAAAGGCTGACCTAAAGGCTGATGCTGCGAAGGGGAAGGCTGATATCGAGAATACGATGGCCCATGCAAAAGCTGATGGGGAGAAAGCGAAAGCTGACATAGAAAAAAAGCTGTCCGATACGCTGAAATAAGCAATTGAGAGTCGAAATCGAAAGCGAGCAATCACTAATCAAATATAGAGAGGTATAAAAAAATGGCGGACTTACTTTATTTGGCGATAGTATTCTTTGTAATAGCTCTGATACTTGGAGTATTGGGAGTACGTGGTGCAGGCATATCGATGGATATTGCTAAATGGCTGATAATCGTATTCATCATTCTGGCGGTGATAACACTAATATTCGGAGGCTCATTCAACCTGGCGATATTACCACTACAGCTTGGAATTTAGGCTTATATGTTTCCTGCCCTGAACACTATGAATCATGGATAATACTTAAGGGGCAACAGGTGTTATTACATAAAGATCACAAGAGAAGAGAGGTTTTGATATGAAAAAGATATTAGTGGCCATGCTCATTGCCACAATGATGCTGCTGGCGCTAGGCGCAGCAGAGGATGTAACTAAATCAACTACAACAACTGCGACCAGCTCTCCTGGTTCTGAAGCCGTCAAAACAACTGCAACTACGACCACCTCGGCTCCCGGTTCAGGTGACGTCAAATCAACTACAACTACAACTGAAACTCCCGCTACCGAGCCAACGACTTCATCTAGAACAACGACTACGACCCAGACACCTGGCTTCGAGGCCGCATTTGCTGCAGCCGGGCTCCTGGCAGTGACCTTTGTAGCTCTGAGGAGAAGACGCTAAAAACATTTATTTTCTTATTTTAAATGACGAATTAGTAGATGAGGTGATTATTTTGAAGAAAGAAGAATTTATGCGGCAGATAGAGGGTTGCAAGCTTCCCGAAGCATTTGATCAACATCTCCTGGATAATGCTGCGGAGATGTTCAGCAAATGGGGTAAGACCACACATATGGACGAGAAGGAGCACCTTTTTGAGAGCTCTGGACTGGCTTCCAAAAGTGGAGATAGCGATGCCCTAAAAAAGGAAAAAAAGGCGCTGCGTTGTGTGTGCGAGAAGATGATGGAGGCCAAGCTGAACAGGAACGACGCCTCAGTTATCATCAAGAATTTTAATAAGATCAATGATCCGGGATTTGAGTGGGTCAAAGAATAGATCTTCTCCTAAAATTTTTTAAAATTTGCACCCATTAACTTTGAGGTCATTTAGAAATTAGAAATATAAGAAGCCGGCTTAAGTGATAATAGGTGATGAAATGAAATACAACAAAATCTTGCTGTGTATGACAGCGCTCGCAGCGTGCTTGCTAATTGGTATCGCATTTGGACAGGACTATCTGGGCGGTGAAAATGTCAATTACGGCCGTACAGATGATCCTGGGCTGGCTGGCATGTTGCAGTGGCTCGATACGCCAGTCCCTAACTTCCCCTGGTACACTACGGGTGGTTCCTTCTACAGCCAACCGTATAGCGACATAACGTTCTCGCCCTACCGAGAGTATTATACAACCACAGGTACTCCTGTAGTGGGTGGGATAGTAAGCAATCCTGCCAAGTTCGATATAACGCAGAAAACGCCTTCCAGTGTGTACTACGGTGCCGGAGTGGGATTGCCTTACTCCCAGTATGCATCCATAGTGCCATCCAAGACCAACGACCTCTGGATCCAGGGAGCAACAAACTGGACTCAATATGCAGTAGTCCCGGTGGGAACCTGGCTGCAGCTGGTCGCTAATGCTCCCGTTGGAGGGCCTGCGGGCTTCTACGAGATAATTCAGACCGGTACAAACACTGTAAAGTATAACACCTATCAGTTCAACCCGGGTTATAACACCATGAACTTCAATGCCGGTCAGGTTGGTAGACACATGCTCTACTTCGTGGTCAACAACCAGCCCAGCAACGTGGTCATAGTGGACGCGTTTGCCCAGGCTACAGGTAACGCAGCGGCGGGCATTTATCCGGCAGGAACCCAGACACCACTCGTTCTTGGCAAAGCAGCAAACCCGGGGGAGCTTCACCACTACGACTACATCCAACGGCCAGACCACCATTACTCCCGTTGGTCAGTCCACGATAACCTCGGATGGAACTTACCAAACAGTGACAAGCGCCGATGGAACCACTCAGACAACGACCAGCTCCCCCAGTGGAACTACTGTCACATCCAGCAATGGCCAGGTAACATCGACGAGATCCGGTTGAAGGTTGAACTGCTGTTACATCCATCGTTCAATAAGATCAAAGATCCGGGATTTGAGTGGGTCGAAGGAGGGATCCGCTCTACCAATTTTATAAAACTATATTATTACAATAAATGGGGTGCCGTTGTCTTAAGTCGCTATTTATCTATATAATTTATATTATTATAGCTCATATTTCATTAAGTATTTTGATACCAAAAGCTTTTTATTCAAAGGCGTCTTTATTGGATACAGAATCGCTAAACGAGGATTCAGAAAATGATAGATGATAATGTAGAAAAGAAGCCTGATGCCAAGAAAGCGAAGGCTGATGTAGGGAAAAAGGCGGAACAAACAAAAACTGATAAAGGAAAGCCGAAGGCTTCGCATAAGAAATAAGATGGCTGAGGCATTAAATAAAAAATAAAACAGTACATAAATGATTCAGGCAGATTCGATAATGGATTCAAGAGACTTTTGACCTTCATTCACTATTTGCCTGTCCCTCTCCTCAAAACTTTGAGGTCATTTAGAATCCAAGAAATAGGTTTAAGCAATAGTAGGTGTTAAAATGAAATATAGCAAAATTCTGCTCGTTTTGACGATGCTCGTCTGCTTTGCGTTTCAGGCAGGCGCTGTATCAATAAGCCCAAACAATAGTTCAAACATCACAATGGTATCTAACGCATCAAATATCACAATAGTATCCAATGAATCAAACATCGCAATGGGATCTAACGCATCAAGCATCACCATGGGATCTGGCGGATTGAACAAGACAACGGAGTCTGGCGAATTAAACGAGACAACGGAGTCTAGCGGATCAAACACCACAATGGGATCTGGCGGAGATTATCTTAATCCCAATATGGTCCAAGTGGTCATCTTCCCCTGGTACACTACGGGTGGTGCCTTCTACAGCCAGCCGTATAGCGACACAACATTCTCGCCTTTCCGAGAGTATTATGTAACCTCTGGTACGCCGATAGTGGGTGGGATAATAAGCAATCCTATCAAGTTCGATATAGCGCAGAGAACGCCAACCATTGTGTACTATGGTGCAGGTATAGGATTACCATACACCCAATATGTATCGACCATGCCATCCAATACCAACGACCTCTGGGTCCAGGGAGCAACAAATTGGGCACAGTATGTGGTAACCCCAGTCGGAACCTGGCTGCAGCTGGTCGCCAATGCTCCAGTTGGAGGGCCTGCGGGCTTCTACGTGATAGTTCAGACCGATACAACCACTGTAAAGTATAACACTTATCAGTTCAACCCGGGTTATAACACCATGAACTTCAATGCCGACCAGGTTGGAAGACATATGCTCTACTTTGTGGTCAACAACCAGCCCAGCAATGTGGTCATTGTGGATGTGTTTGCCCAGGCCCCTCCGGGATAAATGCCCACATCTTCAATATATTTTTTTGGGTTTATTATTTTGCGTATGAGAGCGATATAGCTCGTGCCACCCAATTCTTCGTCGGCAGTGTCTTATACCCACAGAGATGAATGTGTGAGAGGTTAAAATGGTTGAATGCGTTTTTTGCGGCAGCTTGATTGCTGCGGGACGTTTTGTTGTCCCAGGTAGATGGATATGCAGTTCGTGTATGACCAGTCTTGAAGAGCCGTTAAATTGGAACACAGTGGGTTGCCGCGCTTAGGTCACGGCATAAAAACAGTTCGCACACTTCCCCCTCTCGTGGGGGGAGGTCGTTATGACCCTCGGCGTTCCTGACTTCCACTAATCTCCTTGCTCGATCCGACATTATAGCGGCCGGTCGGTTAGCTCTCAACATCTCTGAACATCATGCGCATTTCGTAGACCCCTTCCTCACTTCTCGTTTCTGTATCAAATCCCATATCTTTAAAGAGACTGAGCATCGGCTTATTTTCAACCAGGACCTCGGCAGTGAATCCCAGTAAACCTCTCTTCCTGGCCAGACGGGTGAGATAGGTGAGAAGATCACGGCCTACGCCCATTTTTTGGTACGTATCCTTGACCACCAGTGCAACCTCGGCTGTATGCACCGTCTCATTTATCTCATATTGCCCAATTGCAGCGATAGTCTCTTTGCCATCTCCTTCTACAATGGCCAGAATCATCATACTACTGGCATAGTCCACTATTCCGAACTCCTGCAACCTCTCATGGGGCATATCCATTCTTACGGACATGAACCTGCGATACATGCTTTCACTGGAAAGATCATAGAAAAAGTCCTTCATCAAAGGCTCATCCCCGATCTTCACCGGCCTGAGGAGAACATTGAGCCCGTCTCTGGTTTTCCTGAATGTCTCTAAAGATACCGGGTACACTCCATTCACACCGGGTATGAAGGCTTGATCTTTGTAGATGAGCAAGAGCTTTTTCGCTTCTTCGATGAGCCATGGCCTGAACTTGGGATGGGCAATGGCAATAAGATCCATAGCGCGTTCCCTGATATTCTTGCCGTGCAGATATGCTATGCCATACTCAGTTACTACATAGTGGATATCTCCTCTGGTAAAAGTCACTCCCGTTCCTTCCCGGAGGGATGGCACTATCCTGGAAATGGTGTCGTTGATGGCGGTTGAAGGAAGGGCCAGGATGCTCTTGCCGCCCGGCGCAAGCACGGCTCCTCTCATGAAATCTGCCTGGCCGCCGATGCCGAAGTAGAATGTTCCGGCAAGTGATTCTGCAGTAGCCTGACCGGTTAAATCAATCTCAATGGCGCTGTTAATTGCAGTCATCAATTTGTTTTTAGCAATAGTCAAGGGATTGTTAACATAATCAATGGTTCTAAACAGGACGGTTGGATTCTCATCCAGGAACTCATAACTCTCTCTCTTGCCCATGCAATAGGATGCCACAGTCTTTCCCGTATCGATGGACTTCCTGGTGTTATCCACCACGCCTTTTTGCATCAAATCAATGATGCCGTCGCTCAAGAGCTCGGTGTGGACACCAAGATGCTTTTTTTCGCCCAGGTATGAGACCACAGCATTGGGTATAATGCCGTATCCAACTTGCAGCGTAGATCCATCCTCGATGATCCTGGCAACATACTTGCCTATCGCTTTGATGATGTCCCCGGGGCCTTCTACTGCATACTCCAGCAATGGTTCATCCTGATGAATAATGAAATCTATATCTTTTATATTTATGAATCCATCACCCTGAGTGCGAGGCATATGGGAGTTGATCTGGGCAACGATCAAGGATGCCTTCTGGGTTGCAGCCTTTACAATATCTACGCTTATTCCCAGGCTCATGTAGCCGTGCTTATCGGGTGGAGATGTCTGGATTAATGCCACGTCTATTGGTATTATCTCCCTCCGGAAGAGGCCGGGAACGGCGGAAAGAGATATGGGCGTATAGTCTGCTGCACCTCTATTGATCGCATTTCTGGTGCCTTCGCTTATGAAGAAGGAGTCGATCCGGAAGTTGTCACGGAATTTATCATCCAGGTAGGGTGCGGTTCCAAGGGTCCATACATGTATGAGCTCGATGCCGAAAAAGGCTTTGGGATTACCGCTGATGAAGTTCACCATAGCCTGGACCAGGTATTGGGGTTCGCCGCAGCCCGTGCCTATGAAGATCTTATCGCCTGCATGTATATGGCTGAAGATCTCATCTTCTGTTGCGAACTTCTCTGGCCAGGTCTTCTTTAGATCCTCTAACATATTGCTTGTGTCCATTGTCTTCCCTGCCATTACTCGTGCTGATCACAAGGCCAGGTGGCTTGAGGCCATATTCAAGGAGGGAGACATGTCATCAGAATAAGCAGAATATGCAGAACATGCACTACCTGACACGGGCGAAAATGCTTCATGATGAACAATATGCATGCTCTCGATTCCCTCAAGGCCATAGTATGCAGGATGAAATACTCTATCCGTTAAGAGAATAAAAAGGCCTTCTGCCTTTGAGGAGTTGAGACTGTAGTTGCACAAAGCCCCCTTGACCGGCTCGGATCTGTTTGTCAACTTGATAGATACTGTTTTATCTTGATTTTGAGTGCAAAACTGGCGGAATGCTTTTAGGCTTCCGTTATTGTACCAACATGTGACCAACATCTTATTCTAAATGCGATAGGATCTATATACCTGTATGCTTTGGCACCATACTTCGCCAATTCATCTTTCAAGGCGACTTTGACATAGGCATAGATGAGGCTGACGATTCTGCTTCAAGGGCCGCTTTTCGAAAGTAGACCATTGTCCTGTAAGCCGCCAGGATAAATCCGAAGACAGCGGGCCCAACTATCACGCCAACTAACCCGATGACAAAGATCGGCGCGGTAAATGCAATGAGGGTGATGATGGGATGGATTGAAGCTCTCGCTGATGCCAGGCGAGGGAGAATGAAGTTGTTAGGGATTATTGTGAGGAAGACAATTCCCAAGGCCAATAGGGCCAGGCCTCGGGCATAATCTTCGGTCAGCAGGTAGTAAAGTGCAATCGGCCCATAGATCATTTCCGGTCCTATCATCGGAACCAGGGCGACTGCAGCTATCATCATGCCCAAGAGCAAAGGATAGGGTATGCCGAGCACGAGGAACACTATTGCTCCTATGATACCGATAATCAGAGTGTTGAGGAAAAAAACCCGGAAAAGGCTCCCATAGATGAGGTCCAGTTCCTTACGAAACTGTGCGGTTACTTCTTTTTCAGGAAGTAGCTCAACAAATTCTTCTGTTATCTTTTTACCGTCCACAAGGAAGTAATAGGTGAAGATTATTGCCAGCAGAAACTGAGTAAAATATATTGGTATGTTTGCGGCTAAGCTTATGATATGGTCCTGCAAAAATGGTTGGGCCGTTAAAATGAGGGCGGTGGGAATGTCGCCTATCCCCTTCACGTAATCTGCAGCTAAAGCAGGTAGGTACATCTCAGCAAGGCTATTAATGGTGGCTGAAAAATTGGATGCCTGTATCTGAAGATAGGTTATCCCCCCCAAATCCAGCAAATTCGACATCTCCGTTACAAGCGCATCGGCTGCGGCAAAGACGACCAATATTAGTATAAAAAATATTATTGATATGGAAGCAAGAGCTGATAGCCTACGATGGTGACCGACGTGCCTGGAGGAATATTTGAAGAAAGGATGCAAGATATATGCCATAAGAAAGCTCAAGAGAATAGTTGATATAAAATTTTTACTGATGTATATCGCAAAGATAATTAAAGCAAAGATAATAGCTGCAAAGATGGTGTAAAATTTGCGGCGCTGATCCATGTTGAAATTAATTCTTTCAATTCTAGATATACCCTTCGAAGGAAAATCGGGTGCATTCACCTACATCGGGAGCACGTAGATATCTTTATCGTGTTTCAATAACATACTTGCATCAGAGTAAAAAGGGCTGAGGTAGGTTATGGTAGCTGATCCAAACAAATGGTTCCTGAAGTTTTTGCCTGACGGAGAGGGGCGTCCCTGGGGAGATGGTACTTACATGGCCAAGAGGATGGGCGATTTCCAGCCCTGGGACGAAAACTGCCGTGTTATCCCTCTGATCGGCGGGTATGAGGCCATGTCTGCGATGAGGGAATCCCTGGAAGCCGCAATAGCTCAGGCCCAACAGGGCAAGAAAGGGTATGTGTATATCGCCGATTGGCGGCTTAATCCCTTGAGAGACCTGTCGGAAGACAATCCCTGGATGGTCCAAAATCGCCCCTGGAATGAGAGCGATTCTGCAAAAAAAGATCAGACCGTGCTGGGATTTATCCTGCGTCTCATGCAGGCCGGGATCCGTGTCAGGATACTATTGTGGATGCCGATAAAGGCGTCGGTAATTGGAGGGCTCGGCCCGCACATGAGCGATCATGTTTACATTGCCGATGTTGTAAGCCGGGAATGCGAAAGGCTGAGCAAGAACGATCCTGACGCAAAAGACCGTGGAATAGTAGCTCTTGATATGAGGGTGGCGTCGCCCATAACTTCTACTCACCACCAAAAGATGATGGTAATTCGGGTGGGCGATGTTAACGTGGCCTACTGCGGCGGGGTGGATCTGGCCTTCACCAGAAGAGACGCACCAGACGCGTCACATCCTTACAAATTTAATCCGATTGCGACGATAGATGATTTGCTCATTCTTATGAAATCCCATCCGCCTGAATTCCTGGGGGGAGACTGGCAATCAGGGGAAAACCTCCCGGAGGTCTTCGATGTCGAAGACAAGACACATCGATGGCCGAAAGGACCCGATACAATTTATGAGGCATTAAGAGACATATCAAAGCCTTCGCCCCCGGAGCCCGATCTGCCCAAAGAGGTCTATGGGAGTGACTATCAAATCTGGCACGATCAGCATCTTGGGCTGCAGGGACCAATCGTTAAGACTCTGGAGGAGCAGTTCTGTGAAAGGTGGATCGACGCGGGAAGGGTCTACGAGCCGGGATTCTGGGGTAGTTTGCACCATAAAAATAATCAGGTTATCTTCAGCTCAAAGACCGCCATTAAAAAAGGCGAGATACTGAGATTGGACGAGCCAAAGGAGGTTGATCTCAAATCCGAGGTTCAGGGCTCATCTCTGGTGCAGATGTGGCGTACGATTCCATTGCGTATGGAGCGCAAGAGGCCTCCCTTAATGAGGGGTGAGTTTACAGTCATGGCGGGAATATCCAATGCGTGTCAGGCCGCGGAAGAATTGATCTTTATCCTCGATCAATACTTCTTTAGCAGGCCTCTCGCCAGATTGCTCAACCACCGGATTAAGAACGACAGGGAAAAAAAGCTCTGCGTCATTTTGGTGCTTCCACCCTATGCCGATGATCACCCACTTGAAGAGCACCGTTTGAGGAAGCTGGCCCTCAACGATTTAACCGCCGGCCTGAAGCTCGATTCTGGCAAATTCGAGCGCGTGGGCGTATATGACCTCTGGCACCCTACCCGAATTCCAGGTGGGATTTATAGCCATGCAAAAGTTCAGATGTATGATCGCAGCCTATTGGTTTGTGGTTCTGCAAACCTGAACCGCAGATCCTTTACCAATGATACTGAGCTCGATTGTGCTGTTTTAGATGAGGACTTGGTTCTGAAACATTATCGCAGGCTTTGGCGTGTCCTCTTTCCAGATATTGCCTGGCCAGGCCATATCAATTTCAATGACCCAAATGGCGGGTGGGGAAAGCAATTCTTCGATGCCTTTGAGACTGCCGCCCAAACCCGGAATTCGTACTTAATACCTGATCCCTGGTGGAATGCGGATAAAAAGATAAGGCCGATCAATACCGATGGCAAGACCAAAGCTGCGATTGATATAAGGCCACCCAGACTGCCTGCCGACCCTGCCGAGGCAAGGATGAATCCAATCAACTGGACCGGTATGGCACGAGAACAAGATTACGAGGAGGATTATCTCGAGGAAGCAAGGGTCATCCTGAACAATCCCGAGCTGGGAGAAGAAGGTATCTGGTCAATTGGCAAAAAGGATGTAGCAAAGATCGAAGATGATCTATTCGAGCCCAGCTCTTTAAGTACGAAAATAGAGTCTGAAATCTGCCCGGAATCATTCAATGTGGTTGGAGATCCAGAGGTCCCCGGGCGGTTGGACGAGATAGTATTCCTTGTTGAAAACTGCGGTCATGGAGATAAATGGCCCTGGAGGGTGCCTTGAACTCATTTTGTAGAGAAATTCTGGTAGCAGAAAGAAATATTTAAATAACAACCGCCTCCTTCTCCAGGGTCTTCACCTCTCGCTCAAACCGCTTGAATAGGAAGACCTTGGCAAGGTCCGTCAAAACGAAGGAAACCATGGCGTAAGCCCATACGAATAATGCAAGCGACCAGCCTATTGGGGGTATCAGGAGGCCGTAGACTGCGATAATGGTCGCTACTGTCTGAGTGCCCAAAACCGCTGCCAGCAGTATATTGCTCGGCCTGTAGGACCAGAAATGGCCTTTTGTCCTGGTTATAAATATAAGAAAATGACCAGCAACAGAGAGCTTGAGGTACATCATTGATTGGAGCACATCCAGGGAGAGGTGCAGAATGGATATGCCAATGGAAAGAAATAAGAATGAGGATACAGTGCCTACCAGGCCTAGAAATGTAGCCATGCCCAGCACCGATGTCATATCCCAATGGCTCGGCTTGCGCGCATACTCTGCTCGGTCATAGGCTATGGACATGATGGCAAAATCGTTAAGCAAAGCCAGCAATACTATCATTATAGCTGTCACCGGATAAAAGTTGAAGATGACTATTGATAGAGTGATGAAGAGCAGTACTCTGATGGTCTCGGATATGCGGTAAATGGCATAGCTGTTCATGCGCCGGAATATCTTGCGGCTCTCTTTGATGGCGTCGATGATGACGGACAGCCCCGGTCTGGTTAGAACTATTGCGGCCGCTGACTTGGCTGCATCTGTTGCTCCCGAGACAGCAATACCGGCGTCGGCTTTCTTCAAGGCAGGGGCATCGTTTACCCCGTCACCAGTCATGCCGACGATATGTCCTCTGGCTTGAAGCAGCTCTACTATCTTAAATTTGTGCTCAGGAAATACTTGGGCAAAACCGTCTGCCTTTTCGATGATATCTGTGGCCTCTTCGTCCGGTTTGTCGATGAAGTCCGATGCGGGCCTGATATTGGTTTCCAGACCCACCATCCTGGCGATCTCTTTGGCTATGGCTACGTGGTCGCCTGTGACCATTTTCATTTGGACACCCAATGACTGAGCAGTTTTAATGGTCTCAGCAGAGTCCTCTCTTGGCGGATCTTGAAGAGCAATGAGTCCAACATAGCGCCAGGCTCCTTTGGAGTCCGTGCTGGCAACGCCCAGAGCCCGGTAGCCCTTGGAAGCGAAGGTATCTACGTTTTGGTCAACCAAGGCTCGCGGGGTGCTAGTTGCCGCTAATGAGAATATAGCCTGAGGCGCACCTTTGGCTGTCTTGAAGCTGCCTTGAGGACCCTCTATTTCGGCTTCCGTCATCTTGGAAACGGGATCGAAATTCACAATATCATTACGAAACAAATAATCGGAAGCAGCAATAAGTAGTTTGAATGAGATGAATAATTGGAATGACATGAATAATTGGAGTTAGAGGAATCCCAAATGATTAAGAAATTAGCGGAAAGTTCAGGAAATGTCGTTGGCTATAAAGCAGTTGGAACGATAACAGCTTCCGATTACATGACGCTAGAGCCTGAGGTCAAGTCGTTAGTGGAAAAGGAAGGAAAAATATGCATGCTTATTGATCTGAGCGAGTTCAAATGGGAAAAAATGGAGGCCTGGCTACAAGATCTGAAATTTGGCTCTGAGTTTCGTCATGAGATCCAAAAATTGGCCATAGTCGGTGATAAGACCTGGGAGAAGTGGATAACACCTCTGGCCAAACCGTTCTATGCCCACGATGCTAAATTCTTCCACACTGCTGATATCAACAAGGCTTGGGCTTGGCTTCGAGAGTGATTCGTAGAGCGATAAAAGCTCTATTGAGTAAATCCGTTGCTTGGTGCTCCCAGATAACCGGTGAAGTACTCGTAATTTATTTGCGTCTCTGGGAGACCCATCTCAGTAAGTATTGCCACAGTCGCATCTACCATCGGCCTTGGACCGCACGTGTAGAAGACGCGCTCTGAATAGTCAGGCACTGTTTTCTCTATCATCTCCATATTTATTCGCCCCGTTAATCCCTTCCAGGCCTGGCTAGGTCTCGTAATTGTGATAATTACCTTGAAGTTCTGGTTCCTCTTCTGCATTTCATCAAAGTCGTTCTTAAAGGGGATACTATCCTCGAAGCTGTTGGAGCAAAGCAGGATTATGCTTGTCTTCAGTTCCTTATCTGTTAAGTAACGGATCATGCTGCGCAAAGGTGTAATACCTATCCCGCCGGAAAGCATGCAGATCTTTTCTTGATTTTCCTGAAGAATTAGTTTGCCATAAGGTCCTCGAATTGTCACCCCATCCCCCACATTTAGTGCATCCACTGCATTTGAGAACTCGTGACCTGTCAGCCTCTTGGTAACTTCAAGAAAATCTTCGGTAGGGCTACTGGAGAAAGAAAGAGGCTTTGTTTTCTGCATATTTTCGTTGCCAATAGTGATAAATGCCCATTGCCCAGGAAGATAATTGAAGCCTTTCGGCCTTTTGAACCGAACGGATTTTACATCAGTGGTTCGTTGTACAACCTGCGTTACCTCCGTCTTCTGTTGTACCGGTTCACAGGAAGAATTCATAAAGATCGGTTCGTTGTCTGATCTTATAATACTTCCCAATAGCATATTGGCTTGGGGATTGTTCTAGGGAATCCGCTGATTCCGCCGGCAGCCCTTAAATTTTTGGCAGCCAAAGGTGGCCAAAAAGAATAATAAGTGCGAGCCTGGATAGGAAGATTCAGTGAACAGAAAGATCGCAATCGTATTTGTGCTGATGCTTGCACTAGCCATATCACTCACGTATGCAGCAGCCCGGTTTCCGGTCTTGCCCTTCGACCAGAAGGCCTACGAGGAGCTAAAAGAAAAGACGAGCCCATTGTTCGACATGCTAATGGAAGGAGTTAGCTATCTTGGCGAACTGGAGTTTGCTCTTGCGCTGACCGCCATCGCTATGCTGATCTTTGCCATACAGCGCAAATGGCTGGAGGCGATCTTTATGCTTGCCACAACCAGCAGCGTATTGCTGGTTTTTGTGCTGAAGGATCTCATCCAAAGACCGCGTCCATTCCCTTTAAACCAAAATGCTCCGAGATTCATACAGAGCATCAACGAATACAGTTATCCCAGCGGGCATGTCCTATTTTTTGTCGTCTTTTTTGGATTCTTCGCCTATCTCGCGTGGATACATTTTGCTGGATGGACACGGGTGATCGTTATCGCCATTTGCGGTGCGCTGATCCTTCTGATCGGACCTTCACGCGTATATCTTGGCGCACACTGGGCGAGCGATGTCTTGGGCAGCTATATCATCGGCGCGATATGGCTGTTCATTCTCATTCTCGCCTATCAATGGGTGAAGCGTCGTGAAATATCAAGATCCTGAAGTCGATCCCAAAAATTGATCAATGAGCTATTCCTTAAGCTCGACTATGCTCTCGCAGTAAGGAGCACCAAGGCACATGCCACTGGCGAATCTCTGTGTGTATTTGGGATTGAGGTTCTCCACCATGGATCTGCTATATGCCTGGCATCCTCCAAAAAGATCTTTCGGCTCCAATCCCATCTCTTTAGCTCTATTGAGAAACGGACAGCTCGTTATCATGTCCACAGCCCTATTTTCACCTCCTTCCACGGTTTCCCATTTGATCTCCGGCCCGTAAAGCACAAGGGAAAGAATTCCCCAGGTATCATCCACATCTTTTGCATTTCCAGTAGGTAATTTCAGTTTTTGAGCCAGACCCTTTGCCTCTTTTCCGCCTTCAACCCATATCTGCTTTACAATCTCCTCGAACCTATCGCCCACAACCTTCCGGAAAAAGATACTGTAGGCAAAAGGCATCGAAGTTGCAGATTTAGCTGCGATCTCCCAGCGCACTTCTGCGGGGATATCTCCTATATCACCATAAAATAAACCCCATTACAAGTATAACGTTTAATAGTTAATATTCTTTTCCTTACCGGCTGATTAATGCTGCATTGGAGTTGAAGCTTACAGTCTTCTGTGCAGCGCAAGATAGGCTACTGCCAGGAGTCCGGCCAAAGCGATGAATCCTTCAAAGCCTGGCTGTTTATTTTGAGGTTTATTTGCAGCATCAGTTTCAGCCGCAGTCATTGCAGCTATTCGAGTCGCATTCTTCCACTCCTCGTAG
Source organism: uncultured Methanosarcinales archaeon (assembly GCA_963702455.1). Classification (GTDB taxonomy): domain Archaea; phylum Halobacteriota; class Methanosarcinia; order Methanotrichales; family Methanotrichaceae; genus Methanothrix. The sequence goes on from CAVPCV010000002.1 coordinate 116,931, forward strand.
GTCCGAATAGGCTTCGGGTACATCAGATGAGTCAGCTGCATGTGAGTCGTTTTACCCAATTCGCCAGGCTTGGGGCCATGAGTCTTGCCATCGCTATGATATGCCACTGCAATTAGGGTCCACGTTATTCCGGTGCTGATAGGGACCTTCTTGGTTACGTACTTCGCTACATAATCCTTATAAGTTACGTTAGTGCTGAGCGGCAATGCCTTCAGCATAAGACTGAACATGCCATTTCCATCAGCATCTGCCTTGAACACATTTTGTGAACCATCAGAAGCGCCGACAGGTGTAAAAGAATAATTGTAATCCGGCGGCATAGTTACGCGATGGCTCCAGACGGAATAAGTTCCATTGGGCACCAAGTTGTGGAATGTGAGATTCAATGCAGCTTATCATTTTCTTCGATATAGGTCCCCGTACCAGCAGCAGCAAGCCACTGTTCCAATGTAAACCCAAGAGCATTGCCTTTGGGGAATGGACCGAGGGCATTAGGCATTACTTTGTATACATCATGGCGTGTTGCATTAGTGGTGGCATAAGCCATCTTTCCGAGATTAATCGGGTCTTTCGCTTGATCTCTCTCGATACGATAAACCAGGTCAGGTGTAGTATTATTGAGTTCGAAGTAGACGTCTCCCACAGGTCTTGGGGTTGGGAGGTATATTGAACTCAGAAGTGTTACATTAACTTCCCACGATTTTGAGGATACAGATTGAGCGGCTGACAAATCAGCGGCGAGGATAGAAGTCATTAGCAGGGTGACCGCTGCAAATAGTAATATCCAGGATTTGGGGATCATATTTTATGCACCTATCCTTCATCTAAAATGATTAAGTATACTCCTTAGGATAAAAGCTTTTAGGAGAGGCGCTTATGATTTCCGCTTCCAACTAAAATATAATGCAAACAAAGGATCTCCGCCCGAGCGTTTTCCGGCAGCTTCCTGTGATAACCGGCATTTAATTCTGATCCTGTTCCCTCGGGCCAAGTTAGATGCCTCCGAGAAGAGAGATCCAAACACCTCGTGGGCCTGGTTTGTGCAGGCTAGAAGAAAGATTAGTTGTCATGACTTCTATATGCCTGGTTAGGGGTGGATAATAGATTCAGTATCAAATCATTTTGACTTATTTTCTTTCCTCAATAATTCTTATCTCCTCTTCAGTCAATCCATAAAGCTCATAATTAAGGAGCACATCGTGGAATTACCAGATGATGATTTGCCATAATGATAGCTCCCCTTACCGCTCTCCCGGTGCTATGCTCGGGTAGAAAGGGAACTATGATACCTAGAACTCTTTGCCGGAAGGTTCATCTCTTTTCCCGTCCTACATTTCTCGCATGAAGCTGGTGTTTCACGGAGCAGCGGGCGGTGTAACAGGATCCCACACGGTCCTTGAGGTTAATGGTTCACGAATCGGCATCGATGCGGGGCTCTATCAGGGCAGTGAAGCGGTGAAGAACCGTTCCGGATTCGGATATAGCCCTGGTTCTCTGAAGGCGCTGCTGCTAACTCATGCTCATATCGACCACTGCGGCAGGATACCGCTGCTGGTTAAGGAGGGTTTTCCCGGGTCCGTTTACTCCACCTCGGCCACGAAAGACCTCTGCGAGATAATGCTGAAAAGACTCTGCTCACCTCATGGCCGAGGCAAGTGATCGCGAAAATCGCCATAGAGATCCTAAACAAGATCCACCTCGGCCTCCACTTTACGCGGAAAGTGATATTTTGCCGGCCATGAAAAGGTTCCAGCCCGTAAACTATGGAAAGAAGCTCGATCTGGGCGACGTCTCCGTAAATTTCAGGGATGCGGGCCATATTCTCGGTTCGGCCATGATCGAACTGACCCATGCCGGAAAGAAGATCGTCTTCAGCGGCGACCTCGGTCGGCCCGGAGTTCCCATTCTGAGAGACCCTGAGAAGATAGACGAAGCCGACTGGCTGGTACTCGAATCCACCTACGGCAATAAGGACCATGATGATATGGCCACCCGGGGAAAGAAGCTTCTGGAAATAGTGCTGGAGACACTGGAGCGGGGCGGAAATGTCGTCATCCCGGCCTTTGCCGTGGGGCGCACCCAGGAGATACTCTATGAGCTCAACCCTTACGCGGAAACGGGCGCGCTGAAAGGGGTGAAATGCTATGTGGACAGTCCCATGGCCATCTCGGCGGGGGAGATCTACAGCCGCCATCCAGAGTGCTTCGACACCGAGACGCTTTCCATGCTGAAGCGGGGAGACAGCCCATTTGAGTTCCCCGGACTGCATTACACCAGATCCAGGGACGAATCGAAGGCCATTAACGATCAAAAAGAGCCGCATATCATTATTTCGGCCAGCGGAATGGCTACTGGAGGCAGAATTGTTCACCACCTGATCCAGAACCTGGGGCGCAAGGACAGCACCATACTCTTCATCGGCTATCAGGCAGAAGGGACTCTAGGGCAGCGGTTGGTGGGCGGATCCAAGAGTGTCCGCGTAATGGACAAGCAGATGGATGTGCAGGCCAGGATTGAGTCCCTGGAATCATTCTCGGCCCATGCCGGCCGCAGCGAGGTCTTGGAATGGCTGCGAGCTTTCAAGAGATTCCCTGAAATCGTTTTCCTCAATCACGGTGAGACCAATGCCACAGAGGCGCTCTCCCAGATGATAAAGCAGGAGTTTGGAGCCGAAGCTGTGGTTGCGGAGCCGGGAAAGAGTTACCTGTTCGGATGAGATTGCAGGGTGGTTTGCTGAGTACCTCATGAAGCGTTCCTAATAACGAAGAGGCTATTGATATAGATCAAGTTGTCATTGGGAATATGTGGGGTGCCATCTCCGAAGCTCCCCCACGCGCGCGAGCATGCAAGCGCTTTTGTGGTCGCCGGCCTTGCCGGGCCATGGCCGGGCCGCGGCGAGTGCCACTCGTTGATTTTTATAAAAATTAAGACCTATGCTTTGCAGATGGCCTGAAAAAGTTAATTAAAAAATAAAAAAATTGTGTCAAAAAAAAGATTGCCAATTTTCCCTATTCATCTGGCATTAAGGGTAAGGGGCGTTTAGCCACTGGTGCATGGCGTAGTTATAGGCAATGTCATCGTCCGCATTCCAGAAGTAAGCATCGGTGAACGTTTTCTCAAACTCTTTTAATGCGGCTTTATTATCCAGTCCTTTTTGAGGACCAGTGCTGAGGCGAGGAACGTAATTCCCGGGATAGGCTCCCAAATAGTCGACCGTCATGTTTTCACCCTGAGGAAGGAAGAGACTGCCCGTTGTAGTGCCAACCCCTGCCGCGGTGGCTAGTACATCGATTGTCACGCTATTGCTTGGGGCACCATTTATCATGAAGGCCACTGTGTGCCGTCCAGGGGCACTTGCATAGAAGGCGAGTTTGCT
>CAVPCV010000003.1:0-45437 GCA_963702455.1 uncultured Methanosarcinales archaeon
TCGATCTGCCGGGCCACCGCCCTGGCTCTCGATCAGGAGCTCGGCTCCGGATCCCTGCTGCATGCAGAATAGGAGAGATGATATGAGGTCATCCCGGCTGCCTACCGACTCCTTCAGCTCGCTCTTTACTGTCGGGGCATAGCCCAGACTGGATGAGGCTGGATATCTCCTCTCCGCGCAAATTGTGGACGGCATCGATGTTAACGGGGTAGGCGCAAATGATATTCATAAGAATCTCCTGAAAGCCATCTCCACTTGCCTGGAAGGACAGCCAGATTTCGGGATTAGGAGCCAAATGGCGACTCCTTATATAGCCTTTTCGACAGAATAGAGTGCCTTTTTTTAGCTGTCGAGATGTACCTCTAATGCGGCAAAAAATTCTCGCCCTTCCTGGCTGAATATTTACAAAAAGTTTTATGATCTATCTAATCTGGGAAACGCATTTCCGTCCATGCTGAAGAGCGTGAATTTTGAGGACACATACAAGTGCCTGGATTTCTCAGGGTTGCCTCTAGTGCCTACAACCTTTCCGACGAAGACTGTATGATCGCCGGTCTCGAACTGATCTACTACCTTGCACTCAAATGCCACTGTAACTCCCTCAATGGTAGGAACCTTCACACCAACTGAATCTACCAGCTTAAGCCCTGCGAGCTTTATCTTATCGCCATCACGACCCGATTTCGTGCCACAGACCACGGCAGCATCAGACTGATCGATGCTGGGATAGTTGACAACAAACTCCTTGTGCATCTGGATCCCTTCATAGGAGTACCGTCGGTGATCGATAGAGATCAATATCAGAAATGGCTCGAAGGAAGTCCTGGTAACCCAGGCTACACCCATGGCGTTGGGCCGTCCATTCCTATCCAATGAGGTCACCAATACATAAGGAAAAGGCGCGGATAAAGCTACGGCTTCAGATTCTTTCAAATTCTGCATCTTGAACACCTTGAAGAATATAGCATGGGATAGAATAAATAACCTTTTCGAACTCTTTTCGGATAATTCGCCGTCATTAAATCGGTTACCTGCCATAAGAGTCGATGCCATTGCGGAATAGGGAATGAAATGTTCTCTACCCAATGATTCGCATCGATTTCTCCAGTCTATCTTCAGGCTATCCTAATAATATCTTTTCGTATTCAAGCTCGTCTTTTGGAATGGGCGTCTTCTTCTCGTCCGGATAGCCGAAGGCGATCATGGATTCCACCCTCAAATTTTCGGGAAGATGCAGAGCTTTTTTGATATAATCTTCAGATGATTGATCACTGTTATGCATTCTATTTCTGATCTGGATCCAGCAGGAGCCAAGACCCATGCTCTGGCCTGTAAGCTGCAGTATAATCGAGGCGATGGAGCAATCCTCGACCCAAACATTAGACTCTTCTTCTACGGCAGAGATGACCACACCCAGTCGTGCCCCTTTCAGGAAGCCTGAGCCGCTCGGTTTGGCTCGGGAGAGCTCTTCCAGCTATGCTCTATCTGTGACGAAAAGGAAGCGCCAGGGGTTGCTGCCGCGAGACGTTGGAGAGCGCAGAGCAGCCTCCATGAGCAGTTCGATCAACTCCTGTTCTATCTCTTTATCTTTGAAGGTCCTGATACTGCGTCGGTTTCTCAATATGTCGAGCATAAAAATCTCCCTAATATAACTTTCAGCCGCACCTTGGACTGCACCCTGATGTAGAGAGTTAGATAAGCGACAGTATTTAAGGCAACCTCCATTTCGAACTGCTCTGCAGATTTTAACCAAGGGCAGAATGAAGTCTTTTCCTGTAGGCTCGGATGGATGCTGTGCTCGCGGGCGATCTGAGCTAGAGGTTTGCCACTCTCAAGTTCTGCTACTACGGATATCTTGAATGCTCGATCGTAGCGCAGCCTCGTCCTTTTCATGTGAGATTACTGGGTTCCTTTACTGCCCGTACAGACCGACAGGGGCTTCGTCTTTCGCTATTCGAAGAGGAAATGCCGCGCGAAGGCGTCAGCGTCACGCGCAGCTATCAGTTCACGCGATGGATTGATGGTTCATCTCACCTCTGGGCAGGGCGCCGCAAAGCTGTTGGGCGCGGTGAAGGTTCAAGCGGGCTGAAGTTCGACTCTCTGGATGCAAAAGACTGATTGATATCGTTTATCTTGGCTACCGGGCTGCTGCTGGCTGATGCAGTGGATCGTCCCCAGGCCCTGCACCATCTCCCGGCAGTTGATGCCCACGACCTTCCGCTCCGGGAAGGCCTCCTGGATGATCTTCAGCGCCTCTTCGTCGTTCTTGTGCCCGAAGACCGGCACCATGACCACATCGTTTCCGATGTAGAAGTTGGCGTAGCTGGCGGGCAGCCGCCGCTCCGCGCCCACGCGCCCTGGCATGGGCAGCTTGATGACCTGCAAGGGATGGCCGTCCTGGTCCGTCTCCCGGCAGAGCAGCTCATAGTTCTCCTTGAGCGGCCAGATAGTTCTCATCCTCAGGATCGTCCTCGTAGGCGCATAGAACCGTGGTCGGATTCACGAACCTGGCGATGTCGTCCACATGCCCGTCCGTGTCGTCTCCGGCGATGCCCTCCTTCAGCCAGATGACCTTGCTGCACACCCAGATATTCCTTCAGATAGGTCTCGATCTCTTCTTTATTCAAACCGGGGTTTCGGTTCCCGTTGAGCAGGCACTGCTCTGTGGTCAGAACCGTTCCGCAGCCGTTCACATCGATGGAGCCGCCCTCCAGGACTATGCCGGGCAGGAAGCACTCCATCTTGAGGTCGTCGTTGATGAGGCAGGGAATCCTCGTGTCTGCCATCAGTCCCGCATACTTCTCGCCCCAGGCGTTGAAGATCCAGTTGACCATGGCAAGCTATTCTTCCCACTCTCCTTCTCCCGGTTTACCACAAAGGTGGGGCCGTAGTCCCTGAACCAGACATCCGCATAGCTGATCAGGTGGAAGCTGAACTCGGTGCAGATCGACCTTTTCTCTCTTGCAGCCGGTCCACCACCGCACTCAGCATCATCTCGTCTTTGACCAGCAGATTGACAGTCTCGCTCTGGTGAATGGCTTTGATGATGGCAACGTAGGCCTTCTCCACTGCCTCGATCTCCGGGAAGCTGTCCAGGTCGTAGGGCCAGGAGAGCCAGATGGCCTCATGCTCTCTCCCATTCCGCAGGCATGTGGTAGCCCAAAGAGCGCGGCGTATCCTGCAGACAGAGCCCCTCCCTCTTTCTCCCTTCTTCTCCGGCTTTTCCTTCCTCTTGCACCATCTCGATGAGGGGCCAGTAGACATCGGGCCGGCGGTTCCGGAAAAAGCCCCAGCCCTCTCGCACCGCTTCGTTCTTGGCCAGATCCAGCTCTGCTACCAGAACCTCTTCCTCACTGCTGCTGGCCCTGGCCAGGATTTTGCCGAAAGAGTCGCAGACAAAGGAGCTGCCCCAGAATATGAGGTCCTCCTCCCGGCCCACCCGGTTGGCTGCGGCAACATAGACGCTGTTGGCAATGGCGTGGCCCCTCTGCACCGTCTCCCAGGCATCATGCCAGTCTCCCTCCGCCGGGTCCTCCTCGCCCTTAATCCAGCCGATGGCTGTAGGATAGAAGATGATCTGGGCTCCGCGCAGGGCTGCTAGCGCGCGCCGCCTCCGGGAACCACTGGTCATAGCAGATGAGAACGGCAAATTTCGCATAGCGGGTATCATAAACCCGGATCTCCTCGCCGGGGGTGAAGTAGCTCTGCTCGTAAAAGAGTGGATCATGGGGAATGTGGATCTTGCGGTAGGTCTCCAGAAGGCTGCCGTCGCTATCGATCACTGCCACGGAGTTGTAGTAGTCGGCTACATCCTTTTCGAAGACGGGTACTATTATCACTATCTCCAGCTCTCTGGCCAGCGCGGAGAAGGCTCTGGTGGACTCGCCGGGAATGGTCTCGGCCAGGAGAGTGGCGTCCCTTTGATCCCACTGGGGAAAGTAGCGCGTCCGGTAAAGCTCCTGCAGGCAGACGATCTTCGCGCCTTTGCTTGCCGCCTCTTTTACCTTTTCAATGGTCTTTTCAGGTTTAGATCGAGATCCTCTGAGACCGAGGTTTGAATCAATCCAATGGTGACCCTAGTTGCGATACTATCTGCTGCCATTTTCTTTTTCCCCAAAGTAGAAGGAAGCCTCTTGGGTTAACTAGCTTACGGGATTTTCTTTGGACTTTTGGAGATCTCTCAAAAAGGCTTTCTGCCTGCCATCAACCCAATGCAAAGGTACTGCCAGAGCACATTGACATCAGAAATCCCGCTTCCTGCCACCATTCTTCTTTCTCTCCTTGCTGCTATAGTAGTGCGTCTCCATATCGTCCCTCAGCCGGGCCACGAAGTCGGAAGTGGCCGGATCAATGCCTTGCGCCGCGTCTCCATCTCCTCAAAGAACCACTCCTGCATGTCGCTTCCCTCTTCGGCGTAGCCCTCCGCCGCCAGGAGCCAGCCGCCCGGCTTGAGCAAGCGGAGGCATTTTGCCATGGCTGCTTTATAGCGATCAAAGGGTAGGTGCTCCAAGACCAGAGTGGAGACAATGGCGTCATACCCTTCACCGCTCCATGCCCTCGTCCCAATCGTTCCCGCAGAGGTCCGCCACCCTGGCGGCCCAGGATCGCATCCGGATAGGCGCGGGAGATCTTCTCTGCGGCCGCCTTCACCATCCTCTCCGAGCCGTCGATAAGAAAGATCCTGGCCGAGGGAATTTTCTGGAGGACGGCAAGAGCGGCATTGCCGGTTCCGCAGCCCAGATCGATGATCTTCGCCTCTTGCGGCAGATACCGCGGGCAAGCCTCGGCCACGAGGTCGAGCATCTCCTGGTAGCCGGGAACCACGGCGACTGGTAGAGATCATACGCCTGGGCATGTTTGTCGTAGCATGAGACGGTTGAATCCTCTTTCATCGCTTTTTATCATGGTCTATCATTATTTAATTTCAGCTGCTTTTCTTCTTATGCTTTTTTCTTTTCCAATTCAGAGAAACAGCCAGTAAACCAGCACATTCAGCACCGTCAGCGGCACCCCCACCCGGGCAAACTCCAGGAAGGTCAGCGTCTCGCCGCTCTTCTCCGCATTCTGGATAATTATCACATTGCTCGCCGCTCCCAAAATGAAGAGATTCCCGGCGATGGTGCTTCCCGCGGCCAGGGCCATGAGCGCCTGCGGGGATGGGATTAAGCAGCAGCGGCTGGCAGAGGGCCACCAAGGGCACATTGGAGATGAGCTGGCTTAACAGGACGCTGAAAGCCAGAATGGTGGGAATGGACGCAAGATCTGCCGTATTGATCCCGCCAGAAGGGACTGAAAGATCCCCGACCTCCAGACGCTGTCCATCAAGACGAACATGGCGGCAAAGAAGATCAGAGTGCACCAGTCGATGTTTCTCAGGACCTCAAATCTTCTTGCTGCTGAAGAGAAGGATGGGCAGCGCCGAGAGAAGGGCGATGTAGGTCAGCCGAAACTCGTCCGCCACGCCCAGGACAACTGCTCCGATCTTGGCCAGGATCAATACGAAGAGCAAAATAAAGGATATGCGGGAGAGACGGGCCAATGCCGGGTCCGAGATCTCTTCCTGGCAGATCTGCAGCGACTGTTCTGAAACTGCCCTCTGTAGAAGAGTCTGAGCAGCAGATAGGCCAGCAGAAGGTTGGCAACTGTAGGCAGAAACAGATACTGCAGAAAGACGAGAAAGGGATTGGACAGATCCGCATTGACGGCGATGAGCAGATTTTGCGGATTGCCGATGGGGCTCATGGCGCTGCCGATGGTCACGGCAAAGGCCAGAGTTAGGAGCAGAAGCTTGGGGGCATATCTTGAGCGTTCGGGCAAAGTAGAGCATGAGAGGCGTGCCGATGATGGCTAGAGTGTCATTCATGAGCAGAGCGGAGAGAAAGCCCATGGCAAACAGGATGAGAAGCAGGAGCTGATCCAGATTCCGGGCCCGGCCAAAGATGCGATTGAAGAGATGAATAGAAGATAGCCGCTCTCCTGCATGGACTCTCCGATCACGAACATTGCTCCCAGAAATATCATCACATCCAGGTTTACGGCGCGAACAGCGTCCTCTGGCGAGATCTGGCCTGTGAGGAGAACCACAGAGGCGCCCAGCAGCATGATCTGCCAGATGGCAAGGCTAATTCTTCCCCACCTGCCTGACGGCGATGAGGATCGAAGAACAGCAGCTAAAGCCAATACAGAAATATTAGTATCGAGCATTTACAGCATCCGGAGAATTTCAGGGCATCCATTTATTGATCCATTGATAAATCCAATCTTCTACCCTGACTCATTTAACCAAGGCGATCGCCTCCATTTGCCAGTCCTGGAAATATAGTTTTCCTTTTTTCATTATCCAGTTCAGCAGTGCCTTGCACCTCTAAATCCTATCCTTCGATTACACCATTGATATGCATAAATTGTAATATATATTCCTGACCGACACCCTTATAGCTTGCCATAATGCTACATGCTACCACACACCATGACATTTCGCTGAAGAGGCAGATATTGTGTTGTAGCTGGCGCATAGAGACTGCAAGCAGCAGATAGGGTTGGTGTTAAGCATGCTCGGCATTGATGATCCTTGGATCTGGGGCGTCTATCTTCTTTGCATCTTTAGCGCGCTTTTGTGCGTGATTTACGGCATCGTAAACTGGAATCGAGAAGGAGAGCTGGAGGCGCTGCGAGATTAAAGAGGAAGCCGCCTGGGAAGACCGGTGAAGAAGAGATGCAGGAAAAAGAGCTGGGGTTGTGATTTAAATGAATCTTCTTCTACTCAATGTCATTATTCTGATCTACCTGCTGGCCACCCTATATCTGGGTTACAGAGGCTGGAAATCAACCAAGGACTCAGAGGGCTACCTGGTGGCGGGCAGAAAGACCCACCCCTACATCATGGCCATGAGCTATGGTGCCACATTCATCAGCACCTCGGCCATCGTCGGCTTCGGCGGCACAGCCGGTCTCTTCGGCATGGGCCTGTTGTGGCTGACGCTGCTCAACATCTTCGTGGGCATCTTTGTGGCCTTCATAGTCTATGGCAAGCGCACCAGGAAGATGGGCCACAACCTCAATGCCATGACCTTCCCCGAGCTTTTAGGCAAGCGATTTGACAGCAAATTCATCCAGTATTTCAGCGGCCTTGTGATCTTCCTTGGCATGCCGCTTTACGCCTCGGTGGTCCTGATCGGGGCAGCGCGCTTCATGGAGACGACTCTTGCCATAGACTTCGATGTGGCATTGCTCATTTACTCCGTCATCATCGCCGCCTATGTGATCTGGGGAGGTCTGCGCGGAGTCATGTACACCGACGCCATGCAGGGAACCATCATGTTCGTGGGCATGGTCTTTCTCCTGGTCATGACCTACTTCCATCTGGGAGGAATAACGGCCGCTCACCAGGCTCTCACGGATATGGCGTATCTGGTTCCGGCGAAACTCGCTGCCCAGGGTCACACCGGCTGGACATCAATGCCCACCTTCGGCAGCACCTGGTGGTGGACTCTGATATCTACCATCGTCATGGGCGTGGGAATTGGAGTTCTGGCCATGCCTCAGCTCGTGGTGCGATTCATGACCGTCAAGTCCAACCGGGAGCTGAACCGGGGCGTATTGATTGGAGGCATTTTCATTCTGGCCATGACCGGCGTTGCCTTCGTGGTGGGGGCTCTCTCCAATGTGTTCTTCTACCAGACCCAGGGACAATATATCCATGAATATTGCCAAGGGCAATGCCGACAGCATAATTCCCATCTATATCAACGCCGCCACTGCCGGAGTGGTTCGTCTACCTCTTCATGCTCACGCTTCTGGCGGCAGCTATGTCGACCTCCAGCTCCCAGTTCCATGCCCAGGGAAGCGCCATAGGCAGGGATATCTACGAGACGCTAACCCAGAAAAAGGGCGGAAGCTCCATACTGATCACGAGAATGGGAATAATAATTGCCATAATAATTGCCGTCATCCTCGGTTACATCCTGCCTGCGAACATAATCGCTCGCGGCACGGCGATCTTCTTCGGCCTGTGTGCTGCCGCCTTCCTTCCCATGTACACCTCTGCCCTCTACTGGCGAGGAGCCACCCGGGCCGGAGCCATGGCCGGGCTTATTACCGGCACATTCGTAACCGTATTCTGGTATCTGTTCATCCACAAAGCCGAGGCGGTGCCTCTGGGGATATGCAAGATGCTCCTGGGCAGAGACGTCCTGATCACTCAGATGCCCTGGCCGGTGGTGGACCCATAGTGGTAGCCCTGCCTGCTGGCGATACTGGTAACCGTAGCTGTAAGCCTGGTGACGAAGAAGATGAACGAAAAACATCTGGAGGAATGCTTTAAAGGATTAAAATAATTCTTATATTTTCGACTTCAGCGCCTTGGGAATAACCCTGGGCACCTCTTTCTGGTACTCTTCGTACTCTTTGCCGAACTGATATCGCAGCCTTTTCTCCCAATGAAGTGATCCCAGGAAGAGGTAAACCGATGTCATGGCGTAAAGGACCAATAGCCTGGAGGTCATAAATGGAGTAAGCCACATCTGCAAGAGGCCGGAGAGGAGGAATGGATCCCGCACGAAGCAATAGATGCCTCGCGGATTGAGCGGCTCCGGATTCTCGGCCTTGCGAAGCTGCTGGCTTATGGAGAATCTGTGAGGTGCGTTGGTGAAGGCGAGGACTGTGGTAAGGCTCGCCATGAGCTGACCTACAACCATCAGCCAGCGCCAGGGCGACTTGATTGTGTAGAGTCTCTTGCCGGGAGACGACAAAAAAAGCAGTGCTAATGGCGCCAGGGTGATGGCGGCGAAGATACTGAAGAACTTTACATACCAGCTATCCATGCCGGGCCCGAAGATGCGCCAGACGAGACTCTTGAACTGCCTGCTTGCCAGGAGGCTATGCAGAGCCGCATAGGCGGGCAGGTAGGCAAACAGAATGGCACCGATCATTGACATAGAGATCAGATCTCCTCTTAATTCGGTTTTCGCTTCACCTGCAGGCTCGACCCCGCCTTTGCCACAATCACCACAGTCTCGCCCTTCTCCACCGGCTCCCCTGCCTCCGCTCTCCAGTACTCACCCTGGAAAAGCACATAGCCTTCCGGGTCCAGCCTGTCGATGGCCTCTGCTTCTTCGCCAACAAATTGATCGTTTTCCAGCGGAGCAAATCTGGCCCGGGCCACCTTATAAATGGCAAGGGCCAGGAATAAGCCCAGTATCAGCGAGGGCAGAATGAGAGCTAAGGCCATGGACTGCTGGTAGCTTCCCGGAACGTACCACTGGGGAAAGCTGGTGGGCACGAAAAGGACGCTGCCGGCGATTACGCATATCAGGCCAGCCACGGCCATGATTCCAAAGGAATGGCTGTGAAGTTCTACCAGGATCAGCCCCAATCCCAGCAGGAGCAGGAAAACAGCTCCAATATTCACATTAAAGCCCAGTCCAATCAGTCCCATGGCCAGGGCCGTCACGCCAAAGACTTCTGCACCCACTCCCGGGCTGGAGAGTCCGAATACAAGGGCATAAAGGCCGATCAACATCAGCAATCCGGCAATCGTGGGGTCCGACAGGAGCGACTGGAACTGCAGATTTAGTGGAGGATCAAAATACTCTACCTTTGCCCCTGCTGTAATCAGAGTGCCATTCTTCGCCCTGCTGCCGTTGATCTGGCTCAGCAGATCCTCAGGCGAGGCTGCAATGTACTCCACGACGCTGTAGTTCCTGGCCTCATCAGCGTTCAGGTTCAGATTGGAGAGCACGAACTCCCTGGCTGCTGTCGTGTTTCGCCCGTGCTTTCTCGCTTTCTCCTCGATCAGGGCCACGATGGCATTGATGGTCTTGCTGTCGTTTATCGGCACTGTTCCACCTGTGGGAGAGAGCTGTACCGGCTGAGCTGAGCCGATGATAGTATGCGGCGCCATGGCTGCCACATCGGAACTGACCAGAATGATTGTTCCCGCAGACCAGGCGAAGGCGTCTTCCGGGTAGACATAGACGATTACAGGCAGCTTCGTCTCCTCCATCTGCCTCAGGATCTCTGTGGTCTCTGCCAGGCCGCCGCCCGGTGTGTCCAAAAGAATCATCAAAGCCAGGGCCTCTTCCGCCTCCGCTGCACCAATGGCGGCGAGAACAATGTCGTCGCTGACGGGCGTTATGGCACCCTGCAACTTGACGGCCAGGACCGACCCGTTCGATCCGGCAGAGGCCGGGCTGGCAAGGTTGGCCGAGAGCAATAAAATTAAAATTAAAAATAGAAGGTCAATTCGGCCCGCTCTGTTCCCTGATACCGAGCCGGACCGGATTGCCGTCATATGCTTTTCATCTCCTGGATCTTGCTGCCTCAGTATCCGCTTCTCTTAAGGCCGTTCGCTTTGCCTCATCCACACGGTTCGATTCCCTTTCGGAAAGCTCCCGGTTCAGAGCGGCCGTCAGACCTGCAATTGAGCCCGTCCCCGTATCGCCTGCAGGAGTGACGACGATGAGCGTCTTCTCCCTGGCGATATCTACCAGAGTCTGCAGCTCCCTCAGCTTCAAAGCTGCAGGAACTTCTTCATAAAGCCGGGCGGCATCGGTCATGGTCTTGGAGGCCTGGAACTCGCCATCCGCCAGAATGATGCGTGACCTCTTTTCCCTCTCCGACTCCGCCTGCTTGGCAATTGCCCTTCTCATCGATTCGGGCAGAGCGACGTCCCGCAGTGTGACTGCTGTTACCTTGATTCCCCAGGGATCGGTATGCTTATCCAGGATCTCTTGCAGCTTCTTGTTCAATTCATCGCGCTTGGAGAGAAGATCATCCAGTTCGATCTGGCCCAGAACGTCCCGCAAGGTGGTCTGCGACAGCAAAGAAGTGGCCATCTTGTAGTTCTCCACCTGAATGATGGCTCGAGCGGGATCGACCACCCGGTAGTAGATGACCGCATCCACTTCCACGCTCACGTTGTCCTTGGTTATGACCACCTGCTTGGCCACGTCGATGGTGAAGACCCTCAGGTCGAGTTGAATTACTCGATCGATGATGGGAATTATAAGGAATATGCCGGGCCCCTTCACTCCGCTGAAGCGTCCCAGGCGAAATATGACCACTCGTTCATACTCTCGAACGATCTTTACGGCCAGGAATAGAATGACTAACACAATCAGCAGAGCTATGATGGTAGTATTAAATAGAGCCAAATAAACACCATCAGGTAGATGTTCTTCTTATCTTAAATAACTACCCTGCAATATCCAGTAAAAGAGTGAATCAGGTCCAAGAATAGAGACCTGGGCTTAGACCTGGGGCTCGAATAGACTATTTCTTGAACTCCGTATAACCGCACTTTGCCGCAGCTCTGACGGTCTCCATGCTCCGCCAGGAATACGCCGTTTCCACATCGCGGGCAAACAGATTTCTTGGTCTTGATGGTGTCTCCGCTCACTTCATAATATTTGGCTGCACCATTCACCTCACCCTTCTTGCCCTTCTTTGCAGCTGCCATCTAGCTTGCCTCCGGCTTGGCTTCCTCGGGCTTGGTGAATGTGTTTCTCTCTATGATATGAACTCTCTCCACCTGCTTGGCCCTTTCTGCAGTCTCGTAGATCTTGGCATATCCAATGGTCTCGCGCTTTCCAAACTCCGTCTTCATGCTGTCCACGAAGACGAGGCTGCTCTTCGAGTTCAATGTAGCCGCCAATCTCTCCACAACGCTCTTTCTGGAAGGTGTGGACTCATCGTGAATAACCTTGAAAACAATCTCCCGCCTGTTCAGGTTGGGGTTGTTCTTTTCTTCTATAACCTGTATATCCAACTTCATTCCTCCACTATCATTTGCTTCATAAATTCATCAATTCGCGTCTTCATCTCAGGCGTAACATCGACCAGGACGCTTCCTTCATCGGGCTGGCCATAAACCACCACGGAACCCAAGGGGGCATAGAGTATGGCTGGAAGCGTCGCCAGATCCTCTTCGCCATCTACTACTATCTTCACCCGCTGGTCGCCCTTTAGAGATTCTCTGATCAGGTCTATGAGCTCTCTTGTCAGAGT
Source organism: uncultured Methanosarcinales archaeon (assembly GCA_963702455.1). GTDB lineage: Archaea > Halobacteriota > Methanosarcinia > Methanotrichales > Methanotrichaceae > Methanothrix. The sequence goes on from CAVPCV010000003.1 coordinate 12,007, forward strand.
TGCCGCAGGGTTTTTTACTTCAATCGTCTTATAGCTATCGTGATCCAGACTCGTTAGGATGTGATCTGGAACAGGCATCCTCTTGGTCTTGTTGTCGACGACGGCCAGGTCCGGCACTATGGATGCTTTCAAAAGATAGAATGCCGTCATATCGCCGACCGCTGCAACTTTCTTGGCGGCTATCAGCTCTTTTTTCATAGCTGTAGCACATTCCAGACCATTTCCCTTGAACAGCCTGCCCAGAGGATCTTTCAGCTGAAGTCGCAGCTCGTCTGGAAGACGGAGTAGACGCAAACTATCGCACCTTCAAAGCATATTTTCCGGGAAGGGTAATCTCCAGCTTCTGCGCGATGATCGACTCTTTGGGATCGATGATCACGACATATCCACTCCAGTCTTTGCTGAGCGAGGCTGAGTTGCAGATGGGACAGACCTGCCCCTCAACTATTCTGCGACATTCTCTGCATGCCTGCTCTGTCATTTCGCCTCTGCCTCAACGCTTACTTCCGCTTTAGCTTTAGTATCGGCTTCAAGCCACTCCTGTTTTCCTAAGCCCGTCTGCCTCATGGTGAGCCCGATCTTGCTCTCGCGAGGCTCTTTTTCATTCAGGCTTACGGCTATAACCCTGGCTCGAACCTTATCCCCTTCTGCCAAGGACTTGTTCGACTCTTTGCTGACCAGCCGCGCGTTCTTTTCATCATAAGATATATACTCATTGGTGATCTGGCTGACATGCAGAAGGCCATCGAATGGTCCTAAAGAGAGGAATGCACCGAATTTGACGATCTCCACGATCTCGCCTTCGATGATCTCCTGCATCTCGGGATTGAAGACGAGGGCATCGAAATTTACTTCGTAGTAAATGGACCCGTCTCCGGCCAGGATGTGACCTTCTCCAATATTATCCGCTCCGAGCACGGCCACGATGGTTCCTAAAGACTTGTCAACTACTGCCTCGTATTTGTCGCGCAGTGCCTTGTCCACCGCCGCCTCGAGGGGATCACCCAGATGATCCGGCTCGATCTTGGCCACACCCTTAAGCTTCATCTTCTTATACATCAATACTCCCTCTTCGTCGCCTCTAGATACCGCCCCTGGCGCAGGTATATTACGGTGATGCCTTTACTAAATAACCTTTTCTTCAGAGCTTTGTCATTGGTGAAGACGGCTGCGCCTTCGCTTATGGCCAGCTCCTCGATGGCTTGATCGGCATCAAAATTGTCTTCTCCAACGATACGGCAGCGCTCGGAAAGTCCCAGTGCCACGCGGGCTGCAATTTTGTCCCTTCCTTTGTCGGCCTTGGTTGCCAGAGAACGGAGCTCTCCCAGAACCTGGGCCGGGACGATCCACTGCACATATCCCAGACGCTGCAGCTCGTTGAAGATATCCACTCCGAACTGCTCGGGCACCATCAATGCGTTTGTGTCGATGATTACCTTTATGCTATCTACATCGAGGATTTCCTTCATGTCACTCGATTACTCAATTATGGTGCCGACGCCAATGAGCCGCCATCTGGCGCCGATGCGCCTGCTCACGGCCACGCGGTCTCCCTTATCGGCGCAGACTGGCCTCTTGAGCTGCACCTGCACCACACCGCCCTCACGAGCGCTGGTGACGACTCCCACGGTTGTGGCTGTGCCGACGTTGAGCATGAGCGGCTCGCTGGAGTGGATGGGCTCTACATTGGATTCGTCCGTAACTCCCACGACCCTTTCCAGGAGCTGCATATTCATGGTAAAAGTGCCTCTTGCGGGCGGAAGCTTGCCGGGTTCGCCTGCAACCTGGCCCACCAGAGCATCGCTCTTGGTCATGATGGGGTCGAGCAGAGTGCCTACGCCCATCAGGCCGCCGGGAGTGATCTCATCCTGGACATGACTTCCGGCCAGAAGAGTTACCACTTTGGTCTGGATGGGAACCCATTGTTTCCTGCCTTCGTATTCCACCAGCCTGCCCGGGCAGATCTCTATCTTGTCGCCTATGTGCAGCACTCCCTGGCTGAGGGAGCCGCCGATGACTCCGCCTTTGAGGCCCTCCGGCGTGGCGCCTGGCCTATTGATGTCGAAGGATCGAGCGACCTTCAGCAAGGGGGGCTTGTTAATGTCTCGGGACGGCGTGGGTATGTTCTCCTCGATGGCCTGTATGACCATATCGACATTCAGGTTCTGCTGAGCTGAAATTGGCACAATGGATGCATTTTCGGCAACGGTTCCTTTTATGAAATCTTTGATCTGGCGATAGTGCTCCATTACTTCTTCCCGGGACATGAGATCGATCTTATTTTGCACTATCACGATTTTATCGATACCTGAGATGTTGAGGGCCATGAGATGCTCTTTGGTCTGCGGCTGGGGGCAGGGCTCATTGGCAGAGATGACGAGCACCGCACCATCCATAATGGCGGCTCCGCAGAGCATTGTGGCCATGAGCGTTTCGTGGCCCGGAGAGTCCACGAAGGAAACGGTTCGCAGAACATCAGTCTCTGTGCCGCAGTGTGGGCATTTCTCTTCTACGCTATAATTATCCGGCTCCGCGCATTTCGGGCACTTTCTGAAGGTCGCATCCGCATAGCCCAGGCGAATGGAGATGCCCCTTTTGACCTCTTCGCTATGCTGATCGGTCCAGACTCCGGAGAGCGACTTAACAAGAGTGGTTTTGCCGTGATCGACATGGCCAACCATGCCGATATTGACCTCTGGTTTTTTGAGCGCAGGCTTTTCTGCCTCGGTTTTTGGATCTGATTTAACCTCAGATTTGATATCGGATTTTGCCAAATTGAAATCTCCTTAAGGATTGTAATGATCAGGGGTTGATGGTCATCACTATATAAATACTTCATGGCTCAGTCATGGCGAGCTTGCCAGAGGCTCATGCAATCATTTTTCAGCAATGTCTACCTTGTCCAGGATCTCCTTGAACTCCTTCCACTTCTCCACCGGGATGCGAATTCCGTTCTTGGACCATCCTGTGTACCTCTCGCTGGTCACATACTCGCGGATGTCAATTCCTACAGTTCCGTGAAATTCGGTCTTCTGAACTACGATCTCAGTGGTATCGCTCTTCCTTAATCTTCCTGTCTCCACCATGAAAATGCTCCGAGGTTTGGCTTTTGTCTCCCTGGCATAAATGGCTTTCCAGAAAAAGGATTTGGGGTCAGATCCATTTTGCCAGAGGCGGCTATATCTTCTACTCTATCTGGAAATGTCTACATGGAAGGCTCTTGTGTCTGCCACAATGTTCTCCCAGGACCGTTTGTAGACGAAGTAGATGGTCGTCTTGCCCGGCTTCAAGGGCGTGAAGACAAATACAGATGTGCCGCCTGAGCCCAGTGCCCCGGATGGGGACTTCTCAAACTCAGTTCTCCCTTGCTCGAGGAGGACGTAATCGTAGTCTGCGGTCCAATTATATCCTGTAGTGGGATTGGCAGGTATGGAGATGGTGAACGATTCGTTTACCCTGGCCTGGATCAACTGCACTTTCGTCTCCTTTTCATCCTGAATTATGTAGTTGTCCACGGGCTGCATGAGAGGATAGTAGTCCACATTCTTATCGTTCAGGATCATGGGCTCATCGCCAATACCGTCGCCATTCCCGTCCGTTCCGGCATAGTCGGCCCAGTGGTTGCCCAGGCGGCTGCGCAGCACGCGGCTATTGAACTGGTAATTTATCCCTTCGCTGGAATTCCAGTATGCCGCATCCTCCGCGCAGACGCCGCTCTGGCTATTGAAGTCGTTGAGGAAGATGGTGGCGGGAAGGACGACCTCCAGGGTGCAGTCGCCACTATTAGCCCCGTTCGCAGCAGGGCCGCCAACAACAAAACCCCGCAGAACTGCCCCCTGGGCGGCCAGAATTACCCTTCCTTTCTCCGGATCAAGGGTGGGCTTTCCGCTGCCCATGTCCAGGCCGTGCAGATTTACAGGTTTGCCAATTATCAGGGATTCGCGGTAGGTTCCAGTCTCCACAGATATGGTATCTCCTGGCGTTGCACTACCCAGTGCGGCCTGGATGCTGGCATAATTGCAGCCCTGCGGGCAGACGCGGGTCTCGGCCGCGGACGACGGCGGCAAAATTGCGAGAAGCGCTGCGACGCAGAGGGCGAGAAGGACGGAAATAAATAGTCTTTTGTAATCGGGCATGGTAATATGAAGTAATCATCTTAAAATTTAATAGCTTTCTATCCGGCTTTGGCAAGAAAAAAGCGGGCGAGCATCCATGTCTCAAGGAAATGTTATTGGAGAGAGAGAGCTGATCCGGCGCATCTCGGAGATCCTGGGCGGCGTGGAGAACGATGACTGTGCTGTTATAGATGCCGGGGACCGTTATCTTGTAGCCACCACGGACATGCTGCACCAGAAGACCGACTTTCCCGGTATCATGAACCCCTGGCAGATGGGCTGGATGACGGTTGCGGTGAATTTGAGCGACATCGCTGCCATGGGTGCAGAGCCCACTGGGGTGTTAATCGCCGCGGGCTTGCCGCCGGAAGCGGATCTTTATTTTATCGACGAGCTTTTCAGCGGCTTCGGGGAATGTGCCAGCTATTATGGCACACGAGTTCTGGGCGGCGACACCGACTCGCATCAGGAGCTGACCATCACCGGCACGGCCCTGGGCTTTGTTGAGAAAGATCTGGTGCTCCGACGCCGCGGAGCGAGCCCAGGCGACCTGCTCTGCACGACCGGCGCGCTCGGCCGCGCTGGCGGAGGGCTGTGGGCCTGGCAGCACGGAGTGGAGAGCGAGTTCATAACAAGTCTGCTGGAGCCTGAGCCCCGTCTGAAAGAGGGTCGGGCTCTGGCGAAAAGCCGGGCGGTCACGGCCATGATGGACAACAGCGACGGCCTTGGTCTCTCGCTCTCCGATCTATCGGAGGTGAGCCGGGTAGGGTTTGTGGTGAAGGAGGAGAGTCTGCCGGTGGCCGCAGGCCTGGTGGAGATGGTGGGTCAGGAGAAGGCGCGGGAGTTGGTGATGAGCGCGGGCGGGGACTTCGAACTGGTCTTCACGGTAAAGCCAGAGGGGCTGGAGGCGGTCAGGAAAGCATGTGCCCTGACGGTTATCGGGGACGTGGTGGAAGAGGGGATCTGGATGGAGCGGAAAGGGGAGAGGAGACGGATCGAGGCGAAAGGGTACGAGCACAGGATTGGAGAGTGATTGCAGGAGTCTGAAACCTATGAGGAATGATGCTGCAGCACTTGCTATGGTCGATTCTTGATTCGTGGCCAAATCTCCATGTCTGAAAAGACATGGCCCAAAATTTGCACTCTCTTTTAGGGCCGACACATGGCCCCGCCGGAAGAAAAACAAGAAAGCAGTCCTTGCCTACATCAAACGGGTCCTATCTGGAGTTGATCAACATTAGCATATCTTATCCAGACGAAAAAATTATTCCACCTCTTCCTTCGGGGTTAAACGCGGGAGTTACGCGCTGGGGCGACGGGGCCAACTTATGGCCGTGGCGGACCCCCTGACCCAGGGTCCGCGGGGGACAATCTGTGAAGCTCTGCCTCGTGAAAATTTCGCATTAAGGATTGAATTTAGATGAACTCGAGTGCTGATTGCTTTGGATTTAACTCAAGTTCGTCTTGATGGCAATACCAGGCTTTAAAGGCCCGGGCACTTGGCTACTGCTGCTGCCAGTCCCTCATCTGCCGAGGACTGCTGGGAGCGCTTTGACGGGAGTACGAGTTCGGGGGGCACAAGGCGGCCTTCCTGGCAAGGGGGTCAATGTAGCATCACTTGATACTGGTGATAGCATATTTTTAGGTCGCCGACATCTTCCATATGTAGGACTGCCATTTCGGAAGTTTATCTGTATAACAATAATTAGGATAATATCTATTTAATTGTTTACACTTCGTGCCAAGAATTCAAGGTTTGTGTCATAAGATTGAATAACTTTTTAAACACTATTTATGATAAAAAGGATTGATCGCAAATGACCAAGGAAGATACGAAAGATCTGATTATCACACGCATTTTTGATGCACCTCGAGAACTCTTGTGGAAGGCGTGGACAGAACCCGAGCGCATTATGAGCTGGTGGGGGCCTAAAGATTTTACGTCACCAGTTTCGAAGATCGATTTGCGAGTAGGTGGTGAGTATCTCAACTGCATGCGATCACCCGATGGCAAGGACTTTTGGAGCAAAGGCGTCTACCGTGAAATCGCGGCTTTCGAGCGACTTGTCATGACAGATTCTTTCGCAGATGAGAAAGGCAACACTGTTCCGGCTTCGTACTACGGAATGAGCAAAGATTTTCCGCTTGAAATGCTGATAACAGTGATCTTCGAAGAACATGGATGGCAAGACAGAGCTTACCCTGCGACATACTGGCATGCCGCCGGGGGCAGATGGCGAGGGTGCAGAGCAGGGCTGGAACGAATCCTTCGACAAGCTTGCCAAATACCTGGAAACGGAGAAATCGATTATCTCCGGAAAAAATGTCCCAACGTTTGAGCTTCCGTCTGATCGGGAGGTCGTCATAACCCGCATCTTTGACGTGCCGCGAGAGCTGGTGTTCAAGGCAAGCACGGATCCGGATCTTATTCCACTGTGGTGGGGACCGAAAAGATATACGACTACTGTTGAAAAAATGGACGTGATACCGGGCGGAGTTTGGCGATTTATCCAGCGCGACCAGGATGGAAACAAGTATGCTTTTAACGGCGTTTATGGGGAAATCGTGCCGCCCGAGCGGGAAGTCCACACATTTGAATTTGAAGGTATGCCGGGCCATGTATTACTTGAAACGTCGGTGTTCGAAGATTTCGAAGGTAAGACGAGACTGACGGTCACCGATCTCTTTCAGACGGTTGAAGACCGTGACGGCATGTTCAGCTCAGGGATGAAGGAAGGGGCAACCGAAAGCATGAACCGCCTCGAAGAACTCCTCAAAAAACGGAAATAGCCGAAATAGGACACAATTTGAGAAAAATTTTGGCAGTATCCCAAAGCGTTGCCCCCAGGATGGTCATGATTGAAAGACTGTGAGACTCGTTGGATCTCCAGTTCGGTGAAGTTGCCGTCCAGAAGGCTGAGATACAGGAGTAGTTGCAGCTGATGAAAAAGGATCTTGTAGCGATGCAGGTGGCTGTTGAAGGCGCCAGTCAGAATCTCCAGTATAGTTAATCCGTCCCCAACCTTCTGTCGGATAAACTATTTCCGTTGAAAAATCCCTGGCAGAGATAGAATGTGGCCCGAGGAACAGATTCAAAGACGGCTCAAGGATGGGATTGGTGAGGCGATCCTCAAGGATGCCGTAATAATCAGGAGATTAGGACCTGACGACCTGATAGCAGCCCTGGAGATCGACCAGGAGGTCTTCGGAGGGTACGATCCGAGCATCTTCACCGCCTTTTATGAATACCATTCCGGCAGCACTCTCGTCGCCGAAGTGGGCGGAATTGTGGCCGGCTTTATCCTGGGATTTAAGCATGCACCCTTTGAGGGCAGGGTCTTCTGGCTGGCAGTAAAACCGGGCTACCAGTGCCGCGGCATTGGCACGAGGCTTATGCTGGATACACTCAAGATCTTCAGGCAAATGGGCGCGCTGAGTGCCACACTCGAGGTCAGAGTAAGCAATAAAAAGGCCCAGGCGCTCTATTACACTCTGGGATTCCAGATGATCGGCATCGTCCCGGCATACTATTCCGATGGCGAGGCGGCCATCATCATGAGGCTTCGGCTCTAACTACTCTACGCCGCGCGCCGTTAGCCGGAACTCTGCCAATCCTCCCTCCGGCAGAGAGCGGTGCTTCATCAGCCGGGCGCTGCGCAAACCTTCGCCTTTCTTCTCCAAGAAGACAATCGCTTTGCACATATGCTCCAGTGATGTGCCACCCATTGGCCTCAGCCCGTTGTTCTCGATATCTGTGTAGACCTGGTTGGTGATAACCACGGGAATTCTGTGCCTTCGAGCGATCTCCTGCAATTCGGATAGCTGGACTGTCAGAGCCCGGCGCATAGACCGGTTATCATCCGCCTCCAGGAGCACGCGGTAAAGGGATGTAGCTGAATCAAGGACTATCAGCCCCAGATCCCTCCCAGCGATCTTGGAAGCTTCTCTGATGGCTATCGCCTGCTGCTCCAGGCTCATGGGCTCGAAGATCATGATCTTTGCTGCCATCTCTTCCGCGCCGGCGCCGGCAATCTGCTTGAACCTCTCCGCGCTGAAGCCCTCTGTATCTATGAAGATGACGCGAAAGCCGCGGGCCACAGCCTGCACCGCCAGCTGCAAGACGATGTTGCTCTTTCCTGTGCCCGACTCCCCGTAAACCTGGGTTATTACGCCTGATTCAAACCCTCCGCCCAGGAGGAGATCCAGGCTCTGGCAGCCCGAAGGCAATCGTTCAAGCATGTTCATTTCTATCTCACATGCGAAAAGCTGTCCACCCTTTCCATGAGCCGGTCCATGGCCTCCCGCTCTCTCGGACCTCCACAGCGGTTGATGATCCTCTGCGTCTTCATCAGTTCCTCAAAATAAGAATCCGTGCGAAGAGCCATATATCTTGTTGCCGCCACGGCCGCTTCGATCACCAGGTTTGCTCCCCGATTGCAGGCGCGAAAGTCCTTTCTCAAGACTTCTCCCTTTACCGGCTCCACTTTGGCGATGATGATATCTGAGGCAAAGGTCTCGCATTTGAACAGCACCCAGGCCTCTGCATCTCTCAGCACGGGCAGGTCTTCCCGCCTCATAAAGTATTCCGGGGGGAGATCCTCCAGGGCCGTCTCTGCGAAGAGCCAGGCATCATGGGTTATGTTGGCCACGAACCACCCTTTGGTCAGGACATTTTCATAAGTATGAGTTCCTAAGAAGAGACGGATATACAGGTTGTCACCGTCTCTGATGATGCCCAGAGGCGCCGCATTGATCCGATCGCGAGACTCTGTAGTCGCGATCACCTCATTTATGCCGTCCAGTATGCCAAGCTCGTCCAGAGCTTCATTGCCATAAAGCATGATCAAAACCTCAAGTCCCTCAGAAGGGAGATAAATAAAGATGCCGCAATCAGGTCTGCCGTGGAGCCGGGATTGATATCCTGGCCCAGGAGGTCGCAGTCCATCTGACGGGCCTTTTCCAGGGTTGTATCTGCTAATGCTTCGGCTGCCTGGCGGGAGACCAGGGAGGCCTTGTCGGGTCCGAACTTGGCAGAGATCAGGCTGTCCGGCACCTCGGCCAGAGCTTCCAGGAAAGTTCTGACTATCCCATCGTTCAGGCCGAACTTACCGGTCTGCTCTGCCAGCCTATCCGCGAGCAGGAAAGATCGCTTACAATTTGTGGCCCATTCGCGAGCCACAATATCGTGGCCCATGGAGAGCTTCATGAGCTCCTGTAGCGTCTTTTCGCTCTGGCGCAAGGCGTTTTCAGAGCCCGTGTCCAACAGGCTGAACTCCTCAACCTCTGTCACTCTGGCTCCGGCCAATTCGAAGGCTCTGTAAAAGTCGACGGCATCCTGGACTGTGGTCCTCTCCAGGACTCCCTGCAGTTCCTCTTCCAGATCGCCGCCGGGCCTGCTCGCGGCCAGGGCGATTGGAATCATGAGCACCAGGGAGCCGAAGTGAGTATTGCTTCTCAAGTTCCAGTCTTTCCAGGCCTGCACGCCCTCCAAAATTAGCGAGCCCGGACGACCCTGGCCGCAAGCCGCTTTTCTGAAGACGGGATAGGAGGAGACGGCGCTTGTCAAGAAATGATGAAAGCCGACATCGGAAAAATCGTGGCAGCGGTCGACGTTGCCCGGCTTGGGACTGGAAGAGAGCTCAAAGAGCATGGCCAGCACGGCGCACTGGGCCGTGCGGTCGGGCGAATTCATAGTAATCTCAATCAGGAGGATTTGCGAAGCAGGTCTTCTGCCAGCTTCTTTTTCAGTTCCATGTACTCCTTTCCAGAGAGCCCGATTCTGGACAGTGCCGCGTCCCGGAGGTAGCAGAGTTTGCTGATCTTGCAGCACCAAACCAGACTTCCAAAGCAGGTGCCGTCCCCTTTCTCCAGTGGCGTGCCTCTGGCAAAGGAGATCTTCTTTTCCACGAACTCCTCCGGAGACATGTTCGCCCTCTTCAGAGCGCCGAACACAGCACAGTGCTTGACCGGCGGGCAGCAGTAGGCCAGGCCGCGCAGGTCTCCGCCCGCGCAGATGTGCTTGGGCGCATTGCACCAGCCGCTCAATGAGTCGTATTCCAGCAATGCCCCAGAGAGCCATTCGGCAAACTCGGGGTCCGCTCCGCGAAGAGTGACAACATCCGCCCCCATGGCCAGCAGATTCCTGGCGTCTTCAAACTCGCCCACGTCTGCCAGCGCCATGATGACAGGACCGCGGATATCTGCCGCTTTCTTCACCATTTTAGGGCTGGCTCCATTCAAGCCCCTCAGGTCGAGGTGAATTATGTCCAGCTCAGTCTCATTGAGCTTCTGCAAAAGAACATCGGATAGGTCTTCCGGCCTGATCCTCAGGGAGAGTGTGACTCCGCAGCGCTTAAGCTCAGGAATCAATTCCAAAAGCCGGATCGGATCGCGGATCTTGGACATCCTCAGTTCCAGCAGGCAGAGATTTCTGCTCGCGATCCTGGCTGCCTCTAAGAGCGGCTCATCTTCCGAACAGGTGACGGAGAGGCCAAATGCTCCTGATCCATTGCGATCCAAACCGGTTTTTTTTCAGTTCATCCAGGCAGGATTGCATCTCTGTCAGTGGAACCTCATCCAGATCGAAGCCGTCCAGTAAGAGCAAGCCGGCGGATTTACTAAAATCCGACCGGTCATGAGAAGAAATGATGGCAATTGGATTATCGATATGTAGATATCCCACTTCAAGCATCAAAACCGGATGAGTGTTGCATGAAGATATCAGGCTTTCGCTTCCATACTCTCGGTAACCTTCCTGCTGAGAGCCCATCTCAATCAAGCCTTTTCCCTATGCCATCTTTATATCTGAGAATAAGCAAAGCCATTTGCGTGATATGATGGTGACCTTCAAAGTCGATGCAGATGCCAGGGCAAAAGTACAGGGATCAGAGGACCAGGAGAAGTACCCAATCGTTGCCAAGGTAAAGGGAACAGGGAAGGATGGCGCCTTGAGCGTACAGGTCTCGGGGGAAGCCCAAAATCCCATCTCCGCCAGGGTATCCGGCGACTCCCAGAACCCAATTGCCATCGAGCCCATCGAGGTTGCACCGATCACCATAATTCCAGATTTGAGAGCCGTTTCACAGACGATCGATATTGGTGCCATCGTCGGCGCTCTCACCAGATTGTCCCAGGGGGTAAAGGTAGAGGTCGCGAGCTCCGATGCTCCGCTATCTATTGCTATCGGAAAGATCCCCGTGGATCTGACCATCTCTGTGTCTTCTCCGACCCAAGAGGCGGTCTTCAAGGTGGAGATCAAAGGAACAGTAGGCGAGTGATAGCATCGTCAAATCCATATCCTGGTGGTCTTTATAGTTCCTGAATGGCTGATTACTCTGGTTGTGGCAGCCCTTCCCATATCTGAGGTCCGGGGTGCCATACCGCTGGCCATCGGAGTCTACGGGTACTCGCCATTGCAGGCTTACCTCTTATCCGTCTTCGGCAATGTGCTGGTCATAATTCCCCTGCTTCTATTTCTGGGCCCGGTCTCAGATTATCTGAGGCGTTTTGCCTGTGGTGAGAAGTTCTTCACCTGGCTCTTCGCTCGCACGCGCAGTAAGTGCATTCGGGATCATGAAAGCTTCGGTCTGACGGCTCTGGCCATATTCGTCGCCATCCCGCTGCCCATGACGGGAGCCTGGACAGGTTGCGCAGTTGCTTTCCTGCTCGGCTTTCGTTTCTGGCCGGCTTTCGCGGCCATCGTGGCTGGTGTCCTCGTCGCCGGAGTAATCGTTACAGCCACAGTGATGGGAGTTCAGTTCCTGGTATTCTGAGAAGATAAAAGGATGAAGCTCTAGCGTGAGATTTGCGAGCCCCACTCCATACCTCAGGAATAAGTTGAAATAGTAAAAACACCCAATATATTTATGAGGTGAGACTATAGGCGACACAACTATCTATGTATGTATCGCTCCTGTAACCACCCGCTATATCCAAGACGACCCGCCTGTTTCCTTCCCACCGCTGTCTTACGGTTTCTAGCAGGGCTCAACGGCGGTGACACGCATTACGGCGACCAAAATGAAAACTTTTTTTTAAAATTAAAATGTAAAAAAACTATTCCCGATTGATAATTTTCTTTTGCGCGAACCACATTTTTTATATATTTAGATAACTCATAAAGGAATATATGGCGCGAAATGAAAGACACGTGGTAAAGAATCCAGATAGTGGCTGGGATATCAAGAAGCCTCATGCAGAGCGAGCATCAAGTCATGCCGGGACAAAAGCCGAGGCAATTTTGCGCGCGCGGGAGATCTGCAAAAATGAAGGCGCTGAATGCATCATCCACGGCGAAGACGGAAAATTTCGAAATTATAATAGCTATGGCAAATATACAAGCCCACCTCAAGACAAGACAGATAGCTCTTATCAAGGGATGAGCTCCTGGCTGCATAAGATTTTTTATTCTATATTGAGATGTTTGCCACGTATGTCGGGCAAACACTGATCGTAGATTCAGCGAGCTGTATGTCCATAAATTTTTCTGGTCCGTTCGTACCCTGTGAACTCTGTCGAAAAGGCTATATAAGGAGTCGCCGTTTGGCCCTAAATCCCGAAATCTGGGCAGGACTTTCCAGGCAAGTGGAGATGGCTTTCAGGAGATTATTTATGAACATCATTTGCGCCTATCCCGTTAACATCGATGCTGTCTATAATTTGCGGGGAGAGGAAGTATCCAGCCTCATCAAGTCGGGCTGTGCCCCAACAGTAAAGAGCGAGCTGAGAGGGTCGATAGGCAGCCGGGATGATCTTATATCATCTCTCTTATTCTGCATGAAGCAAGGATCCGGAGCGGAGATCTTGATCGAGAAACATGAGGTGGCCCGACAGATCAAGGAGTCCTTTCGCTGGCAATTCCGCCTGGGCGGCAACGCCGGAATCATGGCCAATGTCCTGGCCGCACTGGGAGCCCAGACCGTTCTGAATGCACCGATACTGGGACCGAGATTGGTCAGCATGCTTCATCCGGAGGTGGGCATCCCCATTTCTGGAATCCTGAAAAAGCCCGACCGGGCGGCTGGAGAGTCCGAAATAGACAAAGAGATGGTGCATTTTGTCTTTCAATTTAAAAGAGGAGATGCCGTTGCAGCTCCCGAGGGCAGAATAATTGCACCATCGGCTAATCGTTTTATTGCCTCCTACGACCCGGTGAACGCAAAGCTCGCCTCCAGCGAGCATTTCGATTCCTATTGCCGGGATAATATCCAGAATTTTGATGGTGCTCTACTTTCCGGTTTTCACCTGGCCCCTCTTAAGGAGTACAGGGAGATCTTCCCGCAGAAAATCGCGCAGATCAAATCATGGAAGGAGACGAACCCGAATATATTCATCCATGCCGAGATGGGCAACTTCCAGAATCCTGAGATCATGCAATCTCTTATTCCACGCCTGCCTGTGGACAGCCTGGGCTGGAATGAGGATGAGCTGGCGGCAGCAGAAGGATCATTTGGCCGGCCGGTGGCCTGAGACAATTCAGGCGGCGGAGCGGCTGCGAGAGCGACTGGGGCTTTTCAGAGTGGCGGTTCACACCAGGGACTACATTCTGAGCGTCATGTTGAAGGGAAAGATCACCGCCGGAGAAGAGCTTTCTGCCCTGCAGGGAGGAACGGATGCTGCAGCGGCTTTGGCTGCCACGGGTTCTGTAGCAGGAGAGCCTCCTATAGAGGTCAATCCTGCAGGGCTCGAGGCAAGAGGAGGAGTTTTGCCGCAATGGGGCCATTGAAAGCTGGCAGAGGGGCGTATCTTGACTCCGGGAGCGAAATCGTATCCTTGATGCCGTCTCTCCTGGCAAAAGAGCCCTGCATTACCGTCGGCCTGGGCGATACCGCCACTGCATCGGTCTTTTTCCAGGAGCTCAAGGCGATTAAGAGAAATCGGATTTGATCTGTTCAATCTCGATAGGTGCTCGCCGGCCAGCTTTTTCACCTTCTCTGCCAGATCAGCGGCAGCTGTCAGAGACCCTCTTCTTTCCCTGGAATATCTCGTCCAAAACACGCCTGCCCACGAGATCGTCATATCCCGGCTCGACCCGGATGATGATGCTTCCTGGCATCATTGTGAGGCTTTCGGCCAGCCGGTCGAGGTCTCCGTCCACTATGCCGATGACGGGAATGCCGAGGCGGGCGAGAACATCTGCGGCGATGCAGTGGTATCGTCTCCCACAGTAACAGCCACGCTGGCCCCCCGCGCTGCCTCGAAGGCATCTTCTGCACAGTGATCGATGAAATGCTCCTTCGCCCCCGTCCTTGTTTCCGATAGCTCCAAGTCTCGGCCGGGCAAGGCTCCGCCGGATGCTGCCGCTGCGGATGATGGCATTTTCCAGATCCAGCTTATGGAGATTATGGAGATCATGCAGCTTTTCCAGGCCGTGCTCCTTGGGATCAGCGCCTCTTATGCCAACGATCCTGCCGTCTTTGGCCTCGATCTCCACCCGGGCCCCGTGGCCCTGGCCACAACCGTTCCATTTACAGAGATCAGCTCGCCAGAATTGACTCCAGTCAGGGTGCGCTTTATGGTATCTCCCAGATGAGAGACGCCATGGATTGGAGACGACCTCAAAAGATCCAGGCCAAGCTCCGAGGCGACTTGATTCGCAAGCCCGTCTTCTCCTGAGCCGCCTTCTCTTGAGTTGTCTCCTCCAGAGTCTTCTTTTTCCGGGAGAGTCTGGCCACAAATCTCCCGCCGCAGTCGATTTGAATGAGAGGCTTTCCAATCCCGGCGGCCTTCGCCACCATAGACCCGAAGGCCAGGCCGGTCTCCCGGCTCTTGGCCTGGTTGAGGAGAAAGATGACATCCGAAGTTGGAGCCAGATCCCGGATGGAGAGGCTGGGCCTCCTTCTGGTACGGATAGAGATCACATCCTCCAGTCCGGCATCTATGACCGCCACCCGGCCCATGGTCCCGCCCAGGACGGCGGTTACGTCTCCCAGCTTTTTCAGATAATCGATCAGCAGCATCGCATTGCCCGAGTCCACGATCTCCGGGCCGTGCACTACTACGCCGATCCTAGCCGCCCGTCTCCAGGTTATCATCCTGCATCTTGACCGTATCCATCATATCTTGCGTCTGCTTGAACCGCTCCTGGATCTGCTCCAGGGTCATGCCCTCCAGCTCTTTTCGCTCCGGAGCCTTCTCGATCAGCTCCAGGGTATCCAGCCGGTAGTAAAGTCCGGTGCTGTCCAGAAAGGCCCATGTCTCTCCGTCATCCTCAACCTTGAGCACCTTCACTGTTCCTATGGTGCCCGTGCCCCTGTACCTGACCAGGCTGTCTTCTCTTATCTCCGCCATCAGCAAATCACCCTTATGTAGGGATTTCATGATCTATATTTTCTCTATGATTATCTGGCCCGGATCCATTGCCATGCCTGTTATGCTCTTTATCTCTGCACCCCCAGGCTCGGCCAGCACTTCCAGGTCGTGAAACTCCTCTGACCCGCAGAGCACATTCTGCTCAGGGTGGGTTCCCGGCTGGATCCTGCAACTCAGGCGCGTGCGTGGACCAATGGACACCACCACATTCAGCCGTGGCGATGCCGGATGGCCTTTGGGAAGCACTATCAGTGGCGCGCCAAGCTCACGGAGCTGATAAAGAGTGCATCGCAGACCACGCCTGACCTTCTTCCCCCCGCCAAAGGACGAGGCCACCATAAGATCCTCAGGCTCGGTGAATAGAACGATCTCTGCGGTCTCCGTCTCCAGATAAAAAAAGATACCTTTGGTCTTGGCCATGGCTATAGTGCCGCTTCGGCCCACGAGATAGGCGATCTCATCCTCTTTCAGAAGTATATGCATGACCTTGCAGATGACCCTGATGCCTGACCCTTAGACTGCCTTGACGTTCCTGGATTTGCAGGATGGACACATGGGTCTTCTTCCCATGCCCTGAAACTTGTTATTGCAGTCCAGGCACTCATAATCTTTGGCTGCCAGAGTTTCAACTTCCCCTATGTCCGGCCCGCCCCCAACTGTACACATGTCGCCTTCACCTCCGGTATTTTCCATTAGCACATCTGCATATTTAAAACAGGCGGGGAATTTGCGCAAAAGGGCAGGGTCCTGAGAAGGCCCGTCTCATGAGACACATCTGGATACAAGGATGCTGAAGTATTCTATATATATAAACTGACTTTGGTAAACTATAGTTTCGAGGAGGACTATGACTATGCTCTACAGAAAGATGAAAAAAGTGGATTCCAAGCTCTCGATCTTGGGATTCGGATGCATGCGCCTTCCAATGAAGGAAAATGGCCAGATCGACGAGCAGCATGCTACAAAGATGCTGAGGTATGCTATCGACAATGGTGTGAACTACGTTGACACCGCCTATCCTTATCATAATGGAGAGAGCGAGCCGTTCGTGGGACGCGCTCTTCAGGGCGGATATCGTGAAAAGGTTAGTCTTGCCACAAAGCTTCCCAGCTGGCTGATCAAATCACGTGAGGATATGGACAGGTATCTGAACGAGCAACTTCTGCGTCTGCAGACCGACCACATCGACTTCTACCTTGTGCACGGACTCATGAAACCTTTCTGGGACAGACTTCGCGATCTCCGCGTAACCGAGTTTCTGGATGAAGCCATAAATGACGGCAGAATACGATATGCTGGATTCTCGTTCCACGACGAAGTGGGATTATTCAAGGAGATTGTGGATGCCTACGACTGGAGCTTCTGCCAGATCCAGTACAACTTCATGGATGAAGAGTACCAGGCGGGAACCGAGGGGCTCAGGTATGCGGCCGGAAAGGGGATGGGGGTCGTTGTCATGGAACCATTAAGAGGAGGTATGCTCAGCAAAGAGATACCAGCTATCAGCGATATATGGAAAACTGCTCCAGTCCCTCGAAGCCCAACCGAATGGGCGCTGCAATGGGTCTGGAACCATCCCCAAGTTACGGTGGTCCTCTCCGGTATGTCGGACTGCGAGCAGGTTGTGCAGAACATTGCTTATGCTGAAAAGGGACTTCCAGACTCGCTTTCCCCGACAGAACTCGATCTCTTTGATCAGGTCAAGGCCGAATACGGGAAAAGAATCAAGATTCCCTGCACGGGCTGCAGGTATTGCATGCCCTGCCCCTCTGGCGTCAGCATCCCCGAATGCTTTGAGATGTACAATACCGCCTGCATGTTTGATGCCCCAGAAGTTGCCAAATTCAACTACAATATAGTCCTTGGTGGCATGCTTATCTGGAAAGCCCGAATTCGCATCCCAATGCCAGGAGTGTGGAGAGTGTGAGGAGAAATGCCCGCAAAAAATCCCCATCCGGGATCATCTAAAGGAGGTCGTTAAGTACTTTGGAAAGTAGGAAAAGGAGGAAATTTGCAGAAGCAGGAAAGTAGCAAGAGTAGCAAAGCAGCAAAGGCCGCAAATGAACAGTAGATGCTATTTGCACTCTGTTGAGCCGGCTGCCCTCAATGCAGGCCTGGCTCCTTGATCCCTGCCCGGCTCAATTGCTACTGATAAATTGCCCCTTGGCCACAGAGAGCGGCTTATAGCCAATCGCCATTACCATTGCCATTGCTCAGACTGGAATCGAAACCCCCGGAATTCGTTCCCATTGCTCTGTCAAAAGCCGCCGCTGACTCATCATATCTGCCTAGAATTGAAAGAGCCTCTGCTTTCGCTGATAGGGCTTCGAGGTTATTGGGATCTGTCATCAATGCTCTGTTCAATGCCTGAAGGGATTCATCAGCCCTTCCTGTATTCAATAGAAGATTGCCTTTATCCAGCCAGGCCTGTCCGTACAGAGGATTTAACTCGATGGCTCTATCTAAGGCTGCAAGGGCTTTATCCTGGGTCCCCAAATATGAATAAACCAGGGCCTGGCCCCTCCAGGCTTCGGCATTATCGGGATCCAAATCCAGAGCTCTCTGGAATGCCGGAAGGGATTTATTGTACATATTTGCCGCACCTATAGGATAGCGCTCCGCCATGGTTATGAGAGTGAAACCTTTGTTGCACCAGGCTAAAGGATTGTTGGAATCATTCTCGGTCGCTCTATCGAGTGTCGAAACTGCCTCTTCAACCCTGCCCAGGTTCAAGAGAGCAAGGCTCCTGTTCTCCAGGGCATTGAGATCTCCTGGATTGGCCATAAGATCCTCGTTGTAGATCTCCAGGGCCTTTTCAAAGCTCTTATTAGCCTCCTCAAACGACCCGCTCCATTTTAGTTTGTAGCCGTCTTTGATCCATTTTTCTGCAGGATCCTCTTTTGCCGTGGCCAAGATACACAAGCCTGCCAGGATTGCCAGGATGAGTGTAGCCCTAATCCATCCTTTTAACTTATGAATATTGTCGAAATGCCCAACATCCGATAAAGTTGAAATTGAGCCAAAGGCGATAATACGAAGGTAGATCGAGCTTACTGTTTTTTCCGCATTTGCCGTATCCATTCACGACATTTGACGGAGATTCGATGTTATTAGTCTTGCGGTCGGCGAACATGCCAGAATACAACCGAAAGCAGCATCCCTCATATTCAGATCAGGACAATTCCATGAGATGCGCCCCTTTCGATCAAAACAAAATGCGGACTGCAACGATGATCAAGGAACTGACGATCAGCGGCCTGCTCGCCCGGCTTTCGATGAATGGGATCTTGTTGGTGCGGATGACATGAATGATCAGGGTCTGGGTAAAGAGCGACTCCACGAACCAACCGGTGTGAAATAGTGCGGGATTGGTCCAGGCATTGAAGATGTAGAGCATAATAAAGAATGTCAGGTAATCGAAGATCGAGCTGATGGGTCCGATAAACAGAATGAAACGCTGGATATCAGCAATAAACGAAATTTTTTCATAAGCATAATGCGCTTTTATAGCATTTATATTATCTGCTCTTTTTCCCAAGATACGTAATCGATACCAGTATGAATAGTACGGAAAGAAACGGGGATGAATAAACTCGACTGTCCGGCAAAGCGGGCAGGATGATATAATCGATCACATCTGGTCATAGCATGATTATTAATTCAATATTTGATCAAATGCTTTTCCTACAGCATGCGGTACACCAGATTCAGAATAGAACACTAAAAGGAATCCTGCTTCTTTTAGTTCTTTTTCGATCTCGTCTTTGGTAAACCTGTGATAGTAACCAGGTGAATCTATCGTATCTCCAATTTCTATGGGCTCGTCGTTCCTGCGAAGAAAACGGATGAATTTTGCTATCCTTGTGCTATGAAAATCAAACACATTGGACTCGTTCCTTGTCCAAAATGAGAGGAATATCGGACTATTCGGCTTGACGTGTTCATGACATTCTTTCAAAAATTGAACTCGATTTTCGTAGCCAAAGATATGCATATATCCCCCCCAACCAATTATAAGTCCGTCATAGATTCCCATTTCATCAGGAACATGGTCAGGAGCTGAAAGGACTATCTTTGCCAATATACCATATTTTTTTAATAAGTGTGAGCAATATAATACCAGATCATTGTTGCATTCAAATGCTTCCACATTTATTCCTCGTTTTGATGAGGCTATTATTTCTCTTCCCCCTCCTGCCGCCCCTACTAAAACTGTTCGACAATCTTTAAAAAAATTATTTACAATTTGTTCCTCCCAATACCAAAAGCCTGATAGATTATACACCTCCTCCTGGTACATTCCTGTTGATGAGTAATACATTTTAGTGATAATATCAAAATCTTTTCGTTCTAGAAAACCAAACCACAATCCTTGGAAAACAGTTTCGATAAAAGTAATTAAATTCGATACTAGAATATCGGACCAATTGAATAGACTTATTTTCCAGTTATCACCTTTCATAATTAACCTCAAAAATTCTTGAAGCATCTCTTCTGTTTCGGTAGTGTGCCGAATTTTCTGTAAATTTGACGGCCCTGTTATCCCATACATCAATCCGCGTCAATGGATAAATACTTTCGAGTTGTCATCCACTCTTCGTCAATATCTATTAGTATCGATACGCCCAGCCTCATGAATGATTGGTCGCTGGGAAACGCACCCACTACTCTTGTTCTTTTTTTCAGCTCCTTATTGATTCTCTCCAGTCCGTTTGTAGTTCTAATCCTTCGCCAGTGCTCTCTGGGAAATGCCCTGTAATTCCATAAGCTGAATCTGAACTCTCTGCAGTATCCGCGGATTTGGAGTAGCCTCGATCCTCTAGCTCATGAATTAGCTGTTGCATCGCTGTTTCATCTTCAAGTGCCATTTTGATCTTATCTGCAATCTCCTTATGATATTTCTTGGCAACATTTCTCAGAACCGCCCGTATCAGGTGAACATGACACATCTGCCATGAAGCGCCTAGAAATGATTTATCTACTGCTTTCCGGATACCCTTATGTCCGTCAGATATCACGAGCTTCACTCCTTCTCCATCTGCTATCCTTGCGCCCAGTATCTCGCGATGGCCGTCGTCTCTGACTCCCGTAACGATCATGAAAGCTTTAGTAACATATCTTGAATCGAATCCTGCAACGTGATCCTTATAAAAGCATAGATGACATCCAAAGCCCATTTCTTACCGCTTGCGGAAAACCCCGCTCTATCTTGAACTCCAACCAGCTCAAGAATCTCATAAATCTCATCAAAGAATCCATCCAGTCACTGCAGGCTGAGATTGAATCCTTAATGCCATGGTTGCCCGAATCCCGCCAATCCCAAGAGTTGGGAAGCTGTTCTGTTGGAACCTCAGTCCCAATCCAAAAAGAAACCACTAATTTTAATCCTCGCAAGTACAAAGCCTCTCCAGGTGACTTCCCATAACGAACACTGGCCGACTACTCGTCAAGATTAACAGATTCTGTGCCTGGATGCTCCTCATCTTCATGATCATCTTCCTGATATCGGGATACGCCTGGTACAACAGAACCTTGCTGCCGCTGCAGCAGGCCAGGTACCTGCACGTCGAGCTGGACCTGTATCTGGTCGTCTTCTTCCTGGTCCACGCCCTGATCAGCATCAGATTCGCTCTGGCGCGCTGGAGAGTGGGCCACGGGCGGCTGACAAGCTTGCTGCTCATCGCCATCGGTATACTGTCCTTCTGGTTCGTTCTCAGCATCAGATAAAGGGTGGCTGTCTTCTCATTTTTTTATTTCCCTTGGTATCGAGTGGACATAGATGATTGTGTCTCTGTGAATTGAACTTGACCTTCCATCGTCCTAACCAAGCCTCCCCGGCGTTGAGGGGGCCCCCAACCATAGCGCAGGAGGCCCGCAGGCCGACTCGCGGCACCCCGGAAGAATGTGCGAACGTTATCCCTGCACGCATCATATAAATCCAATCTGCAGCAAAATGAATTCGAATTATCACAAAATTATCTCACAACTTCTTCCGGGGTCCCGCGCGGTGAGACGCGCTTGGGTGACGGGGCCCACTCAAGGCCGTGGCGGCCCCCCTAACCCCGCGGCCGCGGGGGACAATCTATAAAACTTTGCCCTTTGTCCTTGGATGTTTCTGAGAAGCATGACCCAGGCAAGGCCGGAACCGAGCTGTGGATATGACCCTGCCAGCGGAGCTGACCATCCTTATCATTCGTCACAAAAATTATTCCACTACTTCTTCTGGATCCTCGCGGTGCTCCTTCAGAGCCAGCCTTAGTGAGCCTGCAGAAAAGCAGAGTGCAATTTGTTTGAGGGCGAGTTACACAGGACGAGGGATTTGAAACTCCAATGATTGCCGTTTATCGACGAATGTCGGAATTGGATACCGCAACCTTTATTACCTGACGTTACTAACTCTAAGTTTAATAACTCATTATTGAGTGATGACATTGGATCCTGTTGAGCTTCTGAATATTCTGGGAAACGAAAATCGGAGGCGCATCCTCCAGCTCCTCTCATTCCGTCCCTTTTACTTCAATGAGATGGCTAAAAGGCTGGATGTGGGGCCCAAGGCGGTCATCGACCATCTGGAGATGCTGGAGCGAGCCGGGCTGGTGGAATGCTATCAGGATCAGGGAAGAAGAAAATACTTCCGCATAGCCCGAAAGACGATCCTCGAGGTGGCAGTCTCGCCCCACTCCTATGGTGTTCGAGCCTATCTCTCTGAAGACGCACCAAAGGTAGAATATCCTGGACCAGAAGACGCAGGACCCGTTCATGATATGAAGCTGCTCCGGGATGAGCTCACTCTCCTGGAGGATAAACGCCGCGAACTACGAGTGCTCTTGAGTGAGATCGAGTCCAGAGAGATGGAGATAAAACAGATAGCATCCGGCGCTGCCGAGGTTTTTGCTGAAGACCTGCTGGAGTCGGAGATCCTGTCAGCATTGCTTTGCGGCGACGCGAAGGCCTCGGATCTGGCCATGAGGCTGGAGGTGCCGGAGATCGTTGTTTTGGACCGGCTGCAAAGACTGAAAGAGCGCGGCGCTGTATATTTGAGAAGCCAGGAGTGGAGCATCTGACACCCCCCCCAACAGGACAAGACGAGACAGAGACCGGGACTGAGCAGGATATAGAGGCCAAGGAGCCTGTCCAGGATACCCAAGTACATGCAGAAGTGCATCCAGAAGTGCATGCCCAGGATATGAAGGCAAATGAGCATGCCCAGGATACAAAGGAGCAGGTCCAGGATGCAAATGAGCTCGCTAAAGAGGATCCCTTGCAGCTTCGGGTAGCTGAGGCTTATCACAAAGATGCAGGAAAGGGCGTTGCCAGGATCGGCACGGCTGCCCTGTCCGGCCTGGGCGTGGAAAACGGCGGCGTTGTGGAGATCAAAGGAAAAGATAAGGTCTACGCCATCGCCTGGCCCGGAACTCCTGATGACCCCCAGGATCTCATCAGAATTGACGGCAACACCAGAGCCAACCTGGGGGCAGGCATCGATACCCGGGTTTTGGTCTCTCGCGCCCTGGCCAGGCCCGCCCGAAAGATCGTAGTTGCCCCCACGCGCCAGATCCGGCTCATGGGCGGGCCCCAGTATCTGCTGCGCATGCTGGAAGGTAGAGCCGTCGTGAAGGGCGAGATGCTGCGCATAGAGATGATCAATAACAGCCTCAACCTGGCTGTGATCAGCACACTGCCTGCCGGCCCGGTGCTTATAACTCAGGAGACCATCATCAGCATCACCAGGGAGACTCTGGAAGAGCTGGAGCTGCATGTAAGAGAGATCTCCTACGAGGATATCGGCGGCCTCTCGCGGGAGATCAGAGAGATCAGGGAGATGATCGAAGTTCCCCTGCGCCATCCCGAGCTCTTCAGCCGCTTAGGCATCAACCCGCCCAGAGGAGTCCTCTTGCACGGGCCGCCGGGAACCGGCAAGACGCTCATCGCCAGGGCTGTGGCCGGTGAGACCGACGCCAACTTCATCTCCATCTCCGGTCCCGAGATCGTCTCCAAGTTCTATGGAGAGAGCGAGCAGCGGCTGCGCCAGATCTTCGAAGAGGCGGCGAAGACGGCCCCATCCATCATCTTCATCGATGAGATCGACTCCATCGCCCCTAAACGGGAGGAGGTATCCGGGGACCTGGAGAGGCGCGTCGTGGCTCAACTGCTGGCGCTCATGGACGGCCTCTCCTCCCGGGGAGAGGTAATAGTGATAGCCGCCACCAACCGGCCCAACGCCCTGGATCCCGCCATCCGCAGAGGCGGTCGCTTCGATCGGGAGATTGAGATCGGCATCCCTAACAAAAACGGCCGGCTGGAGGTGCTTTATGTCCATACCAGGGGCATGCCTCTGGACGAATCCCTCGACCTGAAAGAGATTGCAGATTCAACGCACGGCTTCGTGGGCGCAGACCTTTACTCGCTCTGCAAAGAGGCAGCCATGCGAACTCTGGAGAGGGCGCTGCCCGATCTGGACGTCCAGGAGGACATACCAATCCAGGTGTTAGAGAACCTCCGGGTCACAAAAGAGGACTTCAAAGCCGCTCTGAAGAAGATCGAACCCTCTGCCATGAGAGAGGTCTTCGTCGAGGTGGCCGAGGTCCACTGGGATGAAGTGGGCGGCCTGGAGGAGGCCAAGCAGTCTCTGGTCGAGGCGGTAGAATGGCCGCTCAAGTATCCGGAGGCCTTCGCCTCCGTAGGGGTTCGCCCGCCCCGGGGCATCCTGCTCTACGGCCTGCCGGGAACGGGCAAGACGCTTCTGGTGAGGGCTCTGGCGACAGAGAGCAATGTGAACTTCATCAGCGTCAAGGGCCCGGAACTGCTCAGCAAATGGGTAGGCGAATCTGAGCGCGCCGTAAGAGAGATCTTTCGCAAAGCTCGCCAGGCAGCGCCCGCGCTAATCTTCTTCGATGAGATTGACTCAATAATTCCGGCCCGCGGCAGCGGCTCGGACTCAATGGTCACTGAGCGGGTGGTCAGCCAGTTCCTGACAGAGATGGACGGGCTGGTGGAGCTCAAAGACGTGGTGATCGTAGCCGCCACCAACCGGCCTGACCTGCTGGACAGCTCAATGCTCCGGCCGGGCAGATTCGATCGCTTAATTTATATTCCCATGCCGGATAAGGACGCAAGGAAAAGAATACTTGAGATTCATCTCTCTGGAATGGCTGTTTCCGAAGTCTCTCCGCAATGGCTGGCGGAGATCACTGAAGACTTCAGCGGTGCCGACCTGGAGATGCTCTGCCGGGAGGCGGGAATGCTTGCTTTGCGAGAGCATATTCGACCCGGCATGAAAAGAGAAGAATTGATAATTGATAAAATCATGGTTACAAAGGAACATTTCCAGGAAGCTACTGTGCGCATCAAGCCCCATCTATCCAAAGACATACTGGTAGAATATTCAAAGATGATCCGGGGTTTCAATGCCTAGTTTGGCAATAGAACCCCCTGAGCAGAGAAATAAGAAATGGCAATAAAGAGAATGAATAAAAAATTGATAAAATTAAAGGCATTAGAGGACTACGAAGAATATGGATCCAAAGCAGCAGATATTTAGTCAAGAACGATCAAAAGACGATATGAGGGCCGAAAGATTGACTTTGGAAGATGAGTCGAAAGAGCTGCTTGGCGATATTGATTTTCAGGACACAAGCAGCATAACCGTACCTGGGAGCCTCATTGATCAGGTGATCGGCCAGGAAGAAGCCGTTGAAGTGATCAAAAAGGCAGCGCGCCAGAGAAGGCACGTCATGCTCATCGGGTCGCCGGGAACAGGAAAATCCATGCTCGGTAAGGCCATGAGCGAGCTTCTTCCTGTAGAGGAGCTACAGGATGTGCTGGTTTATTCCAATCCGGAGGACAACAATACCCCGCGCGTCCGCGTCGTGCCTGCCGGCAGGGGCAAGCAGATCGTCGATGCTCAGAAGATGGAGGCCAGAAAGAAGATCCAGACACGGAACATGTTCTTAATGCTCGTAGTGATGGCCCTAATCGTTTATGCTTACTACATGGGCCAGCTTCTCTTTGGCATCATAGCTGCAGCGCTCCTATTCATCTCCTTGCGCTACATGCTGCCCAAAGAGGATGCTATGGTTCCGAAGCTGCTGGTTGACAACAACAGCAAGAAAAAGGCGCCCTATATAGATGCCACCGGAGCGCACGCAGGAGCCCTTCTGGGCGACGTCCGGCATGACCCCTTCCAGTCCGGCGGCCTGGAGACACCGTCTCACGAGCGCGTGGAATGCGGCGCCATTCACAAGGCCCACAAAGGTGTCCTCTTCATTGACGAGGTAAACACCCTGCGACCGGAATCGCAGCAAAGCCTGCTTACGGCTCTGCAGGAGGGCGAGTATCCCATCACCGGCCAGAGCGAACGCAGCTCAGGTGCCCTGGTCAGAACCGAGCCCGTGCCCTGTAACTTCATTATGATCGCAGCCGGAAATCTGGATGCCGTGCAAGGAATGCATCCGGCCTTGAGGTCGCGCATAAAAGGCTACGGTTATGAGGTCTACATGCGGGATACCATGGACGACACCCTGGATAACAGAAACAAGCTCATCAGATTCGTGGCCCAGGAGATCGTAAGGGATGGCAAAATACCGCACTTTACAAGGGATGCTGTAGCTGAGATCATGCGAGAAGCCAAGAGGAGATCCGGCAGGAAAGGCCACCTCACACTGATGCTCCGCGATCTGGGCGGTTTGATCAGAGTATCGGGAGATGTTGCCCGGGCCGAAAGTGCAAACCTGACCGAGACGAATCACGTCCTTCAGGCCAAGAAGATGGCCCGGTCGGTGGAACAGCAGCTCGCAGACAGGTACATGGAAAGGCGCAAGGATTACAGCATGTTCCACTCCACCGGAGATGAGGTGGGAAGAGTCAACGGTCTTGCTGTAATGGGCGACTCCGGAATAGTGCTGCCCATCATGGCCGAGGTCACCCCAGCCCAGTCCAAAGAGGAAGGCAAGATCATAGCCACGGGGAAATTGCAGGAGATTGCCAGGGAAGCAGTTACGAACGTCTCCGTGCTCATCAAGAAGTTCCTGGGAGAAGACATCACCAACAAGGATGTTCATATCCAGTTCATCGGCACCTATGAGGGAGTTGAAGGCGACAGCGCCTCTATCTCCATCGCCACGGCGGTCATATCCGCTCTGGAAGGCGTGCCCGTGAAGCAGACGGTGGCCATGACCGGCTCACTGTCAGTGCGAGGAGACGTCATGCCTGTGGGCGGAGTGACGCAAAAGATCGAGGCCGCAGCCCTGGCAGGCATCAAGACGGTGCTGATACCCAAATCCAATATGGGAGACGTGCTGATCGATGACGCCATCAAGGGCATGATTGAGATCATCCCGGTATCAAACATCAGCGAGGTCTTTGAGTACGCCATGGGCAGTCAGAGGACCAGGCTGATCGAGAAGCTGAAGAGGTTTGCCACAGAAAAGAAGATCGGCATCATTCTGCCCGAGACCATCCCGGCTCCTATCCGGAGCGTCTGACCAAATGGCACCGGAGTTCCATGACATCCGCATTTTGCGGGGCAGCAGAACGAGGATTGTCCTGGACAATGGCAAGCTGGAAGAGATATCCCAGGCACCATTCCAGGGGGCGTCAGTGCGCTCAATGTACGGAGGAGCCTGGGGTTTTGTCACAACCGACAGCGTAGATGGCCTGCATAAAGAGATCGATCTGGCCAGGCGCATAGCCAGGAAGATCGACAGACATGAGGAGCTGAAGCTGGCAGAGGCGCCGGCCGGCAAGAGCATAGCGGTGCCTGTGAAGAAAGACCCGAAAGACCTCTCTTTGGAGGAGAAGGTAGGGCTCCTGAGGGAGATTGAGGACGCGGCAAAGGTTAAAGGCGTCTCCTCAACCCAGGCGGTCTACTCAGAGCTGGAACTGGTGTCACACTACAGCAGCTCTGAAGGCCTGGATCTGGAATCGAAGACGACCAGAATGGGCTTTATGGTCAGCGCTGTAGCCCACAGAAACGGGCTCTACCAGACAGATGGAGAAGGCCGGGCGGGCGTGGGAGGACTCGAGCTCTTTGATCGGGAAGACCCAGTAGCTCTGGCAAGAGTCGTAGGAGAGACGGCCGTGGCGCTCCTGGATGCACAGGCACCCAGAGGTGGAACCTATCCCGTAGTCCTCGATCAAGAGCTCGCCGGCGTGTTTGTTCATGAGGCCGTGGGCCATGCCACAGAAGGGGATATAATTTTAGAGGGGGACTCCTGTCTGGAAGGAAAGCTTGGCGAGATGATTGCGTCAGAGCTTGTGACAGTAAAGGATGACCCCGGCCTGATGCTAAACGGCTATTACCCCTTTGATGATGAGGGAAGCCTGGCCCAGGAGACGGTCTTGGTCGAGAAAGGAGTACTGAGATCATTTCTCAATACTCGCGAGACAGCCGCGCGATTGGGAGGGGTGCCGCGTAATGCGCGTGCTGAGGGCACGGACCGGCCGGTGGTGCGCATGAGCAATACCTACATCGCCAATGGGGACTGGAAATTAGAAGAAATCCTGGAGGAGCTGGGCAGCGGAGTCTACCTGGCAGGAAGCCGGGGAGGACAGGTGAGCACCGGAGAGGGTGTCTTCCAGTTCAATGCCAAGAGCGGTTACCTGGTGGAAGATGGAGAGAAGACAAAGCTTCTCCGGGATGTGTCCCTGTCCGGCAAGATCTTAGAGACTTTGCTGCATGTAAAAGCTGTAGGAAATGATCTGAAATATAACAGCGGACGCTGCGGAAAATCCGGTCAGCTCGTGCCCGTGAGCGACGGATCGCCCCATCTGCTCGTCGCCCAGGCGACAGTTGGCGGAACGGGATAAGTGTTTCAAGAGCCCCGATCTTTCATCAGACCTTTATCTGTCCTTTCAGCCAATTCCACCCCTCTTCAGCCGCTCTGTTGAGCTCTTTTTCAGCATATTCCTGAAGCTTGGGGAGTATATTCTTCTGCAGATCGTTTTTCAGATCACTTTCAGTATTGTTCTTCAGATCATTTGAAGTACCGTTTTTCAGATCATTTTGGGTGTACTTTTGCGAACTTTGTTGCAGGTTCTCTTGCAGATCCGGCAGTGGCCTGGCCACAGAAGGCGTACCCTCTTCGGACCACCAATCCTGAGGATCGAACTCATTATTGGCTGAGTTTTCCAGCTTTGCATGCCCGGCGTCCACCAGCAAGCGGTTGAAATTGGGAGAAATCAGCGGCTGGCCATAGAATCCCGTGAGATAGGCTACACAAATGAGGTTTCCATGAATGTCGCGACCGCTGCCGCTGCCTGAAAGGTCATCGATATCCAGGTACACCCTTTTGTCAATGAGTACCGCAAAGGTGAAATCCCTCGCCGCTGGCCCCTGGAGGGTAACAATCTCTGGAGATTTGACATCTGCCAAACGGATACGCTCCACGCTGTAGGAGATTCTGGGATCAGCTCTTTCAATTGTGACATCGAATGTATTACCATCCACTACATTTGTGACTGTACCGTAGGCCTCATCCTGGGAGGCCAGGGCGACGGGAGTAGCGAGTACGATTGCACTCAGCATCAGCAAAAACAGCAATAATAAAGGAAACGAGACTGCAGGTGTCGGGATCTCTTGAATCAGCCCGGAATTGAATTGCATAAGTCACCCATAACCTAACATGAGACGTATATTTTCATCAGCTATCATGCTATTCATTATATCACATCATCACATAGATACATATCTGTTTTCGCCGACTAAAATTTGACCCCTCTATTTAAGGAAACGCCGATGTGTCTAAAATTCTATCTGGCAGCTTTTGTTCTGCCCTTCTCACTCTATCGGTTTTGTCCGACTCTATTTGGACGAGCGTAACAACTGCATTGGAAGCATCCTTTAGATCACTAAAATATCTTTGCGGTTAGACTGCTATTGGTTCGGGGTAGGAATGGCGAAAAATGCGAGCAATGTCCTTTGGGAATATATTGATTTCACAACTTACAAAAAAAAATAAAATAAATGATTTATCTCTAACGACGGCAGTAGACCTGGATCTTTGCAGTTCCCTGACCAGTGGCATCGCAGACTCCATCGGTTGCTCCGTACTTGAATATCACATAGGTGCCCGATGCAATCTTTGGTGCCGGATTATAGACAAAGGATCCATCCTCTTCGACTGTGAGAGTTCCGTATTTGGGGTCGATCGTTATCAACTCAGGATTGATCACCGTTGCGCCAATCCGATCGTTGAATAAAATCCCTTTGCTTGCCGGAACATCCAGCGGTACTCCGCATGTCGCTTTGTACACTTCACTCTTTAAATACCATGGACATCCGCCTCCGCAATAAGGTGGTGGAGTGGGTTTATTTCTGAAGTTGATGTCCGTCTCATCTGCGCAGTCCAGGGTCACTGGGAGGCAGGTCGGTCCGACGGCTGTCCAGTCTTTTTGCATCACTTCGCATACCGTGTAGCTGCCTGAGAACAGGCCGCAGAACTTATACGAGCCGTCTGCACCGGTCGTCGTAGTTGCGATCTGAGCTCCAGATGCGTCCTTGAGGTTGATCGTCCAGCCTGCAAGACCTACACCGGTTAGTGTCGTTGAACTTGTAGCCGCTGATGCAGAAAGGTGGCTCGTTCGCGAAGTTCACACCCTCAACGTTTTCATCCACCAGGGTCACTGGGATGCAGGTATCTCCGACGGGCTTCCAGCCTGCTTGCATCACTTCGCAGACCTGATAGCTGCCTGGGAGCAAGCTCGCAGAACGAGTAATCGCCGTTTGCATCGGTCGTCGTAGTTGCGATCACAGTTCCAGCAGCGTCCTTGAGGTTGATCGTCCAGCCTGGCAGACCTTCGTCTGTGCAGGCGTTGGTCTTGGTGCCATTGATGCATAGTTCAATATCTTCCTCGTTCTCGAAGTTCACATCGACTACGTTCTCGCATATCCAGAGTCACTGGGATGCAGGTCTGTCCGACAGGAGTCCAGCCTGCTTGCATCACTTCGCAGACCTGTGTAGCTTCCGGGGAGGAGGTCGCAGAACTTATACGAGCCATCTGCGCCGGTCGTCGTCAGTTTCGATTACATTTCCTGCCGCGTCCTTGAGGTTGATCGTCCAGCCTGGCAGACCTTCGTCGGTGAGGCCGTTGATCTTGGAGCCCTCGATGCACAGGAGCCGCGTGTTCACGAAGTCGTTGTTCTCCGAGTTGCTGCATTCCAGAACGATCGGGTTTGTGGGTCCTGAAATCGCTTCAGCCTGACTGCAGAACTTCTTCGACCGAGTAAGTTCCGGAAGTCAAACCGCAGAACGAGTACAGAGCCATCTGCGCCGGTTATCTCAGTGTCGATCACATTTCCAGCAGCGTCCTTGAGGTTGATCGTCCAGCCTGCCAGAGGTTCATCGTTGCAGTCATTGATCTTGGAACCATTGATGCACAATAGCGGCGTGTTCACGAAGTTGTTGTTCTCTGAGTTGCTGCATTCCAGAACGATCGGGTTTGTGGGTCCTGAAATCGCTTGCCAGCCTGACTGCAGAACTTCTTCGACCGAGTAAGTTCCGGAAGTCAAGACCGCAGAACGAGTACTTAGCCATTGCGTCGGTTATCGTCAGTTGTCGATCACATTTCCCGCAGCGTCCTTGAGGTTGATCGTCCAGCCTGCCAGAGGTTCATCGTTGCAGTACATTGATCTTGGAACCATCGATGCACAGGAGCGGCGTGTTCACGAAGTCGTTGTCCTCTGAGTTGCTGCATTCCAGAACGATCGGGTTTGTGGGTCCTGAAACCGCTTGCCAGCCTGACTGCAGAACTTCTTCGACCGAGTAAGTTCCGGAAGTCAAACCGCAGAACGAGTACTTACCATCTGCGTCGGTCATCGTCAGTTGTCGATTACATTTCCTGCAGCTTCTCAGGAGGTTGATCGTCCAGCCTGGCAGAGGTTCACCGTTGCAGTCGTTGATCTTGGAAGCCATCGATGCACAGGAGTGGCTTGTTCCTGAAGTCCACACCGCCGACATCCGCATTGGTCAGTGTCACTGGGATGGAGGTCGCTCCTACTGGAGTCCAGCCTGGCTTGCAACTGTCTCGACGACCGTGTAGCTGCCTGGGATAAGGCCGGAGAACGAGTATGAGCCGTCTGCTGCCGTCGTAGTGGTCTTGATCACAGTTCCTGTACTGTCCTTGAGCTCGACTGTCCAGCCTTCCAGACCCGTCGGGATGCAGTCGTTGATCACGCGGCCACTGATGGAAAAGGTCCGGTACTCGTAGACAACGCAAGCCTTTGCACCCATAAAGGTATCGTAATAATGGTTGCGGCGTTGCCGGAATCAGCTGCAATACTCCATATTGCCCGACGCTCTTACCGGTAAGTTTACAAACTCCGTACTTCCAGCACCCGATGCCTTGAATACTGCGAGATCGGAAGGCTGAGTATATACCTTGTCCGCAGGTGCATCTGCACATTTCTCTATAGTGTTGCTATACGAATCATCCCCCACGAAGTCTGGTAATCCATCACTATCAGTCGGCAGAGTTAACATTGGTTGTTTCGGTAACCACTACATCAACTATTTCAGGGATTGGTACCGGCACCGTTACTCTTATCAGGCCTGAATGGGTGAGATCAAAAGTAAAAGGCCCTTCCCCGGGATCCTCATTATCAATGGAGAAATCCTGTTTCCCGCAGGCATCAACGGTCAAGTGGACTTTGGTTAGTAGACCAAGACCTGGATCGAATTTCGGTAAATCTATGGTAGTCAGTGTAGGTCACCTGCCTGAGGGGAATATCGCTGCCGGTTACCGGCGGTAAATTAGCCCCGGGAACAAGCTCACATTCTACGGTTGTTTGTTCTGTCTGTTCTGCTAGAGCCAATGGGAAAAATATCAGCCCTAGAAAGAGCAGAGGCAAAATTAACTTCATTCTCATTTAGAATCACCTTTTTCTCGAGCTCCAGAACCTCTGGGCTCGTATGTGTAAGTCACACAGATTTTGGATTCGGCGTCGGCTGTCTTGCTGAAGACGACTGATCCGGGACTGCTGCTTCTGAAGGATATGGCAGCCGGAAGGGAGATAGTCTCATTCTGGAATGATGCGACAAAGTCGGACGGCTCCGGGTACTGCTCCCCGACAGAGCCTTTGGACTCCACGCCCTCAATCGTCCTGCCCGACTGGCCTGAGAAATCCATCTCGCCGTCGTACGCAGCCAGCTTCTCGCTCACTGAGCTTGAGGCATTGGCTGAGATCGAACTTTTATCGGGCAATGTAATATTGAGCACAGCTCCAGACTCCGCATCAATGTCCTGGCTGTTTGGCTCCTTGTTCTCAAAGCTGAAGTTCTGCTGGACTTCAAGGTCAAGAGTCAGATCCACCCGGACCAGACTGCCGAGGCCCGGATCAAAGAGCGGAAGGGTATGGTTATCCTCCAAGCTACGGCCACTGATGGTCAGTGTATCGCAGTATGTTGCTGTTTCGACCCCTCCCGCCGAGAGAGAGAGGAACGAACCCAATGCGAGTATCGCTAATAGTAGTTTACATCTTTTCTTAGTCATAGACCTCCTGATGTCCCGATGGAAAGAACATATAAAATCTTAGCCACATTGTGATACGTTTTAATGTATTTACAATTCAGTCCATATATACATTGCGCATACATTGTGCCCAAAAGTTCAGATCTTTGATAAGTAATTGAGTTAATTATCGATGCTAAACCGAATAATGTTTACGTATTTGGATTTAGTATGAAAGGATATCTTGGGAAAAAAAGCCATATCCTATGGCATTCCAGGGAAAATGGATAATTCGATCTGGCTGCAGAATCTAGTGTCTCGTCAACACTTAAGTGTCGTAAAGTTTAAGACATATCAACTTCATATCCAATCTCGGTGGGTAGGATATGAAAAAATATATCATAACGCTAACGGAGGAAGAGCGCAAAACTCTCGGCGATCTTACATCCAAGGGAACGCAAAGATCACAGAAAATCCTCAATGCATTGATTCTGCTCGATTGTGACGAAGGAGAGTACCAGACAGAACGCTCGACCAATGAAGAAATGGCCCGAATGCTTC
>CAVPCV010000004.1:0-92623 GCA_963702455.1 uncultured Methanosarcinales archaeon
TCATGAGTTCGCAGCATGGCTTTTCTGGTGTAGTCGTAGTCTGATAAGGGGGACGTGCATTCGTCGAAAGCCATGATGATGTCGGAACCAAGATTGGACTGAATTTTCATCGACTTTTCCGCATTCAAGAAATGCCATGCTCCATCGGCCATGGACTTGAAAGAGATACCGTCATCAGTGATCCTGGTCAGATTCTCCTTTTTCACTATTTTTGGACCTTTTCTGGCAACCTTTCCGGATCTTTCAACGCCCTCTTTGCTGTTCTCCCCATAGCTTCTCCTGTAATTTAATTTATAAATGTCACAGGGGTCGATGGAGTCCAGGCTCTCCACCTCTTCCGAGCACTCGCATGGAGACCTTTCTGAATTGTCCTCCTTTCTGTCCACCTCATCCAGAAGGCCCTCTCTCTTCACTTCCCCCTCCCCAAAGCCTTCAAGTTCTTGCGGGAAGATATTGCCGATCTTGCTGATGTTGTGCTCCCTTCCAAAGCCCAAAGAGAATGCCTGAAAGCCGCCCGAGTCGGTGAATAGAGGCCCGGCAAATCCCATGAACCTGTGCAGCCCTCCCAGCCGTTTGATCAGCTCGTCTCCCGGCTTCAAATGGAGGTGGTAGGTGTTGGCAAGAGAGCACTGGACGCCCAAAGATGCAAGATCGTCGGAGCCAAGGGCACGCACGCTCCCCAGGGTCGCTACCGGCACCAGATAGGGCGTCTCGATATCACCGCGCCGGGTTCTTATCAGTCCCAGCCTGGCATCTGTCTCCTTATCACTGCCGAGGATCTCGAAAGAAAATTCTGTCATTTCATATTACCTGATTGAGTCTGATTTTTCATTGATCTGGGCTTATTTGGCACTGGTAAAATGGCATCAATAGTCGATGGCATTTGGAGGCCGGAACGCTTCTTCCATTCGCATCCATGTCTCATGTTGTTTAAGGACTTTATGGCATCGTATTTTGAGAGTATTCCATTCGGAGCGACGCCAAACCCTTAATTATCAGAGACGACAAATGGCCAATGGTGATTTCCTGATGTCAAAAAGCCAAAGGACTGTGTTGCTATTTCTGTGCCTATCAATCCTCTCGATCCCGGCTCTGGCGCAGAGCTCGGATTATAGCGTGAATGTCTCTGCAAATAAATTCCTGGGCAGCTATCTGGTAAACCAGACCGGATTTACGCTTTACTATTTCTCTAATGACAGCAATGTTATTGGAGACAGCACCTGTTATGATGAATGTACAGAGACGTGGAAGCCCTTCTACGCAGAAAATATGACCTTGCCGGATTCTCTGCGTCCCATCGACTTTGCCACCATAACCAGAACAGACGAATCAAAGCAGACTACTTTCAAGGAATGGCCGCTTTACCTCTATTCCAGGGACCAGGCGGCAGGTGATACGTATGGAAGTGGCAAAGAGGGCCTCTGGCACGTAGTTAGCCCGACAGACCAGCCTCAACGCATCTGAAATCTGCAAAAAATGTTTGGACTTTAGGAAGGAATTGTGAGGCTCCGGGATCGAGCCCTCACAGCCTTCCTCAGCCCGCTACTTCTTTAGCGATCCAATAGTTGTGGGAATTGCCCCGAAGGGAAAGATCTCAAATCCGCGGGGGAACTTGAAGCGTCTTTGGCCGAGCTCCTTATCTGCGGCCTTCATGGCGGAGTCGTCGCTTCCCGCCGCCTTAACCTTATTCAGGACATTGTCCGAGGACTCCTCTTCTTCCACCTGCTCCTTGACATACCACTGCAAGAAGCCTTGCGTCGCTTGGTCCGACTCGCTCTCTGCCACTTTCACCAGGGCATGAATGAGTCCGGTCACCACCCGCTCATGATCCCAGACATGCTGGAAAGCCTGTAAGGGCGAGGTCCACGAGAGCTGGGGAGCTTCCACGGCCAACATCTTGGCTCTTCCGCCGGAATTTGCCACGTAGTCCAGCATCTTCATGGTATGCACCAGCTCCTCCCCCGCCTGGACCCTCATCCAGCTGGCAAAGCCCGCCATGCCGGTGGACTCAAAATAGTAGGACATGGAGAGATAGAGATATGAAGAATACAACTCTCTATTCGCCTGCACATTCAGAGCTTCATTCATCTTTTCGCTGATCATGGAAAAACTCCTCGACGCTTCAAACTCGCTCTACTCCATCTTCTTAAACATCTCTTTTCCCACGCCGCATTCCGGACAGGTCCAGTCATCGGGCAGGTCTTCAAAGGCCGTTCCTGGAGCAATGCTGGAAGCTGAATCTCCCTTCTTTGGATCGTAGACGTATCCACAGACTGTGCAGACATATTTGTCCATTTTTTCACTCACCACTTATGCTTTCTACACTTCAATCTAAATAAGATCTTCTAGCAATGCCGCTATCTTTGCATCTCTCTCGGCGAGATTCGGCCTGAATTCAAGGAATGCCTGGTCCAGGCGCAGAGCCTCGATCTCGTAGAACTTGCCGAGGGGAATTGGCTTCTCAAGGCTGTCATAGTTCCAGGAGCGGATGATCTTCTGGGCCTCTTCAAAGCTGCCGGTATTGTTTCCCTGGATCTCGTAAGTCATCTTGTTGTAGGCCTCATACAGGTTGAAGTAGGAGACACAGACCTGGAGAACATCAACAAAAGAGAAGCCTCTATGCAATATCGCTTCGCGAAAGAGCTTCTGCAATTGGTCAATCCCATGCGTGTAGCCCCGGGCGATAAAAGAGGCTCCACTGACAAGCATCAGATCGGCAGGGTTCAGGGGATGCTCTCTTGATCCTGCGGGCGTGGATTTGCCTTTGAAGCCCAGCGGGGAAGTCGGTGTGTACTGGCCGGTGGTCAAGCCGTAGACGCGGTTGTCGTGCAAGATCAGTGTTACGTCGATGTTCCTCTTGGCAGCGAAGATGAGATGGTCGAGTCCCTCGGCCAGGCTGTCGCCGTCTCCTGAGAAGCAGATCACCTTAAGATCGGGGTTGGCGAGCTTTATGGCTGTGGCAACAGGCAGCGTCCGGCCGTGGATGGAATAGAAGCTGTTCACATTCATGTAATCCACGATCTTGGCATGGCAGCCGATACCGGAGACCAGGACGACCTTCTCTATGGGGAAACCCTCCTCGTCCAGCTGAGCCAGAACCGCTCTCATGGCACTGAGAATGGAGAAGTTTCCACAGCCCGGACACCAGGTATTCTTGGCATAGGTGGAGAGATCTTTAGGATTCATGCCTGTATCCTCCCTATCTGTGCCCTGTCGAGCTCAGAATTCAGGTCGTCCAGGGAAAACGGCCTTCCATCGTACTTCAAAATCCGGTCATGAGTGACAATTCCATAGAAGCCGCAGAGCCTCGCCAGCTGGGCAGTGGAGTTGCATTCTATGGCGATAAGCCTCTCGACTCCCTGCAAGGCTTCTTTCAGCCTCTTTTCCGGAAATGGGCAGAGCACCAGGACCTGGACCACTCTGAGGCCCAGTTTCTCCGAAGCCTCCATGCAGACCCCTTTGTTCGAACCCCAGCAGAGCAGTGCCGTTTTGCTTTTCTTGTCTCCAAAGACCTTCACCGTCTCGTATCCTTCCAGATCCCTGGCCAGTGATTGGCCTTTGAGCTGGCGTTTGTCGCTCATCTCCTTGGTAATTTTGGGGTCCTCAGAGGTTATGCCGCCAACATCATGCATGTAGCTGTCCGTCTTGATCACCTGCCCTTTTTGGGGCGGATAGGCCAATGGCGAGACGCCCGTATCTCCGTGGCTGTAGCGATTGTAGGATCCCTGTCTATCCCAGAGCACTGGAGACTCCGGCTTCGCGTCGCCGGCAGCCGTGAGGTCAAAGTTGTATTGGCTTTCGCTGACGATCTTGTCGGAGAGGATAAACGCTGGAATCTGATACTTCCAGGCCATGTTCAGGGCTACGGCAGACCAGTAGTAGGCGTCCTCGGCGTCTCCCGGTGCGACAACGAACCTGGGAAACTCGCCCTGGCCGGCATTGAGGACGAAGTGCAGATCGCCCTGTGCCGTGTAGGTAGGCAGACCCGTGGAGGGCCCCGTCCTCTGGGCCATGACGATCACTACCGGCATTTCCGCCATGCCGGCCAGGCTGAGCCCTTCGGTCATGAGGCAAAATCCGCCGCCCGATGTTCCTACCGCCGCTTTGACCCCGGCATAGGCGAACCCCTCCGCCATGAGGATCACTGCGATCTCGCTCTCGGGATGAACCACCTTGATACCGAATTCCTGAGCCGATTTTGCCATGAAGTCCAGAATGCTTGAAGACGGTGTCATGGGATAGGCCACATAGGCCCCCAGACCCGCTTTGATCAGGCCGAGGCTGATGGCCTGGTTGCCGGTCATAATGGGCTCGGGCTGCTGGTTTAGCTTATCCATGCGGCAGAATTCAGCGGCCAGATCGTAGCCCCGGCGAGCGACCTCCAGATTTTTCTCCAGCATTTTTGGGATATGCTTTTTCAGGACCTCTTCCAGGACGGGCCAGTCGATGCCCACAACCTTACAAAATGCGCCCATGATGCAGCTATTCTTCATGACCGGCAGGGCTCCCGTCTCTTTAAGAATCTCTGTGACGGGAATTCCACAGCTCTGCTGCTTTATTCCATCCGCTTTCACCTTATCTGCATCGTAAATCACAAAGGAGCTCTCTTTGAGGCGATCCATGTGCTTTTCTACGGTCTCCTGGTTCAGGGCGATCAGCACATCGATCTGGTCCCGATGGCTACCGATCTTCTGCCTGGATGCCCTCACCAGGGAGAAGTTGTGTCCACCTCTGATGAGTGAAGGGTAATCATAATACATGTAAATGCGATAGCCCAGGCGGCTCATTAGCCTGGCGACAGTCAATCCCGCTTCGTTTATGCCGTCACCGGCGATGCCGCCGATGAGTGTCGAGAAGTCTTCCATCAATCCTCCATTCAAGTCCAAATGATCATCCAATTTTCCGGCTGAGCTGCATGGCGTTTATGTCGGTAAAACCATTATTCTTTAGGCTTTATTTGTATATAAGCTTCTTGCATTATGAACATTTTAGATAAGGGGTCTATAATTTTTCCCCCTCCGCGGCAAGAGATATTTTGAAGTAGTTTCCAATCTATAATCAGTATGATGCAGAATGCTGAAAAGAAAACAAGAGGCACGATAAGTGGCATAATTAAGTGCATGGTTCTTCCCGATAGAGGAAGTCTTCCCATAAGGATGTCATTGGCTGCAATTGCGTTCCTGGCGGTGTTTGCGATTGTCAGTGTGGCATCAGCTCATGAGACAGGATCTCCTCATAGTCATCTGTCGCTCCTCTGGCCGTATCATGCACTGCTGGTGACCAGTGGCCTCTTGTTCATGCTGGGAGGAATGATCGCAGCAAGATACATGAAAAGGAAAAGCTGGTGGCTGAAGGCCCACAAAAGCCTGGGGGTATCCGGAGCGCTCTTGACTTTATCCGGGGTTATTGTTGCCGTTTATATGGTCTTAACCTATAATGGCACCTACCTGGTCGAGGAACCGCATGCATATCTCGGAATCACGGCATTGGCGCTGGTGGTCTTCACTCCCATCATGGGATTCATGCAGTTTCGGATTAAAGATAAGAGGATGCGTATCATCCACAGATGGTCCGGCCGTCTGGCAATCGTCGTGGTGCTGATAAATGCTGCTGCCGGATGGATGATGATCCGGGCGGTTTGAGGAGATGAGGATGAAGGAAGATGTAACTGCAGATGCAGAGCTTGATTGCGTCGGTCTCTTCTGCCCCCTGCCTATTGCCAGGACCAAAGAGGAGATTGAGAATATAGAGGTGGGCCAGATTTTGAAGGTGGAAGCAGACGATCCTGCTGCTGAAGAAGACATCTCCCGCTGGGCAAAGCGGGTGGGCCATGAGGTCGTCAGGTTCGATAAGTCAGGAGGTATTGTCACCTTCTGGATAAGAAGGAAAAAATGATGCGAGGGTAGGAAAAGGAAAACGGATGGTTGATCAGGATGAGCAAGATACTTTATGTTCAGACCAGCGGACTGGAGACGCCGGAGAGGCTTTACGCGCCCTTCATACTGGGTGCGACTGCCAGAGCCATGGAGGTTGAGGCCTCCATCTTTTTCATGATCAAGGGCATAACCGCCATGAAGAAGGGCGAGGCAGAGAAGATCAAGATAGGTAGCTTTCCCAGCCTGAAGGATGTTATCGACCAGGCTCTGGCTGCGGGAGTTGAGATGTACATTTGCGAGCAGAGCACTCAGCTGCTGGGCATTCCCAGGGGCGACTTCATAGCCGAGGCAAAGATTGCCGGGGCCGGAACTTTAAACGACCTGGCGCTGGATGCAGACTCGGTTATCAGCTTCTGATAGAATTTGAAGCGGTCAGAGGCAAATATGTGTGGAATTTACCTGGATTATCAGTCTGCTCCCCAGTGGACCCCAGAGTTCATGAATTTTCGGAGAGGTATATATCAAGCGATTTTGGGAATCCTTCCGCCCTTCATTCTCGGGGTCTGGCCGCCAGGGCTGCCCTGGAGGATGCGCGTATCAAGGTGGCGGAGTTGATCAATGCGGAAGGCCCGGAGAGCATCATCTTCACCGGAGGCGCGACCGAGGCCAACAACCTGGCCATCCGGGGAGTTGCCCAGAGAAACGCCGAAAAAGGCAAGAAGCTCCTGGCCAGCAGCATCGAGCACATCTCTGTTCTTAACCCCTTGAAGGGTCTGTTGAAGAGCGGCTACGAGCTCTCGCTGGTGCCGGTGGATAGCTTGGGGATCATCGATCTGGCCCGGCTGGAGTCTCTCCTCTCCAAGGAGACCATACTCACATCGGTGATGTATGCCAACAGCGATATTGGAACCATTGAGCCCATAAGAGAAGTGAGCCACATTGTGCACGATCGGGGCCGGTACCTGCACGTGGACGCGACCGCGGCCGCGGGCAAGATCACAGTTGATGTGCAAAAGGAGGGCATCGACCTGCTCACCCTATCCTCTAACGATCTTTACGGGCCGCAGGGTGCGGGCGCGCTCTACGTGAAACCCGGGGTCCGGATTCAGCCCGTCATTTTCGGGGGCGGCCAGGAGCGCGGCCTGAGGGCTGGAACTGAGGACCTCTATGCCATTACTGGCATGGGCGAGGCGGCCCGGCTGGCGAAGCTGGAGAAGGCCGACGAAAGCATGCGACTGCAGGCTATAAGGGACGGACTGATCAAGGAGATCCTCAAGATCGAGGAGTCGTATCTCACCGGCCACCCGACCCAGAGGCTCCCCCACCATGCCAGCTTCCGGTTCAGCAGAATCGAGGGAGAGAGCATACTCCTGACCATGGACGCCATGTTCAACATTCAGGTATCCACGGGATCGGCCTGCTCCTCTCGCACTCTGGAGCCATCTCATGTGCTTTTGGCCATAGGCTTAAAACATGAGCAGGCACATGGTTCTATGGTCTTGACGCTCGGAAAGGAAAACAATCCCGACCAGATACCAGCAATCGTGAATGCGACGAAGAAGACAGTGGATCGGCTTCGGGCTTTATCCCCGCTCTAAAAGTTAAAAGGTGAAAACGAAATGGCACAGATAGGTTACTCCAAGAAGGTTATGGAACACTTCATGAACCCCAAGAATGTGGGGGTGATCGAGAACCCGGACGGCTACGGTAAAGTGGGCAACCCGGTCTGCGGCGATCTCATGGAGATATTCATCAAAGTCAAGGATGACAGGATTGATGAGATCAAATTCAGGACCTTCGGCTGCGGCTCGGCCATAGCCGTGAGCAGCATGGTCACAGAGATGGCGAAAGGCAAGACGCTGGATGAGGCCATGTTGATCAACCGCAAGGATGTGGCGGACGAGCTGGAGGGGTTGCCTCCGCAGAAGATGCACTGCTCTAATCTTGGTGCGGATGCCCTGCATGCGGCCATCAAGAACTACTGGGTGAAGATCGGGAAGATCAAGCCAGAGGAAGCAAAAGAGGATGAAGAGAGCCACGAGGGGGAGGCGTGTGGGACTTAAGTGACGAAAGGAAGTAGCTGTCTATTGATAATAAAGTCATTTCCATTATCAAGCTAATCGGATCGACCAAGACGAAGAAGTGGCTGAAAATCGAGGCTTGAATAGATGAACGAGATTATGGAACGGGGATAAAGATATTAGATGAAGATATGGCACAATTAAAAATTAGTTTGCATGAATTATATCCCAACGGGAATTATTCCATAGAACCACGTCTAACTATATCCAAACCAAATCGCACAGAATTGAATAAATTATTTAGCTTCAAGCTCTAAGAACAAGAGCGATTACCTCGAGAAGACGGACGAACCAGAAGATCGGTTCAGCACAGTTAACGGCCCCATCACTTCCATCGCGGTCAGCTCTCTGGAAGACGAAAGCGGCGTCTTCGAGCTTAACTTCCACGATGAGCGCTACCTTCCCATTCGAGGGCGCAGGCGCCATCAGCAAGTGGCGCATTGAGCTGCCTGATAAGTTCAGGCAGTTCGACTACGACACAATATCGGATGTCATCATACGACTAAGGTACACATCGGTGGATGGTGGGGATAAACTGAAGAAGCCTGCTTCCGATTCTGTGATGGAGTACATCAAGAGCATAGTGGATCTGAGCCGGAAGAGGGGCTATTCGCATTCTTTGACCTGAAGAATGAATTTTCAAGCGAGTGGTACAGCGCTAACCAGCCAGCAGCGGGTGCCACCGAACGGGTGCTGACGATCGATAAGCTCTACGAAAAGCTTCCGATCTTCACCAAAGGACGGACTCCTGCAAAGATCCAGGCGATGGAAATCTACTTGTTCGCATCCGGCTCCATATCGACATCTTCGATTACCGCCACCCAGGGAGGAAATGAGATCGCATTCACTGATGGCCAGACTATTGGATCGATGAAATCTTTTGTGGCGAAGGATGTGGGTGCGGCAATGGACAGCTTGCAGATCAAGATTGGAGACACGAAGACCGCGATCGATAAGATGTGGCTGCTGGAGAGGTATGTCCTTACTTGAGATCGAACAATCATGCGCTGAGCTGTGACAGGAATGGTACATGCGATAAGGGCTTCTGGGAAGAATAAGATGATAGTGACTATGCCGCCAGAAAGAGGACACCTCTTTAATTACCTATTTAATCGATAGGCACAAGAGTCTCCATTAAGAGTAGAATGGAGTTGAGCAAACTTTTGGGTGGCCTCCTCTTTGGCGGCGAGCCGCTCGTCCATATGAGCAACCGGAGCAGGCCTCATGAATCCATCTAAGCCTCCAGCTCTGGCTCCATTGTTCCTCTCTTTTCTGAGGTTAGGTTTGACCTCCTTCGGAGGGCCGGCCATGATAGCCTATATTCGCAGGATGGCGGTAGTCAAAAGAGGTGGCTTGACGAGGAGACATTTCGTGCCGGAGTGGCAATCTGCCAGGTTATACCCGGGGCGTCTGCCATGCAAATGGCAGACGCCCCGGGGCACTTGCCACTCCGGCACGAAATGTCTCCTCGTCAAGCCAACTTCTCTTAAATCCACAGCCATCCTGCGAATATAGGCTATCATAGCAGGTCCTCCGAAGGAGGTCGAAACCTAACCTCAGAAAAGAAGCCAGAGCTGGAGGCTTAGATGGATTCATGAGGCCTGCTCCGCGGTGGTCGGGATGGACGAGCTGCTCGCGGCCAAGAGGAGGCCACCCAAAAGTATGCTCAACTCCATTCTACTCTTAATGGAGACTCTTGTGCCTATCGAATAAATAGGTAATTAAATGGGGTGTCCTCTTTATGGCGTCATAGTCAGTATCATCAGCAGAGCTCATTCTTCCCAGAAGCCTTCTCGCAGTACCACACATCTCAAA
Source organism: uncultured Methanosarcinales archaeon (assembly GCA_963702455.1). Classification (GTDB taxonomy): domain Archaea; phylum Halobacteriota; class Methanosarcinia; order Methanotrichales; family Methanotrichaceae; genus Methanothrix. The sequence continues at coordinate 9,773 of CAVPCV010000004.1, forward strand.
TCTAGCGTATGACTGTTTGATATCAAGTCAAGACATACTCTTCAGAGCTAAATCTTATCGATCGTGGTCTTTATATCTCCAATCTTGACCTTCAAGAGGTCCATTGCTGCACCCACATCCATCGCCACAAAAGATTTCACCGAACCAATAGTCTGGCCATCAGGAATGCGATCTCATTTCCTCCTGGGTGGCAGTAATCGAAGATGCCGATATAGATCCAGATGCGAACAAGTAGATATCATCGCCTGATCTTGCAGGAGACCGTCCTTTGTGAAGATCGGGAAGCTCTCGTAGAGCTTTTCGATCGTCAGCACCCGTTCGATGGCGCCCGCGGCTGGCTGGTTAGCGCCATACCACTCACTTGGAAATTCGTTCTTCACGTCAAAGAATCGAAAAGCCCCTCTTCCCGGCTCAGATCCTCTATGCTCTTGACGTACTCCATCACGAAATCGGAAGCAGGCTTCTTCAGTTTATCCCCACCATCCACCGATGTGTATCTCAGTCGTATGATGATATCCGATATCGTGTCATAATCGAACTGTTATCGGGCAGCTCAATGCGCCACTTGCTGATGGCGCCGGCGCCCTCGAAGGGGAGGTAGCGCTCATCGTGGAAATTGAGCTCGAAGACGCCACTTTCGTCTTCCAGAGAGCTGACAGCGATGGAAGTGATGGGCAACTGAGGTGCTGAACCAATCTTCTGGTTCGTCCGTCTTCTCGGGGTAATCGCTCTTGTTCTTTAGAGCTTGACGCTAAATAATTTATTCAATTCTGTGCGATTTGGGTTTAAACATAGTTAGACGTGGTTCTATGGAATAATTCCCGTTGGGATATAATTCATGCAAACTAATTTTTAATTGTGCCATATCTTCATCTAATATATTATCGCCATTCTCAGGTACCTAGTTCATCTATTCAAGCCTCGATTTTCAGCCACTTCTTCCAGTTGGTCAATCCGATTAGTTTGATAATGGAAATGACTTTATTATCAATAGACAGCTACTCCTTTTCGTCACTCACGTCCCGCAGCCTCCCCCTCGTGGCTCTCTTCTTCCTGTTTGCTTCCTCCGGCTTGATCTTGCCGATCTTCACCCAGTAATTCTTGATGGCCGCATGCAGCGCATCAGCCCCCAGGTTGGAGCAGTGCATCTTCTGGGGCGGCAAGCCATCCAGCTCGTCTGCCACATCCTTGCGGGTGATCTTCATGGCCTCATCCAGCGTCTTGCCCTTGGCCATCTCCGTGACCATGCTGGAGACGGCTATGGCCGAGCCGCAGCCGAAGGTGCGAAATTTGATGTCGTCTACCTTGTCTTCCTTGACGTTGATGAATATCTCCATGAGATCGCCGCAGACGGGATTTCCCACTTGTCCATATCCGTCCGGATTCTCGATCACCCCCACATTCCTGGGGTTCATGAAGTGTTCCATAACTTTCTTGGAGTAACCAATCTGTGCCATTTCGTTTTCACCTTTTAATAAGCGGAGAGAGAGCCCTCAGCCTTTCTACTGTCTTTTTCGTCGCATTGGCGATTGCAGGTATCTGGTCGGGATTGTTTTCCCTTCCCAGCGTCATGACCATGGAGCCATGCGCCTCTTCATGCTTTAAGCCTATGGCCAAAAGCACATGGGACGGCTCCAGGGTGCGTGAGGAGCAGGCCGAGCCCGTGGATACCTGAATGTTGAACATGGCATCCATGGTGAGAAGAATGCTCTCCCCCTCAATTCGGCTGAAGCGGAAGCTGGCATGATGCGGGAGCCTCCGCGTCGGATGGCCGGTGAGATAGGACTCCTCGATCTTGAGGATCTCCTTGATCAGCCCGTCCCGGATGGCCTGCAGGCGCAGCTTTCCTCTGCCTTCTCCAGCTTCGCCAGCCTGGCCGCTTCACCAAATCCCGCCAGAGCATAGAGATTCTCGGTGCCGGCCCGAAGGCCTCGCTCCTGACCGCCGCCAAAAAGAACCGGCTGAATGCGAACGCCCGGTTTCACGTAAAGCGCGCCTGCACCCTGCGGACCGTAAAGATCGTTAGAGGAAAGGGTGAGCAGATCGATGCCGTCCTTTTGCACATCAACGGCAATCTTGCCCGCGGCTGCTGTCGCATCCACGTGCAGGAAGAGCCCTTTCTCGTGCACAAGATCGCTCACCTCTTTTATGGGCTCAATGGTTCCAATCTCGCTGTTGGCGTACATCACCGATGTGAGGACGGTCTCCTTGCTGAGCAGGCCCTCCAGGGCCGCCAGATCGATGATGCCCATGCTGTCCACCGGGACCAGCGTAAGGTCAAAGCCGCCCTTCTTCAGATCCTTCAGGGGGTTAAGCACGGAGATGTGCTCAATGCTGCTGGCCAGCAGCTTCTTGCCCTTTGCCGCGTTCCTCTGCACTGCTCCCCGAATGGCCAGGTTGTTGGCCTCAGTGACGCCTGCTGTGAAGACAATGGTCTCCGGGCCTTCCGCATTTATCAGCTCCGCCACTTTTGCCCGCGCCTCCTCCAAAGCGGCTTTTGCAGCCAGGCCCCGGGAATGCAGAGCAGAAGGATTGCCAAAATCACTGGAAAGAAAGCGCTCTGCAAATTCGGCAACCCTGGGGTCCACAGGGGACGCAGACTGGTAGTCGAGATAAATTCCACACATAATCGCCTATTGCCATCTATGATCGCTTCATCGCTTAGAAAGCTGATAGTCGAGTCTGCATCCAGCGCCAGATCGTTTAAGGTTCCCGCACCTGCGATCTTTGCCTCGGTATGAAGTCGCCCCTGGCAATGCCGAGGAGCTGTGTGCTCTGCTCGCAGATGTACATCTTCACGCCGGCGGCGAGGGCCTGGTCGATGACCTCCTTGAGGCTAGGAAAGCTTCCGATCTTGATCTTTTCCGCCTCGCCCTTCTTCATGGCGGTTATGCCCTTGATCATGAAAAAGATGGAGGCCTCTACGTCCATCGCCCTGGCCGTCATTCCCAGGATAAAGGGCGCGTAAAGTCTTTCCGGCGTATCCAGGCCGCTGGTCTGAACATAAAGAATTTTGCTCATATGATCAACCATCCATTTTCCTTATCCTACCCTCGCATTATTTCTTCCTTCTTATCCAGAAGGTGATGATATTTCCGGACTTCTCAAGCCTGACGACCTCATGGCCCGCTCGCTTGGCCCAGCGAGAGATGTCTTCCTCAGCGGCAGGATCGTCCGCTTCCACTTTCAAGACCTGACCCACTTCTATATTCTCAATCTCTTCCTTGGTCTTCGCGATGGGCATGGGGCAAAAGAGGCCCACGCAGTCAAGCTCAGCATCTGCAGTTACATCTTCCTTCATCCTCATCTCCTCAAACCGCCCGGATCATCATCCATCCTGCAGCAGCATTTATCAGCACCATGACGATGGCCAGACGGCCGGACCATCTGTGGATGATGCGCATCCTCTTATCTTTAATCCGAAACTGCATGAATCCCATGATGGGAGTGAAGACCACCAGTGCCAATGCCGTAATTCCCAGATATGCATGCGGTTCCTTGACCAGGTAGGTCCCATTATAGGTTGAGACCATATAAACGGCTACAATAACCCCGGATACAGTCAAGAGCACTCCGGATATCCCCAGGCTTTTGTGGGCCTTCAGCCACCAGCTTTTCCTTTTCATGTATCTTGCTGCGATCATTCCTCCCAGCATGAACAAGAGGCCACTGGTCACCAGCAGTGCATGATACGGCCAGAGGGGCGACAGATGACTATGAGGAGATCCTGTCTCATGAGCTGATGCGACACTGACAATCGCAAACACCGCCAGGAAGGCAATTGCAGCCAATGACATCCTTATGGGAAGACTTCCTCTATCGGGAAGAACCATGCACTTAATTATGCCACTTATCGTGCCTCTTGTTTTCTTTTCAGCATTCTGCATTATACTGACAATAGATTGGAAACTACTTCAAAATATCTCTTGCCGCGGAGGGGGAAAAATTATAGACCCCTTATCTAAAATGTTCATAATGCAAGAAGCTTATATACAAATAAAGCCTAAAGAATAATGGTTTTATCGACATAAACGCCATGCAGCTCTGCCGGAAAAATGAATGATCATTTGGATTTGAATGGAGGATTGATGGAAGACTTCTCTACACTCATTGGCGGCATCGCCGGTGACGGCATAAACGAAGCGGGATTGACTGTGGCCTGGCTCTTAGCCGTCTGGGCTATCGCATTTACATGTATTATGATTACCCTTCACTCATCAGAGGTGGACATAACTTCTCCCTGGTGAGGGCATCCAGGCAGAAGATCGGCAGCCATCGGGACCAGATCGATGTGCTGATCGCCCTGAACCAGGAGACCGTAGAGAAGCACACATATCGCCTCAAAGAGAGCTCCTTTGTGATTTACGATGCCGATAAGGTGAAAGCGGATGGAATAAAGCAGAAGAGCTGCAGCATTCCCGTCACTCAGATTCTTAAAGGAGACGGGAGCCCTGCCGGTTATGAAGAATAGCTGCATCCTGGGCGCGTTTTGTAAGGTTGTAGGTATCGACTGGCTTGTCCTGGAAGAGGTCCTGAAAAAGCATATCCCAAAGATGCTGGAGAAAAATCTGGAGGTCGCTCGCCGCGGCTACGATCTGGCCGCGGAATTCTGCCGCATGGATAAGCTAGAGCAGGCCGCCTCAGCCCATTATGACCGGCAACCAGGCCATCAGCCTCGGTCTGATCAAAGCGGGTCTGGGGGCCTATGTGGCCTATCCCATGACACCGTCTTCAAGCGTTCTGGACTTCATGGCCAAATCGGCTCAGAAATTCGGCATCAAGGTGGTCCATCCCGAGAGCGAGATCGCTGTGATACTCATGGCGCAGGGGTTCGCCTACGCCGGAGTCAAAGCGGCGGTGGGAACATCGGGCGGCGGATTTTGCCTCATGACCGAAGGGCTCAGCCTGGCCGGCATGGCGGAGATGCCGGTAGTGATCGTCATGGCCCAGAGGACGGGGCCCTCCACGGGTCTGCCTACCTACACGGCACAGGGCGATCTGCACTTCATCCTCAATGCCGGCCACGGCGAGTTTCCCAGGTTCGTGGTCGCACCGGGAGACGCTGAGGACGCCTACTACTGGTCTGCTGTAGCCCTGAACATGGCCTGGAAGTTCCAGGTTCCGGCATTCATTCTCTCAGACAAGATCGTCAGCGAATGCCAGTACAGCTTCGACCTTGCGGCTGCCGGCGAGGTGGAGCCAGAGTCTCCTGTGCTCTGGGATGGGCAGGGATTGTACAATCGTTACAGCCACTCAGAGACGGGTGTCTCTCCATTGGCGTATCCGCCCCAAAAAGGGCAGGTGATCAAGACGGACAGCTACATGCATGATGTTGGGGGCATAACCTCCGAGGACCCCAAAATTACCATAGAGATGAGCGACAAACGTCAGCTCAAAGGCCAATCCCTGGCCAGGGATCTGGAAGGATACGAGACGGTGAAGGTCTTCGGAGACAAGAAAGGCAAAACGGCTCTGCTCTGCTGGGGTTCGAACAAAGGGGTCTGCATGGAGGCCTCGGAGAAACTGGGCCTCAGAGTGGTTCAGGTTCTGGTGCTCTGCCCCTTCCCGGAAAAGAGGCTGAAGGAGGCCTTGCAGGGAGTCGAGAGGCTTATCGACATAGAATGCAACTCCACTGCCCAGCTGGCGAGGCTTTGCGGCTTCTATGGGATTGTCACAGATGACCGGATTTTGAAGTACGATGGAAGGCCGTTTTCGCTGGACGACCTGAATTCTGAGCTCGACAGGGTACAGATAGGGAGGGTACAGGCATGAATCCTAAAGATCTCAATACCTCTGCCAAGAATACCTGGTGCCCGGGCTGCGGCAACTTCTCCATTCTCAGTGCCATGAGAGCGGTTCTGGCCCAGCTGGACGAGGAAGGTTTCCCCATAGAGAAGGTCGTCCTGGTCTCGGGTATCGGCTGCCATGCCAAGATCGTGGACTACATGAATGTGAACAGCTTCTATTCCATCCACGGCCGGACGCTGCCTGTTGCCACAGCCATAAAGCTTGCCAACCCCGATCTGAAGGTGATCTGCTTCTCAGGAGACGGCGACAGCCTGGCCGAGGGACTCGACCATCTCATCTTCGCTGCCAAGAGGAACATCGACGTAACACTGATCTTGCACGACAACCGCGTCTACGGCTTGACCACCGGCCAGTACACACCGACTTCCCCGCTGGGCTTCAAAGGCAAGTCCACGCCCTCAGGATCAAGAGAGCATCCTTTGAACCCGCCGATCTGATGCTTGTCAGTGGAGCCTCTTTTATCGCCCGGGGCTATACGCATGGGATTGAGCAGCTGCAGAAGCTCTTCCGCGAAGCGATATTGCATAAAGGCTTCTCTTTTGTGGATGTTCTCCAGGTCTGTGTCTCCTACTTCAACCTGTATGAGGCCTACAACAAAATGACCTACGAGATCCAGGGAAACAATACCGGCAGCTTTGAAGAGGCCCAGAAGATCATCCGCTCCTGGAACTATGACAGCCTTGAGAAGCCCATTCCTCTCGGCAAGTTCTACGAGATTGAGGCTCCGCGCCTGGACCAGGCATTCCTTGAATTCAAGCCGAATCTCGCCGAGAGAGATGCAAAGATCGCGGCCTCGCTAGAAGATCTTATTTAGATTGAAGTGTAGAAAGCATAAGTGGTGAGTGAAAAAATGGACAAATATGTCTGCACAGTCTGTGGATACGTCTACGATCCAAAGAAGGGAGATTCAGCTTCCAGCATTGCTCCAGGAACAGCCTTTGAAGACCTGCCCGATGACTGGACCTGTCCGGAATGCGGCGTGGGAAAAGAGATGTTTAAGAAGATGGAGTAGAGCGAGTTTGAAGCGTCGAGGAGTTTTTCCATGATCAGCGAAAAGATGAATGAAGCTCTGAATGTGCAGGCGAATAGAGAGTTGTATTCTTCATATCTCTATCTCTCCATGTCCTACTATTTTGAGTCCACCGGTATGACGGGCTTTGCCAGCTGGATGAGGGTCCAGGCGGGTGAGGAGCTGGTGCATACCATGAAGATGCTGGACTACGTGGCAAATTCCGGCGGAAGAGCCAAGATGATGGCCGTGGAAGCTCCCCAGTTCTCCTGGACCTCGCCCCTGCAGGCTTTCCAGCATGTCTGGGATCATGAGCGGGTGGTGACCGGGCTCATCCATGCCCTGGTGAATGTGGCAGAGAGCGAGTCGGACCAAGCGACGCAGGGCTTCTTGCAGTGGTATGTCAAGGAGCAGGTGGAAGAAGAGGAGTCCTCGGACAATGTCCTGAATAAGGTTAAGGCGGCGGGAAGCGACAGACTCCGCCATGAAGGCCGCGGATAAGGAGCTCGGCCAAAGACGCTTCAAGTTCCCCCGCGGATTTGAGATCTTTCCCTTCGGGGCAATTCCCACGACTATTGGATCGCTAAAGAAGTAGCGGGCTGAGGAAGGCTGTGAGGGCTCGATCCCGGAGCCTCACAATTCCTCTCCTAAAGTCCAAACATTTTTTGCAGATTTCAGATGCGTTCAGGCTGGTCTGTCGGGCTAACTACGTGCCAGAGGCCGTTTCTTTGCCACTTCCGATACGTATCACCTGCCGCCTGGTCCCTGGAATAGAGGTAGAGCGGCCAGTCCTTGAAAGTCGTCTGCTTTGATCCGTCTGTTCTGGTTATGGTGGCAAAGTCGATGGGACGCAGAGTATCCGGCAAGGTCATATTTTCTGCGTAGAAGGGCTTCCACGTCTCTGCACATTCATCATAGCAGGTGCTGTCTCCATTGGCATTGCTGTCATTAGAGAAATAGTAAAGCGTAAATCCGGTCTGGTTTACGAGATAGCTGCCCAGGAATTTATTTGCAGAGACATTCACGCTATAATCCGAGCTCTGGGCCAGAGCCGGGATCGAGAGGATTGATAGGCACAGAAATAGCAACACAGTCCTTTGGCTTTTTGACATCAGGAAATCACCTTGGCCATTTGTCGTCTCTGATAATTAAGGGTTTGGCGTCGGCTCCGAATGGAATACTCTCAAAATACGATGCCATAAAGTCCTTAAACAACATGAGACATGGATGCGAATGGAAGAAGCGTTCCGGCCTCCAAATGCCATCGACTATTGATGCCATTTTACCAGTGCCAAATAAGCCCAGATCAATGAAAAATCAGACTCAATCAGGTAATATGAAATGACAGAATTTTCTTTCGAGATCCTCGGCAGTGATAAGGAGACAGATGCCAGGCTGGGACTGATAAGAACCCGGCGCGGAGATATCGAGACGCCCTATCTGGTGCCGGTAGCGACCCTGGGGAGCGTGCGTGCCCTTGGCTCCGACGATCTTGCAGCTTTGGGCGTTCAGTGCTCTCTTGCCAACACCTACCACCTTCATTTGAAGCCGGGAGACGAGCTGATCAAACGGCTGGGGGGACTGCACAGGTTCATGGGATTTGCCGGGCCTCTGTTCACCGACTCGGGCGGCTTTCAGGCCTTCTCTCTGGGCTTTGGAAGGGAGCACAACATCAGCAAGATCGGCAACATCTTCCCGCAAGAACTTGCCGGCGTTGGGGCGGGGGAAGTAGAAGAGAGAGGGCCTTCTGGATGAGGTGGACAGAAAGGAGGACAATTCAGAAAGGTCTACGTGCGAGTGCTCGGAAGAGATGGAGAGCCTGGACTCCATCGACCCCTGTGAGATTTATAAATTGAATTACAGGAGAAGCTATGGGGAGAATAGCAAAGAGGGCGGTGAAAGATCCGGAAAGGTTGCCAGAAAAGGTCCAAAAATAGTGAAAAAGGAGAATCTGACCAGGATCACTGATGACGGTATCTCTTTCAAGTCCATGGCCGATGGAGCATGGCATTTCTTGAATGCGGAAAAGTCGATGAAAATTCAGTCCAATCTTGGTTCCGACATCATCATGGCTTTCGACGAATGCACGTCCCCCTTATCAGACTACGACTACACCAGAAAAGCCATGCTGCGAACTCATGATTGGGCGGATCAGTCCATTCGCTATCATGACAAAGACCAGGCCATTTATGGCATCATCCAGGGCGGGTGGTTCGAGGACCTGCGAAACATAAGCACAGAGGCTATCGCATCCCAATCCTTTGATGGTATCGCCATCGGCGGATCTTTGGGAAACAGCAAGCAAGATATGCATCAGGTTCTGGACTGGACGGTTCCCAGATTGGACGACCGGCCGCGCCATCTACTGGGGATTGGGGAGATAGACGACATATTTGAATGCGTGGCCAGAGGAATCGATACCTTCGACTGCGTCTCGCCCACCAGAATCGCCCGCCGGGGAAGCCTCTTTCTCTCGCCAGAGTCCGGCGGATCTCTTAATAATAAGTTCCACATAAATATAAAATCAGCTAAATTCAAAGAGGACGAACTGCCACTTGACCCCAAATGCGGCTGCCCGACCTGCCGCACCTACTCGCGAGCCTATCTTCGCCATCTCTATGTCTCCGGAGAGCTCTCCTATTTCCGGTTAGCAACGCTTCATAATCTCCATTTCATGCTCCGCTTCATGGAGGATCTGAGGGAAAGCATAAGAGCAGGGACTTTTATGGAACTCAAGAACAAATGGCTGAGAACGATCTAGATCAGCAGAGTCCAGCTCTGCAGGGTCAGGGCGGCAAGCACGACACAGGCAAGCCGGATAGTACAGTCAAGCCAGCAAACACAGGCATACCGGATAGAAATGGGCTCCTGGGCGGCAGAATTCGGATCGACAGGACTCAGACCGCTATAATTGTCTGCGGACTGTACCTCTTCTTCTCGCTGGCTGGAAATATTGCCGCCACCAAGGTCACCTATTTCGGCAGCCTGGTCATGGATGCCGGTTTCATATATTCTCTGACCTTCACCTGGCGGGACCTGATCCATAAGCAGCTCGGCAAAAAGGCGGCCATAACCACCATCTGGCTGGCGGCCGGATTAAACCTGCTTGCCGCCCTCTACTTTCAACTGGTCGTTCTGCTGCCGGCGCAGACGGACTGGGCAAATAGTGGAGGCCAGACGGCCTGGGCATTTCTCTTCGGCATCATAGACACCTCAGGCTCGGGGTGGCAATCGATATTCTCCCTGCAGATGAGGATCGTCCTGGGCTCCATCCTGACGGCAGTTGCTGGCCGAGTTGATCGATACCAAAGTCTATCAAATCTGGACGCGCGGAGACCGGCGAAATTGGCCGCAGTGGACGCGGGTCTTCGCCTCCAATGCCGTTTCCATACCTGTGGACAGCCTGCTCTTTCCCATCATCGCTTTTTCGGGGATAGTGGGAAAGGACGGCTTGCAGCAGATGATCTGGACCAATATCATCGTCAAGGCCTTGATGACCCTCCTGGTATTCTGGACCATCTACCTGGTGCCGGAGAAGCCGATTTATGAAGAGGAATGAGATGGTCGAATGACGAGCCAATGCCTTCATCATGATCTATTGCTACGAAAAACAAAAAGCTTATTAACGGGTTATATCCTAATCTCAGGAATAGCGACAGAAAAGTGATCGACCTCCTTTACCATTCGTCCACCTGTCGTTGGGCTCCGGCCGAACTGCCAAGGCCGGACTCCTCTTCTGAAAAAGAGACGATCGAAATCATACCAATAGGAGCGGCATTGCATAAACCTGGCTCATGATCATAGATACCAGAATACCAGAAAATGCGAGCTGCAACAGGGGATTCGATCTTACAACTGCTATAAACAACCCGGCGATTGGCGTGCGGCGAAGAGACCAGCTTATTCGCAAGCAGGCAAATCTCGGTAAGGTGCTGCTGCCCGGAATCTCAGTGCTGTCAGCAGTCCAATTTTAAAAAATAATAAAAATAATTTGTTTTTCATACATCCAAGAACTAATTCTCCTTCATGTTGGCCTGCATCAAGACAAACTTCTGTTTCTTATCAGTTCCGGGAAGCTCCAGAGCCATCAAGAAACCGTCCCAGGCCAGGCCATCCTCATCCTTGTAGCTCCAGGAGCTCCAGGAGGAGGGACCGCTCTCGCCTTCGCCCATCATTGTCCAGTTGGCTGCCTTGAGTTGATCGGCATAATGGGCCGTCAGGGAGGAACGGTTCATCTCTGTCTCCAGAGTTGCCGAGACCGCCTGCGTACTGTTTGGACCGCTCATGGAGTTCGGGTTGAACATCATGGTTCCGTTGGGTATAGTCAGCATGGGAATTGGATTCAGCCAGTCACCGAATAAGCTCGGGTCCTGTGAGCAAAATGAATAATCAGGGTCACTGATGATACTCATACAGAGGTAAGTTCCATTTTCCTGAGGAGTAGCGGTGAGTGCCAGCGAGGAATTCTTGAGACCCTGGCAGAAATTCGTGCTGGAAACACCTTGTTCTACAAATCCCCGGTTCATGCCTGGAATCTCGATCTCCGTCCAGTTTTGAGAGGCCAGACGCTCCCGATAGAAATCCAAAGTCAGATCCGGTGTCATGGGGACATCCAGAATCACAAGGATTCCTGTTTCTTCCTGGGTCTCATTTCCCACGATCCTGGCACCATCAGGAATGGGCAGGTCCAAGGGCATCTCCTGGGGCAGTTTTCCTGCAGGGGCTGTACCCCATTCAGCTCGAGGCTGTAGTTATAGGTGGCCTGCATTAAGACGAACCTCTGCTTCTCTTCAGTCCCGGGAAGCTCCAGAGCCATCAAGAAACCGTCCCAGGCCAGGCCATCCTCATCCTTGATAGCTCCAGGAGCTCCAGGAGGAGGGACCGCTCTCGCCTTCGCCTATCATTGTCCAGTTGGCTGCCTTGAGCTGATCGGCATAATGGGCCGTCAGAGAGGAACTGTTCATCTCCGTCTCCAGAGTTGCCGAGACCGCCTGCATACTGTCGGGACCGCCCATGGATTCCGAGTAGAGCATCCTGGTTCCGTTGGGTCCAGTCAGCATGGGAATTGGTTTCAGCCAGTCATCCAAGAAGCTCGGGCCCTGTGAGCAGAATGAATAATCAGGGTCGCTCATGATGCTCAGACAGAGGTCAGTTCCATTTTCCTGAGGAGAAGCGGTGACTATCAGCGAGGAATTTTTGGGACCCTGGCAGAAATTCGTGCTGGAAACACCTTGTTCTACAAATCCCCGGTTCATGCCTGGAATCTCCGTCCAGTTTTGAGAGGTCAAACGCTTCCGGTAAAAATCCAAAGTCAGATCCGGTGTCATGGGGACATCCAGAATCACAAAGATTACTGAATCTTCCTGGATCTCGCTTTCCACGATCCTGGCTCCATCAGGAATGGGCAGGTCCACGGGCATCTCCGGGGGCAGCTTTCCCGGCAGGAGCTGTACCCCGTTCAGCTCGAGGCTGTCGTTATAGGTGTCCTGCAGTAGACTGGTTGCGAGTTCCTCCAGCTTGCAGTCCTGAAGTCTCGTTTTGCAGCTCTGCACTCGTTGCCAGCCCCATCAGGGCATACAAGACTATTACTATTGCCATTGCGAAATTTGCTTTCATTTTTCCACCAACTCTCCTTCTTTCATATTTAAAAAAATCAAAATTGGTCTGCTTCATCCCTCATGCCCTAATCCCCGGCCGTTGCCCATGACTCGCAGCCTCAGGCTTGACGGATCAATCCCCTCATGGCGTCTCCCTGCCTTCCCAGGTAGAGATCTCCTTCGCTGCACTTATAAATATTGCGCATGTCGCTTACAAACACTTTTTTAATTGATTTTAATATTGATTACAGGTCATCGGGAATTCATTGCCCGCTGAGACCATTTTCCAAGAGTGTAATGCGGCTTTTCCGGTCGCTTTCATCATCCATATGACCTTTATCGTAATACTAGCGTTGTCATTACTGACAAAGAATAAAAATATTTATGTACTAAGAAAGTTCAATGGAGCCTGGGTGATAATCTGACATGAATCTTAAAATCGTGATAATGATCTCGATGCTTCTCGCGCAGACCTTGATATGTGCGAGCCTTGAGCCGCTCTACCTGGGCAGCGGACCCAGCGACCTGGTCATCAACCTGGATGCAGGAGCCAGGCTGCCCGGCCAGAGCTACAATTTTGCGCCATCCGGTTTCACGGCGCCCGTATTTCCTCAGACCATGGCCTTGAGCTCGAACATTATGATAACTCAAGCCAAAAAATTAATGAATGAGGCACAATTGGCCAGGGATGAGTCTGTGTCTGCCAGAGATGAAGCAAAGGCGATATATAACGAGACGCGTGCGTTGCTGGAGGAGGTCAATAGGAAGGAGCAAAATATCCTGTCCCTGCAGAAGAGAGCAGAAGCGGACAGAGAGGCAGCGGCTGCAAGTGCCGCCCAGGCAGGAGCCTTCTTGAATAGGACCGACGAGATCTACGGAATGATAATGGCGCTATCCGTGGAGATAGAAGACAACCTCAGCGAGATCAAAACCATATTACAGGAGGTAGGAGCCTATATTGATGACATTGATGCTTCCAGGGATGCTTCCACCGATGCTTCCATCGATGCTTCCGTCGATGATTCTGACATCGAAGCCAGCAGGGCAATCATGAGGGTATTGCCGACAAATCGAGAATCAGAGAATCGAGAGGAAAGGACCATCACTTTCCTCTCTTAGTTTTTTTTGCTGAAATTCTACTAAATTTTATTGTATTCATATTTTTAGCTTGATTCTAATTCAAGCTTTTTCCTTTTACTGCATTCTTATGCTCCGCAATCGGCTCTTCCTTTGCTTGGTGGAGACGCATGGCTACAGAGCCATCGCAATCGAGAGCAGTTTTCCCAGGGTGCGCGTGGTAAATTATTACGTGGCGGGTCGTGGCCCGGCATCGTATGATACGGTGCAGGACACCGGCTTTGGTAACGGCATCGTCCTACCCGATCCGGGCCCTCTCGAAGCCCGGCTGACTGCCTTGCCAGGGCCGGGGCTGTTCATTCCAACTCATAAAGGCCAGGGGCTTCCAGCTTCGGAGATCGCCTCGCTTCCGACCCGCTCCGGCAGCATGAAAAACCCGACCTATATAGCCTCACCCTTCAAAGCTTCACCGACTTCGACTGGTTGGCTTTCCTGGATTAAACGGCATACAACCGCGGTGGTCCGCCGCTGCAATAGCAGACGCCAGCCCAAATAGGGGTTCAGTTCGAATCAAGAAATCCTTATATATGAATAAATGGATTGTTTGAATGGATTGTTTGAATGGATTGTTTGAATGGATTGTTTGAATGGATTGATTGCCCTGTTGAATTACCCTGTTGAATCAATAATCACTGTGGTAGGCTGTGCTATTGGTGGATAAAGAATTGCCAGTGACCCCTTGCAAGAGATTGCCGGGAAGGAGTAAGGAATCCTGTCAGGAAGGTAGCGCTTGCTGTGAAGCAGAAAATACCCTTCTCCGGCTTTATGGAGATCGTAGCATAGCCAGAGAGCGATGTCTTCAGGTATGCTCTCAAGTAAAAAAGATGGATGAAGAGGAATTGACCACTGAGATAAAGGTCTTTAAGGCGGTAGCAGATGCAACCCGCCTCAGGATTCTCAAACTTCTGGCCGGAGGGGAGCTTTGCATTTGTGAGATAATGCTGGCTCTCAAAAAACCGCAGTCCTCCATATCCCATAATCTATCCATACTTGAGGGCGCGGGCCTGGTAAAAGAGAGAAAGCAGGGAAAATGGTGTTTTTACAGGGTCTCCGATGGGTCAGTTATGGATATGGTCAACCTGGCCCGGCTATTGAAGATAGAATGATGCTATGAGAAAGAAGAGCGCTCTTTCAAGATTGATTTGGGAACCGGGTGGAGAATATGGTTGGAGGACAGACAGATGTCAAGCTCGTGAGCAACGCCATGGCCAATGCCACGAGAAGGAAGATCATGGCCACGCTGGTGGAAAAGGATAGAACAAGAGAAGAGGTCGAGCAGGCTGCAGGAGGCTCCATGCTGGACTATCACCTGCAAATGCTGCAGCAGGCTGGCTTGATCGAGATAAAGGAAGATGCAGTAGTTCTAACCGATTTTGGAAAGAACTTTATGGAAACCAAGGCCGGGAAGCCGGCAGAGGCAAAGAAGGACCTGGCAGGTACAAAGCCCCTGGAAGTCGTCGAGCTGCGCCAGCTCTTGCCTTGCATTGCTGACAGCACCAAGTTCAGGATAATCGCCCGCTTTGAGCCTCCTCTGGGCGGGGCCCTCAATCTCCTGGAGCCTCTCTTTCCGCGGGCCAGATACTCGGAGAAGATTGGAGCTCTAATCATCCAGAAGGGAAATATCCTCATCACCATCTATTCCACCGGCAACGTTACCATGACCATGATCAAGAGCGAGGAAGAGGCCCGAGAGACTCTGGAAGATCTGAAGAAGACCATCAATCGAGGCCATAGTCAAAGGTGTGACTCCTGTTCCCCGAGAGAAGATCAAAGTAGACCATGCCGAGATCTACAAGTATCTTCCCAAGACCGATTGCCAGATCTGTGGAGAGCAGAGCTGCTACGCTTTCGCCATCAAGCTGGTCGGAAGGGAGACAACTCTGGACAAATGCACGCCGCTGCTGGAGGCCAAATACACAACCAATCTGGAACACATCAGGGCATTGCTCGAATATCTCTGAAGGAGTAAGGAGTGGCTCTTGACATGAAGACGCTGACTATCATCCTCACGGACGGGCCTTATATCTCAGAATATGCGGAGATGGCCTACAAAATCGCATCGGAGGCGCTGAAAGGTATTTGAGGTGAATATATTTCTTTACCTGGATGCGGTGCATATACCAAAGCTCGGGCAGAAGCCCTCTCTTTTTGGAAATGCGGGCCAGCTATTCCAGGAGCTGGCCGAGAGGGGAGCTGTTGTCAGGGCCTGTGCCAGGTGTGCTGCAGCCCGAGGCTATCTGGCGAGGAGGGTGGCATCTGCCCGGATTATCACCCGGGGATAAAGATCACGAGCCTCTACGATCTGGCCGAGATGCTGAAGAAGAGCGACAGGGTAATTGCCCTTATCGGGATGAGATCGGATGAGATCCGTCTTCTATCTCCTTGAAAGTGCGCCCTATGGCAGCGAGAAGGCCTACGGAGTGCTAAATGTGGCAGCGGTGAGCCTCAAGATGGATGTGACTCTGGGCCTTTATGCCGACGGCGTCTTCCTCGCTCTGGCCGGCCAGGAGAGCAGAGCTCTGGGAGTGCCGAACCTCTCCGACATGATTTATGCCTACCCGGAGATAAGGATCCTGGCTCACGAGCCTTCCCTGGCAAAGAGAGGCCTTATGAACCAGGGTCTGATCGAGAGGGTGGAGCTTATGGATGAGGACGCATTCATGGAGCAGATTAAGGCTGCGGATTGCATCATCATGCTGTAATACAGGCGAAGTATAATCGGGTGAAGCAATGGAGAAAAAAGAGATCTTCCTTCTGACCAAGCCGCCTCATAGTGACCGCACGAAGCTGTGCCTCCATCTCATGGAGCTGGCGGAAAATGGCGTTCTGTACATCGCCGGAGACGGGGTCTACAATTTGCTTGAAGAGGCAACTACTCGGAGCTCTACCACGGGATAGGATTCTGGCCTGCAAGGAGGACCTGGAGGCCAGAGGAGTGCAGGCAGGGGAGAGAGCTACCATTCTCGGAGAACTTCTACGAGCTCCTGGTGGAGGACATGATTTCAGAGGGCAGTCGAATTTATACGTTCTAGGTGGGAACCTGATATGACTGGCAGAAGAAATATTGTAGAGGATATCTCAGAAGATATTGGCGCCAATCTTACCGATGAGGAGCGCAAGTGCTTGCTATCGGATCTGCATCTGGCCTGTGCATGGGTGGGCGTGAAAATCCCTGAGAATATCAAGGTGGACAGAGACGTATTTAGCAGGGAGATGGAGGAGCACGGTCTCACGGAAAAGGATCAGCCACCTGAAGTGCACATAAAAAATGGAACCGTGGATCTTCACGAGCTCATCTGGACTTTGATACATAAGACGGAGCTTACCGAGAAAGAGAGAGCAGAGATAGAGGAGTTGATCCATGTTATCGGGTCGAAAGAGAGATATGACGAGAACCTGCTTAAGGAAATGAAATTGACTCACGGTGAGGCAAAGCGGATTCATGAAGAGACAACGGGCATAATCAGGGCGATTCTGGACCTGAAGGATCTCCTGAAAAATAGAAATAAATCGGAAGCTCAGGAAGAGATGATCAGGAAAAAGGTTGAAGACGCCAGAAAATGGCAGTCCTTTATGGAACAGATGAAGGGAAAAAAAGAGTATCAATAATAATATCATCAAAAAAAGAGAGTATAAAAAATACGGGCCCAGATATAGCCCGGCCAGGTCTCTCTAGCCTTTGATCAAGCCGTCCTCGCAAAAGACCTTCCTGGCCTCCTCAAGGGAGAGGTCCTCTGGAGGGATGATTATGTCCGAAGGAATGATATCGACCGGGTCAAGGGGCTCGCCCAGCTCTTTGACTGTGGAGATCAAGTTGGCCAGATCCCGGAGATACTCGGCCTTATTGCTCTTCTGCACGTGTTCAACTATCTGATTGTCGATCTTGTTGACCTTGTTGATCTGATTGTCATCCAGCCGGAACTGACCCTCCCCCAAGATCCTGACGATCATTTCTTCATCTCCGCCTTCATTTTAGCCAGCTCATCTTCAACGGTGCTCTTGGCCTTTACCTTGGCCAGCTCATTCTCGATCTCGTCGCCTCCGGAGAGGTCGGTCAGAGTTCCTGATTCCAGTAGCTCGTCCAAAGCTGCAGAGCGGGCTTTCATGTTCTCCGTCTTCTCTTCCGCCCTCTGGACGGCCATGCCCACGTCGGCCATCTCCTCGCTGATGCCCGTCACAGACTCCGTAATCTTGACCTGGGCGTCGGCTGCCGAGTATTGAGCCTTGATGGTCTCCTTCTTGGTGCGGAAGGACTCCACCTTCGTTGCCAGGCGGCTCTCTGCTGCCATAAGCTTCTGCTGCTGGTCGTTCAGGTCGGCGATCTGCTGGTCCAGTGCGTTTGATTGGGCTATCAGAGCGGCTTTGCTCTCCAAAGCCTTTCTTGCCAGGTCCTCGCGGTCTGCCTGGATGGCCTCTTTGGCCTGGGAGTCCAGCTTGTCGATGCTCATCTGCAGCTTGGCCTTTTGCAGCTCGATTCTCTTCTTGGAGGTGGTGACCTCAGCGACGCCCCTCTTGACATTCTGCAAGAGCTGGAGCTGCTTTTCGTAGGACACATCCAGGACCTCCCTGGGGTCTTCGATCCTGTCCATGATCTTATTCATCTTTGCCTGCACAACTGTGCTCATACGATCTAAGAAACCCATATCATGCTCTCCTTTTTTTGGCTTGTGGTCGATAATTGGCTTTTGGTTTGGTGAGATACAAATACGTACAGATGGTTTTTAAACTATTTATAGTCTGTTGGCAATTGGAAGATTGCCGTTTTTATTAACCTTCTGCCTTCTGGAGCGCGGAGCGACTGGCTATGTCATAAGCCTTTGATAGCAAGACGGCTAAATTGGCCCGACGAATAGTGAACGGTGCATCTCCGAGCCGTTTTAAGACTGCGTTCTCCACCTCCGGTCCTCTTGGATTTATCTCCAGAGAATCAAGCCGACTTCCCTTTTGCCAGAAGCAATCCAGGCATTCTTCCAGAGGCATAGCCTTACCCACTGTCAGGGAGGCCGGGTGGGGGGATTTGGCTCGGATTCCTCCCTCGCCCCGGCGACGCGCATACTGCGCATGTTCTCAACTATCTCCTCTTTGGCCCTTCCTCGAAGCTTGAAGATGAGAAAAGGATCGATGTCGAACTGCTCCGCCAGGAGGTAGTAGACGGCAGCTATGTGCTTGCATGGGAAGAAGGGCTATTAGCTCCAATCCCGGCAGGGTGAAGGGATGGGGAAAGGCGGGCGTATCTCTCCCTTTACCAGAGCAGCCCGCAGAGGTGGGATTCAGCGGCAGGCTCGATGATTCTGCCCAGATGTAATATGTTTTCCTATCCCAGAGAGAGTGCAAGACCTGCATAGATTCAAGCCTTCAGAGCGTCTTCGGAGCTGATAGGAGTTGTGTATCATTAGTATTAGTATATTACCAGCCTGACTTATCATTTCTCATTAGCCAGTACCTTTTTCCTTGAAGGCAGGTTTTAATAGTTCGATGCAATCGTCGAGTCGCTCACCAACTTCCTCTGGACCTGTGACTTTGCGGAAGCTCGCAGTAGGCACCAGATCCATTTGGATGAACTCAGATTCAACGCTCTGTACATCGATGAGGGCATTCTTGATCTGTATTGCAGAGGCTAATCTCTCCAAATTCGCCATGTTACCTTCTGCGATTATGAGAACCTGGCCATTGGGCCGGTTCTGGACAAAGCCCGTCAGGCCCAGCTCCTGGGCCATGGAGAGCACTCTGGCCCGGTAGCCGACTCTTTGCACTCTGCCCGAGATCGTAGCCGTCAGTCGCTTCATTGTTATGATGGATATGTGGCTTGGGTTATGAGTTTTTCTTGCGATCCAGATCAAAAAGCTTTTCCCCCGATCCCACTAGGACAGCTCGATAAAGTCTGCGACAATTCTGGCAAGCCGATCAGGATACTGATACATCAGGCCGTGGCCTGCCCCTTCGAACTGAACCAGCCAGGAGGCGTTTATATTTTGGGCCAGAATAAACGCATTCTCTGGAGGTGCTATGACATCC
The DNA here is from genome assembly GCA_963702455.1 of uncultured Methanosarcinales archaeon. GTDB lineage: Archaea > Halobacteriota > Methanosarcinia > Methanotrichales > Methanotrichaceae > Methanothrix. Next base: position 29,339 of record CAVPCV010000004.1, read on the forward strand.
TCCGTGCCGGTGACTACAAGGGCGGGCGACTCTATCGAGCCGAGCCGGTCGAAGCTGCCGGGCCACGTCCGCAATGGCCTGGGTCTGGCGTTCGATATTCTCGGGAAGTGATGTCTCTTTGGGTATTGGGAACCACTTATAGAAGGCCGGCTGCCTGGATAGCCAATCCTTTGGGAAGAGCAGGTTGAATAGCCTCATGCCTCTCTCTTCCGGGGAACCCGAGGTATTGGTTAGATCTTTTAGAACCTGGGGGGAAGGCATGACCGCCTCTTTTCCTCCACAATCGCCTGCATATAAAATGATTTTATTCACTTTTTCAGGGTAGCGGATGGCCAGCTCCTGGGCCACGAACGAACCCATGGACCAGCCCATTATATGGGCCTTTTCTATGCCCAGGGCTTCCATAAGGCCTGCGGTGTCATTGGCAAACTCTGCAATAGAAAAATTCCCTGGTGGCGCTGTGGTATTTCCCATGCCGCGGTTGTCGAATACTATTACCTTGTACTTGGAGGAGAGGTTATCAAGGAAAAGGGGGTCCCACATATCCATTGTTGAGCCGGAGCCCATGATCAGAACTATCGGGTCTCCCTGGCCCAGGACTTTGTAAGAGATGTTGATATCTCCCACAGGAACTCTCTCAACTTCCGCTATGCTATGGTCCTTCTCTTCTCTGTAGTCCATTCCGATGCAATTATGCGTTGCCACCGACAACACAAGTAGCAAGATGAGGTTGGAAATCCTTGATGTGATTATCATGGAGAGACTCCTTTCGAGACGATTCTCATCCTATGATTCTCATCCTAACTTCTTAAATTTTTCCTACATATCTCCTGCAGGGGTGATGCGCACGGGGGAGAGAACTGAGCGTCGTCAACGCCGAGCGGGCTTGGAGAATTGGGGCGTGAGCGTCTGATGGTTCTGGTTGGCCTTGCTGAGCCAGGTTTGTCAAGTACGGAAGGGTGAGATCGATGTCTTTTAGAAAAGCCTGCAGTTCTATCTGTATTAGATTCATTGCTATGCAAAGGCATTTTTCAGCTATGGTGCATATCTTCGCAAGAGCAGAAACTGCTTCCGCAAAAAAAAGTTTATATGCTCAAAATGCCTTTACATATATGGATTTCACCTACTGGTTGAGTACTGCGAGAGCTTGACGAGATTCAATAATTACTAATAATTAAGGTGGTTATATGAATAAATTAAATAGAATCCTCCTGATTGCAGCAATCCTGATAATAATTGCTCTCTCATTTTATTTCATAAAACCGCATGATTCCGTCTGGAGTACCACTGATTTTCAGGGGGATGGGGGCCAGGATTTTGGCTCGTCGGATTATACATATTCGCCATCATCTGATGAACAGGGAGAATCTTCACAAGGAACAACATCCTATGAAGATTTTTTTGGAACCGATTCCGGCGGCGAATCGAGTTATGGAGACTTTTATGAATCCGGCTCTGGTGGTGAATCGAGCTACGGAGATTTCTTCGATTCAGGCTCGGACTATGACTCAGGTTATGATTCCGGTTATGATTCCAGTTATGATTCCAGTTATGATTCCGGTTACGACTCCGGTTACGACTCTGGATATGACTCAGGTTCTGACTTCGGAGGCGACGGTTGGGATAGTGGCGGAGATTGGTGATCAATACGACGGAATTAATTGACCTTAACTGGGCTGAGATTGAAGGTGAATGGGTGATCTATCAAGATGAACTTGATGAATGGGTAAGAGCCCATGGTAGACCACATTGCCCTGTCTGCAAGGATACCAAAGCCGGAATGAGAAACATCAGAATGGAGAGCAACATAAAGCGTGGTGACTGTGCCAAATGCGGAGCACGGTTAGCAATAATAAAAAAAGTTAAGAAGTGAAAAACGATAAGAGAATAGGAGAAAACTGCTAAAGAACTTTCACAGGCTTCATCTGTATGCAAATCATAGATCAGAGGAGCGTTTAGATACAATTTCTTTCATCCAATATCTCTTGCGGCATCGAATCGGTTGTATCTGCTCCTGTTGCTTTCTCTGCCGGGAGGCCGCGCGCGGTGCCCCAACGTAGTGAGCAGTAAGCAAAATGCAATTTTCCGAGATCTAGTCCAGGAACCAGGAATTGGAACTTATACTGTTGTTGGGTTGAGACATCCAGAAAATAATGGTCAGTCTTTGCATCTTTGACACTATTTTGTGAATCAGAGTCTATAACATGAAGCCAGCTTCGCATTGATCTCAATTTTCAGAATGCTATCAACCTCTCCGAAAAGTCCCTCAATGAACCATTTCTTCAAAGTTGTCAGCACGCTTAGCTTTATGACAGAATCGCGCTTTAATCCGGTTGCTTCAAAAAAGGAGTCTCTTCTCAAGACTAAAACATCTGTATCAGAGGGAACAACTGGAACTCTTGAAGATATATAGGCTAAAACTACCTCATCCTTCTCTTCATGAAGCACCAGAGCTGGCCTGGGCTTGGCAATGGTCATATCGGTGTATGGGAACCGCACGAAAACAATGTCGCCCTTCATTTATACCTGACTCTAACATCTTCGATTGAATAGGCGTCAGGTTCATCCTCAATAAGCTTAGCTATTGTATTCGTCGAGAGCTTGGTGAAGGCTTCCTCGATCTTCTCATCTGGTTCTTCTGTACCGTCATCTGCGATGGAAACCTTGCGCCGGGAGTATTTCTCGGGATTCATACTCTCACGCATGAGCTAACCTATGCAAGCCTTTTGATAAATACCTTTTTCTGCCAAATGAGCTAATAATATATCGGAATCTAGGAAGTCTGCTTCCCCCACGAAAACAAGGATTGAAACCGATTGAGCGATCTATCCGTCATGGCGGCCTCTGTGGGCCTGCTCGCGGGCTTCGCGCCGAAGTACATTTTCATAAAAATTATACAAAATGCCATAGACTTTTTGGAGCAAAAAAAGGACTCACCGGCCCGCTACGATCGGGGTCGCATCTTTCTTCTTTTTTTGCTTTGCCTTTTTGGTCATCGCTTTTTTGCTTTTGCCTTGGGATCGGTTTTTTTCAGCCATATCGTTACCTACCACTCGCCAGGCTATAAGTCCCTCGATCTCTTTGCCATGCACTCACCGGCCCCGCACGCTCTTCTTTTCTGCATTAGTTAGACGGGTCGAGATCGTAGTCTGGTATCTCAGGGATATCATCTGGGTCTGCCGGGAAGGGATCCATCGGATCGGTGTGAATTCCCGGTGTCGGGGAAGTTATCCCCAATCCCGAATGTTGTGCTTGCGAAGGCGGCTACATTACCTGTTGGTGTGTACAGGATCCATGATTATTTTTATTCCATTATCTTTACTCAGACCAGCTTCATGAGATCGTCCCTCTTCAGCATATGCACCTCTACCATATGGTGAGGATGGTAGCGCATCTTCGCCTCCCGGATTCCAACCACTCCCATATCGCTCTCCCGGTTGATGTAGGTGTAATCCCTGGCCAGGATCCTGGCCGTCTCGGCATTTATGGCCCGGTAGATTCCTTTGCAGTCGGGAAGACCCTTCTCGAAGTGCACCAGCGCCGTGTCTTTATTCAAGCCCTCAAATAGAGACATGGCTCCGATCTTTCCGTTAGACCGGATGGCAAGTCCCGACAGCTCCAGCTCCCGGTAATGCGATACGGCAAAGGATACGGCATCTTTTTCGCTGGCAAGCACAGGATCCGAGTCGCAGTCCTTCCAGTCGCACCACTGTTCTAGAAACTCCTTGATCTCGGAGATGTTGTCTATGCCAATTTCTTCGATTTGGGGAGCACAGGTCTTCGTGAATTTGTTCAGCTGATGCCTGATAGTGAGAAATCCTTTTCCGGGCAGTTCTGCCAGCTCGGTTGCGAGATAGACATATTCAAAGTACCTTCTCTCCGGATGAAATTCCAGGTTTGGATAAAGTCCCGCCATCCAGTCTTTCGTCTTCAGGTCCAGAATCACAAAAGGTTTCTCTTCCTCGCTCTCGGCGGCAAGCCTCAAGACGTCTCTGAGCAGGTCAGGGTTGTGGGGGCCTATGGGCGGCCGAAAACGCGTCAATTCGGCGATGGTGCTGCATAGAATTATGCAGTCTTCGACATAGGCATACCTGTAATGGGCATAATCATTCCAGCAGACCATGTTTGTGAAGGTGTTGTCGCTGTGGCTCTGCGGGAAGCGCTGGTAATGCTTAACGAAGAAATCCCTGTCCGCCAGTGTGACGGGCTTGAAATCTGAGGTACTCAGCAACCTCTGTCCTCCCTGTCAAGAAGCATGGGAACATGCCCGGGCATCGACCTGAATCCCAGAGTGCTATAAAAATCCTCTTTCCCCGGCTCTGCAATCAGACCTATCCAGGCAATTTTGCGAGATCGGCATTCTTCCAACAACGTCTCGATTATCATCTTGCCCACGCCAGAATTCCTCCATTTTGCCTGAACCACCAGATCTTGAATATATGCATCTGAAATTGCATCGGAGATCACACGGCCCATCCCCACAGCTTTGCCGGTAGTTATATCAATCGCCACAGCGAAAAGGAAGCTTCCCCGGATCAAATCATTGACCCGGGTCTGGTCCATGCCCTCTTTCCACCATCCTGCGGCACGGTAGAGCTCCACTATCTGCTCCTCTTTCCAGGATCGTACGAGCTCAACCGTGATCCGATCATCTTTATCCGTCGATCTGACATTCTGCAATATGTCTTCTCCCCGATCATCTATTTAAAGCTATCAAATTATCGAATTTATTAATTCATTGTGAAAATCATTGCTCATAGTAATATCTTGTGGGCTTCAAAATATCTTATAGGCTTCAGAGCTTATAAAATTGTGAGGCAGAGGAGGCTTGTGCCGTCGGTCTCCTCTCCTGAAGATTGTTACAATCCTTTTGTCCGGATCAATCTATTCTCAGGAAGAGCGAACCCTCTGCTCCGCAGACAGGACAGACGCCGGGAGCAACGCGCTCAACAGTATTGCCGCAGTAAGGGCAGACGTAATAGGGGAAAGTCTCCTTGCTGGCGCTGGCCTCCAGGTCTCCCAGGAGGCTCTTGTAAAGCCGGGAATGAATCTTCTCCACCTCATTGGCATAGTGGAAAGACATCTCAGCAGCCTTATTGCCCTCCCCCTTGGCTGTTTCGATCATTTCCGGGTACATCTTCTCCCATTCCTCATCCTCCCCGGATATGGCTGCTTGCATGTTCTCTTTGGTGGACTTGATGGCTTTGAGCGCCCTCAGATGGTTCACGGCGTGGACCTCTTCTGCTGCTGAAGCCGCCCGGAATAGCTTGGCCGCCTGGGCAAAGCCTTCTTTATCTGCCTTTGCTGCAAAAGCGCTGTACTTGCGATTGGCCTGCGACTCGCCGGCGAATGCCTCTTTCAGGAATTTCTCTGTGTTGGTCATATATAACCTCTCTGGGAATTACCCATCTTTTTCCCATATCTATCTATGCTTTTTGCATTTTCCCGAAAAATTTATTGATGATGCACGGGGAGCTTCATTTGCTCCCTCAGGCGTATATATCCCCGCGCTCTACCTCTCGGGAGGCCTTCTTGCGAAGCTCCTTTCCTATTTGGGAATAGTACTTCATGGTGTCAGGCGTGACGGACGGCCCAATATCCTGCAAGGCGGCAAGGAAATGCTTTTGATAGATCTTCTGTAGCCTCCATATCTTCTCGCAGAGCCAGCCGTCCCGCTTTGCGAACCACGGCAGCAATATCCGCGCCAGTGTACTGGTCGGTCTGACCGATCAGCTCCTCGATGTCGATGTCCTCTGCCAGCGGCGCTTTTTTCAGGTGCACCTGGAAGATCTTCCTGCGTGATTCCTGGTCAGGGACAGGTGCCAGTATCAGCTCGTCAAACCGTCCCGGCCGAGCAGTGCCGGATCGATGATATCCGGCCGGTTGGTGGCCCCGATTACCACCACACCATGCAGCTCCTCCAGGCCGTCCATCTCGTTCAAGAGCTGGTTTACAATGCGCTCTGTGGCATGCGGCTCACCAACGGCTCCGCCTCGTATGGGAACTAATGCATCCAGCTCATCCAGGAAGATGATGGATGGAGCCACCTGCCTCGCTTTTCGGAAGATCTCTTCCACTCTCTTCTCGCTTTCGCCATACCACTTGGAGAGAAGCGCGCTGCCTTTGACGGTGATGAAGTTGGCCTCGCTCTCATTGGCCACGGCCTTGGCGAGCATGGTCTTTCCCGTACCCGGCGGGCCATAAAGCAGGATTCCTTTGGGGGCATCGATGCCCAGGCGCCGGAAGCTTTCTGCATTTCGGAGCGGCCACTCCACCGCCTCCACCAGAAGCTGCTTGACGCTCTCCAGACCGCCGATGTCCTCCCAGTTCACATTGGGAACCTCGACCAGTATCTCCCGCATGGCGGAAGGCTGAACCTCCCGCATGGCCGCCTCGAAGTCGTCCTTTTGCACTATGAGCCTGTCCAGAATCTCTTTGGGAATGGTCGGCTCCTCCAGATCGATCTCGGGCAGGATACGGCGCAACGCATTCATGGCCGCTTCTCTGGCTCACAGCGGAGATGTCAGCGCCCACGAAGCCGTAGGTCTTCTTGGCATAGTCCTCCAGGACCACATCCTCGTGCAGGGGCATGCCGCGCGTATGGATCTGGAAGATCTCCATGCGGCCGTCCATATCCGGAACGCCCAGCTCGATCTCCCTGTCGAATCTGCCCGGCCGGCGCAAAGCCATGTCCAGCGCCTCGGGGCGGTTGGTGGACCCAATTACTATTACATTCTTCCTCTCTTTCAGCCCGTCCATGAGAGATAAGAGCTGAGCCACGACGCGCCTCTCGACCTCTCCAGTTACGTCTCCGCGCTTGGGGGCAATGGAGTCCAGTTCATCCAGGAAGATGATGGCCGGGGTGTTCTTCTCCGCCTCTTCGAAGAGATCCCGCAGGGCCTTCTCGCTCTCTCCGTAGTACTTGGACATGATCTCCGGGCCATTGATGCTTATGAAGTAGGCATCGCTCTCATTGGCCACGGCTTTGGCGAGCATGGTCTTTCCCGTTCCGGGCGGCCCGTGCAGCAGGACACCTTTGGGCGGATCGATCCCCAGACGGTCGAAGAGCTCGGGATGCTTCAGGGGAAGCTCGATCATCTCTCGGACCTTGGTTATCACCGGCTTCAAGCCGCCTACATCTTCGTAAACGACAGAGGGCACGGAGCGCTCCGGCGTCTCTACGGCCTGAGGCAAGAGCTCGATATCAGTTCCTTCTGTGATCTTAACGATTCCTCCCGGACTGGTGGAGACGACTCTGAGCTTGATCTCACCGAGGCCAAAGGCCTGAGCGCCCAAAAAGCCACGGAAAATCTCCTCGAACATGGTCTCCCTGCCCAGGGAATCTGTGGGAGGTTTTCGGACGCTGGTGGTGGATATGACATCACCACGCGTGAGCGGCCGGCCGTTGAAGACCTTGGTTAGGACGTCTCCTGGAGCAAAGATCTGCATTCCCTGCGTGACCGGAGCCAGGGTTACGTGCTTGGCCTCGCTCCAGGTCGCCAATTTGACCTCTACATACTGGCCGATGCTCGTTCCAGCGTTGGATCTGATAAGGCCGTCCATCCGGATCATGTCGGTGCCCTGATCCTGAGAATAGGCACTGACGGCCAGAGCAGCGGTGGGCCGCGAGCCGGTTATCTCGACTACATCCAGAGGGCGAGCTCCTATTTTTATCAGGAAATCTTCTCCCATCCTGACTATGCCCTTTCCCACATCGCCCTGATTTGCCTCAGATACCTTCAGCCTCTCGGTTTCTCCTTCAGTCATATATCTCTTACACCTGCTTTCTGATCAGATTGGGGCGTCTATTTTTTAAGTAGTTTGCCATTCGCCAGAGCTGCTTCGTCTCGTCACACTTTTTTCATCAACGCCCAACTCTTGAGCCCTCTCTCTATCTTTCAAGAGCTCAATCAGCACGGAGAATATGGCTGCCTCCAGAGGATCGTCCAGTGCATAGAATGCCTCGCTGGAATGAATTTTGGCCATATGGGCAAGCTCTTCTGCATAAATCTGGTCCTCCTTCTTCAAGGCCCGGCCGGCCCTGACCCAGCGAGCAGAGACCTCCCGCACGCCCATGCGCACGCTCTCAAAGCTCCGGCCCATCAGAAAACCTCCAGGGTGGTCTGGCCGGTTGAACTCGTCTGCGCTTTTCGACTGCTCTTTGCAGAAGGCCTTGCCGCAGTGCGAGGCCCTTCGGCGAAGCAAAATACTCGGTCGGCATAATTCATCATCTTCTCCAAAAATGGGTCTGATGCAGGAGAATAGAGAAGCACAATGCAGCTCTTCGCCGCTTCTCTCATCGCCCTGGACACATACTCCACCATCTCTTCCGCGTCCTCGTAAAGTAGAGGATCGTGCTCCAAGATCATTAGCGTGTGACGGTTATCCTCCAAGACCGTCATCATCTGGAAGACAGTAAAAGCCCTCCTCACTTCCAGGTCTGTAAACCTGCGGTCCAGGCCGCTCAATATGCGGGAGTAGTTCCCGCAGACGTAGAGGATCTGGAACCTCTGTAAATCGAGGTGGCCGTTAAGGGCCTCGATCAGCATCTGCACAGGAGCCACGAGGACATGGAAGGCTCTGTTGCCAAGGGTGATCGCAGGATGCAGCTCGAAGTCCATGTGATTGCTTCCCTCCTGGGAGAAGATAAGATCGAGGAATGAGCGGAGCGAATGTGATTGTTACTCGAGTGTATCAATTTTATATATAAGTCCAGCTTCAATGATAACCCGATTACAGTTATTAAACAAAATAAAAAAATACATATTTTTCTATAGTCGCAGACAGACTATAAAAAATTTATGCTATTGTTTTGCCTGCATTACTTTTATATATATCCCTTTGTACTTAGAAAAAAGGCCCTAAATCTCTGCATGCCAGTTAATCTATAAATATCGAAAAAGCTATGATAGATTCAGGACCCTCGCGAAGGCTAAATTAAAACAATTCTGATATAAAAAATTAATTTATCATAGATAGAAATTATCTGAAGCAGGTTTACATATAAAAACTATTTTAAACAAAATTTTTCATATAATTACATAATGAAATTTTTTTATTTATTTAGAACTAGATTTTATGAATAGCATCCGCCGGGGCTGTCAATGATTTCAATTTATAAATATATAATTAACATATTAAATCATATATCTAAAGTGATTAGAACTTCAGATAAGTATAACTAGTATTATTAGTATCACTTAATTGTTTAAAATAAACAGTTCGGCGGCTGTCGAGTAGAATTTGCGAGAGTCCAGAAGTGCACATCTGCATTAAGTGATAATCATGACAATGGTTGTACATATCAGAATCTCTAATCGGAGGGATTGGATCTGGAATGGCTGATATTCGCTCTCCTGGGCACGGTCTTCTTTTCCTGCGCGGGGGTACTGGATAAGCTTCTCCTCAGCAACTCTACAAAAGATGCCAAGGCCTATATCGTCTGCCAGGTTCTGGCTCAGCAGCTCTTTACGATCCCACTGTTCTTGATAGAGTGCCCGAAATTTGTGTACCCCGAATCCCTCATAGCTCTTCTCTTTGGATGCCTGCAGATATACCCGTCCTTTTTTTACATGAAGGCTCTACAGACCGAAGAGGCATCGAAAGTCACCGCTATGGAGTACATGTATCTGATATTTGTTTTCATAGGCTCCATATTCCTCTTTGGAGAGGTTCTGGATCTGAAATGCTGCGCTGGCGGAATGCTGCTGATCTTTGGCACTCTCATCCTCTCCTACAAGAAAAATGGTGCCATTGGCATAGGTTCGAATAGCAGCAGCTCAAAAATTCTGGCAAATCTCATGTCTCTATCGCCAACGATCAAGCCCTTCATGTCGTACTGGATCTTAACCGCCATCTCTTACCTTTGCCTCAAATATCTCCTCTTATCCATGAATGAGTGGCATCTATACATCTGGTCATCCTTAGGCAGCCTTATGGTGGTCTTGCCCCTCATGTGCAGGCAATCCATCCGCAGCGAGGTTACTGGCTTCTTCGCCAGCGGGGGCATTGCCGTAGGAGCTTTGATCTCTGAAGAGACACTCCAATTCCTGGGGCTTATCTTCTCGATCTTCGCCTATGCCATCGGATCGGTCACACTGGTATCAAGCGTAGGAGCTCTTCAACCCATTCTGACTGTTCTCCTCATTCTGGGTCTGGGAGTCCTCGCGCCAAAACTGGCAAAAGAGATGAATGAAAGGACTGATCGGAGATCATTGATGCAAAAAGGCATATCTTTTATGGTGGTAATGATTGGAATCTACTTTGTGAGCTGACCGCTGACCTCTGACCGATCCAGTCTGCAAAAGAGATGTCAGCCATTCCAAAAACCGCAATTTAAAACTCCTGCAAAGCATCCTGATAGCACCGGCGGGCCCTCTCGCTAAAGCAAACAGCAATCACATCAGAGTCGTTCTTTTCCAGGTAGGACGTCATCTCCCGAAGGGCGATGCGACAGGCTCGCTCCATGGGAAAACCATAAACGCCTGCGCTGATGGCCGGGAAGGCTATCGTTTTTATGCCGTGCAGCTCTGCCAGGGCGAAGCAGTTCCTGTAACAATTGGCCAGAAGATCATCCTCGCCATTATCCCCGCCGCTCCAAATCGGCCCGACTGTATGGATGACAAAGCGGGCTGGAAGCCTGTAGCCTCTGGTGATGCGGGCCTCGCCCGTCGGGCAGCCACAAAGGCCGCGGCACTCCTCCAGAAGCTCCGGGCCGGCAGCGCTATGGATGGCACCGTCCACACCTCCGCCGCCTAAAAGAGAGTTGTTGGCGGCGTTGACGATGGCGTCCACATCTAACGTGGTGATATCGGCCATTACTAATTTAATTGTACCTGCTCTCACTCTGTCACTCACATCCAGTAATTTTGGTCCTGGGCAGAAAAATAGTTTTGCTCCCTATCCATTTTGAGCAGTTATAATTGGCTTCGAGCCTCGATCTTGTTCAGTTGCTCGGCCAGGTCCTCGATTCTCACGGGCTTGCTTATGTAATCGTCCATGCCGGCTTCAAGACACTTCACCCTGTCACCCTCCAGAGCGTAGGCTGTGACGGCGATTATCGTCGGCCCGTTATCTGGCCAGCGCTGGCGGATAATCCGGGTGGCTTCCAGACCATTCATCTCGGGCATTCTAACGTCCATGAGCACAAGATCATAATCCTGGCGTTCCATTGCCTGAAGCACTTCAATGCCATTTGCTGCCACGTCCGCCCTGTATCCCAGTCGTTTGAGTATCTGTAGGGCTACTTTTTGGCTTGATACATTGTCCTCAGCCAGTAGGATCTTCAGACGTTTGATCCGGGATTCGTTACAGCCTTCGGCTGCACTGGCCGACTGCCGGGATCGCTGGACAACGAAGATATTTATCAGGACCTTATGCAACTGAGATGGTTTGATGGGCTTGAAGAGATAGGCATCGAAGAGATCAGGATCTATGCGCTGACCCATGGAGGTCAACATGACCAGCGGCATAGCTTTGTTATATCTTCGGACCTTTTTCGCCAGGGTCAATCCATCCATCTCAGGCATGCTCATGTCGAAGATAGCAGCATCAAATGTATCTCCTCTTTGAATCCAGCTGAGGGCCTCCTTGCCAGACGATGCAATCAGGGGCGACATGCCCCAGGAATAGGCATATGCCCCCAGGATATGACGGTTGGTCTTATTATCATCAACTATCAGCACGCTCTTGCCGGCCAACTGGGGCTGGACTCCTATCAGGGTTTTCTGTCCCTCGAATGTAGTTTCTGCTTTTATGGTGAAGTGGAATATCGAACCGGTCCCTATCTCGCTCTCCACCCAAATCCTGCCTTCCATCAGCTCCACGAGTTTCTTGCTGATGGCCAGGCCCAGACCCGTTCCGCCATATTTGCGAGTCACAGTCTCATCGACCTGGCTGAAAGGCTGGAAGAGGCGATCCATCTGATCCCCGGAAATGCCAATACCCGTATCCTGAACTGCAAAATGAATCTGATAAGCGTCAGTGCCACTGAGCTTCAATGCCGAGACGGATAGCTTGATCTCGCCGCGTTCAGTAAATTTAACGGCATTATACAGCAGGTTCCCCAGAATCTGGCGCAGACGGGTGGGATCGCCAATGATGAACTCGGGAACATCTTTGTCGATTGTGTACGCTAGGTTAAGGCGCTTCTCAGCGGCCTGGGCCGAAACAAGGTCCAGAGCCTCCTCGACATTGCCCCGCAGCTCGAAGGGCTGTTCCTCCAAAACTACCTTCTCGCTATCCATCTTCGAAAAGTCAAGGATATCGTTGATTATGACCATCAATGAGTCTCCGTTTATCCTGATGGTCTCGATAAAGTCCTTCTGCTCAGGATTCAGATCCCCATCATCCAGAAGGATGGAGGTCATACCTATGACCGCGTTCATGGGCGTACGGATCTCGTGGCTCATGTTGGCCATGAAATCGGATTTGACCTGGGCTGCCACCTCTGCGACCTCTTTCGCCTTCAAAAGGGCGCACTCGGTCTGTTTATGCTCCTCAATCTCCAGGCGCAGCTCTTCATTGATACATTCCAGTTCCTCTTTTGCTTGCAACAGTGCTGCTGTTCTCTCCTGGACCCGCAGCTCAAGCTCGTCATGGGCCTTTTGTAGAGTCTCCTCAGCCAGCTTGCGCTCGGTCATGTCGCGAACGTTGCCGTCCCGATATAGCGGCCGGCCGGCGTCGTCTTTGATGAGGGACATGTGATTGGAAATCCAGCGGTATTCGCCGTTTTTGATCATCCATCGGTATTCCAGCTCTCCATGGCCCGCATCCTCCAAACCAGCCAGAACCACTTGCAGAGCAGGCAGATCGTCGGGGTGAATCATCGCCAGCGACGTCTCGACATCCTGCTCCATTAATTCCTCGGGCGAATAACCTACCACCGTTTCGGCAGACGGGCTGATGTACTCGTAACAACCGGCTTGCAGATTCAGGCGATAAATGACATCCCGGGAATTGTCCAGCACCGAACGGAAGCGCGCCTCGCTCTCCCTCAGCGCTTCTTCGGCCTGCTTGCGCTCGGTGATATCCGTGAGGGCAACCACGCAGCCTATAATCTTGCCGCCTACATTCTTCAGAGGTCCGGCGTTCAATAGCAGTTGAAGCTGCATGCCACTGCTGAAATGCAGACTGGCTTCAGACTTCAACAGCACCGTTCCTTGAAGGGCGACTGAGACGGGAGTTAGCGGCTCACCATTTGAAAGCCTGAGGTCGAATAGATCCTCAAAAGGCTGGAGAATAGGATCGCATCCGCAAATCAGAGTTGCTACATCGCTGGCACGGATAATTCTCCCTGAATCATCGCATACCACAATGGCCTCCGTTGCCTGCTCGATGATGGAACGAGCCAGCCTTTCGGCGGCGATCATATCTTCGTCCCGTTTCTGCACTGTCAGATCTGTTATAACCGCAGAGAAGGCCTCCTGTGATTCTGTCAGCGGGAGAGCACTGATTGTAATAAAAACCGGCAATATGCTTTCGTCTTCTGCTTGAAGAGCCAGCTCCCCTCCACGCAAATCCTGCAAAAATCTCTCGAAGGCGGACCGATTCTCAGGAGGAATGAAACCATAAATGGAACTGCCTATAACTTTTTCCAGGGGAGATTTTGCCATCTCTGCAAAACGACGGTTGGAGTAGAGTATGGTCCCGTCCTGGGCCAGGGTGACGGCTCCTTCGTTCATGGCCTCGATAAGAGTGCGGTAGGCGCGGTCCGCCCCTTCCAGAGTGAAGACCTGGTCGCCATGTGGTCCTGAGGTGACCAGAGCATCTACTTCGCCGCATCTTATGGCACGCAAGAGCTCCTGTGCCTCTTCCAAACTTTTCTGGAGTTCCTCATTCCGGGCCTTAAGCCTCTCATAAGATTTGGTCACGGTTTATTTCACACTCTTGCAATCCTGGTTTTTCGGGTCCGGCAGAGGACCCTTCCTGGCAGCGGTTCCAGCCTGCACATCCAATCCCACCAGAACACGCTCCGTATCCGACATGCTACCTATGAGCTTTCGCAGAGGTAAAGGAAGCTCCTTTATAAGAGTAGGTGCGGCTACGATCTGCCCGTCTTTGGCAAGAATAGGCTGCTGATAGATATCGATCACATCAAGCTGATATCTTCCGGGAAGGTATTCTTCGCATAAGCGCTTGATATTATCGACGGCTTGAAGGGACTTCGAGTTCATTCCTGCCACATAAAGATGCAAGACGTACTTCTCTCGTGGTGGGTTCTTGATGGCGGATTCAAATTCACTGGTCGTGTTATCCTGGTCATCCATGAATTTCACTCTTGCAGAGGTTTATCATGCAATTGTACGTCGCTCAGTCGATTTTTTTTACTGGTTTCAGGTCCAGGCCCACGAGCACTCGTTCGGTGTTGGATAAATCCCCTATGATCTTTCTCACGGGCTCGGGAAGCTTCCTGACCAGAGTCGGGATAGCGAGGATCTGGTCACCCTTGGCTAACTGCGGATTCTTCAATAGATCTACCACTTCGATGCGGTACCTGGACTTCATGTGCTCCTCGCAGATCTTCTTTAGATTGGCAAAGGCGGTCAGACTCTTAGGGGTTTGGCCTGCCACATACAGTTTAAGAATGAAGTACTCTCCATCCTGCTCCTGATCCCGATGGGCCGGTCCTGATTCGTCCTTACTCTCCACCATTCCTATCTCCTCCCACGGGCATATTGAGATGCGTCCGCGTCCCTTGTTCTTGCCATCTCCCCGCGACTCTGCGCCAGATCCCAGGAATGCTTTTCTTCTTCCTTGACGAGCAACTTGAGCTCTTCCTCCTCTGTCTCGAACTCAAAATTTAGCAAGTCCATCTTTGCCTTCAGGGAGCGAAGTTTTCTTTCCAGCGCCCTCTTCTTGCGCTCATTCTCCAGATCAGACGCCGACATCAACTCATCCTCTCTGGCCTCCTGGGAGATGCGAGCCGAGCCCATCAAGAGTCCGCCCTGTTTCCCAAGATAGACGTCCATAATCTTCACACCCTGATCCGTCAGCGAATACTCTCGGATCTGGTTGGAGTGCCTCATCCCGCGGGACTTGATCACCGAGATGCCCCGGTTGCGTTCACTATCGGTCTCAAACATGCGCAACTTGATCCAGGTATCCATCAATGAAGAGACGCCCTGGCCTGTTTGCCCCTCGTCCTCGATATCCACAAGACTGGTTCAAATCGCTGTGATTTCTTTGGATTTCATGTAATCGATCAGGCGCGTAAGCATGGACTTGACATCTTCTGTTGCGCCTACGTTTATGAGATTGGAGATGGGATCAAAGATGACAACCTCCGGCTGGAATTTATCGATGTGCCTGAGAATATCCAGGAGATGCATCTCCAGACCAAAGGCCATGGGACGCATGGAGCGAATCTGCAGCAGCCCTTTATTTATCCAGGGCTCCAGGTCGATGCCTATGGAGCGCATGTTGCGGACGATCTGGTCGGGCGACTCCTCAAAGGCGAAGTAGATGCAGCGCTCCCCTCTCCGGCAGGCAGCATCAACAAAATGATTGGCAAAGCTCGTCTTTCCCGTTCCTGCCGTTCCTGAGATCAGAATGCTGCTGCCGCGATAGTACCCTATGCCATCCAGCATGTTGTCAAGGCGCTCGATTCCTGTGGAGATCCTTTCATTTGAAGCCGAGTGCTCCAGCCTCAGCGAGGTGAGAGGAAGAACTGAGATGCCATCCTCTTCGATGAGGAAGGGATATTCATTTGTGCCGTGATACGAGCCGCGGTATTTGATGATGCGCAGACGCCTGGTGGCGATCTGGTTTTCCATGCGGTTGTCCAGTAATATCACGCAGTCGGCGACATACTCCTCCAGGCCGTAGCGGGTCAGAGAGTTCTCTCCGCGTTCGCCTGTGACAATGGCTGTGACGCCCTTATCCTTCAGCCACCGGAAAAGCCTGATCAGCTCCGCTCTCAGGATGGCATCGTTCTTGAATCCCGAAAAGAGAACTTCAATGGTGTCCAGCACCACGCGCTTTGCTCCTATGGCGTCGATGGCGCAGCCCAGACGTATGAATAGCCCCTCCAGGTCATAATCGCCTGTCTCCTCAATCTCGCTTGGGTCGATTTTGACATAATCGATCAGCATCTGGCCGCTTGCGATCAGCCTGTCAAGGTCGAAGCCCAATGATGCAAAGTTCCTTGTCAGCTCCTCTGACTGTCTCTTCAAAGGCCATGAAGACGCCGGGCTCACTGTTCTGCACTGCTCCTTGCGCGAGGAACTGCATGGACAGGAGGGTCTTTCCTGAGCCCGCGCTTCCGGTAACCAGGGTCGGACGATCTCTGGGCAATCCCCCGCCCGTTATCTCGTCCAGGCCAGCGATACCTGTGGGGGCCTTTTCCAGTTGTTTATAATGAGATTCAGCAGACGCATTATTAAGCTCGATCATGATTGTAACTCCTTCCTGTCCGCTCTACTTTCGGCTACGGCAACAAGAGTATGATCGCCTCTGCAATGGTGTGCTCTAAATTACAGATTTGCACCAAATCGCTGAGATAACAAAAAGGTTTCGATCAAAGAGCAACGATATTACGCGAATATTTTCAAGAGAGGATCATAGTCGTTTAACATATGGCTTTTGGAATAAAGCATAATATGTAAAAAGATGTGAAAAAAGGGTGAGAAGACCTCCAATCTGGCAGAGTCAGCGTCAATAGCCCAGCATATCATTCACCAGGATCAGAGTGGCCCGCCCTTGCTGTCTTTCATTTGACAGAATAACACATTTCCCAATTCGGCTGGGCGCGCCATAGACTCTCTTGGAGCGAACATCCTCAAGAGGATAGGCATACTCACGAATTCTTTGCAGAGCGTCTGCCAGAGAGGGTACGATTTTATTTACCCCGGCCACAAGAATCAGATGCTTGGCGGCAAAGGGCCAGGCTCCCACACGGCTTCCGCTGGCGTCGCATGATACCAGCTCTCCTGTCGCTGCTATGGCATTCACTCCGGAGAGAAAATACTCGGCAGTGACGGATTTCCGCCTCATTTCGTTTCTCAATACGTCATCATTCTCCGAGATCATTTCCTGGCGAGATCTATCCAATTGTGCTGCTCGCTTTTCAGTAGATCCGAGTAGCCGATCTCAATCAATGTAGTGGACGACCCGTTCATGACTTCAGCGCCCGGCGGAATGATCTCTTCTATCTTGGCCAATGCCAGACGACCGTCCTGTACCCGCAGGACCTTGATTCCCCTGGCTTCGATCTCTTTCACGGATGATGCGATGTCCTTTTCGGCAGGGATCCGGCTCCACCTTGCGGCATTGACCTGCAATTCCGGCAGCAGGTTTGCAGCGCTATACCAGAGTTCGCTTCTCCGTTCCGATCACCCTATATAGTTTTGTCCTCTATTCTTAAAATAGTTTAGCTACTTATCATTACAGCCCGAGAGAAATACCTGAAAACGCTTTCCTGGACTGAGTCGGGCTTCTTGCGGAGGATTTACGGCAATCTTCTAAAAATCAAATTTTTGTTATAGATAAATAGTTTTTGACCGTTTGCCAGATTAACTGAAAGAATTTATTCAATAAATCTTGAGCTGAATGCTAAACTTCTTATATATTGTTCTCTAATATGGGAAATAATGAATCAAGGAAAGAGGATGGAGTATGCACAACTGCTTGCAGTTGTTCTCTTCAGCCTCTTGTTAAGATTATTTGCGGGTAGAAGCTCACTAACCGAAAACGGGGTCTTGCTTCCAGGTTATGATGAGTATTACCATATGCGCAGAATAATATACACTGCAAGCCATTTTCCCAATACGCTCTGGTTCGATTCATACCTGAACTATCCGGATGGATTTTATGTAACCTGGCCGCCTCTTTTCGATCAGATCTCAGCTGCCCTCTCTATCGCCCTCGGCCAGCATACTAAAGAGGGTGTGGAGATGACGGCATCCTTTGCTCCCATACTCATAGGCATCGTAGCAGTCTTGGCCGTCTATTACACAGTCAGAGAACTTTTCGATCATAAAGTGGCTCTCCTGGCCAGCTTCATGGCCGCCCTGACTCCTTATTATCTTCTCTACACCAGGTTCGCTGCCATGGATCACCACGGTCTAGAGGTTCTGCTCGTTCTCATAATACTCCTGTTCCTAACCATGGCCATCTGCCGGAAAGAGAAGAGATATCTATTTGCCTGCCTGGCCGGAGGTGCCATGGCCGCCCTGGCATATACCTGGCTGGGCGCTGCAATCTATCTGGGAATATTCCTGCTCTATGCTGCCGTTAAAATGACATTGGATCTAAAAGAGGGGGAATCATCCAAAGAGACCGCAACAACGCTCTTGCTCTCCTTCGCTATTGCTTTTATCCTTGTTCTGCCGTTTTGGAATTCTTCCTGGCTCTCTTCTTCCTCCCGGGGTATAGCAGGAATGATCGTTGCCCTTTGCATCATGCTTGCTATCGCCCACTTCATAGCAAAAAAGAATTTATCCTGGAAGGCATTTCCTCTGACCCTCCTGATTTTATCGCTATTATTTGCCCTGCTCTCCCAGCTTCCCGGCGGATTTTTCGGTTTGGGTGCAGTTGTCCGTTACGGATTTGAGTATATCTGGGGAGGAGGGATGATTGGAAAGATCGCCGAGGCACAGCCACTCATCTATGATACAAAGAGCTTTTCTCGGGTAGCCTTCTCCCTGCTGGGATTGAATATTCTCTTATCCCTGGGTGGCATCGCCGCCCTCATAATGCACATCAGGCGCAGCAATGGCGTAAAAAAAGAGGGCATGATCCTGCTATTGGTCTGGGCCGTGTCTACCCTGATTCTAACCTTTGGCCAGTCCCGGTTCCTCTACATCTCCACGATCTCTATGGGAATCGTGATAAGCATTCTCTTCTTCTATGTCCTGGATCTGGCAGATAAGAGGCTTAAGGAAAGCGGGCAGACGGCTCCAAGGATACTGGCTGCCGTCTTATTATTGCTTCTCGTCCTGCCCACTCTATGGCAAGCGACCTCCTTTTCCATGAACCCATCATCAGCGGTGGCTGGCGACTGGCAAGAATCGCTTGCCTGGCTGAAGGAAAATAGCAACACTACCAGTTTCTTTGCCTCCCCAGAGAAAACACCTGAGTACAGTGTTATGAGCTGGTGGGACTATGGCAACTGGATCCTCTATCTTTCCGAGCGTCCTGTGGTAGCGAATAATTTCCAGGTGGGTGTGGCGGATGCTGCTAAATTCTATCTATCGGAGAGCGAGCAGGAAGCCACGGCCGTGCTGGATGCAAGGGGATCCAGATACATAATTGTGGATTATGACCTGATCTTCAGCAAGCTTGCCGGTCTCACCAGCTGGGCCAATGAGGATATCGATAGCTACAGGAAAAGGGAGAAAAATGGTTCGCAAAGCATAGTCCAACCCCTGGGAAGATTCAACAATACAACATTAGCGAAGCTCTATTTCCTCGATGGCTCGAAAACAGATCACTTCCGCTTGATCTATGAATCGAAGACAACTTTTGGAGAACGGCCGGCCAAGAGCAAGGTCAAGATCTTTGAGTACGTCCCCGGAGCATTGATAAAAGTTCGAGCCGGGCCGGACCAGAGGGTAGTTGCCTTACTTAATATGACCTCCAATCAGGGAAGACCCTTCGTTTATGTAAACGAGGCCGAGCTAAAGGGGGGCTCATTTGAGGTGAGAGTGCCCTATTCCACAGAAAGCCGGTATGGATGCCATGCTATTGATCCGTATTTGGTCCTTTCCGGGGACAAATACTCTGTGAAGACATTGTTCCTCAATGTGAGCGAGGAAGATATAATCAATGGCAGAACCATTGAGCTCACGTTCTAGAATTCCAAGAAGATTGGTTATCATCATCAATGCCTGGTAAGATCTATAAGCTTCCAGGTCATGGAGTTTTATGATTGCATGCCGAAGACTAATAGCTCTCAGATGAAAAAGGCCTGCTTGAGCCATTTGATGCTTCTGGCTCTCCTGGCTGTGCTCCTCTATGCAGCACCGATATCAGCAGAGAAGGCAGGGACAGATTCTGTCAATACCAGCACCATCCCGATCTTTGGCTACAAGATAATCAATACTTATCCACATGATCCCTCTGCCTTCACGCAGGGCCTGGTCTATGACGACGGCGACTTCTATGAAGGAACGGGACTGTATGGCCAATCGACCTTACGCCGCGTTGACCTCAAGACGGGTCAGGTTCTGCAGCAAACCAACCTGTCAAGTGAATTTTTCGGTGAAGGGATTGCCATCTGGAAAGACCGCCTCATCCAGCTCACCTGGCAGTCCGACCTGGGTTTTGTTTATGGCAAAGAGAATCTGACCCGGATAGGGAACTTCAGCTACCAGACAGAGGGCTGGGGCATAACCTCTGATGGAAAAAGGCTGATCATGAGCGATGGCACAGATACTCTGCTGCTTTCTGGACCCAGTTACCTTCTCAAAAGCAGGAGAGCTAAAAGTTACAGCCAAAGGCATGCCGGTGAAAGGTTTGAATGAGCTGGAGTACATCAACGGAGAGATCTATGCCAATATGTGGCCGAGCAACTGGATCATCATCATAGCTCCTGATACCGGTTTAGTTGTAGGAAGCATAAACCTGAAAGGGATTCTGAAGGAAAGTGATATCGAGGGGCATAAGGTGGATGTGCTCAATGGCATAGCCTATGATGCGTCAGAAGACCGGCTCTTCGTAACCGGAAAGTGGTGGCCCAAACTCTTTGAGATCAAGCTGGTGGCAAGGGATGAGGAAACTTGAGCCCTCTAAAATGAAGAGAATAAAAAAAAAGTCTTGCCGCGGATCCTGGCGATCCAGGTGAGCTGGATGAGACCTTCACTGCTCCCTTGGGCCAAGACCACTACCATGCGGCACAAAAAGGGGACAAAAATCTAATCCTTGTCTCCCTCGTATTTGAAGGAGAGCCGAACTTTGGCCCTGTACTCCGCGATCTTCCCGTTCTCCAGCCTTACATCCAGCTCCTTGACCTCTGCAATGCGAAGGTCTCTGAGAGTCTTTGTGGCCCTGTCGACAACAGTCTTGACAGCTTCTTCCCAGCTGGTCTTCGAGGTTCCGATAAGCTCTATTACTTTGTATACATCTCCATCAGCCATTTATCTATCACTCCTAAAATTCTAATCTATAATTGGCTTTTCTAATTGATATAGCTTGCTAAGAAGAATTGAAAGCGCGAAATCGGGCAGCAAAAACCTGAAATAATATCCAATCTCCTTGGGCACCAGTAAGGAGATACCGATCTTGACCAGGGATTTTTGCAAGGTGCCGACAAGCGATTCACATTCCGGCGAGGCTGTGGGAATCGATGATCTATCCGTTTATGTGCCCGGGCTCACCCTCCCCCTGGCTGGAGAGTTTTCCCTGGATAGAGGCATCGATCCGGGCAAGCTCATCAAAGGAATCGGCATTGAGCGCATGGCTGTTCCCGATGCTCATGAGGATGCTGCCACCATGGCTGCCATGTCTCTCCTGGATCTGATGCGGCGATGCGGCCTGGTCCCAGAAGATATCGGCAAGATTTATGTGGGAACGGAGTCTGCCGTTGATGAAGCCAAGGCCATGGGAACCTACGTCATCGGCATGCTGGAGAAGGTCTACGGAAAAGGCTCCTTTCAGGATTGTTCCACAGTGGAGTTCAAATCAGCCTGCATCGGCACCACCTTTGCCCTGGAGAGCCTCAGCTATTGGGCAGCAGCCGAGGAGGAAGACAAAGTGGGAATTGTCATAGCCTCGGACGTGGCCAAATACCCGCTTCGTTCCTCTGGCGAGTACACCCAGGGGGCGGGAAGCGTTGCCCTGCTTCTGAAAAAGAAACCCCGGCTCGCCAAGCTGGAGCAGATCTATGGATGCTTCACCAGGGACGAGAACGACTTCTTCCGGCCTATGGGATGCACAACTGCGATTGTCAACGGAAAGCACAGCAACCAGTGCTATCTGGACGCTATGCAGGGAGCCTTCGATTCGTTCGCCAGAAAAGCCGCTCGATCAGGCGCAATAACTCCGAAGGATGGAGAATGCGTCACAGATTTTATGGACCACTTCCTGTTCCATATCCCCTATCCAAGAATGATCGAGTATGCTTCGGCTGCCATCTTCAAGCATGACTGGCTGGGGTGCCAGAGAGGGCAGGACGTAGAGGAGGAGATCGGAAAAGAGCCTGAAGCCCGGGAGTATAAAGATCAGGAGTTGTATCAGGCCGCAAAGGCCGACTATGCTCGCAGGTTCGCCCGCTCGAAGCAATTTCAGGAGGCGTATCTTGCCAAGGTTGCTGATACGGCTACGCTCTCCCGCTCAGTGGGAAACATATATACCGGATCGATATACCTGGGCCTGGCCAGCCTTTTGGAACTCCAGAAGATTCGAACAGGTGAGAGGCTGTGCTTTGGGGCTTATGGAAGCGGATGTTCGGCACTCGTCTTCTCGGCTATTGTGCAGCAGAAGGCCGCATCTGTTCCTTTGAGGGGAATTGTCAAGCGGCTGGAAGAGAGACGTCAGATATCGCTGCAAGAGTATGAGCTACTTCATGAGGGGCTGATGGAAAAAAGCCTGGCCGAACCCTCAAAGGAATTTGCTCTGGCAAGCATTGACCATCAGGGATACAGGCATTATGAATATATCAATTGATAGGGATTGTTACTATTCATGAGGATTCCTATAATAGCCCATGCAGATGCGGCAACTTGAGGAAGCTGCGAGAAGCAAAGGACAATAGAGGTTAAAGGAATTGACGATATCCGAAATCCTTTCATTATGGAACGAAACACCAACTAAGAAGGCGATCATTGATTACGTAAATGCCGTCACGGATTCCAAGAGCGCTGATTTTGTGCCGGAGGCCGAGCGAATTGCCGTGTTCGACAACGATGGCACACTATGGTGCGAAAAACCAATGTACATCCAACTCGATTTTATCTTGCGGCGTTGGGTGGAAATGGCGAATGAGAATCCCGCGCTGCGTGAACAGCAGCCGTGGAAAGCGGCTGTGGAAAAAGATTACGCGTGGCTTGGCAATGTCGTGATGAAACATTATCGTGGTGATGACAGCGACATCCCAGTCGTGATGAAAGGATTGCTTACTGCTTTTGAAGGTGTCACGATTGAGGACCTTTCAGAACGCGCTGGGAATTTTTTGCGAACGCAGTCGCATCCGACGCTGAAACGGTTATATCGCGAATGCGGTTACGCGCCGATGATCGAATTGCTGCGCTATCTCGAAGCCAATGGTTTTACCAACTATATCGTGTCGGGCGGCGGACGCGATTTTATGCGTCCAATCAGCCAGGAGCTCTATGGCATTCCACCGGAACGCGTGATCGGCAGCAGTTTTTCACTCGCCTATCGCGAAAACGGCGATGGCGGCGATGTGCTTGCGCAGCCCCACCTCGATGTCCTGGACGATGGTCCCGTGAAACCCACCAGCATCTGGAGTCGCATCGGGAAACGTCCAATTCTCGCGGCGGGAAATACAAACGGTGATATACAGATGCTTCAATTCGCCAACAAGCCGCCACGACCTGCCTTGCGGTTACTCGTCTTGCACGACGACGCGGAGCGCGAATTTGAATACGTCGAGGGCGCGGAAAAATCTCTGCAGCTCGCAAAACAATACGGCTGGACGGTCGTCAGCATCAAGAATGATTGGAAGACCGTGTTTGGGTAAGGAGCAGAAATGCAAACTGCTGATGAAAAAGCTAATGGCCATCGACATCCTCCTCGAATCGGATCAGACGTTGATGGGCAACGCCAGGACGGTCAACGCATTTCGATCAGCATCAATTAGATAAATCTGAAGGTGATTGGATAATTTTAGTTGTCTCCTAATCACCTTAGATCTCAGCATATTCCTTGATCTCTCAGGCAAATGCATGCTTGAGCCTTTCCTCCTGATTCCACGAACCAGCAGGAACAGGGCAGAATTGCCAGGTTGAATGGAGTTGCCGACTTCTTTAATGAATTTGTCATCGACGCCCACATCTGCATATTCTCCTGCCAGCGCTCCTGCTACCGCAGCATCATCCAGGCCGATTATATGCACTTTTTGCAGACGCATCAAATCGTCTCTCATCTGCTCGGCATCGTTTCCAGTATCGAAAGCCAGTACAATCAAGTTACTCATCACTCTACCACCCTAATTTGTTTGAATTTCGAAAAATGAGTCTATTCTCCTGGATCGATAAAACTTGTGGGCCCTAATGGCGATGTTGGATTCATGACCTAACCGCAGAATAGAAATTTAAAAGGTTCAGCGACCAGGACCGCTTCCTACTTATCCCTGCCAGCTTAAAGAGAGACAGATTGCAATTAGATTTCGTATTAGCTCAGGTGATGACAAAATGGATGATGACTTTAAGAAGGCAGCTGAGTTTCACGGCCACATATGCCCGGGCCTGGCCATGGGCTACCGGGTGGCGAAATATGTGCGGGAGCATTACCCCAGGTCAGAGGATGAGGAATTGGTCTGCATTGCCGAGAACAGATCCTGCAGCGTGGATGCCGTACAATCACTCTTAGGCTGCACTGCCGGCAAAGGCAACCTGATCCTGGTTGATAATGGAAAACAGGTGTTCACTGTCTTCTCTCGCGCTAATGATAAGGCGCTGCGCATCTATTTCAAGGGAAATGTCTTCAAGCGCATGGATGCCCTGCGGCAGAAAGCGGCCTTGGGGGAGTTGGGGCCGGAGGAGAGAAAGGAGATAGAAAGTCTGAGGTCCCAGGTCATTGAGGATATTCTGGGCGCCAAAGACGAGGATATGCTCTCGGTGAATGAGGTCGATATTCCTGCGCCCGAGCGGGCACGCATCTATCCATCGCTAGAATGCCAGGAGTGCGGCGAGGCTTTTATGGAGATCCTGGGGAGGACGGCGGGGGGAAAGGTGCTCTGCAAGGATTGCTACGAGAAGATGGTTTGCTGAAAATGTAATCTGGAATGGTGAAAATGGCAAAATGGTTCAAAAATGTTATCTGTTAGTACGATGAAAGGAGATCGTGGTTGATGTCATGCCCAGGGCAAAGGATTTGAAAGAGGCTTACAATAATTTTTACGTTGAGCCGCTAAAAGAGGATCAGGAGATCGCGGATTTCTACGTCGAGCGGCCGGGCTCTGTGAAACCTCATTCTCTGCACAATCGCATCTCCGAGGGCCTCATCTAGACTCTTCCTGAGACTCTCAGCAAGGATATTTTGGATGCCCTCAACAACTTTCGCGAGTTCTTCTACGATGCAGGCGTGACGAGCCTGATCTTCATGACTCCGGCAGCCTTGGATGATGTGATCTTCGTACATACCATTGAACGCTGAAGCTGGTTGTATCGACCTGAATCAGTTCATCAATATTCAAGAACGAATCAGGACTGTACTGCAATATGGGTGCAGTGAGGACTGGATAGCCTCCAAATGCTAACAGCAAGACAAGCCAGCTAAAACGCATACAAATTTTCGAGATATTCTTATCTACTGTATATTTTTAATGAAAATGAAATATCTATTAAATGAAATTTTTATTTTGCGAAAGAAATATATAGCTTAAAGATTAACAATATAACAATTCATATTAGAAAATACAGGAAAATACCCTGATAAAATTGATCTGTTATTACAGTGACTGCCGACAAATATTGCTCCTATATTTGCAAAAAAGCATCATCCAAGTAATCGGATAATTGTAGCCAAAATTGTGAAAAATAAAGGAGATGAATCAAATGGAAAAGAAAGCACTGTGTGTAGGGATCAATGATTATCCTTACGAAGGCAACGATTTGAATGGTTGTGTAAACGATGCCAACGCTTGGGCAGACTTGCTCGTTGACCATTACGGCTTCCCTCGAGACAATGTCACGCTGATGCTTGATGCTGAAGCCACCAAGGCCAACATCTTGGCGCATCTTGATGGTATGGTGACAGGGGCAAAGCCTGGAGACATGTTGGTCTTCACCAATTCATCGCACGGGACTTATGTTGCGGATACGAGCGGTGACGAGGAGAAGTACGACGAAGCTATGTGTCCCTACGACTGCGAGGATAACCTTATCGTCGACGACGAGTTGCGCGAGCTGTTTGCAAAACTGGCAAAAGGGGTCATTCTGAATATCATATCCGACTCCTGCTTCTCCGGCACGGTAACACGAGCGGCTGTTGCAGAGTTCATCCCTGGTCTCAAGACGCCGGACGACCGGCGGGTGAGATTTCTTAATCCGGCACTGATGGGCCGGGAAGTCTTGGTGAATCCATGGAGGGCAAAGCCGAAGGGAAAGACAAAGTACCCGGAGTCAAAGATGAAGGAGGTCTTGCTGAGCGGATGCACGGACAAAGAATACTCCTATGATGCGCTGATCGGTGGAACGTATCACGGGGCGATGACCTACTATGCTTTGCAGGCTATCCAGGGGGCCAATTACCAGATTACGTTTCAACAGCTGCACAAAAGGCTTCTCTTCCTCCTTGACAACGAGGGATACAATCAGCATCCTCAATTGGAGGGGAAGACGGCCAATAAGAAGAAGCAGATATTTACATGATCGGGCGGTTTGGCGCGGGAAAGAAACAACTGCCGCGAGTGCTGCATATCTCCATTGCTCGGTATAGCAGAGACTTGCCCAAGACTGGCGAGTCTCTGCAGTTTCTAGTTTCCATCCACGAGGAAGGAACAGGAATAACCTGGCAGCAAAACGTGACCGTAGATCCTGAACGCGAGAGACGCCTCCTCGAAACGACCCAGGATTTGTACTGGTGGAGCAAGAACGCTGCTCTGACGCTCAAGGGGGCGCAAGAGCGTGTTCGCGGATTGGGAAGTCAGCTCTATGACACCTTCATAGGCCCTGACGGCAAGAAAGTCCTGGAAAGCATTGTCCCCACAGCTGTTCTCCTTAATGTCGACGAGACAATCCTCAATCTGCCTTGGGAGCTCATCAGGGCAAATGGAGATGCAATATCGCAGCGAACACCCTTCGGCCGACTGGTGACCACCCGTGTCATTCCCCGGCCTGGCCGCGATCCACTGAAAGAGGACAACGTAGTGCGAATACTTGCAGTGGCCAATCCGACACAGGACCTTGCTGCGGGGGAACGCGAAGTTATCGCTCTTAAGGAATTGGAGGGTGAACGAGGTGAATTCAGCATCGAGGTGAGTGTGCTGATGCGTGATAAGGCTACGCGATTGGCTTTTTCCGAGATGCTGGCTGCTGGGGACTACGACATCCTGCACTTCTCAGGACATGGTTCGTTCGACCCTTCTGCACCTGAAACGAGCGCTATCCGCTTCGCCGATGGGATGCTGTCTGCCGAAGACGTTCTCAAACTGAAGTGGAAAGCACCGCCTTACCTGGTTTTCAACAGCGCCTGCGAATCCGGCCGAGCCGCAGGCGGGATGCAGCTTGTGTCGAACGAGAGCCAAAGCAACGGCCTTGCAGCGGCCTTTATTGCAGCGGGAGCTTCTGCCTATGCCGGCTATTTCTGGCCGGTTACAGAGACTGGGGCCAGTCTCTTCACCAAAGCGTTCTACAGCAGCCTCTTCGAACGGGAGAATGTGGGATTAGCTTTCCTCGAAGCACGAAGGTATGTGGCCAGAGAACTGGGTGAAGTGGGAGATTTGACTGGCTATAGCGCCATTCTGTTCGGTGATGCTGCATCGGAGCATCGACGCGATCTAGCGATGATGGTGTGACAGAATCTTTGACTGCATAGCGATACGGAGTATGAGGAAATTCAGCCCACCCCATTTGTGACTGAGGAGTGAGAAGAAAAATGCAGTGGAATCAGTTAAATGCAATAGGAGGAAAGATATATGGCAACAACCCAAAGACAATACATCGATTTTAAGCTGTATCTAACGGCTGTGCCCGACAGCAAGGGTGCCTGCCAGGTAGCTCTTTTGCCCACATCTGAAGTGGGTGAGGCAATTATGCCCGTTGTTGTTCCCGCAGACATGATTCCCAACTCAAAACTACTGCCACAGCTAGCCCAAAAGCAGATCACACTTCGCAATCTGGCAACGCTTGGAAAGCAATTGGGTGAGTGCCTGCTGCCCTCCGGCCCGATTCGCGACCTTTTTCGTGATGCTCTCAGGCACGCCGGAGAAGACCGCGGTGTGCGGTTGCGCCTGATCATCGCGGATCATGCTCTGAAGCAATGGCCTTGGGAGTACGCTTATGTTGATCTTTTGGGGGAGGGTCCGGACTCTCTGCGGGGTTTCCTAGTTCTCAACAAGGCCGTCTCCATTGTGCGCCATGAACCACTCCCATACCCGCACCCGGTACCTGCCCCTGCGCCAGCAGGGCTTACACAACTACCCATGCTGATCGCTGCGGCGTCGCCCGAGGGAGAGGACCCGCTGGATCTGGATCAAGAGATCAAAATCATAAAAGGCGTTGTGTCGGGCTTCGACCTTGCTGGTATGCGCATCATGCCGAAAGTCCTGAAAGACGTCACCCGCGCCGAGCTAAACCAAGCGTTGTTGGGTGCCAACAGCGCATACATCTTCCACTTTGCCGGGCACGGCACCATCGGCACGAAACGCGATGACTTCAACCGCGGCGTGGGGAAAGAATCGGGCTATATTCTACTAGCCGATCATGACACCAAGAAGAGCGATCGCATGAGTGGCGAGGAGTTGGCGAGACATCTGCAAGGAGCCGGGGTCCGGTTGGCCGTGCTAAGCGGCTGCTATTCCGGGACGCGCAACGCCACATACCCTTGGGACGGTGTCGCCAGCGCACTCGCGGCTGGCGGCATCCCTGCGATCCTCGCCATGCAGTACCAGGTCTACGATGTCCAGGCCATTGCGTTCGCGCGCGCTTTCTACGCTGCGCTGGGGCTGGGCCTCTCCTTGGACGAAGCGACCTGGAGCGGCCGTGTGGCCATGCTGGAATCCACGAGCACAGACCCGGATGCAACCATCAACGTGGAATGGGGTGTCCCGGTGCTCTACAGCCGGTTAACCGACGGCGCGCTCTTCCCAGAACGTATGAAAGAGTCCGGGTCCTCGTCGGCGGCTGAGATGTTCCGCAAGGTCTTCACCCAAACGATAACAGGCATACACGAAGGTACCATGACCGGCGTCAAGGTTGATCTCATTGAGAATGGTGTCAAGATCGTGCAGAAGGTCAAGGAAGCCCGAGGCAAGCTCACGGGTATCCAGGCAGGCACAGCTGGAGCTAATGCCAACATCGTAGTGGAACAACAGATTGAGAATACTGGAAAGGACAGCGTCACTATTGCTGTAGAGTTAACGCATATCTGATACAGGATGTGTTTGGCATGAACACAAAAAGATACCAATCCTACGAAGAAGCTGCAACCGAGTATCTGGCGCAGTTCAACGCTCTGCTGCTAGTCCAGCTAGAGGCAAAGGACCCAGTTAAACGCACTGCGGGAGAGATACCGACCCAGGCATTGATCCAGCACGCCGATGAAATTGCCGACATTTCCGCTAACATGGTGCCGCTAGCTAGGGGATACCTGGAATCACCGGACATGAATCAGCGTGAAGGTATCAGCGTGCATTTGCTTACTCAAGCCGCTGCAGAATTACAGTTAGCCTATGAGCTGCTGGAAATCGTCCAGGAGGGAGAAACCAAAAAAGCAGCATCAGCTGCTCGGCGATCTGCTCGGGGGGCAAACTTGCGCGAGGCTATTAGCGTATTAGAGAAATCGATGGAATTCCCAGTTCCCCGGGGAATCTCACCCTATATCAAGGTTAAACGTACCGCACTGACGCCTACAGCAACCATTGACCAGGCGAAAGCTGAACTCCAAAAGCTGGCAATCACGACAACGGGATCAATCTCTCAAAGGGTCCTTGACTTTGGCGGTAGTGTGGCCCTGAATCTCATCTCTAATACTGAATGGTCCGCAGTCATCAATGGGGCGGGCCTACTGGGAGAAGAAATCAGCAAAAAGCTGGAAGCTATTAAAGAGGGATTGGGTATCCTATTGGCAAAGGCGGTGACAGCGGCAGTTAAAACACTGTTGAACGTTTATGACAAAATCATGGCCCTTCTCGGCAAGGATGCAGAAGGTAAAATCCGGAAACAGATTCGGGAGTGGCTGGAAAAGATGAAGGAGGAGGGAAAGATTGAGCTTTTTGACAACCTGGTCAGTAAACTATACCGTCTGGATTCTTTCCAAAAGGACCTTGCAAGTTGGCTGGAAGAGACCGAAGCCGAAATGGAGAAAATTAACAAAACCACTGGGGATGTGGGAACCGTGGTAGACAAGTTTGCGGTGTTGGTAAGCCGAATGAGAATGGTGGAAAATGTCATAGGATTGACCAAACTGATCAATATCCCGCAGGTTCTGGCAATTCTGGCGGGAATTCAGGTCGGCCTGCTTGGGGTTGTGGTGTATTCCGGTTACGACTATATTGGCTATAAGCAGGACCGTTTTATGAACCTCACCAAGGGAGTGGCAGAAGTTATCAAGGAGAATCTTCTCCCAGGTAGCTGACGTACAAAGACGGAAACAAGGACGAAATAATGAAAACCCAGCAGATAATCGACTTCAGCGGATATATCGAAGAAAAAACCCGCGACTTCGCCGGCCGGGATTGGGTCTTCGCGGAGATCGGCCACTGGCTGGCCGATCCAGATCTGAGCCGCCTTTTTCTCCTGACCGGCGGCCCGGGCAGCGGCAAGACGGCCGTCGCAGCCCGGTTGGCACAGATGAGCCTTGGGCAGGTGCCACCAAACATGCTTGCGCACTTGGGCAAAGGCCAGTTGGCCTACTTCCACTTCTGCCAGGCGCAGATCGACGCCACGGTGAATCCGCTGCGCTTCGTCGAATCCCTGTCGACTGCGTTGGCAAACCGCTATCCGCCTTTTGCGGAGGCGCTGCTGAAGACCTCGCACTCGCATCGCGAGGTCAACGTGGTGCAAAATGTGGGTGCAGCTGCAGACGGCAGCCGCATCACCGGGGTCGCGATCCAGTCGCTGCACATTGGCAACCTGTCCGCCCGTGCGGCCTTCGACTTGGCTGTCCGCCGGCCGCTGGAGGTGCTCTACACGCCATCCTTCGACGAGACCATCGTCGTCCTTGTCGACTCAATGGATGAAGCTCTGGCCTACAATCCGGACGAGAACATCCCTCAACTACTAGCGGACGCGACGTGCAGCCCGCAGAACCTCCCTGTTAAGGTTCGGTTCCTGCTGACCAGCCGGCCAGACCTGCGCATCATTGGCATGTTGGGCAAACCGGCGTTGGACTTGATCGACAACATACCGGCAGACTCGGATGACGTCTACGCATATGCCAAGGGCCGGCTGGACGCCATTCCGGTCAGTGAGGACGTTGCACGCCGCATCGCTGACACTGGCGGAGGCAACTTCCTATACGCCCGGTACGTGCTCGACGAATTGGCAGCGCAACCCGAAGCGCTTGCCGACCCCACAACGCTTGCGCTGCCCGATGGACTCGACGACGTTTATCGCCAGTTCATCCGTCGCGAGTTGGGGCGAAACCGCGAGCGCTGGGATGAACGCTATCGTCCGGTCTTAGGGATTCTGACCGTGGCACGCGGTCACGGTTTGACTCGGAGCCAATTGGCAGCGGTTGCCGGGCAATTCTACGGGCTGCTTGAATCGCACGCCAAAGATGCTCTGGATCGTTGCGTTCAGTATATGGTTGGGCCACAACCTGACGGGCCGTTTAACATCTACCACCAGTCCTTCCGCGAGTTCCTTTGCAAAGACACGGAATACCAGGTCTATCCCGCGGAAGCCAATCAGGCCCTGGGAACCTTCTTCCTTGAAGAGCATGATGGTAACTGGCTCGGTTGCCAGGAAAGATATGCGCTGGAGTATACGCCCGCCCACCTAACAGCGGCGATCGTTGGCAAAATGCACCAGCGCAGCTGCAAGATGATCGCGGACAAACTGGGCGATCTGTTGATCAATTTCGATTACCTTGAGGCGAAGACCTGGCGTTTGGGATTAAGCTCTCTTCTGACTGATCTTCAGGGAGCGGTCGGGACACTCCCAGGCGGCGAGGAGACCGGGGCTATGCTGACCGGGCTACTGAAGGCGGTAAGTGGGGAAGCTGCCAGCCTCACGAGTTGGGATCGAGAACGTAACACCGCTTTCTTTGCACAGCAAGTGCACAATCGTGCGGTCTTGTTTGGGCTATCGAAGATATCCGACCAGGCCGCAACCCGGTTGATGCGCTTGAATCACCTTACCTGGATCTGCTCTGGCATGCACCTTTCGGATCGCTGCCTCACGGATCGTCAGATCAAGGACGTGTCGACGTGTTCCGGGCAAGAGCTATCACGCCTTTTGGGCGGTTGCCATTGCTGATTCCATATGAAGGACCTTCGGCGGACATAAATTTTCATTTCCAGATAACACGCTCACTTCACATCGCGGAGTTGATGTTGACTGCTCAGTCGAAATGGCAGGAGTCGAAACGGTGGGAGTTCAAGGTCCCGCGTGATGGATCCCTTGTTAATGGGCCTTTAAATGCAGAGGTTAAGCAGCATATAGGAGAGGTATTACCGGGAGGCCGTTTCACCGGTATCGAAATCCAAAAAATGTTTTTAAAAGACACTGGTATTTTCCTTCGTGACTGGGCACGCTATGTCACACAGGCGCTGGCAGTAGTGACCCCAGATGGTAAGTTTGTCATCACTGCGCTTCGGGACGGCAGACTCAGGGTATTGAATGCGGAGACCGGACAGGAGCAGGGCATGCTGGTCGGCCACGCCACGCCAGTCACTTCCTTGGTTACTACCCAAGACGGACGTCGCCTCGTCTCCGGTTCGGTTGACGGCATCATCAAGGTCTGGGATTTGGGTGCCAATCTGAAAGAGCAAGTGCTCGCCGGTCATAGCGGCCCGATCACCGCACTGGCAATCGGGCCAACGGCTGACCTGATCGTGTCTGCATCAGCCGATGGGACGCTCAAGGCTTGGGATCTGGTAACGGGTCACGAGAAATACACACTCAGTGGTCATGGCGACGCAGTCCTCGCTCTATCCCTGATACCTGAAGGACAGACTGCCATCTCGGCCTCAGCGGATCGCACGCTGAAGGTCTGGAACCTTGCGGCAGGCCTAGAGGAGTTTACTCTTTTCGGCCATGATGGGCCTGTGCTCTCGGTGGCGGTGACACCAGACGGACGGCATGCCGTCTCTGCCTCGCAAGATGGCACGCTGAAGATTTGGGACCTTGATTCTCGACGGTCGGTGCATACCCTTAGTGGCCACTCCGGCGCCGTTCACGCCATAGCGGTGACGCCTGACAGCAAACGGGTGCTGTCTGTTGCCGAGGACGGGACGCTCCGGGTGTGGAGTCAGGAGACCGGAAGGGAGGTCAAACGCTTCGAGGTGGACCCTTTTTCCTTGCAGTTACTGCACAGCGGTGCTCGCTTGGCTGCAACCCGTTGGTGGAGTAACAAGTTGGAGATTTGGGACGTTACAGCATCCAAAAGGTCGGTTCCGTTGGTCTTTGCCGTCTTGGACCACGAACTCGGGCACCTCGCCTCGTCATCAGACGACGAGACTATATTGGTCGGTGATGAGATGGGGACTGTCTATTGCCTGCGCTACGTGGAAGCAACACCTCAACAGTAGCCTTATGGTAGTGGAAGCCGCCAAATAGATTAGGTGCGATGGCTACGAATAATTTTTCGTGCCGTCAATTCCAGTGTAAGAAAGTCGAAAAAACAGGAGAGGTGGTTGAAATATGGAATTTCACGATTTCCAGATACGCGCCTGGACCGTCGATGGGGAGCACGCCGAGGTCATTGTTCACAGTTCGCCCGCCGGCGCGATGCAGCACCCGATACAGTTGTTCTGAACTGGGAAAGGTTGGCGTCATTCCGGAAGATCTTCCAAGAGCGAACGGAAGCCCCTTCCATTCAGCTGACCGCAGGCGGTCAGGAACTGGCCACCGTAATCTTTCCAAATCAGGTCGTAGGATTACTGATCCGGAGTTTAGAGCGTATTGATCCGGAGGACGGCTTGCGCGTTCGCCTATGCCTGGATGGTCCCCTGTCGGATCTGCCCTGGGAGTATCTTATTCTGCCCGACGTGGCTTCGCTGAAATCCCCTGGTGGTTTTCTAGCACTGGACGCCCGGATTTCCTTGGTCCGTGAGCCACCGCAACCGGGACGCCAGCGACCGAGTACTTCAAAAGAAACAACGTCTGCTGTTTTTTGGCACCAGACTTTGTAATACCAAGGGGAAAGACATATGGGAGACTGCCGCAGAGAGAGACAGACTCTCTTCAGGGCATTGGAGCCAGCGAGCGCCTTCCTGAAGACACAAGCGGTTCTTTCGAACGAAACCGATTGCAAAACAGCCCTGATGCGATCAAGGGCGCCGATTGACATCTTTCACTACAGCGGTCACACCGATGTTGAGAACGGCGCAGGGTATCTGATCGCAAGCGATTTCCGTCCAGAAGAAGTCCAGAGTGTCGACCGGCTTTATGCCAATGTGTTAGGACCCTTGCTGCGCCGTGCGGGAACGACCGTAGCTGTGTTCAGTGCCTGCAACAGTGGGAACTGGGCGTTTGTGGAACCGTTACTTCAAGCGGGAGTGCCGGTGGTCATTGGGGCGCAGGGACTGGTCTATGTCGATGTTGCGATTAGCTTTTGTCAGCGACTCTATTCTGCACTGGCAATCGGCCTCTCCCTGGATGAAGCGGTCACCTGGGCACGATTGCATTTCTTGGAGCCTGGCGTGCTGCAGGAGTCCTTGAAGTGGCAGTGGGGTACCTTCATGGTGTACATGCAGACACCCGAGGCGGTACTGTTTCCCAGGCCGAGAGACCCTCAGGTGGCAGAGCAGCAGAATGCTGCCCGTCAGGCCCGGCAGGTGACCATCATCAATGTCACCCAGAACATTGGCAGCGTTCAAGGCGGGGTAGTGTACGGCGTGTCCGCGGGGAGCATCGGAGCAGATAGGCGTGCGGGAAAGCATCGATAATTTTTGGAGAAAAATAATAATGCCATATGAAAACAGCTCAACGACACAAAACGATCTCTCTTTCGAGTCACTCATCGATTTCTACGTGGTCAAAAACTCTCGTTTTATCTGGCGTGATTGGCTGGCTGATGAGGTGGCTGAACAGTTGAAGAAGCCTGATTGCCGCTTAATCCTCCTTACTGCAGAGCCGGGTGCGGGAAAGAGCGCCTTCATGGCGCAGCTTGCGCACGATCACCCCGAATGGCTGCGCTACTTCATCCGTCGCGACCAGCGCTCGGTGTTGGCGGATGTGTCCGAAAAGTCGCTGCTAATGCGTATTGGCTATCAGCTTGCAGCGCGTCACCCCGAGCTGTTCTCCCAGGAACAGTTGCGTATATCGATCACTCAGCGCATTGACAATGTGCACGAGCAGGCGGAAGCTGTCGGTGCGGAGGTCAAGCGCCTCACCGCTTCGCCGTTCTATCAGAAGGTTCTTGAGATCGAGCAGCAGGTGCGGGGAAACGAGGGCAAGGTAATGGGGCTGCGCGTGGAGGAACTGGTAGTCGAGCCGCAGCTCCTCGCGGCTGAAGACCTCTTGCAGCTTGCGCTTATTCACCCGGCGCGGGCGCTGGAGCGAGTCGATCCAAACCAGCAGATTGTGATCCTCATCGATGCCCTGGACGAGATTCGCTACCATCCGACCCCGGAAAACATCCTCGCCTGGCTTATCAGCTGCCCACAGCTTCCCGAGAACATCCGGTTCGTGCTCAGCTCGCGACCGCCCGATGAGGCGATTAATTATTTTCGCGCCAAGCAGGCCGATCGGCTCGCTGAACTTGAGATTGCCGAGGACGACGTGCGCGTCCAGCGGGACGTCGAGCGCTTCGTCACCAACCTCGTCGCCGAGGAGATGCTCACGCAGGCGCTAAGCGAGGCCGAGGGCGGGGCGCAAGCCTTCGCCCGCAAGGCAATAGATAAGGCGCATGGCAACCTTGGCTATCTCGATGCACTGGCGCGCGGCATGGACCAAGCGCTCGCACGCAAAGACGCAAAGACGCTGTGGGCGCTCTTGAGCCTGAAGGAACTGCCGACTTACCTCGAGGGGCTGTACGCCTTCTTCCTGCATCAGATCAAAGCGTCAGTCGCCCGCGAGCGCGTCGAGCTCAAGGATGCCGAGACCGGCGAGACCTACGACAAGCCGGTGTGGCCAACCATCTACGACCACATCCTGGGCGTGCTCGTCGTGGCGATGGAACCCCTCGATTTCGAGCTCATTATGAAGCTGGGGGAGATTAGAGCAGAGCGCGCGTGGGTGATTAATGCGCTCGACCACTTGCTACAGTTCTTGGATGTCGTCGATGGCCGCTATCGTCTCTATCATGACACTGTGGCCGAATTCCTAGTATCCAAAGAGACCTGCGATACGCATAAGTCTGCCGATTTGTTCGTGGACGTTGTGAAACAGCACAGACAGATAATAAACTATTTTTTCAGGCTCGTTGGAGGCTGGCCCAATGCATGCTGGTCGGAGATGGACGGCTACGGCTGGCGTCATCTCTTGGCGCATGCCGAGCAAGCCGGCCCTGTGAGAACTGCACCAATTCTGTTTGAAATCTGCGATGCCGGATTTCTGGAAGCGAAGCGCAAGACCATGAGGAGCACGGCCGCCCTTGAGGATGATTGGGAACGTTCTCTGTGGGCGTGCAGAAATGTCGGTGACTACGGTCGCTTTATTCGCTATGGCCTCCAGCGGGCGCACCAATTTATGGATATATCCCCACTACTGTCGACGCCGATTGCACGCACAAATGCACAGCTGGCTGTTCGCCGAAGAAGTGAAGAGGCAGTCGATCGTTTGGCAGCTGAGATTTCCCTGATTCCCCACCTGCACGCCCGCATCCTAGCTGAGCAGGCGTTTCTCGATGAGCTGATTTCGGCAGGCTCAGAATTCCCGGCGGTCGAGGGCCTTATCCGTAGCCTTGACTTGGAGCTGGCGAAGCTGCCGGCGGGAGAGGATCGGGATCGCTATCTTTCGGCTTATATGGGTGCACTAGCCCGTGCCAGGCACCCAGGGTGGCTAGAAAAAGTGCAAGCACACCTGGGTGAAGTGAAGAGCTTCTTGCCACGTGTGTCGTTGTTGGCGCTCTTGGCGCGCGGCAGCGGTGAGGAAGGCGATGGGAAAACAGGGTTCCGTCTATTGCACGAGGCTCTTGAGCAATGCGAGGGCATCACCATTAGCGATGATCTTGTGCCCGATCTTCTCCAGATGATGACCGGGGTTGAACGTATGTCACCGGCTACCATCCTCGTGGAGGGGCTCAGCATCATCCTCATAGCGGCGCCATCCCTGCCCATGCAAGACTGTGCCAGAGTGGTGGCTGCAGCTCGCACCCAGTTTCATAGAATCATGGAACAATTCGACACTTCCGAGGCTGCACTCCAGCTCCTTCACCTCAACCGGTTGGCTATCCAAGCGCTTGATGCCGCCGGTCTTCGCGATCGAGCGCAGGAAATGGCACATGAGGTGATGCAGCCTTATCTGCGCATGTTGGCAGAAAAAAATGCACCCGGAGAAGCTAAAGGTTTTGTCCCTTCTGCTCAATATGCTGTCGAGCTATTGGCGCTTATGCCGATTCTCATCCCCTTTGGCAGTGAAAGTGATCGCGAGGTCTGGTGGCAGCTCTTCCGTGGTTCTCTGGCAGATGTCAGTTCGGATTTGGATCTCCGCCAGATTGCTCAAGTGGCTGGTGACCTGTCCACCATCGCTGTTGACGATGTTGAAGTCGATGCTGTCCTTCAAGCAGTGGAGGACCGCGCAAGTCCACTTTCGTTTGATGATGTAGGCTTCGTCATTGCCGCCCGCCTGGCACAGGGGTACGGCCGCACGAATAATGTTGCGCATGCTTGCGATCTCGTCTCTCGTATTCTCGACCAGGTTAGCGCTCAACAGTTAGGACGGAGTAAATATCCAGAGGAGGCAGAATTTTGGGCCAATGGGATAACTGCAGTCTGGGCCGCGGCCTGCTGTTGTGGCGAGCGATGCCTGGTGGAACGGACGCTGGCCTGGTTGCAGGAAATTGCGTTTTCGGCTATTCCCTTTGATATTCGAGCAGATCTCTGGCTCCAGGCAATCATCGCCGTGCGTGATCTTTCGGATCTTGATCTGGCAGATGATGTCTTTGACGAATTGAAGCCGCGTAGTGTCGAGAATGTAGAGCGAGGTCCCTTCCTAGCAACCGCCTGCCAACAACTCGCCGATTCCTATACCGAACTGGAGGTCCTTTCAGAGGCGCAACGCCTGTTAGCCGATTGCGTCCGTATAGCCCGAGACACGATGATAGATGCACCGAGGGTGAACCTCCTGGCCTTGGCAGCCGGCAATTATGCTCGCCTTGGAGATACAAAGGCCAGCATTGGCCTCATAAAGGAAGCACTTCAGATCATCCCGGAAATCGAAGGCGAAAAGATTCAGGCCGACTGCCTCGAGTACACCTTCAATGCGATAAACTTGCTGGCCGATGCATCGCAGTCAGGAAGGGGAGAAGCAATGCAGTTGCTTGAGGTGGCCACAGGTATTGCCCAATCGATCGGCCTAGACGAATACGCGCTCAAAGCATTGGCCTTCTTCGTTCCGAAAGCTGCAGCACACAATCTCGCTGCACCGGTCGAGGCCATGACGGAGCGTCTGAGGGAGCTCAAAGAGCCTAATGAGGCAAGTAGCCTTTCCACCCGCTTGAAGGCCGCCTGGGCACTCCATCAGGCAGGAAAGGAGCAGGATGCTCGAGACCTTCTGAGGCAGGTGGAGACTGCTGCCTACAAGATGGCTCAACAGGAAGACTACGAACGCAATGTCCTGTGCGAGGTCTGCGAAGAGCTCGTTGCTTTTCTCGACTCGATGGCAGCTCTTCGGCAGGCAACCCGTTGGCGGGAGCTAGCGGTGACCTTGGCTGGGCAGATCCAGGATCCGCAGATCCGGACCAGCGCCTGCGCAAGCCTAGCCCGGATCGAGGCGCGCTTCAAGGATGCACGAAGCGCTGGAAACTGGCTGGTACAGGCTATCAATGCATGGCATCGAATAGAGGAGCGGTTCTATGCAAGTTCCTACATAGGTGATATCTATCGAGCATGGGCTGCGATCCCGGATTCTGAGGAACGGTGGAGTCGCCTGGATACTATGCAAACGGTCTTTCGCCGTGTCCCGGATATCGATGAACGAGACGCCTGGCAAGCGCTGCTTGCAATCTCCTTTTTAACAGATCGTGCTCGGTTTCGAGAGTTGATGACTCCTGTGGTCTGCCAGTGCGGGATAGATGTGCTACTTTCAACTTTGTATAACACAGAAGAGATTTCCTCAGGGATTCTGCCGGAAGCACTCTATGATATCCTTGAGAAAGCCAGCCGTCTATCACGGCTTGGTTTTGCCGGCTTTGCGCTACTTGCCACTCAAGCAGGCATTAGCCACCGCGTGTTAGATTCCGTCGCTGCTGTCCCTGCATTGGTGACTTTGGAAGCCATATTTCGTGAAATTGTGGTGGTGGATCTGATGACAAGCCAAATAACTGCAGGAGGCGAAAGATGATCCACGAACTACCAAAAGCCATTGAATGTGTACATGACTTCACCGGCCGCGAATGGGTCTTTGAAAAAGTCAATAGCTGGCTGGCCGACCACGATGGCGCGCCTGTTTTCTTGCTGACTGGTGGGCCGGGAACAGGGAAGTGGGCGAAGTCCTCAAGGCCATCGAATACTACGATCAGGCCCTGAAGATCGCCCGCAAGATCGGAGACAGACGGGGAGAAGGAAATGCTCTTGGAAAATGAGTCTAGCTCTGGATAGCCTCGATAAACGATCAGCTGCGATCAAGAAAGCGGAGAGCGCGCTTGCGATTTATGAGCAGATCGAAAGCCCAGTAATCACCGAAGTGCGACAGCAATTGGCCGAGTGGAGGTTATAACGGAGTACGAACGACAGTCAATCGGCCAACGTAGCATTGAGGCCTAAAGCCCTCCGACTAATATAGCCTGCAATGTTCAAGGCCCGGTCTTCTCCAGCCAATTCGTGAGAGCCTTCATTAGAAGATCGAAAATCCTTGAGCTTAGAAGATAAGGCGAAAGCTGCAAGAATGGGAGAGCTAAAAGCAGAAGCGATAAAATGAAACCCGAAAACAAAGATCTCATCAAAGCCCTCCTGGAGCACAGCGACTCCCTGCAGGAAGATATCCTCGACGACACCGAACAGATGCTGGGCGCCGTGCCCTTCATCCTGCAGGTCATGGCCCGCCGCCCGGAGTTCATGATCTTCTCCAGCCTGAAGGACTTCTATGCCCTGCGGCCCAAGAGCCTCGACCCCAAGACCGCAGAGCTCCTGGCCATAGCCGCAGCCGCCAGTGCTGGCGCGGACAGGTGCCTGATGGTGCATATGAACGCTGCCGCGCGCGCGGGCGCGAGCGAGGACGAGATCCTGGATGCCGTCTTCATCGCCGCCATCATCGGCCAGACTAAAGTGCTGGCATCGGGGCTGCGGACTTTTCAGGAGTTCGAGGGCAAGCTAAAAGAAGAGTAGTGGAATCAGATTCTATTCTGATGATTGAACAGCAACAATGGAGTTGATCAGATGCCGTCCCCGGAAAAACCCGCAATCATTCTAGTCCCCTACGGCTCCCTTTCACTCCGGGCGCTGGACACCTATGAGCGCATCCGGAAAGTCTACGAACGTGAGTTCCCCGGGTCAGCGGTCAAGCTGGCCTTCACCTCGCGGCTCATGATAAAGAGATTGCAGGAG
This sequence comes from uncultured Methanosarcinales archaeon, assembly GCA_963702455.1. GTDB lineage: Archaea > Halobacteriota > Methanosarcinia > Methanotrichales > Methanotrichaceae > Methanothrix. The sequence goes on from CAVPCV010000004.1 coordinate 69,993, forward strand.
AAGGAGGGTATCACTGTCGTCAGCCCGCGGGAAGCAATCGCGGAGCTGCACTCCAGGGGATGCAGAACTGTGGTGGTCCAATCCCTGCAGATCGTGCCGGGGTCTGAGTTCCACCGGTTAGCTTCGCTGGTGCAGGATCTCAAAGGCCATGGGGCAGAGCCCGACTTCGAACGGTTGGAGATCGGCTTGCCTCTCCTCTCGAGCCTGGAGGACTGCCGGCGGGTCTCCAGAGTGCTGCCCGATTTCTGGAACGGCTCCGGCTGGGGAGAAGGAGAGAGCTCAGAAGAAGGACAGCCGCAGGACCTGCAGAGCCCACCCGATCATGAGCAGGAAAAGGAAGCTGTGCTTCTGGCGGGCCATGGCACAGGCCATCCGGCGGATGCCCTCTACTCTCTTATGGCCCGCGTTTTGGAGAAGGATCACCGCAACGTATTCCTGGGCACGATGGAAGGCTTTCCAGGGCTCTCTGAGATGGTGGCAGAGCTGAAGGGCTTCGGGGCGAGAAAGGTCAGACTGCTGCCCTTTCTGCTCGTGGCCGGAGGGCACGCTGAAAATGATATTGCGGGCAGGGGGCCCGGGTCCTGGAAGAGCACCCTGGTACGGGAGGGATTTGAAGTTGTCGTGCATCTACGCGGCCTGGGCGAGACGGAAGGCATAGTCTCCATATTATTGGAGCACACCAGAAGCGCCCTGCGATAGAGAAGAGGGAAGAAGGAAAATAGATAACCGGCCCGGAATTGAGTTGAGGCGAAAAATCAAGTGTGGAATGCATTTTGACCAACAGGTATATAGACCAGTGCAGGCCTGTATGCAAGGTTGCAATAGCGTCGATTCAGGGAATTCGTTGAGATGTTTTTTGTGGCATAAATCGATCTTGAATCGATAAACGGTAAGTGAATTTAAATGGAAAGATATGGAAGCGGAAATAGAGGCGGCTTCAGCAGCGGCCCAAGAGAGATGCACGACGTTACCTGTTCAGAATGCGGCAAGACATGCCAAGTTCCCTTCAAGCCTGATGGATCCCGGCCCGTGTACTGCAGCGATTGCTACCAGAAGCATAAGCCTGCCAGTTCATCCAGGCCGCCCAGAAGATACTGATGCAGGGCAAAAACCCTGCACTTTTTTGATTCTCAATCCCTTGTCGGGCTGGTTATCGAACTCTTCCATGGCTTAGGCAGCAGCCGAAAGAATCATAACAGGAATAATAATTAAATATTAAAGGATATGTGTTAAGATGCAATTCGCCAAAGATATGACAAAGGACGAAATGATGGATGGGATTCTCAAAGAAGCAGCAGATGGATATGGTGACCTGATAGCGGAAGCCTTAGTTCATAATGTGACTGTGAAGTCTCTGGAGACGAGAGTTATGGAACTGCGCCTTCTGAGGGTGGCATGGATTTCTTAGATGAGATGAGGGTCCACTATTCTGGTGACGGATGCGCCAATTGTGGAGGTTTATCCACTTTGGCAGCACTGGAAGGACCCGGGCTCTTGGAGCAGAAGCTCTGCAATTCCTGCCTCGAAGAGAGGCACGTATCAGAAGACGATCTGAAGATGAATGTGAGAAAGCAGTTCGATCTGGACAGATCCCCCAATCTGCGCGGCTGCTTTCTTCGTATGCTTCTCTCCCGTGATGTAACCCTTGATCCCTCCGGCTGGAAAACGGGCATGGCCCTGGGATTTGAACTGAAGGATGCCGGCTTTGCTCTTCCCGAATCAAGGCAAATCCTCATCAGAGCCGGGGCGAATACGAACGCCATTGGCAGCCTCCTGGAGAACATCTACAGGAAAAAAGGTCTGGGGACCCTGACCTGCGAGCAGATCCGAGGGCTGAATGTGATCTGCGATGAATGCCCTGATCAATTCAAGATTAATCGACGTGAACATATCACCGAGATATCCTGATTCGTATCAGGAATATCGAAAACCTCTTTTTAAAGAGAAGAGCAGAGTATAACTACCAGAATAACATGCCATTCGATCAGATGGCTCAAAAGATGAACTACTGGGAGATGCAGAAGTCGTTCTGGAAAACGCCGATTGGAATCGTAATCTGGTTCGCATTGCTGGTGGCAATTATTGGCGGGGGAGTACTAGCGCTTAACATCTTCGGCTCTCCATACCCTGTAATCGAGTTCTTGGATGCCAACCCCGTAGCAGTGGCCCCGGGAGAAGCATCTATCCTCAGCTGGAGCGTCATTGGCGCCAGCCAGGTGGAGATAGACCACGAGATTGGCAAGGTGGGGCTCAAAGGATTCACTTTGGTAACTCCAGCCAATACCACCACCTATACGCTAACGGCCGTGAATGGGACAAGAAGCCGATCGCTTGATGTCAAAGTGGTAGTGCAAGGATAAGGCCAAGACGTCTTTAAACTATAAAACCAATAAATAGGTCATCTTATCCCAATTCAATCAGTTCACTGTCGTTCTTCTCTGTACTCAGATTGCGGATCATCTTCACTAATATTATATAGTACGCTTGATAAATTTGAGCCATTCTACTTCATCTCGACGAAAACGCCTAGCTGCAGCAGGAATTATTTTCTGTGATTTAGCATCACCTTTTTCTAAACGTGCTGGAGTGTTGATCTTGTTCTTTTTCGGTTACTATTGAAGCTATTCGCTCAGATATGCTATTATTCTATTTTCCATTTGGCTGATTTTCAATCACGCTACCAACAATTCTTTCTCCAGTCTCTTGACGGTATCCCGGAGCTGTATGGCCCTCTCAAACTCCAGTCTCTCCGCCGCCGCCATCATCTCCGCCTCCAGCTCGATAATTACATTTGGAATATCGGTTTTTGGAATATGCCTGGTGTCGGTGATCTCCACCACCTTATCCCGGATGGGCTTATGAATGGTGCGAGGCACTATGCCGTGCTCCTGGTTGTAGGCCATCTGCAGCGCCCTGCGCCTCTTTGTCTTTTCCATGGCCGCAATTATTGAGCCGGTCATCCTGTCCGCATAGAGAACCACCCTGGAGTTGGCATTTCTTGAGGCCCGGCCGATGGTCTGGATCAGGCTCTTCTCATCGCGCAGGAATCCTTCTTTGTCTGCATCCAGTATGCCGATGAATCCCACCTCGGGGATATCCAGCCCCTCGCGAAGAAGGTTAATCCCTACCAGCACATCGAACTTGCCCAGCCGCAGCTCGCGAATGATCTCCGTCCTCTCCAGGGGCTGGATCTCCGAGTGCAGGTAGCGGGCCCGGATATCGTTCTGGCTCAGGTAATCGGTCAGCTCCTCGGCCAGGCGTTTGGTAAGAGTTGTCAGCAGCGCCCGGTCGCCTTTGGCTACAACGCTCTTTGATCTCCGACATGACATCTCTCACCTGCCCCTCGATGGGCCGGACTTCCACCTCCGGGTCCAGCAGGCCGGTGGGGCGAATGATCTGCTCTATGGGTTGTCCCGAATGCTCCAGCTCATAGTCTCCAGGGGTGGCTGAGACGAAGATCACATTCTTCATGTACCTCTCAAACTCCGGAAATTCGAGCGGCCGGTTGTCGTAGCTGCTGGGCAGCCGGAAGCCGTAGTCCACCAGGCTTTTTTTGCGGGAGCGGTCGCCTTTGTACATGGCACGAAGCTGGGGGAGCGTCTGGTGGCTCTCATCGATGATGAGCAAGAAATCCTCCGGAAAATAGTCTAGCAGGCAGTACGGCGGCTCATCGGGCTGGCGGCGGTCGAAATGACGGGAATAGTTCTCGATGCCCTTGCAGCTTCCGGTCTCCTGAATCATCTCCATGTCATGCTGTGTGCGCTGTTTCAGCCGGTGGGCCTCGATCATCCCCAGCTCGGGCAGCCTTTCCTCCAGCTCTGCCCGGATAGATTCTATGGCCGCCATCTGCTCCTCCTCCGGTATTACGTAATGTCTGGCCGGATAGATGAAAAAGTAGTTCAATTCCTCCAATCGCTGGCCGGTCAGCCGGTCAACCTCGGAGATCCTCTCCACCTCATCTCCGAAGAGCTCGATCCTGATGATGTTGTTAAAATAGCCGGGAACAAGATCGATGGTCTCACCTTTGCCCGGAAGTGGCCTGGCGCGAGGTCCAGGTCGGAGCGCTCAAAGAGTATGTCTACAAGCTTTCCCAGGATCTCTTTTCTCGATATCCTGTCTCCCACTTTCAGCTCAAAGCCCATCTTCTGGAAGTTCTCAGGATTGCCCAGACCGTAGATGCAGGAGACGGATGCCACCACTATCACATCCTGGCGGGACAGCAGCGAGGCCGTGGTCGCCAGCCTCATCTGCTCGAGCTTGGGATTGATGTGGGAGTCCTTCTCGATGTACTGGTCCTTGGAAGGGATATAGGACTCGGGCTGGTAATAGTCGTAATAGGAGACGAAGTACTCCACCCTGTTTTCCGGGAAGAACTCTTTGAACTCGTTATAGAGCTGGTCGGCCAGGGTCTTGTTATGGGCGATGACCAGGGTGGGCTTTTGGCGTTCCTGGATAACATTGGCCACGGTGTAGGTCTTTCCGGAGCCTGTGACCCCCAGCAGGGTCTGAAACCTTTCGCCCGCTTTCAGGCCGGAATTGAGCTTTTCGATGGCCTGCGGCTGGGAGCCGCATGGTTTGAAGCTGGATACGAGATGAAACTGCTGCTCGGAGGAGATATTGGGATGTATCAGGTTTTTTGTCATGGGAGGTAGAAGCAGCTAGGCGTCGTAAGGTATGAGTCTTTTGCCCTGCAAAATCGGCTAAATAATCCGGGGCCAAAATTGTTCAGAATGGATGCAGGAGATAAAGCCAAGACCCTTTCTGTGCAGGAGCTGATGGACATTTACTCTCCCGTAAAGGGGCAGATCGAGACCCGGCTGGGGGAGTTTCGGCATATATGGGAGGAGGCCAGCGATGAAGAGCTCTTCAGGGAGCTGGTCTTCTGCTTGCTCACGCCTCAATCCAAGGCCAAGACCTGCTGGAAAGCAGTGCAGCGGTTGGACAGGAAATGCATGATAGCCGCGGGAGAGCCCTCTGAAGTTTCCGAGGAGCTGGTGGGCGTCAGGTTCAACCAGCGAAAGGCGGAGTATATCTGCCGGGCTCGGTCGATGTTTTGCGAAAGGTCCCTCCGGGCCACGCTCGCGGGATTTGCCAGCTCCATGGCTGCACGGGAATGGCTGGTGGAAAATGTCAAAGGCCTGGGTTACAAAGAGGCCAGCCATTTCTTGAGAAACATTGGCCTTGGAGAGGATCTCGCCATCCTGGACCGGCATATTCTAAAAAATCTGGCGCTTCTGGGCGTCATTGTCGAGGTTCCCAGTTCTCCAACAAAAAGGACCTACCTTGAGATCGAGAAGAAGATGGCGGCCTTCTCCAAAGAGGCAGGAATCCCTATGGGGCAGCTTGACCTTCTGCTATGGTACAAAGAAGCAGGAGAGGTGTTCAAGTAAAATAGAAATACTTATAGATTTTAGAGTCTTAGTTTAATTATGAAAAATGCGATCACGTGGTTCGATATCTGGTGCCCCAGGGATGGGAAACAATCCTTCTGTAAATGGAACCCGGGTCTACTTAAGTTGCGAAGGAATAATTGATGAGGTCTTTGATTAATAAGCTTTTAATATCAAAGTTTAGAAGTATCATAACTTATTTAAGCTCAAAGCCTTATTGATTGAATATATGCCGAAGACAACATTGACACTCTCGGAAGCAGTATCAAAAACTCTGAAGGTTTATACGGTACAATCCAAGGGCAGCATGCATGCTCAAAGTCAAGTAGTGGAGGAGGCTTTATTGGAGTTCTTCAAGAGGCACAGGGTAAAAATCGAGGGGTAACCGCCTTTCAAGTTCCTGGATCTTCAGGATAAAGGCAGAAAGCTTCAAAATCTGGAACCGCCAGGGCTAAAATTTAGGAATAGAATGCTATTGCCCCATAACGCTAGGTGTTTTATTTCTTCTCAATCAACGCCCTTCCCTTCTCAAGCCTCTGTCTCGAGCGATGAATATTTTCAACGTCCTGCCAGATGAACATGCTTGTGCTCTTTTTCATGGTCGTGCAGATGCTCATGCACCAGCTTGCCGTGAATATGCATATGCTCATGAATCAAATTTGAGGCCATGAGGAGCTCATAATCGCATAGTACTGTCTTGACGTTGTCATCCATTTTAACCGTGTGATCCTCGCCCATGACAATGGCCCTCTTGCTGATCATATCTATTATCTCCAGGTCATGGGTCGCTGTGACCACCGTCTTGCCTGCATGCCCCAGTTCCTGGAGAAGCTCTACCAGCCAGAGCTGAGTTCTGGGGTCAAGACCGGCAGAGGGCTCGTCCAATAATAGAACATCGGGATTGTTGACCAGAACGGTGGCTATGCACACCTTCTTCTTCTCCCCTCCGCTCAAAGTATGAGGCGCTCGGTCCCTGAGCTTGGCGATCTCCATCATCTCCAGGATGTCCTCTACCCTGGTTCTGACCTCCTCGGGGAGGGATGTCAAGCTGCAGGGGTCCAAAAGCAATCTCCTCGAAGACCGTAGAGGAAAAGAGCTGAATATCTGAGTTCTGAAAGACGAATCCCACCTTGGTGCGGAAATAAGACCTGAACTCATTGTCCTTAATGGAGTCAAAAACCTCTTCGGTTATCTGATTATCGAAGGCATAGAACTCCCCTGAGGTGGGGTATATAAGCCCATTTAGAATAGCCAGCAATGTCGATTTGCCGCTGCCGTTGGAGCCGATTATGGAGACCTGTTCTCCACGGTTTATCTTGAGGGTTACATCCTTCAGCGCCGGGATCTTTCCCAAGTATGAGTAAGATACATTCCTCAAATCAAATATTGCTTCCATTTCTTATACCCGGATGATATTTTGAGAGATCAATCACAAGAACCACACTCAATGTTATAGCTGTTGCCCCTGCAATATGATCGCGATTTAAAATAAAAGGATACATTCTACTGTCGCCTTCTTCCTTTTATTACGTTTCTTCTCCGGCCCACCCACGTCCCCACCCGCGCCCACATGCACGCCCGCCTTTCATGAGTGAGGCATTGTCTTCCACCCAGGATGATAGCGTTGGTGAATGTGATATCCGGCCAGCTCCTCACAATCGTTCCACCATCTCTGTCATCCTGAAAGATCCATCCAGAATCTGCATGTTTCAGCTTCTTTGCCAGCTTCACTGCTCTCGCTCTATCCGATTGGCGGAGTTGGATCGGAATCACTCCTGCCCGCAAGGTTGATGGCGCCGAGGTTCCCCTGGAACGCCCCGCCGGTGCATTGCGAGACGCATAGACCGCAATTGAAGCACTTCCCTTTATCGCGCATAACCCGATCGCCAACAATGGTGATCGCCCTCATGGGGCATTTGGGCTCCGCGGTACATCTCCTGCAACCTGGCGCACCTGCCCGGATCGAACTCTATCTCCAGATCAGACGAGCCCCAGACATCCTCATAGGTCGTCTTGCCGATCTTCTGGCGGATATTTACATCCATTATGGTGAGGGGGATATCCCAATCCTGCAACAGTATGCTCTCCAGGATGGATTCATTCAAAACCGGGATCGGCACCGCCCAGGAGCCTATGCATTCCGGGCCGGCGGAGGTGATGAAACCGCCCATGCAACTCCGGGCTCATGTGGTGCATATCGGCCAGTCCGAGAAGGTTGGGCCTGGATGGCATGCTGCGCGTGCCGGTGCCTATCACAAATCCTTGGGCGCCGTTCAGGAGAATGCGTGTACCTATGCCAATCGTCTCCAGGTTGGGATCGTTCTTAATGGGATTAAGCTGACCGCATCCGGACACGGTAGCAAAGCTTAAGTTAGGCGGAAATTGGAGAGCGCTGAAGATGGTGGGCAGAGGATCTGTTCTGGGGTTTACAAAGGCTACATAGTTCTTGAAGGCGTTGCGCGTGGAGAATATGCGAGCATAGGGGATGTCATCCAGGCATATGGCCTTTGTAAGAGATTCTCTCTTGTCGGTCTCAACCTCGACCTGAACCTCCTTGCCCTCGACAAGCTCCCGGAACAGATGTCCTCCGCCATAATCGGGCTTGTCTTTGCTATGCGAGGTGCCGTAGACCATCAGGTCGATGATGCCTAGCCGCTCATTTGGGCACGGCCCGATGCAGGCGGGAACTCCGTTGATCCAGACCTTTTCGGCGCGGACAAATGTGCCGGGCTCTGCCACGGGGAACGACAGCACCGCATAGGTGCCGCTCATTATGGCCCGGGTGGCAGTGGTGACAACGTCCACGTCTTTCAGGGCGAGCTCTCCGCCGTCCTTGACGATATCACAGACCTCCTGGGCGGTCAGCACAACAGCATCCTTGCTCTTGATTCGCTCGTTTATTTCGGCTATGGTGCGGGTCATGGCTTGCATCACACTTTGTTGTCATGAAATTTAAGGACCATGGAGTCGCATGTGTTGGCAACGTCTCAAGAACAAAATGAGTATGAGTAAGAATGAATACGAAATGAATAAAAATGAGTATAATGATAAATTTTGCGTTTGAGCAAAATTTATGTGTCTTAGGGAGGGCGGAGGGAAGCCCTCCCTGCAGGATATGGCAAGTCCCACTCTCCTATCCCGCCAATATACTCTTGGTTATGATAATTTAAAGCCTTATTTTTCATGTTATTGTCATATTGAGATCATCTGAAAGCATCGCAGTATGCCAGTATGATCATAATAGCGTTACGGATTTCATAACCGCAAGCCTAAAATCTAGGAAGCTGGGCTTGATATTATGGCCATGAATGCGGAACGTTTCATTGAGGACGCCATCGCAGAAATCAAGCGCGATGTTAAGGGTCGCGCCATTATTGGTTTATCGGGAGGCGTGGACAGCTCGGTATGCGCAATGCTTGCCCATCAAGCATTAGGTGACCGGCTGGTCCCGGTTTATGTGGACTCGGGGCTCATGAGGCAGTTCGAGTCGGACAGAATTGAGCAGCTTTTCACGGATATCGGCCTCGTGCGCGTGAACGCCCAGGACCGGTTTCTCGATGCCTTAAAAGGGGTCACGGATCCGGAAGAGAAGAGGATGATCGTAGGAGAGACCTTTATCCGCGTCTTTGAGGAGGAGGCCCGCAAGATCGGCGGCGACTGTCTCATGCAGGGCACCATCTACCCGGACAGAATCGAGTCTGACGGAGGCATAAAGGCCCATCACAACGTGGGAGGGCTGCCCAGCTGCATGGAGTTCAAGACCATAGTTGAGCCTCTGCGCGACCTGTACAAGGACGAGGTGCGCATAGTGGCCAGAGCTCTGGGACTTCCTCAGGAGATCAGCGAGAGAATGCCTTATCCGGGCCCCGGGCTGGCCGTCAGGATCGTGGGCGAGGTCACGCGCGAAAAGTTGGATGTAGTGCGCAAAGCCAATGCCATAGTGGAAGAAGAGGTTGAGCAGTTTGCTCCCTGGCAGGCCTTTGCTGCCATCCTGGGAAAGGCCACTGGTGTCAAGGGCGACAACCGGGTCTACGGTTACGTGGTCGCAGTTCGTTCCGTCTCCTCCCGAGATGCCATGACCGCAGATGTGATGGAGATTCCCTGGGAGGTTCTGAGGCGCATATCCAGCCGCATCACAGGCGAGATTCCAGCGGTTTCCAGAGTGGTTTACGACCTGACTCCCAAACCGCCGGGCACAATCGAGTTCGAGTGAGTGAGTGCGTTAATGAGCAAGCACCTTGGCTAGAGCAGACTCATGAGCGGATAGTTCTTCTGCCGTCGAACTCCAGCCTGGCGCGGACGACCTCGCCCTCGTAATCAATCTCAACCTCGGCAGTGATCATGCGCCCTTCCAGCTCGCCATATCCGAAGACATTCTCCTTCAACATTTTTCGGTTTATCCTGACGCTGACCTCCTTCGACATAAGGCTGCAGGGAGATGCTCTCCTGCATGGCCTCTTCCAGGCTGGATGCAGTCTTGCAGGCTCACCGGCGCTCCTACGAACTGATGGTAGAGCGCTCCCAGCTTTATGCCCGCCTCAAAAGCGGCTATTTCCCTTTTTGTAGGCGTGAGATCACCACCGGACTGGCCAGATAGAGCATGATAAGCGCTAATCACCACAAGGGTGGCATAAAGAATATCATTCTGGCGGAAGATGAACCATCCCGCCACAAGAAAGATGCCGTCCAAACAGTAGCCATGACTCTGAAGATCTCTGATCTTGGGATAGGAGATGCTGCTCACCATGAGCAGCGCCAAAAGCAGCATGAGCACAATCGTCAGATGTCGGCCTGCCCAGAAGAACGCTGGCGGAAAGAGCTATGCCTGCCGCAGGAATGGGAAGCCCCTCAAAGAACTGATCGCTTTTGCCGGAGACGACATTGAACCTGGCCAGGCGCAGCGTTCCGCAGATCAGAAAGAAAATCCCCACCGGCCAGATGTGAGGCGGAAGATGGAAGGCGGAGATGGCCAGGAAAACCGGCGCCGTGCCAAAGGAGATCAGGTCCGCTAGAGAGTCCAGGTTGGCTCCCAGGGGACTTGAGCCCATCTTCCTCGCCACAAATCCATCCAGGCCATCGGCCATTGCTGCCAATAGTATGAACACCACGGCATATTTAGGGAATTGCCGCCCCACGCGCTGCCTGCGGCAAGAATTGCCAGGAATCCAAAGATGACATTCAAAAGAGTGAATAAGTCCGGCAGCCGCATGACCCGGAAGACATTCATGAGCACTCCACTGATGGACACTTCACGGCAACCACTGTCTCTCCGGCCCGGACCTTGTCGCCCAGCTCTACTTGCAGACTGTAGCCATTGGGAATGCTTACCTCCACCCGCGAGCCGAAGCGGATCATGCCTATCCTCTCTCCTCGCGACACCTGATCTCCGGGATCGAACATAGCAGACGATCTCCCTGACCAGGGTTCCCGTTATCTGGCGCAGCTCCATGTCTCCGTCATCTGTCTCCAATGCTTATCCGGTTCTGCTGGTTCTTGCATGCCCGCCTCATAAAAGCAGGCAGGTGAGTGCCTTTCCGGTATTCGATACTGCGAACAAAGCCGTCCAGTAGGCGCCCGGTTAACATGCACATTAGACGGACTCATAAAGATGGTGATTCTTTCCGGCGTGGCCTGGATGATTTTTCCGTCTGCGGGCGAAACCATGCCATCGCCATGCGGCAAACGATCCGGGTCCCGGTGAAAGAAGATCATGAAGACAAAGCCCGCCAAAGCCACAGCCGACATATACCAGCTTCCTGCCGCGGCCAGCGCTGCAGTAAGAAAGATGGGCACCGATACCCAGGCGGTGGAATTTTTTGCCAGCTTCAAGCTGCATCTCCTCTTCGGGGTTTGATCTCTGCGGCCAGCTCATCAATGATTGATAAAAGCTCCGGCAAGAGCAGGAATACCAGGTAAGATATGGCCAGAGGGCGCTACTGTCGATCCCACCTTGGCGATGATATTATGGGCGATATCAAAGCTGCCTTCCCCAAACCAGCTCCAGCCGTAGGCCATGAGCACAAATCCATTTCTCACGATGTTCAAGAGATAGATGGAGAATCGTGGATGCAGCCAGTGCCGCCAGCTTGCGACCTGGGGGTGCCTGTACCGATAAAATCACTCCGGCAAATAGGGCAATGCTCTCAATGGCCGTGCAGGCCAGGATGATCTCCACCGACCGACCGTTAAGGCTCATTATATTCCAGCTCTCCATGATCACGGGGACGGAGAGGAGCTGAAGCGTCTTTGCGGTTACAAGGGTGGTAAATCCAATCAATGCCGACCTGAAGAGGCTGTACTTCGGCAAAAGGAAAATAGATAATTCCACAGGCTGCAGCCGCATAGCTCGCCCAATAGCATGGCCTTTGATGAAAAGCCCCTTCTCATCACAATCCAGGCCATGTAGAAGCTCAAGAGACCTGCCGCCAAAAAGAGAGCCACATTGAAGTAGTCCTCTATGGCCAGATAATGCTCGATCTGGCCGAGCCAGAAGAATGCAAAGAGGGCCCATCCGGGAACAGCGATACGGCTGCTTCCTGGTCAGGGCTGATGCTAGGAGAAGAACCAAGCTAATCCAGAGCAGATAGGAAACCAGCCATTCCAGCATCATCAATCCTAGAAGTACCACAGGTTTATTTAGCATTATCTACTTACAACCCTATTGTCGTGATTTTAGGGTAAGGCCCGGGGAAACATCATTCGACAGGTTTGGTTGATCATGAATCGAAATATTTTAATTCTTATTTCTGCAGCATGCATAATTTTGGCAGCCTTCTCCTCTGCACAGGCAGCAAAGCTTCCATCTAATGCCAGACCAGAAGATCGATCCGGCACTTGCGGAGCGGCTCGAAGCCAGGCGACGGAGGAAAAGATACCTGTAATTGTGATGCTTAAAGCGAGCGTTGGCATGATCCCAATCTCTGAAGATTTTACTGTCAGGTACAGGTATAGTCTCATCCCCGGCCTGGCTGGAGAGGCTACGCCTATGGCCATAAAAAGGATTGCAGAAAGCGACTCGGTATCGGCAATTTATTTTGACGACGCAGCACAAGATATCTTCACCTGACAGAGAACTCATCTCTGCAATAATCTCATCGCAGGACAGATATATCTCTCCGGCCCAAACCATAAAGGCAGACAAGCTCTGGGAGAAGGGGATCGACGGCCAGGGAATAACCGTGGCAGTACTCGATTCGGGGATAGACAAGAATCACCCTGATCTGATCGGCAAGGTGGTAGCCGAGAAGAATTTCCTGGCAGATGAGATCACGGCAGACGATCTGCTGGGTCATGGAACAATGGTGGCAGGAATCATTGCCGGCTCGGGCACTGCCTCAAATGGAAAATATAAGGGAATTGCGCCCGGGGCAAAGCTGCTCAGTGTCAAGGTCATCGACGGCAAAGGAGACGGCAAAGTATCGGATATCATCGCCGGAATTGAGTGGGCCGTTTACAATGGTGCCGATGTCCTGAGCCTCAGCCTGGGTGGCATAAATCTGGGCGAGACCAATCCGCCCATAACCATGGCTGCGGACAATGCCGCAAGTGCCGGAGTCGTGGTCTGCGTGGCGGCAGGCAACCGCAACAGCAGCGAAACAGGAGGTCAGGGGCCGGGAACCGCAACCCTCCAGGCTGGCCGGGGCAAAACTCCCGTCGACTTATCTCAGCTCGGCGGCGGCAGCGGCAATAAAGAGGATGTGTATTTCTTCTTGTTCCCATCGTCCTGGCTTTGCCCCCCGGTCTGATCGACTCCCCAGGAGATGGCGTAAAGGTCATCACTGTGGGAGCCACGGATGCGAATGGCCACATGGCCAGCTTTTCCGGCTCCGGGCCCACCAGGGACGATCGGATCAAGCCCGACGTTGTCGCTCCGGGCGTTGATATCATCTTCCCGTGCCTGCCGGTGTGGAAAGGCCTGAACTCTGTCGATATTTATTATTCTCGCGAGTCGGGCACCAGCCTCTCTGCACCAGTGGCGGCAGGCCTTTCTGCGCTGCTCTTGCAGGCGAATGGCAATCTCACGCCGGCCGGCGTCAAGGCGGCCATGACCCGGGGTGCAATAAAACTGAATAACACCCAGGGCGAGCAGTTATGAAGAGTACTATCAGGGTGCAGGAATGCTGGATGCTCTTCCTTCCTATGAGCTCTTGAGACTGACAACATCGTGCGGAGTGATTCCCGATCGATGGAAGGCGGGACGCTGGGCCTACCTGCCAGCGGGAAAAGGAGTTTATGTGGGCCTGGATACGGGCGCAGACAGGCCGCAAAAGAAGATATATGCTCTGGCTCCGGGCGATGAGGACTGGAATATGCGTTTTGTATTCTTCAGCAATCAGGAGATAGACGACCTTGAAATCTCGGCTGCAGGGAGAGTATCCGATTGGGTAAGCCTGCAGATCCTTCCCGAAGCATTGCGGCCAATGATCAGAAGGTCTTTGCGGCATCGATGACCGTGCCGCAGGAGCTGCACCCGGGTTTTATAACGGCTCCATCGACGTGACTGATGCCGGCAAGAAGATCCTGAGATACCTGTCAGTGCATTGGTGGCAGAGCCGATCAATATCTCCAAGGGACTGGGCAGAAAGACAGGCGTCTTGAATGAAAGCCAATGGGATTACTACTACCTGGACGTGGCGGTGGGCACAAGCGGCCTCAAAGCAACTCTAGGTTGGAACGCGAACTCCACCCTGGATCTCTTCTTGCTTTCACCCACCAGCGAGTATTACGTTGGAGAGCCTCAATGATTCAGCAAAAAGGATCAGCATTGAGGGCCCGCCTTCCGGACGATGGCTTCTGGCTGTGCATAGCGAGAATTCATCAATCCCAGTCAACTATACTCTGTATGCCGAGCGCAGCCTGGTTGAGACGACGCCCAGAAGGTGGAACATGGATTTGGCATCTCCAGGAACGAGCGCCAGAGCTCAGTTCATAGTAGAGAATAGAGGCCAGGCTCTGGAGAATTTGAGCTATACAGTGGTGATCGAGAACACCACTCTCCAGGAGTTTGAGGGCCATGTGGGATAGAAAGAGACATGGAATAAAACCGTAAATGTCACCGAAGGGACGAAGAAGATATCGGCAGAGCTAAGCCCTGTGGGCGGCAGCAATGAGTCCGAGGTTGCGCTTGTCTTCGAGAACCCTGAGGGCATTGGCAAGGAAGAGAACGCGGATTTAGGTTCGGGCGATTTAGGTCCTGTGGAAATCACCAATCCAGAGCTGGGCAACTGGACGCTAAAGGTTTACGGATACAATGTTCCGATGAGGGAGAGTCCTTTAAAGTCAGTCTCAAGGAATATGCAGAGGAGCAGTGGTCCTGGATCGCGACCAAAGGCCCGGAGCGAATAGAGAGCGACTCCAATGGGACGGTGGAGGCCAATATCACCATACCCGAAGATCCATCGCTTCACAGGCTGGACGGTTACATAAAGATCTCTTCGGATAACCATACCTTTGAGATTCCGGTGAGCGTGACCATAGCCGGCCCTAAATTGCAGGGCCTGACGTCGGAAGAGGTTGTAGACAGCGATAACGACGGCAAATTTGACCTCCTCGCTCTGGGCTTTGGCTTGAACATCACCACTCCCGGAGAGTACAGGCTGGAAGGAGTGCTGAATGACTGCAACGGCAGCAGGATTGAGCTTATCGACCAGAGCCGGAGGTTGGAGAAGACGGAAACATAAGCGTCAATATCAGCGGCATTGATATCTGGAGGACGTGGCAAGTGCGGGCCGATGCGGATAGAGAATCTGATCCTGCACGATAAGAGTGGAAACTTCATTGACAGGTTCGAGGAGAGCATAACCATAAATAGAGGACCCCAGAGAGTTCCAGCCGCCTGCTGCCTACCTGACCGGCTATGTCAACCAGACCGCCCAGGATTTGATCGCCATCGGAGTCAATGTGTCTGTGATCAAGCCGGGCAGCTACATGCTTCAGGGCACCATTGTGGATGATGAGGGCGATGAGCTGGGGACGGAGACCGTAGAGAGCGATCTTGTGCCCGGCAATGCCACGATGGTGCTGCAGTTCGATCCCGCCAGGTTCATGAAACTGGATGAGGTCTCCCGGGTGCATCTGGTGGACCTGGTATTGAGCAGGGATGGCGGGAGCTGGAGCGAAAAGATGATGCCTGGTCCTCCGGAGATATGGACTCGGAGGCATTCAAGGCCAGGGGCATAGCAGCATTGTTCAGAGCCCGGGCAGCTCCAGTGACGGCAGCCTTCCCGGGGGCGTCCTCAGGAGAGAGAACGGCACGATGGTGATATCCTGAGCGACATACTGATCGACGCATGAGCGGTGCATGGAGCGATATGAGCCATATCCTGAGCCCCTCTCCATCTCCCTTGCTGCAGAGTGCAGGCCGGGCGGGCGAAAGCCGTCAAGATGACGCTCTTCCATATAACCCGGGAATCGGGCATACCGCTGATGGGATGTCTGTACTTCGGAGTGGTCGACCGGGGCAGCAACCTTTTGCAGATCAGGCCGAGCTGTGGCTGCAACCTGAACTGCCCCTTCTGCTCCGTGGATGCGGGGCCCAATCCCGGTCGCGAGTCACAGATTACCAGGTGGAACTGGACTATCTCATGGAAGCGGTCGAGGAGATCGCTCCCTTCAAGGGTCCGGGAGTGGAGTGCCACATCGACTCACCAGGCGAGCCCATGCTCTATCCGGATATTGTGCCTCTGGTGGAACGGCTCAAGCAGATAAGAGATGTGAGCGTCGTCTCCATGCAGAGCAACGGCACTCTGCTCGATCCGGATACGATCAAAGCGCTGGAAGAGGCGGGACTGGACCGCATCAACCTCTCCATTCATGCCCTGGAGCCCAGCAAAGCGGCCTATCTGGCAGGCGTGCCATGGTTTGACATCGAAAAAGTCAAGGTGGCCGCCAGGAATATCGCAGAGAGCAAGATCGACCTCATGATTGCGCCCGTGTACATGCCCGGCATAAACGACGACGAAATGCCGGGATTGGTCGAGTTTGCCTTAAAGGTGGGTGCAGGAAAAAAGTGGCCGCCGCTGGGCATCCAGAAGTATGAACACTACCGGCTGGGCAGATCTCCGGGAAAGATCAAGGCAGAGAACTGGTGGCACTTCTATAACAGCAGCATGCCGAATTGGGAGAAGCAGTTCTCCTTACCGCTGCGCCTCAAGGCCCAGGATTTCGGGATTGAGAAGCGTCCCACGATCCCGACGGTCTTTGAGAAGAAGGAGAAGGCCTGGGTGGAGATCAGGGCTCCGGGCTGGGTGCAGAGGTGAACAGCTGGGCATAGCCAGGAACCGGGTGGTCTCGGTTATGGACTGTCCCGTGAAACAGGGCAGCGTGCGGGTGAGAATCGTGAGCAACAAGCATAATATCTATGTGGGAGTGCCGTGCTAGATTTTTTGAGCTAGATTTTTAATTTTGAAAATTATAAAATTTTATTGGAAGAATTTGCTCTATATTTTTTTTTACATGCAAATCGAGTCGATGATGTCAAAGCATCAAGGACAGAGTGGATGCCGACAATTACAGCTTTACTCTCTTTCTTCCGGGGTGCCGCGAGTCGGCCTGCGGGCCTCCCGCGCTATGGTTGGGGCGCCGCTCAAGGCCGCGGCCGGCCGAGCGACGGCGGCTAAGCTGCAGCATTACTGCGTCATCAATAGCCTGATCTCGTCTTGCCTTGTGCTTCTGATCAAGGAAAAAGGGCAATACTTCATATGTTCCCCGGACGCGGGGTTAGGGGGCCGCCACGGCCTTGAGTGGGCCCCGTCACCCCAGCGCGTTTCACCGCGCGGAACCGCCGGAAGATGTAGTGGGATAATTTTTCCAGCGAATTAGAATTCATTAGTTGCAGACGGATCTATCGATCTTGCAGGACAACGTTAGCAATCTTCCGTGGTGCCGCGACGGCCCAGACCCAGCCGGCATGGCCCTCTAAAGTTCGCATCTCCCGGCCGCTCTCCAGATCCCAGACCTCGAGCGTACTATCGTCTGATCCCGAGACTGCACGCCGTCCGTCGGGCGTCAGAGCGACGGCTCTGACCCCGCCGGCATGGCCCTCTAAAGTTCGCATCTCGCGGCCGCTTTCCAGATCCCAGACCTTGAGCGTCTATCGTCTGATCCCGAGACCGCACGCCGTCCGTCGGGCGTCAGAGCGACGGCCCAGACCCAGCCGGCATGGCCCTCTAAAGTTCGCATCACCCGGCCGCTTTCCAGATCCCAGACCTTGAGCGTATTATCGTCTGATCCCGAGACCGCACGCCGTCCGTCGGGCGTCAGAGCGACGGCCCAGACCCCGCCGGCATGGCCCTTTAAAGTTCGCATCTCCCGGCCGCTTTCCAGATCCCAGACCTTGAGCGTATTATCGCCTGATCCCGAGACCGCACGCCGTCCGTCGGGCGTCAGAGCGACGGCCCTGACCCAGCCGGCATGGCCCTCTAAAGTTCGGATCACCCGGCCGCTTTCCAGATCCCAGACCTTGAGCGTATTATCGTCTGATCCCGAGACCGCACGCCGTCCGTCGGGCGTCAGAGCGACGGCCCAGACCCCGCCGGCATGGCCCTCTAAAGTTCGGATCTCCCGGCCGCTTTCCAGATCCCAGACCTTGAGCGTATTATCGTCTGATCCCGAGACCGCACGCCGTCCGTCGGGCGTCAGAGCGACGGCCCAGACCCAGCCGGCATGGCCCTCTAAAGTTCGGATCTCCCGGCCGCTTTCCAGATCCCAGACCTTGAGCGTATTATCGTCTGATCCCGAGACCGCACGCCGTCCGTCGGGCGTCAGAGCGACGGCCCTGACCCAGCCGGCATGGCCCTCTAAAGTTCGCATCTCCCGGCCGCTTTCCAGATCCCAGACCTTGAGCGTCTTATCGCCTGATCCCGAGACCGCTCGCCGTCCGTCGGGCGTCAGAGCGACGGCCCAGACCCAGCCGGCATGGCCCTCTAAAGTTCGCATCACCCGGCCGCTTTCCAGATCCCAGACCTTGAGCGTCTTATCGTCTGATCCCGAGACCGCACGCCGTCCGTCGGGCGTCAGAGCGACGGCCTTGACCCCGCCGGCATGGCCCTCTAAAGTTCGCATCAATGGTCCACCTGGCGGAGTGAGGCTTGCAGTCATTGGCCGCAGCCAGGGGCGATTTTTGTCCACACTTACCTGTTTCATCAGGCCTTCGATCCCAGGCGAGCTGATCTGCAGCATTCTACCCACAAGTTGACCGGAAAGCTGAGAGGAATCCCTGAAGAGCACATGAGAGGACAGTCGCAGGCAGTCCCTGCAGAGCCTGAGCTCTTCATCCTCGGGAAGAAGATCAAAATCAGAGATGAGAGATGTGATATCCGTTTTTTCGATGCGAGCTTCAAGCCAGCGAAGATCGAGAGCCAGTTTTTTTAGTTCCGCCTTTCTGCCGGAATGAAGCAGGTGGTAGGCAAGATGCTGGAAGAAGTAGCCATCATTGGGCCCAGTATGCCAGCCGTCCGGGCACGCCTTTTTATAGGCATCAAGCAGCCTGGCGTGCAATGCCGCCATATCTCCTGCCCTCTTGACTGCGAAATCATGCTGGAGGTCGTGCAGGCTCAGGCGGCCCGGCATTAACTCTGGCGAGGGAGCGGTCTGCAAGATGATCGGCCAGTCTTGCGTATCGTATTCATCCATGCCCCAAAGAAGCTGCAAAGCCGCCTCAGGCACTCTGTATCTTCGGGAAAGACTGCCAGATCCAGATAGTGCCTCTCTCTTCCTTCTCCAGGCTTTCTACGCTCACCTCTATGGCCCGGAGGAGATTAGGATATGGATAATCGGGAAACTCGGCCTTGATCTTGTCCAGATCGGCAGAGTGCAGCCTGTGCAGGATGTGCTCCCAGGGATCAGAACGGCCTCTTGCCAGGGCCGCTCTGGCCATGGAGCCCACCATAGCCAGGGCCAGAGGGAGGCGGTCGCACTCCTCTGCAACCTCTGGCTTTGGGGCCGAGATCATCAAGCTGCCAATCCTGAGCTGAGGGAGAGAAGCTGCAGCGATTCCTCTTCACCGAGAACGTCCAGGCAGAGCTCTCTTGCCTTGAGGCCCCTTACGATCTCCTGGTTGCGGGTGGTGATCAGCAGCCTGCAATTCGGCCCCAGGGCATTAAAGGCCCGCACATCATTCATAGCCCAGACATCATCCAGGATTATCAGGCAGGATCTATCCCGCAAGAGCTTCGCAGGCATCCCAGGCCATCTTTTTCATCAGAGATGGCCCGGTGGTCTTTGTCCAGAAATCTCAGTAGCTGAAGCTGCCGGTTCGTCAGATTCGGCTGCTGGCCCAGTGCAATCCAGATCACACCATCGGGAAAGGCTTCCAGGACCTGCTCATCATTGGCCAGGGCTACGGCCAGAACTGATTTGCCAATGCCTCCCATTCCCTGCAGGCCGATGCTGGAAAGCAGCCGCTGCCAACATTAGAGGCCTTTCCTGTGATGGCAGATTTGCCCTCGCCTGGAGACAAAACCAGCTCTCTCAACCTTTTCAGATCATCGGGTCGGGGAAGAAAGTCAACGGGCAGCCTGGGAACATCGATAGGCTCGCCTTTGGGGCGAAGGAGATCTATGGGAAGTTTTCTATGGGAATGGCCATCGACTTTCTTTCAGGATGTTCTCATCTCCGGCCTGATAGTCGATCATGCCCACAATGGCCTTCTGGCTACTGACCAGACGGGAGAGCCGCTTCTTCCAGGCAGAAGAGTCTTCTTTATGGTGCTGAGCTGCAATCTGGGCTCACCTTTGCGAGCGGTATAATCGATTATCTTGCAATCTTTTCCTTCGATAGTTAGGCTCCCTCATCGGCGGTAGTATTGCAGTCATAGCCGCGAGAGCGAAACTCTTTGGACTTGCCGTCCCAGGGAGCAAATGGGATCTTCCTAGCCCCAGTTTTATAGGAATAGGACACATTAAAGCAGGCAATATCCTGAAGAGCGTTGCATTTTTCCTTGAGGGGCATAACCCTGATCCAGTCTCCCAAGCATCATTTTTTACAAAATAGCATTCCGATAGCGGGCCATTTCTTGTCTGCCAGGACATGGTAGCAGGTGGCGATCTCGGTCTCGGAGACGAAAAATCCGGTTCCTCTGATCTTCTTCCCGTTCATCGGAGATCTTGACCACGATCTCCCTTAATATCTCGGACCCGGCCATTATTCAGTCCTTGCTCCACTTCAAGGTAACCTGGAAACTGGCCTCGCCACCTACCTTCGAGAATACCAGTCCTGCTTCCGAGTTGAGTTTTATTCCAAAGGCAAGCTCAAGCTCTTTGGGCCTGGCTTCCTCGGGAATCTTCATGTATCCGGCATGAGCGCTCTTGGCGGTCTCCTCGACCAGGCACATGATCTCGCTGAATTTCTCTTTCAGGTCATCAATAACACCCAGCTCCCCACGATATGTTTCAGTATCCCCGACCTCAATTAAGACCTCAGTCTTGCCATCCTCCATGAGAATAGTGCCGTAGGGCATATTCATACTAATCCTCCTGTGACCTCAAGAAGGCATTAACATTAGAATATTAAAAAGATAGCGACCTCAGGACTGCTTGAGATGTCCGAGATATCCGACCTGTCGGATTCGCGTGCCTATAAATTTTAGTTAATAGAGCTTGCCATCTCATCGCGAAGCTTGCAGGGCCTGCATTACGCGCCCTCAAATATCCCTGGACGTTCGCGACAGTCTATTGATCAGCCATTTGGTGAGAAAGCCCGTCAGGAAGCACAGGAACATGATGGTGAAGACTCTTTTCTCGGAGCCGCCATCCAGCACGATCAGCCCGGAGCCCAGGACCAGATAGGCCATGTAGCCGAATACCATGGCGAGCAGCGGTATGGCCATGTACCAGAGCCTCTTGTATCGCGAAGCCAGCCCGTAGCGGCGCAGGTCATCGGCCACGCCCGTCAAGATCTGCGCAGAGGCGCCCGGCCCGCGAAGAACGAGGACCAGAGGGGAACTCCGAGGATGATCACCTCAGAATACCTGTAGATCAGGAGGCTGAAGAACAGGACGGCCAGCATTGCAAAAATGACGGCGTAAAGGCCGTAGAGCTTGAAGAAATAGGATATGGTCCTCAAGCTGTGAAATCGGGATCCTTTGATCTTGATCTTGGCCTCATTGATGGCGCTTGTTAGCTCGTACTTTGCCCTATCGCAGTAAAGGAAAGACTCAGATAAATTCTCTTTGTTGAACTCCTTTAAAGCTAAGACATAAAAGTCATAGCTGTCCTTTATGTCGATGGAACTCCTGTGGGCTGCCTGTAGCATGCGATCCAATCTCTTAAGGTCTACTTCCACCTCAGAGCATGATTCAGGGATAGAGCAAACTTTAGAGTTCACAATACATTACTTACTAAATTAATATAAATAGTTTTCCTGCCACACGTGATCCATACATAATTAAAATAATTTTAATAACTTTGAATTCATGATCGCAAAACAAAAATCGGAATATAATCCGAATATATTTCGATCGGGAGAAAAAGATGTTTCCGATGCCTTGCCCTAACCCATCATAGCCATCTTCCTCGCCTGCCTTATCTGCCGGAGGAGCATTTTCTTTAAAGAGCCTTTATGCCTTCCACTTGTAGGCATGATCGTGCTCTCTGGTATTACTATCTGATGTATATCATCTATCATGCTCTCGGCGATGTTGCCGCATTCATCTATTCCGTGGTTCAAGGTATAATTTTCTTTAACCATTTCTTTCATATGTATAACTTGTAACTCTTCATTAAAAAATTTTTCCCTTGTTGAAAATAACTGAGATGCTAAAATTCAAAATTTTTGATCTTAAAAAAATTGCTTTGCGATTGCATCCTTCGGGCCAAGCCGGGCGCCCATTCCGGAGGTCATACTTATTACCTCGCAGGATAATTATGTGCTATGCTTGAAGACGAGATCTTCTGCCCCACATGTGGCGCGAATAGGAACATTCTTTGATAAGATCCGGGCAGGAGAACCTGGTGAGATGCATCGACTGCGGAGCCGGTCCATTCCGTCCAGAAAGAACGCGAGCGGCTCGTCAATTTGAAGGTGATTGTAAGCAAAGATGAAGTATCCAAGCCATACTTCATCCGTATCC
The DNA here is from genome assembly GCA_963702455.1 of uncultured Methanosarcinales archaeon. GTDB lineage: Archaea > Halobacteriota > Methanosarcinia > Methanotrichales > Methanotrichaceae > Methanothrix. The sequence goes on from CAVPCV010000004.1 coordinate 92,451, forward strand.
CTGCCAGGGAGATATTGAGGGTGGGCGATGAGCTCCTGGTAGATGATGCAACATCAGATGTCGTCATGACACAGATCGCATCTTTAGAGACCGACCGGAGGGTAAACAGCGCTCCTGCCGAGGCTGTAAAGACGGTCTGGGCCAGGGCGACGGACGAGGTGCCCTTAAAGATA
>CAVPCV010000005.1:0-149465 GCA_963702455.1 uncultured Methanosarcinales archaeon
TCTCCAGGACAATACCTCTGCCCATGGGCGCTCCGCCCAGGGGGTCAGCCTTCATCTTGCTCCCCGACATCCTGCGAATGTACTTAGGATGGCTCCATCTCATCTCCTTCCTATCACTCTCCAGTTTCCTGGCTGCATAGATTCCATTTCCCATTCATTTCACCTTGAGTAAATCGTGATCCATCTCATTGAATTATGATATCGTCAACGCCGTGATGCCTCTGCGCAAGCATCTTGGCTTTTAGTATGTTGCGACCATCTCTGCCGATGGCAATGCCTTTGTCCTTATTTGCTACCTCTACATAAGCCAATCGCTTATCATTCTTGTTTACAACCATAACGTTCTTTATGGCCGCCGGCTGGAAGAGGTTCTCCAAAAACTCCTTTACGTCGTCGCTGTACTCGACGATCTCGATCTGCTTGCCAACCGATTTCTTCACCCGGTTGATGTTCGAGCCCTTCCGGCCTATGGCCGCACCCATATCACCTTTTTTTATGACAAAAATGATGCGTTCGTTGTCTTCATCAACGACGCAATCCCGGGCCATGCCGCCCGTCAGGCTCTCGAACAGAGCAATATATCTGATTCCTTCGGTGGTGAGCTTAAACTCACTCATGCCTCAACACCCCGGATCTCACGCTGCAGTGCCATTATCTCCGAGTCCCCTGGCTCGATGATGGCCAAGGCGGCCACGGAGAAGGGTTTCCCGCAGGCAGATCCGAGGTCCTTGCCCATACCCTGGTAACCGTAGACTGGAAGGTCCAGGGTCTCCAGCTTCATCCGGACGTCCGCAGGACAATCTACAGCGAATACTATGAGCTTCGCCTCTCCGCCAAGTCCCGCTTCAACAGTCCTATTCGATCCTAGCACCACGTTTCCCGTTCTGATGGAACTTCTAAGAGCTCTATCTACATTTATCATCGTTATTACCTCATCTTTTGCTTGCCACCAGAGTAACGTCTCCTGTGCCGAGCTGTATAGGCTGGCCCACGATGACGTTTTCCGTTACACCTTTGAGATCGTCTACATCCCCGCGTATGGCCGCATCCAGGATGTGGTTGACGGTTACTTCGAAGGCAGCTCTCGCGAGCACGCTGGCTTTCTCGCCAGATACGCCGTGCCGTCCGATCTGCTTTAGCTCCCCGTCTACGGTCATGATGTCCGCCACCAGCATGATGTGCCGAACATCCACGGAAAGGCCCTGTTCGCGCAGGGTATCCGTAGCTTCGTTAATGATGGCATTTCGCGCAGCTTCTATGCCCAGCACCTCTCCGATCTCATTTATATTGTTGGTCTTGATTCGAGTGGGGTCCACTCCATCAAACTGCATAACCTTCTTGAGGGACGACCCTTCCGTATAGAGAATATACTCGTCGCCCTCTTTGCGAATCACGACACGCTTGATGCCCTCTACGCCTTTTAGCGATAGCCTCTTGATCTTCTCAACCAGTTGAAGCAGCTCGCGGTAAGATGACTCTTCAGGAGTCATGATCAGCTGGTTCCCATTCAGGCTTACTTCCCGTTTCGTCTCCTCCTTGAGCCGAGCTGCAACCTCATCGACTGTGATCTTGCGCTGCTCCATGGCATCTGGATTCAGTTCGATGATCACATTCATCTCCGCCAGGTCGGTGGCTATTGACCCCAGGTGGAGAATGGAAGAGGACTCGATGGCCCAGGCCACCTCTCTTGCCAGGTCTCGGTCGTGGGCATAATCCTGATTAAGCTTTATGGTCATGGTGGGTGTAGAGGGGATCTTTCTCGCATCCACAATCTCGATGAGCCTGGGGAGCCCCAGAGTAACGTTGATCTCGGCGACACCCGCGTAGTGGAAGGTACGCATGGTCATCTGCGTGCCCGGCTCGCCGATGGACTGAGCTGCGACCACTCCCACTGCCTCGCAGGGCTCCACTCGAGAGTGCTGATAATCTGCCGATACCTGGTCTACGATCTCATTCAGTTGTTTAGCGCTTACCTCTACCCCTTTCAATCCGGTTTGCAATGCTTCCTTGATGCTGGGGGGAAGGTCAATCTCTTCCAGCTTCTCCAGGATATCCTTTTCTGATAAGCTCATGCCGACTCCTTCTTCAGCACACTCTTGATGATGCGCTTGACGTTATCCGTGCTGGCGTAGTCTCGTCTGGAAGCGTCAACGCCGTCTTCACCATACTGGAACTGGACAATCATGCCCCTCGTCTCCTTGACTGTGCCGTCGTACTTGACCTCCAAATCCTGCAGGGCATTAACCAGCCGGCGCTGCAGATAACCGCTCTGCGATGTTCTTATCGCCGTATCCACCAGGCCTTCGCGACCACCGATGGCGTGGAAGAAGAACTCTGTGGGGTTCAGTCCGTCTTTGTAGCTTGACTCCACGAAGCCATGCGCCTCAGCGCCCAGGTCTCCTCGCCGGAAATGGGGGAGCGTTCTGCCGGCATAGCCACGCATAATGCGCTCGCCTCTCACCGACTGCTGACCGACACATGCCGCCATCTGGGTGAGGTTGAGCATGCTGCCGCGCGCTCCGCTAACTGCCATCACCACACCGGAGTTGTCCAGGCCCAGGTAGCGGCCGGCGATCTTGCCTGCCGTATCCCTGGCCTTGCCCAGAGTCTGCATGATTCTCATCTCCAGGGTCTCATCCAGTGTGCGGCCGGGCAGGGGCTCCAGTTCGCCGGCGTTATAGGCTTCGATGAGCTGCTGGCTCTTCTCGCGAGCCGTGCGTGTGGTCTCTTCAATCTGCTCCGCCGCCTCGGCTGGAATGTCCTCATCATCTATGCCGAAGCTGAATCCGGCATACATGATACCCCGCAAAGCCAGGCGGGTCATCCTGTCCAGGAACTCGCTCGCCACGGAGGGACTGTACTCCTTTATTATTCTGTCTGTTATCTTGCCCTTGAAGGCCCCTACCGCCTCAGCGTCGATGGTTCCCATCTTAAGCTGGCCGTCCTCGATGACCACATAGGCATCGTTCTCGCAGTCCTCGCCTTTGCAGACATCACAGTTGTAACAGAAATCTGCCTTGAAGCTCAGGTCCAGGCCGCGGGGCAGGATGAGACTGAATACCTGCTTTCCCGTCCAGTAGGGCTTTCCGTCTTTCATGCCAGCAGGCTCGGGCAGCTCGCATATCTCAAACTTCTTTAAGAGCTCCATTGCCCCCCGGCGGTCGATGGGCTTTCTCCCGTGGGTCAGGAGGAAGGAGCCCGTCACGTAGTCGTGGATGCCGCCGATAATGGGGCCCCCAAATCTCGGTGAGAGGATGTTCTCCTGCACGCGCATGAGGATCTCTGCCTCGGCCCGTGCCTCCTCGGTTTGAGGCACGTGCATGTTCATCTCATCCCCGTCGAAATCAGCGTTGTAGGGAGGGCAGACGGCCGGGTTGAGCCGGAAGGTCTTGTAAGGCATGACCTTGACGCGATGGGACATGATGGACATCCTGTGCAGAGAAGGCTGCCGGTTGAAGAGGACTATGTCACCATCTGCAAGCTGGCGGTCGATCTTCCAGCCCTTATCGATCTGCTCGGCAACCTCCTCGCAGTTCTTATCTGTGACCTTGACGCGCCTTTGGTCAGGTCGGGTTACATAGTTCACACCGGGATGCCGATCTGGGCCTCGGCGTACGAAGGTCTTCACAATCTCCATGTTCCGGGCGTTGGCAATCATGGGCACGGAGAGCTCCATGGCAATCTCCAGGGGGACGCCAACCTCGCCAATGCTGAGATTGGGATCAGGAGATATGACCGTTCTGGCGCTGAAATTAACTCGCTTGCCGGAGAGCGAACCCCGGAAACGTCCTTCTTTGCCCTTCAGCCTCTGGGAGAGAGTCTTTAGAGGCCGGCCGCTCCGGTGACGCGCGGGCGGCACGCCTGAGACGGTATTGTCCAAGAATGTGGTGACGTGATACTGCAGCAGCTCCCACAGATCCTCGATAATGAGCTGAGGTGCACCTGCCTCCCGGTTTTCCTGGAACCGCTGGTTGATGCGAATGATATCCACCAGCTTATGCGTGAGATCGTCCTCGCTCCTCTGGCCAGACTCCAGGGTGATGGAGGGTCGCATGGTAACCGGCGGCACAGGCAGCACAGTCAGAGATCATCCATTCCGGTCTGGCAGTGGCCGGATTCATGCCCATGACCTGGATGTCGTCGTCCGGGACCTTCTCGAACCTGTCGCGGATATCCGAGGCCGTGAGCTTATGGCCTTCTTCGATATAGGAGAGGGGCCGCTCGAATTTGATCTCCTGCTGAGGAGCCCCGCAGTAGGGGCAGGTCTTGTTCTTGCGCGCCTCTGAGAAGACCTTGTTGACGGTGTCGTCCGTCATCTGACCCAGCCGCTCCAGTTCCTGGATCTGCTCCAGATACATATTCTTCTCATTCTCTTTGAGCATGAGCCGGGAGCAGTCCCTGCAGACAGCCCGCAGGATTTTTCTGATCAGTTTTGCAAACCCCACGTGAATAACCGGAGCTATCAGATCGATATGCCCGAAGTGGCCGGGACATTCTCCGGGCCGGCCGCCGCAGGATCGACAGCGCAGGCCAGGGTCAATGACGCCCAGCCTCGGATCCATCAGCCCCATTTCAATGGGAAAACCATCATCATCGTATGTATCTGCTGTAATGATCTTGACTACGCTCATCTTCCTAAACTCTTGCGGGGAGATGAGACCGAAGCGGATCTTGCCAATTCTCTTGGGAACCGTCATATTTCCACCTAAACCGCGTCTTCCAGGATCAGCCGCGGCGCTACACCTAACGATTTGATCTCGTCCAGCAGAAGCTTGAAGGCATAGCTCATCTCCACGGGGTAGATCTCCGTGTCTGCGCCGCAGGTCGGGCAGAAGTCCGCATTTCTGCGCCGATCATGGATGGCAATCATGCCGCAATGGCTGCAGACAAGCTCTGTGACTTTATCCGACTCATCCACCAGGCGTTCTTTGAGCGCCAATGCCGCACCATGGGCGATGAGCACATCTCTCTCCATCTCCCCAAACCGGAGTCCACCTTCTCTGGCTCTGCCTTCCGTGGGCTGACGGGTCAAGACCTGCACCGGACCGCGGGACCTGGCGTGCATCTTGCCTGTGACCATGTGGTAGAGCTTCTGATAGAGGATCACTCCCACAAAGAGGTCAGCCATGATCTGCTCGCCCGTGGCGCCATCGTAGAGTATTTCGCGACCCGTGTGAGAGAAGCCGAACTTCTTGAGGGCACCGCGAAGGTCCGGCTCATTCTCGCCCAAAAACGCAGTAGCATCCACAAACCTTCCCTCGAGAGATCCGACCTTGCCGCCGATCATCTCCAGGACGTGGCCCACAGTCATGCGAGATGGGATGGCATGAGGATTAAGCAGCAAGTCAGGCACTATGCCCGATTCTGTGAAGGGCATATCCTCCTGCGGCACAATCAAGCCCACAACACCTTTTTGGCCGTGGCGGGAGGCGAATTTATCGCCCAATTCCGGAATGCGCTGGTCCCGGCTCTTGACCTTGGCCAGACGGTTGCCATTGGAGGACTCGGTGAGTATGACCATGTCCACCACACCCTTCTCATTGGAACGCATGGTCACTGAGGTCTCGCGTCGCTGCTGAGGCGTCAGGCCAAACTCGGAAGGCTCTTCCAGGAACCGGGGTGGACTGGTCTTGCCGATGAGCACGTCGTTCGGACCCACATAGGCATTGGGGTTCACAAGACCATCCGAGTCCAATTGATCATAGGCCTCGCTGCCCCGGGCGCCGCGCACCTCTACATCGGGGATCTCGAACTTATCCTCTTGACCGCCGGGGTACTTTCGTTCCTCGGCCTCAGAGACGCGGAAGAAGTGGCTGCGTGCCAGACCGCGCTGAATTGAGCCGCGGTTCATGACCAGAGCATCTTCAATGTTATATCCTTCATAAGCCAGGACTGCGACAACGAAGTTTTGGCCGGCCGGTCTTTCGTCGAAACCTACGGCTCCCGAGGTCTTGGTCCTGACTATGCCCTTCTGGGGACTGTTGAGATAATGGCCACGCGTATCGGGTCGCAGCCTCATGTTGGCCGTGGACATTCCCAGGCATTGCTTGACCATTCCTGCGCCCATGGTATTTCTGGGGCTGGCGTTGTGCTCCGGATAAGGCACGAGACCTGCCGCTATGCCCAAAATTAGGGACGGATCAAGCTCCAGATGAGTGTGATCGGGGGTGATATCCTCTTCCCAGATGGCGATGAGGCTGTTCTCCTCCTCCTCTGCATCCATGTACTCCACGAGGCCTGATGCCACCAGATCGGCGAAGGTCATCTCACCCGTTTGGACTTTTATCACATGCTCCTCAGTGACCAGAGCCCTGCCCTTCTCCACCACAATCAGAGGCCTTCTGGCTCTGCCGGAGTCGGTGTTCATGAAGATCTCATTGGTATCCTCAAAATAGGCCACATTCATCTGACTGCTGATGCTGCCCGAACGCCTGAGGCGGCGCAAATTCTCTACCAGCGTTTGGGGGTTTTCATGATGCCCTACGATCTCACCGTTTACATAAACTCGGGCGCCGCTAATTAAGGCCTCAGCCAACACTACCACCTACCGAAATCACGCCTAAATCCATCAAAATCTTCTTGATACTATCCGAATCGTCCGAGCCCTTGGAGAGCTCTACTCCCTGAGCGAAGTTCTTCACCAGTCCGCAGTTTGGCCCCTCTGGCGTCTCGCTGGGACAGATGCGGCCCCACTGCGTAGCATGTAGATCCCTGGCCTCGAAGTGAGGCTGTGATCTGGAGAGAGGCGAGATAACCCGGCGCAAATGAGATAGCGAGGCCATGTAATCGGTGCGGTCCAGGAGCTGGGAGACGCCCGTTCTTCCGCCAACCCAGTTGCCCGTGGCCAGGGGATGAATCATCCTCTCCGTCAGGACGTCTGCCCGGACCGTGGTCACCACATTCAGGTCTCTGTTTCTCATGCTGGCCCTCTCCAGCTGATATTTTATGTCTCGGGTGAGACGGTTGAAGGCCACCCGGAAGAGATCCTCCATCAGATCTCCGGAGAGCTTCAGCCTCTTATTGGAGTAATGATCCTTATCGTCCTCGCCGCGGCGCACCAGCGCCAGCTCAAAGCAGGCTTCAGCCATGCGAGAGAGGAAGAGAGCTTTTGCATAGCGATCCTTCTCATCTACGCCGATATGAGGTAATAGATACCTGTCCAGGACATAGGTTGCTCTCTTTTTCTGGTACTCCTTGGCCTGGCCGGCAGCAACTCGCGAGCCGATCTTCTCCAGGGCTTCATCGTTGGTCGAGACCTCGGCTTCCTCCAGGTTTTCCAGCATGAACTTGATGATCTCCGGATTGTCCGATACGGATTTCACTATATCCATATCCGTCTCCATCCCCAAAGATCGCAGCAATGTCACGAAGTTCAGCCGTCCGGAGACAGACGGGAAGGAGACTTCGAGAATGGAACGCCTGCCTCTCTCCACAATGACCAGGGAGCGGTAGCCCTGTCTCTGGCTGAAGACCTTGGCCACCTCTATATTCTCATCGTAGCGCTGGTTGTATTCAACAAGGATCTTGTTTGGTGCCAGATCCTCCAATGTCATGATCACCCGCTCTGAGCCGTTGACCACGAAGTAGCCGCCGGGATCGGATGGGTCCTCGCCGTAGGCTATCATCTCATCCGCAGTCAGGCCGTAAAGGTTGCAGACCCTGGAGTTGAGCATAATAGGCAGCGTTCCTATATCCGCTTCTACGGGGTCCTTCTCGTTCTCGCCCTCAATGATGGTCATTTCCAGCTTGATGGGCGAGGCATAAGTTAAGTTGCGAAGTCTGGCATCGTTGGGATAAAGCCTTTCCACGGAGCCGTCCGCTTCGCGCACCATGGGCTTTTCCACCCGGATCTTGCCCAGTTTTACATAGGTATTTTCTATATTGGTCTCGATGATATCCACTTCGTCTATGACCTTCTGCAGACCTTTGTCTATAAAATCATTGAAGGAGTTGATATGATGATGCACCAGCTTATCTCTGGTAAAATAGGAGCTATAGAGAACATTTCTGTCGAGCAAAAGACCACCTTTAATCGATTACCAGCCGGTAAAAGATCGAATGCTTAGCTGTTGTACTCTTCCGGACTATTTTGATTATATCGCCAACTTTGGCCCCGATCTCTTTGGAAGCGGGGTCGTTTATATGAATTTTTGGTAGCTGCGGAGCACCAATACCAAATCCTTTCAGCACCTCAACGCCTTCTTCCGGAGTGAGCAGCACGTGTTCCGGAACCATTTCATGATCTCTTACCGCAAACTTGGCCACTAGAACCACCTTCTTATTAGAAGGAGCAGCAAACGGGCTCAAAGAAACTCCAAACGGGCTCGGGGGGATTTGAACCCTCGACCACCTGGTATCTTCATACAAAAATTTAAAAGCCAGACGCTCTGCCTAACTGAGCTACGAGCCCTCACGGCCTGGCATGCCTCAAGCCCAATATGCTGCACTGAGTCAGGAATAAAAGCATCCCACATAAAGCTTTTTCCCTTGTGGGACTTAGACAAGTCCCACTAAGCGAGCTATCTCCGAGCCTACCTCGGAGGTGGTTGAGCTTCCTCCCAGGTCGTATGTCTTTATCCTGCCTTCAAATAGGTTCCGCTCAATGGCGGCAACGATATCCTTCGCCGCTTCTGGCTGGCCCAGATGCTCCAGGAGCAGTGCCCCTGCCCAGATGGTGGCGACGGGATTCACCTTGTTTTGGCCTTTATATTTGGGCGCGGAACCGTGGATGGGCTCGAACATGCTTGTGCCTTCCGGATTCAGGTTTGCGCCGGGCGCGAGGCCCAGTCCACCCTGGATCATGGCACCGAGGTCAGTGATGATGTCGCCGAACATGTTAGGAGCGACGACTACATCGAACCACTCCGGGTTCTTGACGAACCACATAGTGATCGCATCCACGAAGTTGAAGTCGTGTTTGACATCCGGATAGTCGCGCGCCACATCCAGGAAGACCTCTCGCCAGAGGCCGTAGATATCGCTGAGCACGTTGGCCTTGTCCACGCTGGAGACACAGTAGCGGCGCTTTGAGGCCAGATCGAAGGCATACTTTATGACCCTCTGGCAGCCCTCGCGGCTGACCTCTCCTATCTGGTAGCCGATCTCCTCGCTATCGGAGTCGATATCCAGGCCGAACTTGATGTTGTAGAGACTGCGTTTGATCTCAAAATCGGCATGACTCTTGCCCTGGCCTGCGCGACCGCCCATGCCGATGTAGAAGTCCTCCGTATTCTCGCGAACCACCACGAAATCGATATCTTTGGAAGTCTTATCCTTCAAAGGCGTCCAGACTCCCTCCAGGAGTTTAACAGGCCGGAGGTTCACATACTGATCGAGGTAGAAGCGCATGGCCAGAAGAACGCCTTTCTCCAGGATGCCGGGCGCGACGCGCGGGTCGCCGATGGCACCCAGGTAGATGGCGCGGTAATGGCTCAGATCTTTCAGGGTCTCCTCGCTCACCAGTTCCCCTGTCTTCAGGTAGTGCTCCGCTCCCAGAGAATAACCTCTCCACTCCAGGGCGAAGTTGTACTTGTCTGCCGCCGCTTCCAGAACCTTTTTGCCCTCGGCTATGATCTCCGGGCCTATGCCGTCGCCTGCGATAACTGGTACTTTATAATTCATGCCTTCACTCCGGCCACCTGTCGCCTGGTATATTCCACAAGGCCGCCCGCATCGACGATCTCCCTCAAGAAATCAGGAAGGGGCGTGGTTTTATACGATTCATCGCGGGAAGTGTTGTGTATCACTCCACCGGCCATATCGATCTCGATTGAGGAGCCGTCCGAGATCTTATCCGTTTCAGAGCAGATGAATAGAGGCAGGCCGATGTTGATGGCATTGCGAAAGAAGATCCTGGCAAAGGACCTGGCTACCACCGCGGACACGCCTGCCCCTTTCAGCGCCAGAGGCGCATGCTCTCGAGAGGATCCGCATCCGAAGTTCTCACCTGCCACCACATAGTCGCCCGAACGAACAATTGCTGCCATCTTTGGCCTGACGCCCTCGAAGAGATGCGTCGCCAGCTCCCGGGGGTCGTTTATTACCAGGTAGCGCCCTGGGATGATGGCATCGGTATCAATATCGTCCTCAAACTTCCAAGCTCTGCCCGCCAAAATATTTCAACTCCCAATGGTGAACTACTGTCCAATGAGAATGAGGTATATTAAAGTAATGCTATTGAAAATGATTTAACCTCGACCACACACTTTTTAGCGACGAAGGGCAAAGGAGTAGCAAGTTAAGTAGGTGGCTTTTAGTTGAAGGCGATCATGATCTCCGGGCGCACTCTGGCGCAGGGCGCCAATTGCGAGTCCAAGATGTCACAAGACTTCTTGAAGGCGGTTTCGGTATGTCATTTATCGAATGAGGATTACTGTTCTCTGGGGCTCTCCGAAGGCAAGAATATTCTGCTCAAGAACGAGTTCGGCGAGATCGTACTCTCACCCCGCATAGATTCAGGGCTGCCGCGAGAGATGGTATTCATACCCATGGGCCCCTGGGCCAACGTTCTGGTTGGGCCGGACACGGGCGGCTGCGGGACGCCCCAGTTCAAGGGCGTGAAGATCGAGGTGGTTGCGACTGACGCGCCCGTCCAGGATCTTCGCGATCTGTTTCGCAATATAGGGGGTGCGCAGTGATGATGGTCGAAGATGCGATCTGCTCCTTCTGCGGCTGCCTGTGCGACGACATCAATGTTGAGGTGGAAGGGAACAGAGTAGTGCGAGCCAAACACGCCTGCCGCCTCGGCTCCAGCAAGATCATGGGGCACGAACGAATCAAAAGACCAATGATGCGGGAAGACGGGGTGCTGAAAGAGGTCAGCTACCAGGAAGCCTACGACCGAGCAGCTGAGATTCTTCTTGGCGCGCAAAAACCCCTGCTCTACGGCTGGGCCTCTACTGTTTGCGAAGCCCAGAAGATCGGCATCCTGCTGGCAGAAGAGGTGGGTGGAGTTATCGACTCCACTGCTACCGTCTGCCACGGACCTTCCGTCATCGGCATTGAGGAGAAGGGGCTGCCCGGTGCAACGCTGGGTCAGGTAAAGAACCGGGCCGATACCATCGTCTTCTGGGGCTGCAATCCGGCCGAGGCCCATCCCAGACATTCCCTGCGCTATTCCTCAAATGTGTGCGGCCGTTTCACCCCCGAAGGCCGCTCCGGCCGGAAGATAATAGTGGTGGACGTTCGCGAAACGAGAACCTCCAAGAACGCTGACAAGCTAGTTCTGGTTCAGCCTGGCACCGATTATGAGGTGATTTCCGCTCTGAGAATGCTCCTGGCGGGAAAGGGCGACACAGTCCCGGATGAGGTAGGCGGTGTTCCCAAGGCGGAGCTGGCCGGCCTGGCGGAGATGCTTTTGGCGGCCAAATTTGGTGCAATCTTCTTTGGCCTGGGAATTACGCACAGCCGTGGCAGGTACAAGAATATTGACAATGCCCTTTCCATGGTAGCGGATCTGAATTCTCACACCAAATTCGTGATCATGCCCATGCGCGGCCACTACAATGTGGGCGGGATAGGACAGGTTCTGGCCTATTCCTCCGGCTATCCCATGTCCGTGGACTTCACTCGCAAAGCACCATATTTCAATCCCGGCGAGACCGCAGCCTGCGACCTTTTGGCGAAAGCAGACACAGATGCAGCGCTGATAATAGCTGCTGATGCTGCATCCAGCTTCCCGAGGTCCGCTGTGGAGGCGCTGGCAAAGATACCCGTCATACTTATCGACCCCTATGAGAACCCGACCACGCTCCTCGCCGAAGTGGTGATACCGTCCGCCATCGCGGGAATAGAGGTGGAAGGCACGGCCTACCGCATGGATGGCATGGCGCTGCGCATGAGAAAGCTGGTGGACTCCAGCTACCCCAGCGACGAGGAGATCTTGAAAGGCATTCTGGAGAGTGTGCGAAGGAAAAGGGACTCAGAAAGCCATGAGGGGGCTTGAAAGATGATAATCAAAGGCGGAATTGTCTATGATCCCGCGAACTGCATCTTTGGCGAGGAGATGGATCTTTGCATTGATAATGGCAGAATCGTTGAGGAAGCGAAAGGTGAGGAGATCGACGCACGAGGGCTATTGGTCATGCCCGGTGGAGTAGATGCCCATTCTCATATCGCCGGCAAAAAAATAAACACTGGACGGATCATGAGGCCCGATGACTCAAGGCTTGGCACAGAGCCCTGCAATGGAGTATGCAGGCCTTCCACAGGATACACTGTCCCCAATTGCTATGCCATAGGTTATCGTTATGCCCGCATGGGCTACACCACAGCCTTTGAGGCGGCCACGCCCATCATCGAGGCGCGACATACGCATGAGGAGTTGGAGGAGATCCCCATACTGGACAAGGGGGCATTGACCCTCTTCGGCAACAACTGGGAGGTCATGGAGTGCGTGCACGACGAAGACCTCGCCAAGCTCGCTGCCTACGTGGCCTGGGGTCTATGTGCCTCCCGGGGGTACGGCGTGAAGGTTGTCAACCCTGGCGGCGGAGAGGCCTGGGGCTTCGGCTCCAATATGAAGTGTCTCTGTGATACTGTTCCCAACTTCGATGTGACTCCGGCACAGATCGTTCACGGGCTGGCTCAGGTAAATGAGATGCTGCGCTTGCCGCACTCCATTCACTTGCACCCCAATAACGTGGGGAAGCCAGGCAACTACACCTGTGCTCTGGAGACGCTGGAGCTCTTGAAGGACATCCGGCCAAGCCGCATGCGGCAGTCGGTGCATGTAACGCACATGCAGTTCTCGGCTTACGGCGGCACGGGCTGGCGCGACTTCGAATCCAAAGCTCCGGTCATTGCCGACTATTTCAACCAGCACAACCATGCCACCATGGATATGGGCCAGCTTCTCTTCGGGTCCGCTACCACAATGACCGCAGATGCGCCCCTGGAATACGGCAACGCCCGTCTGACTCACAACAAGTGGTCTAACCACGATATCGAGCTGGAGGAATCAAGTGGCGTCGTGCCGATGGTCTACTCCCGCAAGATGCTTGTCAACGCCGTGCAGTGGGCCATCGGCCTGGAGCTGGCTCTTCTGACGAAGGACCCCTGGAAGGTGCTCATGACGACAGACAGCCCCAACGGCAGCCCCTTCGTAAACTATCCCGAGGTCATAACGCTTCTCATGAGCAAACCGAAACGCGACGCAGAGATGGCTACGCTGCCTGAGCAACTGCCCAATAGAACCACATTGGGCGGCATTGACCGCGAGATGGACTGGAGTGAGATCGCTATAATGACGCGTGCTGCTCCCGCGCGCATCCTGGGACTGGAAGACAAGGGACATCTCGGGCCAGGTGCAGATGGAGATGTCTCCATATACAATCTCCGGCCTGAAGAAGTGGACACCAGCAAAGACCACGCCCTGGTCAAGAAGGCACTGGCTATAGCCAAATGCACCATAAAATCCGGCGTACTGGTCTCCAAAGAAGGCCAGATCCTGGCCGTTCCCAAAGGCAGGACCTACTGGGTGGATGCACACGTCCCGCAAGCAGATACGGACCGTCTCATGGTTGATCTGAAGGAGAAGTTCGATAAGTACTACAGCGTGCAGCTCTCCAACTACGCGGTGCAGGACGCTTATGTGCAAAATCCAATGGTAATAAGGGCAGGTCTGGGGATCGAGCCGCAAAAGGAGGTGGCTTGAATGAGATCTATTGTTATCACTCCACTCAAGCCCTTTGAGATCTCGGTGGAAGCAGAAAATATTTCGCCGGACAGGTTTGCTCCGCTGACCCTGGATGCGATAAGAAGCCTCGAGATATGGCAGGGCAACCGCAAAAGAGCGCTCTTGGACCTGTTCCAGGTGGCGGGAGATGACGACCCGGCCAACCCTCAGGATGTCATGATCACTTTACAGGGCGACTTCTCTCGCGTGAAGAGGATCGCAGAGGGCATGACGGCTGGCATCGTGGAGGTGCAGGGAAGCGCAGGCATGCATGCCGGAAACAACATGTCGGGCGGACTCTTGACCATAAAAGGAAACGCAGATGATTGGCTGGGAAGGGAGATGCGCGGCGGAAAGATCAGCGTTTTCGGGAAAGCCGGAAACTACATCGGGGCCGGCTACAGGGGCGAGAAGTGCGGTATGCGCGGTGGAGAGATCGAGATAGGAGGCAGCGTTGGAGCTTATCTGGGGGAGCATCTCTGCGGAGGAAGCATTCGCGTGGCTGGTGATGCAGGCGACTTCCCCGGTGCTGCAAACCAGGGAGGCACGATATTTATCGGCGGCAGTACCCATCTTCCCGGCGCCGAAATGACCAAAGGAACTATAACTGTAAAGGGCAAGGCCAATGTTCTGCCCGGCTACCAAAAGATAGAGACCATGACGGTAGATGGCGAAGACTATCAAAAGTATGCAGGCGACCTGGTGGAGAATGGAAAGGGAGAACTCTTCATCCGGGTAGGGTCATCTTGATAAATCGGGATGGAAATATGAGGGACCAACACAATTATTTTGAGGTGCTCTGACTTGATAGAACGCAGCAAGGTCTTGGAGGTCTTGGAGGGATACGACCTCGAAGATCTTCGAATCGGGATGATTGCATCCCACTCTGCCCTGGATACGGCAGACGGCGCAGTGGAGGAGAATTTCAGGACCCTGGCGGTATGCCAGGAGGGGCGGGAGAAGCCTTATGTCAAGTACTTCCGTGCCAATAGGGACAAGAAGGGCAAGATCGTCACCGGCATGGTCGACGAGGTCATGATGCTCAAGAAGTTCCCGGAGATTCTAGAAGCGGAGAACCAGGATATTCTCAGGGAAAAGAATACTCTATTCGTTCCCAACCGGTCGTTCACCTCTTACTGCGGAATTGATGCCGTCGAGGACCAGTTCATTCTCCCCCTGCTCGGCTCCCGGAATTTGCTGCGTTCGGAGGAGCGCGGCGACAAGAGGGACTATTACTGGCTCCTGGAGAAGGCGGGACTGCCTTTTCCCGAGCCGATCGAGGCCGAGGATATCGATCAGCTGGTCATGGTCAAGCTGCCCCATGCCGTAAAAACTTTAGAACGGGGTTTTTTCACTGCCGCCTCTTACGAGGAGTACTGCCAGAAAGCAGACCTGTTGCTTCGCCAGAACGTCATCGACCAGGACGGAATTGAGCTGGCCAGGATTGAACGCTACGTCATCGGGCCGGTCTTCAATCTGGACTACTTCTACTCGCCCATCACAAAACGCATCGAGCTCATCGGCATAGACTGGCGCTTCGAGACCAGCCTGGACGGCCACTGCCGTCTGCCTGCCCCGCAGCAGCTGACGTTGAACGAACGCCAGATCAACCCGGAGTACACGGTCTGCGGCCACAATTCTGCAACTCTGCGCGAGTCTCTCCTCGAGAAGGCTTTCATGCTGGCGGAGAAGTATGTTGAAGCGACGCAGGAGTATTATGCGCCCGGCATCATTGGCCCCTTCTGCCTGCAGACATGTGTGGATAAAGACCTGAACTTCTACATCTACGACGTCGCGCCGAGGATCGGGGGCGGCACCAATGTCCATATGGCTGTAGGGCACCCCTACGGAAATGCTCTCTGGCGCACCAATATGTCCACGGGGCGCCGCCTGGCGCGCGAGGTGCGCGTCGCTCTGGAGAACGACTGTCTGGACAAGATTGTGACATGATCGAAGAAGATAGCGGACCCACAGTTCCCAAGAAGCTGGACCGGATGGTAAAGAAGCTCCTCAAAGCCGGTGAAGAGCCTGTTCTCATCGCCCCGGCGCTTCTGAACAGCCAGGCAACGGATACGATGCTGGCCATCGCCAGGATGGGCATGCTGGAAAAGACCCTGGGCTACCTGGTTGCGACCAGGAAGAATATGCACTTTGTGCGGCCCGGGTTCGCCTGGGACAGTGTGAAGATGGTGCCGCTGGAGATGATCGATGATGTGCAGTATGTAGATGAGTTTCACACCAATACCATGAAACTGAAGGTGGGCGAGCGGGCGGAGAAGATAGTCTTCTATGACGATCTGGACGGCATCAGGTTCTACCAATATATCAAGCAAAAGAAATGGCAGGATGAGCCAGCGGGCGTATGAGCCCCTTTTTCTGTTTTCTCCTTTTTTATGCTTGCCCTTCCTATCGAAGAGACTATAATTTCGTTAATGCTATGATTATCCCGTGATCGAGATGCCGTCAACAAATATCTGTGAAGCCGGAAGTGCCCCGGAGGCCGCCAGTAGGCAGGAGGTCACCGTCCTGGCCCATTGCCTGCTCAATCCCATAACCCGGGTCAAGGGCCTGCGACCTGTGCAGTTCCGGCCTGCGGAGCCAGTCATCCAGTTGCCCTGCCCGGAGGTACTGTACATGGGACTGGACCGCTGGGCTTCTACCCGAAACCAGCTGGATGTGCCGGAGTTCCGGCGCTTTTGCCGGTCGCTCATACTCTACTATGCCGATCTTCTGGAGATGCTGGCCCGGCAGGGGACAAGGATCAGGATCGTGGGGCTGGCTGGAAGCCCGAGCTGTGGCATTGATACTACTAGCCTCGGCTACGCGGGCGGGCGCCCGGCCGAGTGCGAGCACAGGCATGTGTCCGGGCGAGGGGTCTTCATGGAGGAGCTGCTGGCGGAGCTGGAGCGGCGGGGGATTGTCTTTGATTGCGAAGAGATCGGATAGACGGGCATGGCCGCAATGCTTATAGTCTTATAGAGCTATAGTAGTGGTGATATGTCAACCACGATACAGCTTCAGGAAGATGTTTATAAGGTACTTAATATATTGAAGAAAGAAATGAATGCGGACTCTTATAACGATGTGGTCAAGCATTTGCTCCGGAAATGCAAAAGAATGGACGAAACAGAATTCGGGAGCATGCCAGGAATAGCACCCTTCCAGAGGGAAGAGCTTGATCGTTTTGATTGATTCCTGGGCCTGGGTGGAGTTCTTTGCGGGAACCAAAGCTGGCGAGAAAGTTAAAACCTATGTGATGAATGAGAACCAGGAGATCATCATAAGCAGCATCAACCTGGCGGAGATTTACCGCATTGCTCTTGATAGGTTTGACGAAACGGCTGCAGAGAAGCGGCGGCGGTCCATGTTGTCCCGATGCTTCTTGATCCCGGTCGATGAAGAGATCGCTGTCATGGGGGCAAAGTTCAGGCAACAGCGAGAATGGGGTTTAGCGGACGCGTTGATATACGCCACGGCGGTTAGAGAGGGCGCCCAGGTGATAACCGGCGATCCCCATTTCAAAGGCTTGAAAGAGACGATTTATCTGGCTGCGAACGGATGAACGGGATGCAGCATTCGCCCTTCAAAATGATTTTTTATAATTATAAGAATATTCGCCGGGCGGGCCCGGATCAATCACTGGTTGGTTCGCTGAGCTGACGGGGATCAGATGTTTGTCAGTCGATTTCCTGGAGATCGTTCGCATGTTGGCTGCTTGATCTACACCATCTGCTTTGCAGTGGATTCCGCGCGCGGTTAAACGCGCGGGTGAGTGGGGGCGCCCTCAACGCTGGGCAGGCTTGGATACATGGCTGCGAACGGATGAACGGGATTGAATCATTTGCCCTTCAAGATGTTTCCTGGTTCTGGGCGGTTTTGCCAACGCATTCTGTTGGAGTTGGCATGATTCGGATGCTATTGCTAGTGGGCAGGCGCTCACGCGAGCGGGCGGGAGGTAGTAAGTTGATCCCCATTTTATAATTATACGCATATTCTTCGGGCAGGCCCGGTTCAATCACAGGTTTGGCTCGCTGAGTTGATGGGATCAGATGCTTTGTCAGTCGATTTCCTGTATATCGTTTGACGGATGGTTGATCACGATTCACGGGAGCGGCTTGGCAGTGGATACCGCGCGCGGTGAGACGCGCGGGTGAGGGGGGCGCCCTCAGCGCCGGGCAGGCTTGGTTTATAGCGATTGAAAAGGCCAGATCGAGTCCAGGTGAAAGGTCTCTTTTTTCCGTTCCTATCACCTTATTCCCTGTATCGACAGGCTGATGTCATCAGCGGCCAGGTGCAGCTTTTGGGAGCATGCTGGGGGTGGCACAAGCATGCTGGGACTACGAATACCATTAAATACTACCACTGCATGAGATTGGCTGCATCTTTCGCGGGGGTTGCCAAGCCAGGTCAAAGGCGCTGGATTCAGGGTCCAGTCACGAAGGTGTTCGTGGGTTCGAATCCCATCCCCCGCATATAACCCTTTCTGATATCGATTTTTATTAGATTGCTTTTAACATCATTAAAGAATGCACGCTGTATAATTCCATTCTCCATGAAATTTCTCAATTGTCAGGTTTGCTTCATTTAATTCGCTATTGGATATTTTAATGCTTTTTGGATAGACTTTTTCATCCAAAGAAATCCTGGAAATGAGAATTCCAGGTAGAATCTGATGATTTTGGGGCTCGCTTTTTCACGATTTGTGTTATGTTATCATATAGAAGTTCTTGTGGATAACCTCCAAAAAACCCAAATGCATTTATGTGGCATTGGATAAGGGTATAAACATCTATTCGCAGAGTAAATTCGGCATATCTCATTCACGAATAACCGAGAACCATGGTAAAGCAGTAGAGTTTCCTTTTCTCCCCATCGATCTCGATGTAACCGATCGCGATTACTCAAGACCATTCACGGCGAAATCGAGCTTGATAAACCTCAAATCAGGGAGTTCCCAATAAAAAGCCAAAGTATTCGAGAGATTTTCTAGAGTAGAGGAATCTGTAAGAGTTGCTGTAGCTGAATCGTATCTCGAAGGAGTGTCAACGAGAAAAGTCGAGAAAGTATTCTCAAAATTTGGATTGGAAAATATTTCTGCTTCTGAGGTCTCAAGAATCGCGAAAAGGTTAGATAAACAGGTCAAAGAGTTCTTGAATCGACCTATCGTTGGATCAATCCCGTATCTGTTCCTGGATGCAAGCTATTTTTAGGTCCGGACAGATGGTCGGTATATTAACAAGGCACTGCTTGTTGTTACTGCTATTCACGAAGATGGTTATCGAGAAATACTGAGTGCCGCAGTTGATGATAACGAAGCCTCCAAAGCATCTCGTATCGCCTCGATTCCGGTGGGCTTGCTTATGTAGCCGTCCATCTCTGCCGCCAGACACTTCCCTCGATCGCCCTTCAGTGCAGATGTCGTCATAGCGATGATTTTGAGGCAGAGCAGCCTGGCCAGCGCCCTCGTACTCTCTCTGCCCCTCTCAGGACATGCCCAGGCGTTCTTTTATGGCTTTGACATCCGCCTGCACCTGCCTGAAATGATTAGCATATCCAGGCTGGATGTCTTCTCGCAGCCCTTTGATCTCATCCAGCGTCGAGTCGGTGGTCTTACGCACTGCCTTGATCTCATCCAACGTCGCGTCTGTGGTTTTCCGCACTGCTTTTACGTCGCCTTTCATCTCTTTCAGGTCGTCTCTGATCTCTAGAAGGACTGGTATCGCCTTGTTTAGTTGTAGAGCAGAGCAGACCTGAGCATATTCGCCCGCCCTCATAACATCGCCCTCATAGTCCTCAAAAGCGATATTTGATGCCTCGGCGTGTTCGGGCTTCCGAGTCTCTACCAACTTCTTGAAGTCTGCGATTGTTTCTTCATCGCCTTCGATCAGGACTACTACTTCTGGCTCCTTTCCATTCATCCTATTGCGGGCATGGAAGCCCCTAAGACCAAGGTCTATGGCATTGCTCATCAGGAAGTATCTGTAGCCCACATCATGCACTTTGGAACCTGTAATCTTGATTTTTATCTTCATGCTCATCCATGATATGTCTGCAAGACTATTTAATCTCTCCTCGATCCCGGACCTTCTTGGTATTTAAGGGGCATCATACGGATGCTACTTGTTCAATTCCCCTTCAGGTCCCCATCCTTCTTGCTGCAAGCCTCCAGAGCCTCTCTTATCGCCTCAATTCTGGTGGGCTTGCTTATGTAGCCGTCCATCCCTGCCGCCAGACACTTCTCTCGATCACCTTTCAGGGCAATGGCCGTCATGGCGATTATTTTAGGCCGCCTCCGGCCAGCGCCGACGTATCTCCTTTGTCGCCTCCAGGCCATCCATCTCCGGCATCTGCACATCCATAAATATGACGTCGTATGCCCTAGCCTCCAGGGCCCGCAGCACCTCCTTGCCATTGGCTGCCACATCCGCTCTGTAGCCCAGTTTATTGAGCATCTTCTTAGTCACTATCTGGTTGACCAGGTTATCTTCAGCCACCAGTATGCTCAAGCTGGGGTCCAGCTGCCCCTGGTGATCGGAGACAGGGATTGCTGCCGGCTTGACAGTATCGATAGGCCCGCTTATGACAGGTTCTGCCCGGATGGTAAAATGAAATACTGAGCCCTTGCCTACCTCACTCTCAACCCACATCGTTCCCTCCATCATCTCCACGAGCTTCTTGCTTATGGCCAGGCCAAGACCGGTTCCACCGTACTTTCGTGCTGTCGAGGCATCAATCTGGCTGAAGGACTGGAACAATCGAGGCATCTTATCTTCAGGGATTCCAATTCCAGTATCTATTCACGGCAAAATGGATCTCATGTCCACCTTCTTCTGGACGTGTGCTGGAGACAGAGATAGAGACTCCGCCTTTTTCTGTAAACTTCACGGCATTATTGAGCAAATTGATTAAAATCTGGTTGAGCCTGGTGGGATCGCCCGAGATCACATGAGGCGTATTGTCCTCGATAGTGTACGCTATGCTCAGCCCCTTCTCGCGGGCACTTGCCGCCACAAGATCCAAGGATGCCTCAATGCAGCTTTGCAGGTCGAAAGGCTGATACTCCAGCTCCAGCATCTTCGCTTCGATCTTCGTGAGATCAAGGATATTATTTATGATAGCGAGCAGCGTATCCCCGCTGGAGCGAATGATCTCCACATACTCTCTCTGCCCCGGTGAGAGAGGCTCATCCAGCAGAAGACCTGTCAAGCCTATGACAGCGTTCATGGGTGTGCGGATCTCGTGGCTCATATTGGCCAGGAACTCGGACTTGGCGCGCGTGGCCGATTCGGCTTCCTCCTTGGACCTTTGCAGTTCTTCCTCGGCATGCTTTCGATCTGTTATATCACGTATGGATTCGATCGCTCCCCAGTAATTTCCATCCGAGTCGTAGAGCGCCGATGCGCTTCCCAGGAGATATGCCACCCCACCTTTCAGCCTGGGCATGTAGGCTTCACCAACCAGAGAGCCATCTTCTTGCCTTTTATATATCATATCTCGCTTCAACAGCTGGATCGACGGCTTATTTGCCATATCTATGAGCATGGGTCTCGCCTCACCATAAAAGGGCAATGCATATTCATAGTCTCCTTTGCCCAGAATCTGCCTCGGCCTTGACGCTCGTCATCTTCTCGATGGCACGGTTCCAGGCTATCACCCTGCCCTCTTTATCGATAACAAAGGTGGCATCGGGCAGGAAGTCAATGATATTCGCTAGACGGCGCTCGGACTCTTTTAGAGCGCTCTCCGCGGCCTTGGATGCGCTGATGTCCATAGCTACATGGACCACTCCCGTGATATTCTCATTTGCATCCTTGATGGGGCTGCTGCGAGACAGCCAGGTCTTGCCGTCAGGAGTGACCAATTCGCCCTCCTGGCATTGGCCCATCTGAAGAGCTTTGACGGCTGTGCAACCCGAACAGGGCTCGTTGAGGCCGTAGATGATTTTAAAGCAATGCCCCTCCTTTATTTCATCCTCGGAAAGACCAGTCCCGGTGCCTCAGGCTTGCGAATATTAATCCAGATGACGCGCATCTGAGGATCAAGGTAGGCGACAGTAACACCTTTCAAGCCGCCCAAGATAGCCGCCTTTTCCTGTTCTGATTTGCGTAAAGACTCCTCAGCTCGCTCGCGTTCCTCAATCTCCGATAGGGTCGTTATTAGCAATTGATTTCTCTCATCAAACACTAGCTTCTGACGCATGAACATCAGCCCGATGATGAGCCCCACCGATGCAGCTATTGTGGAATAGCTGATGAGTGCGTGAATAATCATAACCCCAGATGAGAAGAGAGAATGCCGCTCCAATTCCGAGGTACGGCAAGTAGATGGTCGAGGCAGATCCACCAATTTTTGAGTTGCTCGAGGATTTCAGTGGATCAGAAGGAGAGAGCTTGCCTGCAGCAAACCGGCCAGTCCTATCATCAGGTTGCTTGTTATCCAGGTGGTATCGAGAAGACCTCCGGAGACATAATTTCCCTCCTGTATCCGGATGCTGAAAACTGCATCCACAATCAAAAATAATACCATGCTGATAGCTAGCAGAAGGGCAGGAATACGTCCCGGAGAATCGAGCTTTCTGAAGAGCAGCTCCATCAGAGCAAAAACAGAACCAGATCCATGACCGGGTAGGCCGCCGAGATCACCAGGTCAAGAGTTAAGGCCTCTGCGGAGTGCTACAATAGGGCCGATCAGGAAGACCCAGAAAATTAAAGCGGCCGATACTATAACGATTGCCGCATCCAGGAGGATCTTGAGCCGTTCCCTAGGGGAGAGAGGTACTTCAGGCAAGAGGAGGATACCCGCAGCAAAAAGAGGGTAGAACATCAGGTAGCCAAAATCTGCTACAGAGGGAAATGGAAACTGATGGAAAACGATCTCGATTACGGCCCAGGACCCCTCTCCAAAGGTGTTGAAAATCATAGCAACACCGAGGACTGTCCAGGCCTTTTTGGAACATCCTTCCTGATGCCGTGCTGCATACAGCAATCCTGCCGCAGCCAGCCCGGAGGTCACGATTAGAAGCAAATCACCGATCGCAAGCACCCACTCTTCGTCCTTAAAAAAGGCCAACAACGTTAAATGGGCCAACACGATTAAGACCGCCAGGATGGCTGCAGTGCGAAAAGATGCACTTTTACCCACCTCTGCAGCGCCTATCATCTTAATCTCAATCACTCCGGATTATCATGATTTGAAGGCTTAGACGAAAAAGCTTTTGGTGGTTCGTATCTCGTGGGTAAATTGACAGAGACGTGATGTTACCAGCATAATGGAGGAAGAAATCGCGATTTAGACTTAGTTTTCATCCTGTTCAATGCCATAATTAATATAAAAAGTCAAGTCATGCCATAAAGAAATTATGTACTAACTTCAAATCAGACAAAAATTTTTGTCCAATTGAACATGATCCAAGGATATCATTATTATAAAAATTAGGCATATATCCTACCTCAGGCATCGGTTTTATGTGGCCGGCCAAGATCTCTGCTCGACCGACAGGCGACCGTACCGCCATGGACTGTGATGGAGGAGCACAATCCAGTTCGATCCGCCCCGGGTTTATGGGGGCCGGGTTTTCTGCAGCAGCTCCCGGCATTTACTCTCGTATCTGCCACCCACCACATTGGCGGCGTTATCTGAAAAGTTTTTTTGAGGTTAAGAGCAATTGGCCACTCAAAGCAAGGTTTGCGACGGATTTAATGATCTCTTTCGTGACGATCTCCTTCATGAGTTTGCCCTTCTGTCACTGATTTGCGCCAATTGCAGTCGAGCTTAAATACCAAAATTGTGTATTATTAATTATTCTCAGAGGTGGGTTATGAAGATCGATCGGTTAATACTATCCTTGACAATAATAGCCATAGTCGGCCTTCATCCCGTTGCAGGCCAGGATTTGTCGTCCCAATCAGCATCGGATCAGGAATATGTTTGGTACACTGCGGAGCCTCCCGCTGATGCCCAGAGGCTGGCCGAGGAAGGATCGCGGGCAAGCATTACAGGAAAAGAACAGCCTTGCAATTGTCGACCTCGCCGGCAAGGAGACGCGCACATCTCTCGATATCCCATCCGGCAACTGGGCTCGCCTCAGCCTGGCCCCGGCTGCCGACGGAGAGCTGGAGCTTTTCTGTCTTTATCCTACGGGCACAGTAACCTCAATTATCACTGCCCAGGTATCGAAGGGCAATAGCTACACGGCGTGGTATCATGCCGGGCTGGAAGGGGATTATGAGCTCTGGTATACGATATCGGATCCAAGAGCAACTCCGTCAAATTCCATGTGCCAGGAATCCCAGGTGGCTGAAAGTATGTCGGCGGGAGCAGGTGGAACCCCAAGAAGCGGCTCTCCGGGAATAGCGTACAGCATGGCACCCCCTGCGGCGCTTGCCGCCAGCCCCAGCATCGGCTTTTCCGCTGGGTGGCGCCAAGGACATCAATAACTTCCGGGAGAATATCAAACAGGACTATCTTCCTCTGCCGACCGATGTCACCTACGAGGGCCTGTTTTATGACTACTACTTTGATACCGGCGCGGCCCAGGAGTGCAAGAAGCTCTTCTGCCCGTCCTACAGTTACGCCGTCTCCATGGATCCCATATCAGGAGAGCCGCAGTATTACCTCTCTGTGGGCCTGAACTCCGGGGATGACGGATTTCCAGAGAAAGAAGCTGAACCTGGTTGTGGTGCAGGACTTCTCCGGCTCCATGGGCAGCCCCTTTGATGAATATTATTACGATCGTTTCGGCAATAAGGTGGAGCAGAAAGAAGAAGATTCCGGCAAGACCAAGATGCAGATAGCCGATGAGTCCGTAGTCGCTCTACTGGATCACCTTTTGCCCGAGGATCGGTTCGGCCTTGTGATCTTCAGCGACGACGCCTTCCTGGTGGACCCGCTCACCAGTGTCGGTGACAAAGATCTGGAAAGACTGAAGAGCCGCATCCTGAAGATCAAAGAGACGGACGGGACCAACATGGAAGCAGGAATGGAAGAAGGCACAGCTCTCTTCGACCGATTCCTGCAGGCCGACAAATCGGAGTACGAGAACAGGATAATCTTCCTGACCGACGCCATGCCCAATTTGGGTGAAACGGGCGACCTCGGCCTCTTCCGCATGCTGGAGGATAATGCCGATCGAGGAATTTACACCACCTTCATCGGCATCGGCGTGGACTTCAACACAGAGCTTGTGGAAAAGATAACCAAGATCAAAGGAGCCAATTATTACTCAGTTCACTCCGCCCGGAGTTCAAGAAGCGCATGGATGACGAGTTCGACTATATGGTCACTCCGCTGGTCTTCGATCTGCGGCTCCGTCTGGACGCGCCCGGCTACGAGATCGAGAAGGTCTACGGCTCTCCAGAGGCCGACCAGGCCACTGGGGAACTCATGAAGGTTAACACCCTGTTTCCCTCAAAAGCTGAGGAAGGCCAGGTTAAGGGCGGAGTAATTCTGGTAAAGCTCAAGAAGCTCTCCTCTGAAGGCAGCATGAAGCTGAAGGTGAGCTACCAGGACAGAAACGGTGTGCTGGATAGCGATGAGGCCGAGGTGAACGTGGGCGAAGTGAACAATGGGAGCGAAAGCCGATTTCTACCAGAACAACGGCATACGCAAGGCCGTCCTGCTCACTCGTTATGCAGACCTGCTCAAGAACTGGATGATAGACGAGAGAAAGGCAGCAAAGTCGGGCTGGAAGATCGTTCCATCTGTGACTCTGGCCAATGGAATCGTGATCCCGGTAGAGCTGGGCGAATGGGAGCGCCAGTCCATGCCGCTCACAGTCTCCGATCCCTATCGTGAGCTGTTTGTCATGTTTGCGGACTACTTCCAAAAAGAGATGCAGGCCATCGGCGATGACACTCTCGGCCAGGAAGAATTGATCCTGAGAAAGCTGGGGAGCTATCAGGGACCGAATTCAGGAAAAGAGAACTCAGATCTATGATTGCAGTGGCAGGCCAATCCTCTGCCACCCAAACCCTTTCCCGGATCGCTCTTCTTCTTTTTCTTTTCTTTCTTCCTTTCTTCTTTCAACCTTCGATTCCCTTATCTCTACGGCTTTTGACCCGTTATCAGGACCTCTTCAAGCGGTCTTCTCGGCGTATGCTCCTTGACGCCACCCGTGGCAAAGCCCAGCCGGAAGGTCTGCTGCACATGTGGCATATCTGTCCCATTTGCAGGCATTAGCCTGGCTAGCTCTTGCTTTGTCTCCGGCACCTCCAGTGCCTGGCTCATGGGATGCAGGCTCACACCCAGAGCGGTGGCCGCAAGCCAGAGACGCTCGAGGGTCCTTCCGGCCTTAAGGGATTCATTATCGTCTTTGCCGGTGCTGATGAAGCCCAAATAGGGCGTGCTATTGATCAGTTCGGTGTCCTTTCTGATCTGCTGGGGCCATTATCCAGAAAGACCACCTCCATCTGACTGATTTGGCCTGAATGCCTGTGGGCCCCATGCCTCCCTCGGCCCAGCCAGTGACCCAGTTCGCTCTTGAAGTCAGCATCGGAATACTGGATCTGATCCGCCCGCACTGTGAGATCGAGGAAGCTTTTTCTTGGTGGCAGAATCGGTAGACAAGGTCAGTCCGAACATCCTGATCCGAGCCGAGGCTCTGCAGTGTTATCAGATCGGCGTCTTGAGATGGCCCGCCCCTCATAAGGATTGCGGTTTGTCTGGCGGAGAGCGATGGCGGGAAAGAGACGGGGATCCAGAGAGGGCAGAGCCGCGGGCTGCAATACAACTCTGGCCACAAGATCTTTCGGGCCCGGGAAGTAGGTAACGCTGCAGTTATAGCCAAAATGGTCTGCCGCTAACCGCAAATTTTCCAGAGCGCAGCCAAGGCTCAGGTACAGCTCCCTTTGGTCCGCATCTGCAACCTGCAGCCATCTCGATTTATCGGCAAAGACATCGATCTCATTTCCTGAGACATTGAACCTCCAGGGCTGGCTGTTGTAGCTGGAGGGTGCGAGGATGGCATATCTGAGCAGGAAAGTCAGCTTCTCTTCCGAGCTTGCGTTCGCTGGAAAGTCACTCTCATTGACATCCCAGGCATCCAGTGATGCTTTGGGCTGTGTTAGGATCCCTGCCAGTAGCATTCCTAAGATCAAGAATATGCTTATTATCACTGTCTTGGCCGTTGATACTCCCATTGACTTCCGCCTCATTAATTTTGCTTGCAGCAGGCTTATCGGAAGCAAACGAAATATACCCTGCGGTAGGCTTTCGGAGCCGTAACCGCAATCGCAGATTAATTTGACCCTGGGAAGATTCTGCGCAAATAGTAGTTCTGGTGAGAGCACATCGCCTGATTTTACTCCAAGAAGATCATCTGGCCCAAAACAGTTATATCTACATTTTTCGGTCCTGATGCCATGAAAGAATGGAATAAGATCTTAAGAATTATGGTACTGCTCTCCATCTTCTTAGTTCTCGCATCAGTCGCGAATTCCCAGATGAACCGGGATAGTCCATTTCTGGGAGGCAAGCTTCCCAGGACAGCCGACGAGAGCGTAATCAATAAAGGTCCGCAGCCCGGGTCTTCGTTCATGATCTCGGAGCCCTTCAACAATCAAGCAGTTTCGGATTTGATGATATCCTCTGATCTGCGGAATACGACCTGCAATCGAGTCTCATTCCTGTTAACTCTGACTCCGTCTACCAGCGGCTCTACAGGATATCAATCGGTGAAGGTGAGGATCTTGGAAAACCGCATCGGCTCTCCAAAGGCGGTTGCTGAACTGACTCTTCTCATGCCTGTTTCTGGAGGATCAGTTCACGAGACCATCGGCTTCTCGAGTGTTGCTCCGGCAGCGGGGCAGAATATTACCAATCAGATAACTGTCAATGCAGACCCCGATAATGAAATCAAGGAGACGAATGAGGGAAATAATGCCCTGACCATTAGCGGGACTTGCGTCTAGAAAGCCAAATATATCCTTCTGGACGTATTGCTTTGCATAAAATAGGGGCCCGTTTCGTCGATTTCATAAAATGTCAAGCAACAACTTGAAATGGAAGTACGTTGATCATCGATATCGAGGTGATAGATGAGTGTGGACGAGGCTGATTTGTCTGATGATCATGGCTATGGCAATCCCCAGCATGCAGGGTGAGATGCCACTGGCCTACACCGCGGCCATGAACAACGCCGGTCAGAATGATATCCTCACCATCAAGAACTATGATACCGGTGCAACCATGACCGAAGCCTATACTGATGTCGAGCATCTGAACAGAAACACACAGGTCAGAACCGGATCATATGCTACAAACTCCTCTGCCCAGGGCTCATCCGGAGCGGCCGACGACTGCCCGGGTTGCGGCTGGGGAGGCGGCCTGGAGGCCAGCATCAATTCCAATGTCATCGGCAAAGCTCATATCGCCTGGCAGTCTGTTGATCCCAGCGTTTCCAACCATGGCCGCCATCCCCTCATAGGCCGCAGCGTGGAGGATCTGACGGGCGTATTCTCCATTGAGAAGTTCATCCAGCTCTGGTCCGGCAGCCGGCCCGGAGAGGTCAGCGTGGACTGGCTGCCGTGTTCCTGAAACATATTACTATTTTGCTGGAGCAACTGATTCTATCTTGGAGTCATGGCGATCTCCACCACCAGGTCGTTATAATCCTTGTCCTTGAGATTGTAGAGATCTTCCCATCGAAGCTGGCACTTGCTGGATCCCAGAGGCAGTTTGATGACATGCGATTTGCCATCCCCATTGAGACTGCTGTCTGTGTAATAGAAAGTCCCATCCTGGGCCTGGAGTGCGAAGACCAGCCTTGTCCCGGCCGGATAGTCCCCTACCTCGAAGCTCTTGCCCACATTCCCCTGAATGGAATCAAAGAGCAGCTTCTTCACCGGCTGGTAGAGCCAGAACTGGTTATGGTAGGGCGTGCTCTTGCTGACCAGCCTTGCCACCACGTGGCTATCCTTGGCCAGAACTACATCTTCACGGACGATAGGTATCACTTCAATCTCCGCAATGAGGTCCTTATAGTTCTTCTTGGCAAGGCCAAAGGATTCCTCCCAGCGCAGCTCCCATTTGTTATAGCCTGTGGGAAGCTTACGCACGTGGCTCAGGAAATCCGGGTTTTTCACCTGGTCGGTGTAGTAGGTGTAGCCTTTGTCGGTCTTGAGGGCAAAGGTGAGCTTGGTGCCGGCAAGGAAGGTTCCCAGATCGACTGCCTTTCCTAATGGGCTATCAAGAGCGAAGATCAACCGGTCCTCTGGAGAGCTGAGCCTGAATTCTTCTTTTGTGGCAGCGAGCCTGCTCTTAAAGGTCGCAAAGACCCTTCCCTCTTTGGCCATCACAAGGTCTTCTGTTGTGGGACTGAAGATCTCGATCTCCATTACCACATCGTTATAATCCTTCTCGCCCAGACCGTAGAGATCCTCCCAGCCCAATTCCCACTTGTAGGTTCCTGAACTTGACTTTCTGGACGTGGTCGCAGGCGTCAGCATTCAGGATCTGATCGCTGTAATAGATATTCCCATCCGAGGTCTTGAGGGCAAAAGTCAACCGGTTTCCAGAGGGATACGTTCCCAGATCATAGAACTTGCCGATCTCCGAGTCCTGGGCCTTGAAGATCAGTTTAGTCCTCAGGATAGTGAAGCCAGATCTCATCGTCCAGAGAGGTATTCTTGCTCTTGAAGCGGACGATGACCCGGCCTGTTTTGGGCATGACCAGATCATCATCCGCAGTGAACAGTACGGCATAAAAAGCGAAACTATTGCCCATACCGCATTCTCCATAGCCGATCTTAAACCATCCGCTTTCGCCCCATCCCGGCCCCCAGCTATTCTTGCAGATCCAGCAGCCATTGGCGTCATCGAAGCCCACGACGCATACGGCGTGGTCGCCAATATACCCGCCATATGCGGCCCTGTAAATTCCTCTCTCGTAGTAGAAAAAATCCTCGTAGACATTCATGCCGGCGATGAGAGGGCCGCGCGTAGCGAGCCATTCCTTGGCCTGGGAAGCGCTCAGAGCCTTCCAGCTCTCTATCTTGACTATCCTTTTGTCTCTGTCCGGGCAGCTGCTGGTCTGATCGCCGTCGTAAGGGAAGCATTTTTCATCGGGAATGCCGCTTGCCTGGGCATATTTCAAGGCAGGAACGAAGTTCCAGCCACGACCACAGCAATTGCCGCAGCCCCGGAAGAATAGATCGGCCTCGGAAAGGTCGGGATTGAGATCGGGATCTCTCTTGAAGATCTCCAGATTGGATTCAATGGTGGCGACAGTGGCAAAGGCAACGCATGAGCCGCACTGTTTCTGATCTCTTATGGGTGTGGTCCAGTTCTTACCCGAGACGTTTCTCCAATCCCACTGCGTCGGATAGATGGCGACATTACCCGGCTCGTCTGCCCGAGCATGCTCTTTTTCCATCATTTCCCGAATCCTTTCTTTCTCATCTTCGGGAACTACAAGGCCAAGATACCTCATTTTTGCTTCCCTGGTCAGGCCAGAAACGGATGTGGCGCCGGCAATCCAGGAAAAGCTCTTTCCACGGATGTTGCTTCGTATTGCATTGATTTCGTCTATTCCCAAGCTTGAAACCCCCTGTATATCTTTAAGCCGAATACCAATATAAACTTTCGTTTTTTTAATATACTCTCATAGTTAATGATGTTTGCGCAAGAAGGGATAGTGACGGGAAAGATCCCGCAAGATGGAGAGATAATACCCGTCAGTCCATAACAAACTTCAGGAAGAAAGTTATTAATAGCCAGCCTGTGTTAGTGTGCCGAGGGGGATTCCAGGGCTATGGAGATAATGGTAAAAAGATCTGCGCGACGCAGGAAGACCATCCAGGCCAGAATGGTCGGTGGAAAGATGGAAGTATTGGCACCTGCGTCTATCTCAGACGCCGCCCTGCAGGGTCATATCGAAAAGCTACGCTCTCGGCTGGAGAACAGAGTCTATCCCAAGGATGACGCCCATCTGCATGAAAGAGCGAGCATTCTGAACCAAAGATATTTTCAAGGAAGTCTGGCCTGGAACAGCATCCAATACTCCACGCGCCAGGAGCGGAGGCGTGGGTCATGCAACTGCGCCGCCAGGACCATTCGCATAAGCGACAGGCTGGCCAGGCTCCCCCAATGGGTGGAGGACTATGTAATTGTGCATGAGCTGGCTCACCTCATAGAGCCCAACCACGGCAAGAGGTTCAAGGCGCTGGTACGCAGTTATCCTCTGGCGGAGAGGGCTATTGGATTTCTGATGGCATCGGAGACTCTGGATAGCCAGAGGAGCTAGTTGAATTTCCATTATCCAGACCAATGCCCAAACTATCCTACCCCAAATTCACTCCACCTAAATTCACTTCTCCATAAACTCACTTCATCTTAAAATCCTTTTCAATAATTCCGTTCTTGCCAACTCCTCCTCTTCAGCCATTCATTCTGATCGTTGGATCGTCTGGATCGTTATTACGGCATTTATTTATACCGAGATGCTTGACCTGAAATGCACTATACATGGAGGTTAGACGGCGTTGAGATTCCTCATTTTTATCATTATTATTATTCTGCTCGTTTCTGAGGGAGCGGGGCTTAGAAAGGCAAAAGCTAGTTCGAAGAGGAGCAGCACGAGCAGCACTCTCATTTCCAGGGATGTGCTCTTTGGCAATCCAGACCGCATCACCACCCGCATCAGCCCCGACGGCTCGAAGTTGAGTTTCCTGGCCCCGGAGAACGGAGTCCTTAATGTTTTTGTGGGGCCGGCAAACTCCCCGGAGTTGGCCCGACCAGTCACCAATGATACCTCTCGCGGGATACGCAGCTACACCTGGGGTTACACCAATGAGCATATCATCTACCTGCAGGACCGCAATGGAGATGAGAACTGGCGAGTTTACAGCGTCAATCTATCCAGCGGAAAGACTCTTGATCTCACACCTTTTGAGGGCGTTCGGGCTGAGATCCTGGCTCTCAGCCCCAAGCATCCGGAAGAAGCCGTCATAGGCCTGAATAAGCGGGACCCGGAGTATCATGACCTTTTTCGGTTGAATATCGAGACAGGCAAACTGACCGAGCTTTTGGAGAATAAGGACTTTTCCAGCTTTGAGGTGGACGATGAGTTCAATGTGAGGCTGGCGAGCAGAATGAACCCGGAGGGCGGAAGCGACATCTTCAGACTCGCCAGGGACAAAAGCCGGGAAGTCTTCCTGAAGGTCGAGATGGAGGATGCCCTGAGCACAGGCTTCTTTGGATTTGACAAGACACGTGATATCATTTACCTGGTCGATAGCCGCGGACGGAACACCGCAGCTCTATACGCACTCAATCTCTCGACGGGAGAGAGAGCTCTCCTGGCCGAAGACCCCCAATCCGACTTCAGCGGATTGATGACCCATCCGACGGAGAAGAATGTGCAGGCAGTGGCTTTTTACTATGACCGGATTCGCTGGACGGTACTTGACCCGGCCATTGCCAAAGACTTGGACTATCTGCATAATGTTGAGCACGGGGACATGATGGTCGTAAGCCGGAGCCTGGACGATAAGCACTGGATCGTCGCCTTCAATGCTGACAACAGTCCATCGCGTTACTATCGCTATGACCGGGATATTGGCAAAGCCGTCTTCCTATTCACAGACAGGAAAAAGCTGGAAGGCCGAAGTCTGGCCAGAATGGTTCCCGCCATCATAAAATCGCGGGACGGTCTGGATCTTGTCAGCTATTACACTCTCCCTCCGGGCAGCGATGAAGATGGTGACGGATATCCCGACCATCCTCTACCACTGGTTCTGTACGTGCACGGCGGGCCCTGGGGCCGGGACTACTGGGGTCTGGATCCCATTCACCAGTGGCTGGCAAACCGGGGATACGCCGTTTTGAGCGTCAACTTCCGCGGCTCGACCGGTCTTGGCAAGAGCTTCGTCAATGCGGGAAACCTGGAGTGGGGCAAGAAGATGCATGACGACCTCATCGATGCCGTAAACTGGTCGGTTGAGAAAGGCATCGCCGATCCCAAGAAGATCGCCATCATGGGAGGGAGCTATGGAGGCTATGCCGCTCTGGCCGGGCTTACCTTCACTCCCAAGACCTTTGCCTGCGCAGTGGATATCGTGGGCCCCTCCAATCTGATCACCCTCCTGGAGACCATACCGCCCTACTGGAGGCCGGTGATTGAGCAGTTCACCAAAAGAGTGGGCGACTTCCGAACAGAGGCCGGCCGGAAGCTGTTGCAGGAACGCTCACCCCTGAATTATGTGGACGAAATTGAGCGGCCACTGCTGATTGGCCAGGGAGCCAACGACCCCCGGGTCAAGCAGAATGAGTCAGACCAGATCGTAAAGGCCATGCAGGCCAAGAATCTGCCCGTGACCTACGTTCTTTATGCCGATGAAGGTCATGGATTCGCCAGGCCTGAGAACAGGCTCTCCTTTTACGCCATCGCCGAGGCATTTCTGGCGAAGCATCTTGGCGGAAGCTACGAGCCCATCGGCCAGGACCTGTCGGGCGCCAGCCTCACCGTGCCTGCTGGTATAGATGCGGTTCCGGGACTTGGCGCCGCCCTGAGAGATAAAACTTAGGCTGAGGAGCTTTACTGCTACAGCAGCGGCGGACCGCCGCGGTTGTATGCAGTTGAATCCAGGACAGCCAGCCAGTCGAAATCGGTGAAACTTTGAGGAGTTAGTGGGAAGTAGGTCGGGTTCTTCATACTGCCCGAGCGAGTCGGAAGAGCTGCGATTGCCGGGGCTGGAAGCTCATGGCCTTTGCGAGTTGGAATGAACCGCCCCGGCCCCGGCAAGGCAGTCAGCCGCGCCTCAAGAGTCCCGGATTCGGGCTGGCCGATGCCATTGGCATCAGAGATGCCTAACCCCGTTCCGATGACGGCATAATGCTGGCCGAAGATCTGATCGAGGTGCGATCCCGCCGGCCACCATATCAGCAGGTCGGTTCCCAATTGCCATTGTGCTTTTCCGCGTTGCAGATGGCTGTTGTGAGCGAAGGCAAGCACTTTCCCCCGACCGCGCTCATGGGATACCATATACGCCAGATTATCCGCCATCATGAGGTCTCGAATGCCAAGACCCTCGACAATCCGTTTGCTCGACGAGCGCGCGAGCGTTGCATGATAGTTCAATAACTGCCGTGCGACTGTTGCATACTGCTCGGCTTCCAGATAGCGGCGTTCATTGCTCTTCGCCACCAATTCGGGACGGCGCAGGCGCAGTTCTGAAATAAGATCCTCCGTCTCAATTCGCAGCGCAGTTGCGGCTGGAGAGCAGCCTACCGATTTCGCCGGATCCATCATTGCAGCGGGATTCTCCCAATCGGCGTTTCGGCCTAGAAACCCTTCGATGCGCTGGCGGCGCTCCTGAATGCCGGCACTTTCAATCGAGGCAAGGTAATCGAGAACAAATTGAAGGACCTGTCTTGGACTATCGCTGCCGTACATTTCAGTCGGACTGTCGAAGCCAAAGAACTGGAGTTTGATGCGATGAGCAGGATCGGCATTGTACTGCCGCATCCACTCCACGAGTTCTCGATTCGCGTCGAGCCGGCCAAAGCCGTGGCTGAATCCGGCGTCCTGAACAGCTTCGTACGATGCCGGGCCGCGACCGGCAATGTACTCGTTCACCGCGCGCGCCCTGGGGAAGCTGCTCTCGATGGCAATGGCGCTGTAGCCATGCCTCTCCACCAGGCGCTGGAAGAGCCGGTTGCGGAGCATAAGAATGTCCTCGCCGCCGTGGAGGGCTTCTCCAAAGCCGAGCAACTCCACCGAGTCACCCAGTGCAGAGATGACCTTGTCGATGGAGGCGTTGAGGGCGTCGGACGAACCGATGGAAAACGGAATCGCTTCGTGTTGAATCCAATCGTCGATAGTTGCATACACGGCACCGGAGCTATGTGCTGGATTGGAACCTAACATCTTCTCAAGACCTCTTATTTGCACGCCCTTTTGCCCTGCATCCTGAAGTATCCGCTCATCACGCAGATGTCTTCAGCCTGACCAATCTGCTCGA
Organism: uncultured Methanosarcinales archaeon; assembly: GCA_963702455.1. Classification (GTDB taxonomy): domain Archaea; phylum Halobacteriota; class Methanosarcinia; order Methanotrichales; family Methanotrichaceae; genus Methanothrix. The sequence goes on from CAVPCV010000005.1 coordinate 34,633, forward strand.
ACTGTTCGCAGGGCGAACCCCGATAACAGGGCAGGTGGTGGATGGTGCAGACCGCCACCTTTCCCGTTCCCTCGCTTTCGGCTTCATAGACGAGATGGGGGCACGTCTTTCGGGCTGGCTTGAAGATCATGGCCTCCGTGTCATCCGGATTGAGAGTCCCGTCGGGAAGTATCGACCCCGGATTGATGACGAAGATATCCAGATAGAAGCAACATTGGCCGCAGCGCTTGCATATCATGGAAGTTCTTATCGATATATGGCAGTCTATGTTAATTATCATTTGCGATTCCCAGACTGCATCTGATTCAAAATTCGCCAGAAAGGCCAGACAGGAACAGTAATAGACTTAAGGTTTCAAGGCCCAATATTTTGCCCAGGAGATAATGAGAGCATGAGAATTCTGGTTCCACTGGCAGAGGGCTTCGAGGAGATCGAGGCCGTAAATGTTATCGACATTTTGAGGCGCGCTGATGTGGAGGTCGTGACGGCAGGACTGAAGGACGGATTGGTGGAGGGTGCTCATAAAGTTCGGGTGATGCCCGATACCAGCCTGGATAAGATCGACTTCAAAGATTTCGACGGCCTGGTCCTGCCCGGCGGAGCTCCCGGCTTTGTGAACCTGGGAAATGATGAGCGCATCTTAACAATGGCACGGGAGATGGATCGCGCCGGAAAGGTCGTGGCGGCGATATGCGCGGCACCCTCGGTCCTCATCAAGGCCGGAGTCCTGCAGGGTCGCAGGGCTACTGTACACCCCTCGGGAAAGAAAGAGGTGCAAGCCTGCGCAAAGTTTTCGGAAGACCGGGTGGTTGTGGACAAAAACCTGATCACCAGCCGCACTCCGGGAACGGCGCTGGAGTTTGCCTTGAAGCTGGTGGAGGTGCTGGCAGGAAAGGAGAAGATGCTGCAGGTCAAGAAGGAGACGATGGCCATATGCCAGGGGGATTAGGGAGAATCGGCAGGGTATCAATCAGAGCCACAGCTGCTTTGTTCCAGGGCGGAATGGAGGCAGGGCCAGCCAGCTACGCTAGCCCACTTCAGTCGGCCGGGAAGATTGGAGTTGTCCCCATATCGATGATCCATAATCCAAACTGAACGCCCTCAAGCGCCACCAGGCGGAGACCGCCGCCGAGCTGGACGCGCTCCTGCCGGCTGTGCTGGAGCGGGCCTTTCGGGGCGAGCTTTGAGGAAAAAGCTTACATCTTGCATTTGCTGATACTATTACGAGGATCATATGGCTGAAGGAATAACGCGCATCTCTGTAAAGGGCTTCAAGTCTCTGGCTGAAGAGTGCTCCATAGAAATTTGCCCTCTAACGATATTAGCAGGAGCCAATAGCTCAGGCAAGTCGAGCATAATGCAGCCGCTTCTGTTGATGAAGCAGACCCTTGAGGCCACATATGATCCGGGCCCGCTCTTGCTTGATGGCCCCAATGTGCGCTTTACGTCGGCAGATCAGTTCCTCTCCCGGTCTGATGGCAAGAAGGAAAGCACGTTCAACGCAGGCCTGGAGCTGGGGAGCGTCAAGTTCAGCAATGGAATTGAGATGAAAAGCTTCATCTCATTTTATGCGACCTTCATTAAGACTCTCATAGGAATGGATACCGCAGAAATTTCTTATAGAATTTATGATGAAACCACTATCCTCAAACCTGAAATGACTCAGGAAGAGATGATGATCGCCGCAAAAACTCGTCTTAAGAAATACCCAAATACAGATCTAAATAATTTGAATATTGTCCTTTGAAGATAGAACGAAATAGATTCTTCCTGGATTTAATAATTTCAAATAGGGAGGAGACATTCTTTATCAGAACAGGTGAAAGAGAGAATTTTATTAACGCCATTTTAGGCTTGATTCACTTCCAGCATTGCGAGGAAACCCGGAAAGAAATTATAAGAAGACCTCTGTAGGTCCCAGATTTCCTGGAACCTTTGAGATTTATGCCGCTAGCATAATCCACCACTGGCAAGCAACCCAAGATCAACGACTTCATTCACCTGGGAGCTGCCCTGGAACTACTGGGATTGACCTGGAAGGTTAGCGCAAGGAAGGTCGATGATGTCAGTGTTGAGGTAATGGTTGGGCGTCTCATTCATAGAAGACAAACGATGACTCTAATGATCTAGTAAGCATTGCGGATGTGGGATTTGGCATCTCTCAAACCCTACCCGTCATCGTTGCCCTATTGGCAGCAGAGCCTGGCCAACTGGTCTACATCGAACAGCCTGAGATTCATCTCCACCCGAAGGCTCAGATGGCAATGGCACAGATTCTGGCAGATGCCGCCAACCGCGGCGTTCGAGGTGGTGGCGGAGACCCACAGCTCCCTATTGCTCTTAGGCATCCAGTCTCTTGTTGCCGAAGGCAAGCTTTTCGCAGATAAGGTCAAACTCCACTGGTTCAAGAGGCGGCCGGAGGACGGCGTTACAGAAGTATCCAGTGCTGACTTGGATAAAGCAGGTGCTTTTGGCGATTGGCCTGAAGATTTCTCCTCGGCTGAGATGGATGCCGATACCCGTTACATACATGCCGCTGAAGCAAGACTGGAGTCCAATTGATGTCATCCTCAGAATCAAAGCGTTTGGTCATTGATGCATCGGTTGCTACATCTACAGGCGAGAGAGGTCAACGGGGAGAACGTTGCCAGGCCTTCTTGAGGGTCATGATTGATGAAACATACCATCGTTTGGTGATGACGCGAGAGATCGGAGCTGAATGGGATATACATTCTCATCCTTTTGCTCGTCGCTGGCGAAGGAGCATGAATGCCAAGAGAAGAGTAGACCGGCCGGACGTAGATCATGATGCAGAATTTTGCTTGAAGATTGAACGAGCAAGTCAAACCGAAAAGGCTCTTGTTGCTATGGAGAAGGATATTCGTCTCATCGAGGCTGCAAGAATAACAGACAATCGTGTCATTTCTCTCGACGATACTGCCAGGAAGTTTTTTTCTGCAGTTTCAAGCCGAGTCGGCGAGCTGAGGGATATTCTGTGGGTAAATCCTGTTAATGAAGACGAGACACCAATCCAATGGTTGATGGAAGGGGCTCCGAATGAGGAGCGGCGGCAAATACGCCCATGACCGACGCCCTTAGAGCGCCACCAGGCGGAGACCGCCGCCGAGCTGGACGCGCTCCTGCCGGCTGTGCTGGAGCGGTCCTTTCGGGGCGAGCTTTAAACCGAGCGATCCAATAACCAGGGCAGTCAAAGCCAAATGGATATCGATCTACCGAAAGCTTCAGGCAGCAATCTACTATCATGAATTTCAAGGTTGTTCTTCAGGAGGCCGAAGAGGGCGGCTACATAGTGAGCTGTCCAGCACTTCCCGGATGTCACTCCCAGGGCGATAATGCGGAAGAGGCTCTGAAGAACATCAAAGAAGCAATAGTAGGCTGCCTGGAATCTCTGGCATAACCGGATCCCGCGTGCGCGCGCGTGCAAGGGCGCGGGCGGATGCGTGCGGATGGGCATGCACTTACGAGCCCCGATTCAGCTGCCTTCCAGTTCCTTGGCCTTGGCGAAGGCGGCATCAGCTTCGGTGGTCCTTCCAAGCCCCTCAAGAGCAAGGCCTTTTTTGTACCAAGCATCGGAGTCAATGGGATATAGCCTGATGGCTTCGTCGTAAGCTTTGAGCGCCCCTTCGAACTTGCCCTGGCTATAGAGAGCTTCGCCTTTGTTTCCCCAGGCTAAGACATGGTTTGGATCGAGCCTGATGGCTTCGTCCAAAGCCGTTATAGCCCCATCGTAATTGCCCTGGCAAATGAGAGCATAACCTTTGTTGTTCCAGGCTACTGCAAGATCGGGATCGAGCCTGATGGCTTCGTCGTAAGCTTTGATCGCCTCATCGTAATTGCCCTGGCAAATGAGGTCATAACCTTTGTTGCTCCAGCCTATGGAAAGATTGGGATCGAGCCTGAGGGCCTCATCAAATGCTTTGATGGCATCATCGTACTTTTTCAGGTCACCGAGGGCATTGCCTTTGTTATACCATGCATCTCTATTATTGGGATCGAGCCTGATGGCCTCATCGTAAGCCTTGATGGATTCATTGTATTTACCCAGACTATAGAGAGCACCTCCTTTGTTATTCCAGGCTCCTGCAAAGTTTGGATCTAGCCTTATGGCCTCGTCACACGCCTTGATGGATTCATTGTATTTACCCAGACTATAGAGAGCACTTCCTTTGTTGTTCCAGGCTCCTGCAAGGTTTGGATCTAGCCTGATGGCCTCGTCAAATGCCTTGATGGCATCATCGTACTTGCCAAAGATGGTCAGCCAAGTACCTTCATAATACCAGTCTTCTGCGGTCCTTTGACATTGTGATTCATTGTATTCGCACTGGACATTGAGAATAATGCCTTTGTTGTTCCTGGCTGCGAGAAGGTTTGGATCTAGCCGGATGGCCTCATCAAATGCTTTGATGGCATCATCGTACTTTTTCTGGTAACTGAGAGCATTGCCTTTGTTGTACCACGCTTCTGCATTGTTGGGATCGAGCCTGATGACCTCATCATAAGCATTGATTGCGTCATCGTACCTGCCAAGATTCTTGAGAGCAACGCCCTTGTTATTCCAGGCCGCTACATATTTGGGATCGAGCCTGATGGCCTCATCATAATACTCGATTGATTCATTGTATTTGCCCTGTCGACAGAGAACAAGTCCTTTGTTGTACCAAGCAGGAGCATCTTGAGGATCGAGCCCGATGGCCCCGTCGTATGCCAGGATTGCCTCATCGTACATTCCCTGTTTAGTAAGAGCATCACCTTTGCTATTCCAAGCATTGGCATATTGTGGATCGAGCCTGATAGCTTCATCGAAAGCCTTGATAGCTTCATCGTACTTACTCTGGTTATAGAAAGCAAGACCGTTTTTATACCAGGCATCTGCATAGTTGGGATCGAGCCTGATGGCTTCATTGTAAGCTTCGATAGCTTCGTCGTACTTACTCTGATTAGAGAGTGCGAGGCCTTTATCGAACCAATCTTCTGCGGTCTGTTGACATTGTGCGGACGTCATCAATAACAACAAAAGGATGAAAACAGCGTAGGTTAATCTCATAAACATAGGAAGGATGTAAAGAAATATATGCTTGTCGGATTCAAAAAGGAGAATACGTAGGAAGAAGTGAGGTTCATGTGCAGTTACAGTACAGGTTCCTTTGCTCCCAGCTCATCTGCCTTGGCGAAGGCGACCTTGGCTTCGATATTCCTTCCAAGGGCCTCAAGAACAAGGCCTTTGTTGTTCCAGGCAAAAGTATAGTTTTGATTGATCCTGATAGCCTGGTCAAATGCCTCAAGGGCCTCATCGTACCGGCTCCGATTATTATATTTCCAGTAGTCCCAAATTATAAAGAGCCATGGCCTTTGCCGTTCCAGACATTGAAATAGTTTTGATCGATCCTGATAGCCTGGTCAAATGCTTTAATGGCCTCATCGTACCAGCTCCGATTATTGGCTTCCAGCGTCCTAATTTTTAAGAACATAGCCTTTGCCGTTCCAGGCATCGATAGAGTTTGGATCGATCCTGATGGCCTCGTCATATGCCTTAAGGGCCTCATCGTACTGGCTTTGATTATTGATTTCTTGTAGTCCTAAGTTATCAAGAGCTTGGCCTTTGCTGTTCCAGGCATCGAGATAGTCTGGATCGAGCCTGATAGCCTCGTCATATGCCTTAATGGCCTCATGGTACTGACCCTGATTATGGGTAGAGTCGCCTTTATTCTTCCAGTAACTTGCATTTTTTGGATCAAGTTCGATAGCCTTGTCATAGGCAATTTCGGCCTCATAGTACTTGCCCTGATCATCTAGAACAAGTGCCTTTATCGAACCAGTCTTCTGCGGTCTGCAACTGTGCTGATGTCATCGAAATTATCAGAAAGATGAAAACAGCATGGACAAATCTCATAAACTTCATAGTGCATTTGAAGAATATATGCGTGTCGGAATTAAAAGGAGAAATGCAGGATTGGGGCTCCTGGCCCAAGCTTGCCAATATCATTAAGGCCCATGCTTCGGGGAGCCATCACCTGGGGGGGCTGAAAATTGGCTAGAACTGCAAATTCAGAGGTTGAGACGGTTTCCCAAAAAGACAAAGGCCTCGGAAGGCCGGGTCCCGCGTGCGTGCGCGTGGGCTCGGGCGAGCGTGGCAAATGCCGTCAATCCCAGAATTCCAGAGTCCATAACCTCACAATCGGACCGGCAATTGCCCAGGTGGCCGGTGACACTCTTGCCCCGCAGCCAGCCAAAGCATTGGAGCCTGAAAAGCTATTTAAGTATGGAAAACATACAAATACAGTAAAATAGAGAGCTTTAGATGTAACGAGGTAGGAAAAATGCCAGGTATAGTTCACTTTGAAATACCTGCGGATGATATCCCGCGGGCAAAGACATTCTACTCCAACCTTTTTGGCTGGAAGATCGAGCCCATGCCGGGAATGGGAATGGAATACTTGATGATCGACACTATTGGCGCTCCAGGAGGGGGCATGATGAAGAAAATGCGCCCCGACCATCAAATCACAAACTATATCGGAGTGCCATCTGTTGACGAATACGCTGCCAAGGTCGAGAAGCTGGGCGGCAAGATCATTGCTCCAAAGATGGCCGTTCCGGCTATGGGCTATTTCGTGGTCTGTATGGACACTGAGAACAATGTCTTTGGTATCTGGGAGATCGATCCCAAGGCAAAGTAATAACTCCAGAATGTAGGTTAGCTTCCTCACCTATTTTTCGATTGTGAATATTGCCGATAGGATCTCTAAACAGGGGTCACATCCTTTAGTTTATTTCTAGCACGATGGTTTGCCGTTCCTGGCTGCCGTTCTGTATGGATGGCCGACAAAATCGTCTTCGCGCGATTGCATCCCAGGATACGTGCAGATCCGGTTGCCGTATCTGTCACCACACCGCGCCCGATCTCGTCCGTCTGGGAGAGGAGCTGCGGCAAGAAAGCCCTTCGGAGCACAAAATCCAGAAACAGGAAGAACAAGCTCTGCCCAAATCCATCAAACACTCCACCGCCAAGTATCCAAGCCCGCCCGGCGTTGAGGGCAGCCCCGTCTAGACCCGCGCGCAACACCCGCGCGCGGCACCTCACCAGAAGCAACAACAAGAAAGACGCAAGCGACACCCTGGCCTGAGTCCTTAAAAGCCCTATACCGGCACATTCCCATACGCGCCCGCTCAGACTTGGCAGCAGCTCTGCGCCGAGCAGCACGCCCAAATCTCAAGCCCCTGGGGATCATGCACAAAATGAAGCGGGCAACTTTCAATCGTCGATCAGGAAACTTTGGATCTGAAGATAGCAGGCTGCCTGGAATATCTGGCGGAGAATAATGGGCCAGGAGCCACAATCTTTGAAGAATCTGACCGCCCGAAAACCTAAATCAGAGGCTCCGGCTGCTTCGCCTCCGGGGCCAGGGGCAGGCCCGCACGGTGCAGGACCAGAGGGCCGGAAAAGTGCAGAGCCCTGTTCAAGATCAGCCGTTTTCCCTCTTGAGTCAGGGCGAAGACGGGAATGGAGATGCCGATCTGCATCTTTGCTCTTTTTCCAACCACGTCTCGCACTGCCTGAGAGGCACAGGACCAGACGAGGTCGCAGCTCTCCGCTAGCGCTCTGGCCTCGCTTTCACTTATGCCGGTAGTATGAACGGCCAGGATGATGGAACTAATTCTCAACTCAGAGTCCAGCTCTCGGAGCGCTTGGGCATCAGCTGCCCTGGACCCGGCTACGGTCACTGCGATCTTCTTGAACCCTGCCTCTGCCGCCTTCTCGAAGCCCCTAACCTGATCCATGGTGCCCTGCCGGTCCAGCAAAATGCAGCCCCTCTCTTCAAGTCCTTCCTGTATCTCCTTTATCGGCTCGGTCTTGACAAGGCCCGTCATATGGGCTCCAATCGCCTGCAAGACCTCCTGCCTCGTCGCCACAACAGTGCCCGCGCCCTCGCAGACCAGCACCGCAGCATCTACCAGCCCCTCCGACATGGCATCCGCCAGGATCTCGGAGGCGCCAAAGCTCACCGGCTTTTCCCGCAGCTCCAGAACCCTTCCCGGGCCATACATGCCCAGCTCCTGCATGTGGCCCTCCAGAACGCGCTGCACTGTCTCGCGGCTCTCCTCCTGGATGCCGTACAGATTGCGCCTCAGCGGGCAGCAGCGAATCTGTGGCTCGCCCAGTACCTCGATCTTTCCGTCCTTGACCCGGACCAGGGCCTTGGCCATCTCCAGCAGATGCTCGGACATTTTGGACCATTCCAGAGGTGATTTATTTGGCTATCTTGGTATTCGTTGATTTGCAGCGAGGGCACTCTACCCTATAACCAAAGCCCTTGAAGAGCAGACTGCAGTCCTGGCACCTGTAATTCTTGGCAAAGCTTCCTCTATGCTTCCCAGATCCACTCCACAGCCGCAGGTGGCACACATAAAGAGAGATGACCTTCTGATGGTAAATAATTAATCTAGAAAAAGAGATGTTTGGGATTCACACCTTCGGCTCCAGCCTTCTTCTCACCGATTCCGCATGCGCCATCAGACCCTCCGCCTCAGCCAGAGTGGTTATGGTATCCTCCAGGCCCAGCAGTCCGTCATCAGTGATCATCTGCACAGTGATCTTCTTGGTGAAGTGGTCCACATTCAGCCCTGAGAACACCCGGGCATGGCCGGAGGTGGGAAGCACGTGATTCGTGCCGCTGGCATAGTCGCCTGCGGCTACAGGCGTATACTTTCCCAGGAACACGCTGCCCGCATGGCGGATGGATCTCAATACTCCCATAGGATCTTTAGTGATGATCTCCAGATGCTCCGGGGCAAAAGCATTGGAGAAGTCCACAGCCTCATCGATGTCGTTGGCTACAAGAACTGCACTGTGATCAAGGCTCTGCTCTACGATCTCGCTGCGAGCCGCGCCAGGGGCCTGAATCTGCAACTCCTCGGCCACGGCGCTCGCCAGGAGGTCATCCAGGGACACGAGGACGGAAATGGATTTGGGATCATGCTCTCCCTGGGCGATCATATCTGCAGCTATGACTCCCGGGTCTGCCGTCCGGTCGGCTATGATCAGAACTTCGCTCGGGCCTGCCGGAAAGTCGATCTCCACAGTGCCCCTCATGAGCATCTTGGCTGCCGTGACGTAAATATTGCCCGGCCCCACGATCTTATCGACCCGCTCTATCGTTTCTGTGCCGAAGGCCATGGCTGCAATGGCCTGAGCGCCGCCGAGCTTATAGATCTCATCAGCGCCGGCCATATCTGCGGCGACGAGGGTTAATGGCGTGATCGAACCGTCCTTTCCAGGGGGTGTGCATACCACAATCCTTGGAACATCCGCCACCTTGGCGGGTATCACACTCATCAACGCAGAGCTGGGATACGCAGCCCTGCCGCCGGGCACATAGGCACCCACAGAATCCAGGGGCACTACCTTCTGGCCCACAGAAACCCCGGGAGAGACCTCGTTCATCCAGAACTCGTGCTCTTTTTGTTCGCTATGGAAATGAAAGATGTTATCCGCCGCCTCGGCCAGAGCTTCGAGAAGCCTTTCTTCCACCAGATCGTAAGACGCATCAATCTCTTCCTCGCTCACACGCAGGTCATCGATCTGTGCCCCTTCGAACAACTCAGTATACTTGAAGAGCGCCTCATCTCCCTTCGATCCGACATCCAAGATAATATCATTTACTGCGGAAAGGACATCCTGCAATCCCGCATCTCGGGAGAGAAGGGCCCGCAGATCCTCATCTTTCAGCTCTTCCAGCCGTTTGATTATCACTCTTTAAGACCTCCGTTACCAAAAATTACCATCAGGCAGAATTGCTCCTGCCCCGCTGCACCCGGTAAAGGGAGACTACTCTCTCCAGAGTGTCTGCCTCCTCCAGAGACTTGTCATCCCTCACAGCGACCAGCCGAGGAAACCGTAATGCGTATCCTGAAGAGTAGCTCTGACTCTTTTGTATCTCCTCGTAGGCCACCTCGAAGATCACAGCCGGCTTCAGCTCCACTTCCATGCCCTTCTGCACCAGGATCAGTTCCCGGAACATCTCTGTCAGATCCGCCAGGGCTTCGTCTGTCAGTCCTGTGGCCACCCAGCCTATGTCCAGCAGCTTACCAGTGGCCTGATCCAGGCATCCCAGCCGGTAGGACCCCAAGAAGCTGGCTCTGCGGCCTTCGCCCCATTTTGCGCCTATTACCACCAGATCCAGAGTCTCCATAACCGGCTTGATCTTCAGCCAGTTCTTACCCCTCTTTCCCGGAGCATACACAGAAGTTGGATTCTTGAGGATCAGCCCCTCATGGCCCGCATCCAGAGCCCGGGCATAGATCTTTTCTGCCAGCTCCGGGCTATCGGACAGGATTTGATCCGCCATGATTGAGGGATCGGCGATCTTCTCCAGAAGCGTTCTTCGTTCGGTCAGGGGCAGATCCACCACACTTTTGCCGTCCATATAGATCAGATCGAATAAGAAAAGGTGGAGAGGAACCTGGAGAGCGAGCTTTTCCACATTGTATTTCCGGCGAAACCGCTTCAAAATCTCCTGGAAGGCCATGGGTCGGCCGTCTTTGCCGATGGCCACGACTTCACCATCCAGTATGGCGCTATCCGCCCTAACTCGTTTTGCAGTCTGTACGATCTCTGGCAGAGAGTCTGTAACATCTTCCAGGCGGCGGGAGAAGATGCGCACCTTCTCCTTATCTTTATGGATCTGCACACGGGCGCCGTCGTACTTCCATTCGATGGCGGCAAGGCCCAGCTCCTGCAGTGCGCCTGGAATGCCCACACCAAGCTGGGCCAGCATCACCTTGATGGGATGATTGATCATCACACTCAAGTCCGAGAGCGTGCCGCGCTTGCCACTGACCGCCACCAGACCCATATCGTTGGTGAGGTTGAAAGCCCTCTCTACATCGGCTGAGTTTCTGGCAAAGGCCCTGGCAACGGCGTCTCGCACGCCTCCTTCACCCACTCCGATCCTCATATCCTCTATGGCCAGACGGGCGATGTACTGTGCCTCCAGCGAATTGGCCTGGCTGAAGAGGAACTGCAGGTTCTTGACTTTGGCGCCCTGGCTTCTCTTGCCGGACGCCCTGGCAACCGCCAGTAACCTCTGATAGACGTCCTTAATGGATAGCGATTCCTCTTCCACGAAGGCGGCAAAGCCGATCGGCTTTCTCTTCTCCACGGCTGCAGCCGCGACAAGACCGGGATCGCCCGTGGCCCGCAGCATATCCGAGATCTGCTCGATCGAGCAGCCGCAGGCGCGGGCCAGTGCCTCATAAAGGATGCTGGGCCCAACTCCAATAACCAGATCAAGGCTGGGCGAGAAGAGGGTGCCCATGATGAAGCTGGAAGCGATTGCGAGCTCATCCTCATCTAGGTCCGCCAGGAATGCTGCGACTAGGTCGATCTTCTCCAGGGAGCCGGATACTCCCTCAACCTTCTGGCAGAGCTCTGCAAAGCGTTGGAAGCTGGTCATGCTTTTGGTCTAGAATATGGTATCGATGCGCTTCGTCCTGTAGATGCTTACGATGTCCGTGAGAATGGCCGAAGCCGTCTCGATGGAGCCGGCGCCCAGACCCGATACGGTGATTGTTCCCGACAGATCAGTGTAGATGGCCGCCGAGTTCAGGGTTCCTGCCACGGATAGAGGGCTGTCCAGCGGCACCAGAGTGGGCCGGACGGTCAGAGCGGGCACATCTCCGATGAGCTTTATGGCATAGCCCCGCTTCTTGGCCAGGGCCAGGGCCTCGGGAGTGACGCCGGTGATCCCCGTGACATCCACGTCACTGTACTTGATGTTCATGTTGAATAGCGAATTGGCCAGGATGACGACCTTTCCGGCGGTATCCACGCCCTCCACGTCGTAGCTGGGATCGGCCTCCGCGATACCCAGATCCTGGGCCTCGCTCAGGGCATGAGTGTAGGGTATTCCCTCCTCTGTCATCCGGGTGAGGATATAGTTGCAGGTGCCGTTGAAGATGCCGCGAATCCCCAGAATGGTGTTGCCCACCAGAGTGCGTTCCACCAGGCTGATCAGGGGCATGGTGCCGCCTACGGTGGCCTCGAACTTCAGCATGACTCCGTTGTCCTCGGCCAGTTTTTTGAGGCTGCCGTAGGAGACAACCAGAGGCCCTTTGTTTGAGGTCACGACATGCTTGCCGCTGGAGAGAGCTGTCTCCATGTGCCCCAGGCCGGGTTGACCGTGCACGATGTTTGTCGGCGTGACCTCTATCATCAGGTCTGAGTCTATGGCGGAAATGGCCTCTTTGCCCTTCATGCCGGAGGTGGCAACGTTTGCCAGGGTCCTCTCGCCCAGGATCTTATCCGCGTCCACTCCATCTTCAGAGACCACGGTTCCGGTGTGATCGGTGACGCTAATCAGCAACAGGTTCAATCCCATATCCCGGAGCATCTTCTTCTTGCGGTTCAGGACATCGACCACACCGTGGCCGACTATGCCGTAACCCACCAGGGAAACCTTAACGTCTCTCATACCGCCTCAGTCTCGATCGGCTCAATCACAAGCAGCTTCTTCTCTCTTCCTACGTTGCGCAAGATGGTCAAGGCCTTCTGGATCTCTGCCTTGCCGGTGGCGCGAATCTTGAGGTAGGCAGAGGAGGGCTCATTCACGCCCGGCATGGTCAGGGAAAGGTCCATGACCTCGGCAAAGCCGGTTGTGTCGATCCGGTTTATGGTGTCTCCCAGGTCGCTATCCAGCACATGGCCCACCAGCACGACAGATACTGCCTCGATGAAGCGGTCCTCGCCCGCTCGCACCACTGAGATGCCGCTCTCCTTGAGCCGCGCCTGGACGGTCTCGATCTTGGAGCGGTCCATCTCCACAACGAAGCGAACCGGGATCATGCCCCGGGGAGTCTTGCGGTCCCTGTGGTGGACCACGCTGATAATGTTGGCCTTATTATCCCTCAAGGGCTGCATCGCCAGTAGAAGCTGGCCGGGAATATCCTGCAGCTCTAAATCCATGGAAAGTCGCATAGCATTCCTCATAATTTGCTGATTTCTCTGGTCTGGTTAAAGGAAATAAACCTTGTGTAGACCGGATCTCTGCGGGCAAAGATTTGCCCTGTTGCCATTAACATACTCCTACATAATAAACATTAAATGTCAGTTCTGCGCGGCGGATGACAGGCCCCAAAGCCTGGGAGCCCCTCTGGGCCCGAGGAACGCTCTAAACAATCTCTAGCACTCACAAACATGCTGCTTCGTTGAGATGTGCAAAGGATATTGATGCCCCCGAGAAACTAAGAGTAGAACTAAGAGCAAAAGAGCGATATATCTCCTCTGACGGTTCTCAAAAGATGGGGCCTTTCACTTCACATCTGTTTATCACAATCGTCTATATCCGCATGAGCCGAATTGAGGTGCCGATGTTGTTCAGCAATACCAAAAAAGGGCTCTAGAAGAGGAGAGGGCCTGGAGACTCCAAGTCCTACCTCGTCCAGACCGATCCCGCAAAGCCTCCTGTCTTGGATGTGGCGACAATCCTGTTGTTGGACTGGATTTGGAGCGTTAAGAGGCCATACTGCATGATGCTGCCTTTGGGGACATCAGTCCAATCCGCATTTATGGTACTGCCACTGATAGTGCCACGCATTACATTAGACCAGTCTGGAGCGTTGGGGTCATGCTCGCCATACCACCAGATAGTTGTTCCAAGCTGGCGAATATAATACATGCCGCCGTCATCGCAATTCCAGACGCCTGTCAAGTCTGCCGAAGCGACGCCCGTGGAACCTTTAACGCCTGAGTCGCAGCAGTCGCTGGGAGTGGCAGTGGGAATTCCGTTCTTTAACCAGCATCGGGCGTTTGTTCCCTGCACGCCGGGCTTGACATAAGTGAAGGCCCGGCAATCAGGGTCGCTATTGCAGGCCTGTTCGCAGATGCTCGGGTTGGCGCTGCGGATTTCAAAATTGGTGTAGTCCATTCCAGGACGATCGGTATTCGTTTCAAGGGCAAAGGACTCAACAAGAGCAATCGAGATGAAAAAAATAACCGCGATCGCTGCCAAGGATACCATCTCTTTCTTCGATCTATCGAGGATCATTCTGCAAATCCCTCCATGATGTGTTTGCACTCATTCTATGGGCTCGGTTGGTACTTCAAATTATTGTTTTTTAAAGAAGTTATGATCCTTAAGACCTACCATTGCAATAACAATAGATCAAAGTCTGTCTTTAACATCAAGCGTTTTTCCTGAATTAATGCCATTAAAATACCTTGATACCAAGTCAGCGGATGAGCTAAAAACTAGTATTTGGACTTCAAGGAGAGAAAGGGGCCGTAGCCTGAAAGATGCCTGGGGCGGGTTACTGAGGTTAGGTCTTGAAGGTCATATCCACACGAAAAAAGAGCACGAGGGAACAGGCTAGCCCGCTCGGCCGGCAGTGCGACCAATATTACCATCCGAATCAAGCCTTAGCAGCCAAGGGCGGAGTTTCCAGCAAGGCCGGTACCTGAAAGGGATAAGCCAATCAGACAGTTTTATGAAATTGGTTCATCTTCTTCCTCTAAAGCCTCTCTCACCTTTTCCTTTAGATCCGGCAGATCTCTAATTACTGCCTTCCAGACCAGATCCTTATCCAGGTCGAAATAGCGGTGGACCAGGATGTTCCTCATACCGATGGTCTCTTTCCAGGGAATATCGTTATGCTTTCTCCTAAAATCTTCCGATATTGAACGGAGAGCTTCACCAATTATCTGAAGATGGTGGACGATCCAGCTCTGAATCAATTCATCTTCCTCAAAGGCCCGTTTGCCTCTGGAGGAATACTTCTCGATCCGCTCTATGGCTTCCAGGATATCCAGCAGCCATTCACGGTCATCTCTCATAACGCCTTGGCCTCTTTGAGGACTCGCTCCCGGATACGTCCTCGCAGCCCTTTCTCGGTCACGACATCAACCCGGCAGCCGAGAAGATCCTGAAGATCCATTAGCATCCCACCTAGATCGAGAAGACTTCGTTCAGGCTCCATCTCGACCAGCAGGTCGAGGTCACTGGCGGAATCGGCCTCGTGTCTGGCTACGGAGCCGAAGACTCGGACGTTGTAGGCTCCATACTTGGCAGCGATGGCGATTATCTCCGCACGGCGTTCTTGCAGTTTGCTGTAAATATTCAAGCTCTTTGCTCCAGCGATCCAATAGCTAATATGAAGAGATGCACTGCAAATTATTTATTCCTTCGCCAATTCGGCGAATCGCTAGGCGAACATCATTGTGGGGGCGGTCTTTGCTGTCCTTTGGCTCATTAGCGCAGTTAATGCGGCACTGTCTGCATATTGGGGTGGAGCATTGATGACGTTTTCAGCAGTTGCGGCAACGGCTCTGATTGTCTGGTATGCATGGAAGTCCATCAGGGGGGGCAAATGTAAATGTGACGGGATTTTCAAGCTAGACGAATAAGATGGCCGGATAAATAGATTGAGCATTATCCACCTTAGAAGTAAAATGTGCACTATCTCTTAAAAATTCTACTAATAATAAGGTGCCGGGGGCGGGATTCGAGCCCGCGACTTCGAGATGACTCAGGCGCGTTCTACGCTTTTACCCTATGAGTCTCGCGCCCTAACCAACTAGGCCACCCCGGCACGGCATAGTCCCTCGATTGAATTGTTAAATAAGGTTTGTGCTTCCCAGGGCCCTGGGTGCACCCGCCCGGGCCCGCGGGCAGGGAGGGGAAAGAGCCATCTTTTAGTAACTGCACAGATCAGCAGGACCATTATGCCTTCCGACATCTCAGGATCTGTAAGCGAAACGCTATCCGGAAAGAGGATAGTTGTGGGAGTAACAGGCAGCATCGCCGCTGTGCGGGTCGTGGACCTCATTCGCGACCTCATCCGGCGCGGCGCAGAGGTTCACTGCACCATGAGCCGGGCCGCGCAGCAGATCCTGCATCCTTACGCCCTGGAGTACGCCACCACCCATCCGGTCATAACCGAGATAACCGGCCGGGTGGAGCATGTGGAGTTTTGCGGCGTGGGTGGAAAGGCAGACTTATTCCTGGTCGCGCCCGCCACTGCCAACACCATCGGCAAGATGGCCTGCGGCATCGATGACACGCCCGTAACAACCTTCGCCACCACGGCCCTGGGCAGCGGCAAGCCGGTCGCGGTTGTGCCGGCCATGCATGAGGCCATGTACCGCCATCCTGCTGTGCTCCGGAATCTGGAAGCTTTACGAAAAATGGGCGTCACACTGATCGATCCCCGAATCGAAGAAGGCAAGGCCAAGATTGCCGACAACCTGCAGGTCGTGCGGGAGGTGGAAAGGCTGCTGGGGCCCGGGGATTTGCAGGGCAAAAGAATCCTCATCACCAGCGGCTCCAATGCGGAGGTCGTCGACCCCATCCGCATCCTCACCAACCGCGCCTCAGGCAAGACGGGCGTAGCCCTGGCACTGGAGGCCCGGCGGCGCGGGGCGGAGGTGACGCTGGTGCACCGCTTTATTCAGGACCTGCCTGTGCGCCAGGTCTATGCCGAGAGTGCGGCTGCGATGCTCGATGCCGTCCTGGCAGAGCTGGCGCTGGGCTGCGACGCCCTGATCAGCGCCGCGGCTGTCGCCGACTATACCCTCGACGCCAATGCGGACAAGATCAAGTCCGGCCAGGATCTGATGCTCCAGGCTCAAGCCCACCAGGAAGATCATCAAAACCGTGCGAGAGGCTTATCCGGATCTCAAGATCGTGGGCTTCAAGGCCGAGACCAATGCCAGCGATGAAGAGCTCCTGGCCAGAGCCAAAGAGTCCCTGCAGGGCGCAGAGCTGGATCTGGTCGTGGCCAACGACGTCGCCCGGGGCGGCATGGGCACCGATGATAACCGGGTTCTGATAGTCGACAGATCCGGCCGGCATCGAGAGGTCGCAGGAAAGAAGAGCCTGATTGCCAGGAGCATCATCGACGCCCTGGCGGAGGTCTTATGAGCTTATAACCGGAAAATTGGCAAACCTGCAAAGACCAGTGCCTGGGTCCCCTCTCATATCACCGGTTTTTTTGCTGCCCACCGCAGAGATGACCCAATGCTGTCCGGCTCCATCGGCTGCGGCCTCTGTCTCAATCTCGGGCGCCACTACGATCATAGAATCCGCCCCGGAGATCCAGGATACGGAGATTGTTCTCAACGGTTCCGTATGCGAGGCTCCCGTTTCCAGATATGTGGTGGAGAAGCTGGCGAAAAAGCCTGTCCGGGTGAAGACGGAGCTGCAGATGCCCTTCGGAGCCGGCTTTGGGGCCAGCGGCGCGGGTGCCCTGGGGTGTGCTTACGCCCTGAATAGCCACTTCGATCTCGGCCTGACTGCCGACCAGGCAGCGTGCTTCGCCCACGCCGCTGAGGTTGTCAATGGAACGGGTCTGGGAGACGTCATCGCTCAGAATATGGGCGGCCTGGTGGTGCGCCTGGAGCCCGGTGCCCCTGGCATGGGCCGCATCGATCGAATACCGGTTCCACCCTTGCCGGTCGATTACGTGGTCCGGGGCCCTATCTCCACCAGAGACGTGCTCTCCGATCAGGATGCCATGTCGTCTGTAAACAAGGCCGGCCATGCGGCTCTAAAAGAGCTCTTGAAGAGGCCGACTCTGCAGGATTTTATGAAACTCTCCCGGCGCTTCACAGTGCAGTCGGGCTTGGCCAGCGACTGGGCCCTGGACGCCATCGAGGCGGTGGAGGCGGCAGGCGGAATGGCGAGCATGATCATGCTGGGGGACGCGGTCTTTGCCTTTGGCGGTTCTAGGGCCCTGCAGAGCTTTGGAGAGGTACATACTACTACCATCTCCCAGAGAGGTGCTAATCTTGACTGATATTCCCAAATCTCATCCCAGATATGCTTCACTGGTGGCTCGGGAGAGAGTGGCAGAAGGCGTGAAGAAAGGATTTACCAGCAACCAGGGACTGATTGCTCAGGGCAGAGGAGAATGCTTTGACTACCTCCTGGGCGAGAGGACGACCTCATCGGCAGCATTCGCCACGCGGGCGGCTGCCGCACTGCTTCTTCTGGCAGAGCGTCCGGCGCTCTCGGTCAACGGAAATGTGGCGGCTCTGGTCCCGGAAGAGATGGTGGCCCTGGCGGCCGCCTTGGGCGCTCCTCTGGAGGTCGAATCTCTTTCACCGGTCCGAGGAGCGGGTAAAGCTGATTGCCGATCTCTTGCGCAAGCAGGGAGCAGAAAAGGTGCTGGGCGAGAATCCCGATGCTGCGGTTCCCGGACTGGACCACGCGCGTGCGCTCGCCACCCGGGGCGGGATCTATGATGCCGATGTGGTCCTCATCCCTCTGGAGGACGGCGACCGCTGCGAGGCCCTGGTGGCTATGGGAAAGAAGGTAATTGCCATCGATCTCAATCCACTATCCAGGACGGCTAGAAAAGCAACCGTGAGCATCGTGGACAATATCCTCCGGGCGGTGCCCAATCTGACGGAACTGGTCCGGGAGTTCTCCGGAAAGCCGCGTGCTGATCTGGTGGAGATCTTGAAGGAATATGATAACCAAACGATCTTGGGCCAGGCGGTGCAGGAGATCCAGGACCACTTGAGCTGTCAGTTTCGAGAAGATATCTATGTGCGAGGTCCTTGAGCGCCGGATCATAACCCAAGATCTCCTTTACGACCTGGGAGAACCGGGCGGTAAGAGACAGATCAGCAGAGGACTTATGAGGCTCTCGCAGCAGGGGCTAATGAACCTGACATCTATTGATGAAAGGAAAGATCGTTGTAGTTCCATTCCTTTTTACAGATTTAAGTCCAATTAAGCTTAGGCCGGCACTTGTTCTTCATGAAACCAAATATGACATTGTCGTTGCCTACATCTCCTCTATCATGCCTTCGTCCATATCGCCGGAAGACGTCTTAATTCCCAAAACCCGGGCCTTCTTTTGTTGGCACTGGGCTACTATCCGACTCAGTTATAATGCTGGATAAACTCACGACTGTAAAGAAATCCCTTATAATACGCACCTTGGGTGAAGTGGACAACGACCTGAAGGCAGAAAAGCGTTTAATGAATAGAAGGAGGGAGGCAAAAGTCAGTTATGTAGGAGGGAAAAATATGCTTCGACTTTTGCCGAATACTATGTAGTCAATAGCCGAGATATATAGTTTTCGATCCCGGCAAAGAATATTTCCTCCGCTTTTCCTCCGCTGCCCAGGATACACCGACAGAATTAGGAAATCGAAGTCTCAGCCGAGCCAGCGCCGAACCCACAGCGCCCCCTTCAGAGGGACCGATCACCAAAGTGACGACCTGACCTCGCCGAGGTTCGAGATATATGCCGAGAATAAGGCAGCACAGCGCTGGAATGTCACGCAGCGCCATTTCACAGGGATCCAAAAAAATGAACGGTATCAACTGGATAAAGAGATCACATCTTTTTCTTGCTGAAGAACTCGATCGCCTCGGCGAGTTCCGTGTGATCCTTCGCGTATTCCGCGATCTCGATCTTCTTCATGTAAGCCTCGCAGGACTGAACGAGGGCCGTCGCACCGGCTCGTGTTCCTCTTGGGTGAGCGTGGCAACCGGCGCCCATGGTTGTGATGAAATCGACTCCGCCCATGACATCGATGAAGGACTTCAGAAGCGTTGGATTGAGTCCACCAGAGATGATCGGGCAGCATTTCTTGAGGCCGCGCCAGGAGTCGTCCTCCAGGACAACGTTGTGAGCGTCGTCCATCTCGACCATCTTGATGGCATCGTCATCCTGCGGCGGGATCCGTCCCCAGTGCTGGGTGAAGAAGTGACCTTTGCCCTCGATTCTCAGGATGTTCCTCGCCGCCGTTACGTCCTCCTCAGGACTGCCTGACATCTTGCCGACGCCTGCCGTCCCGGTGTGGATACCCGAGGCTCCTGCCAACCTTGCGAACTTCGAGAGGACGAGCACCGAGAAGCCGATGGGATTCTCCTGCCTCGTAAAGCCGCCGTGGCCCGCCCTGTGGAAGTGCAAAAAGACGTCCGGATACCTCCGCCTGAGTGTCTGGACAGCCATCCAGCCGGCCGTGATGCCGTCTATGAGGAAAGCATACGAACCCGGCTCGAAGCCCGCCTCCCTGATCATCTCGCACCTTTCGATCATGGTGTCGAAATCGGCCGACGATACGTTGAACGAGTGGACCTTCTTCCTCCCCATCTCCTTGACCGCTTTGTCCATGGCCATCTTGACGTACTTGACCATCTTGTCGTAGGGGCAGAAGTCCTGGTCGGCCTGGGGCTCGTCGTTCTTGACGAAGTCGCCGCCGCCGACCCAGAAGTCATAGCAGACCTCGGCGTACTCCGACGAGGTGAGTCCCATCTTGGGTTTGATTATGGTCCCGAGTATCGGTCTGTCGTAGACGTCGAGGTAGGTCCTCATGTCGTCGAGTGTGTAGTTCGGGCCGTCGTACTGCTCCAGCATGGATGGGGGGAACCAGATGTCCAGGAGCTTGAGCGCCTTGATCTCCTTCATGCCGAGGACGTTCCCGACGATGTAGGTCATGATGTTCTGGACGTTGCCGTTCCTGTCGAACAGGCGCCAGGGATAGGCGATCCAGATCAGGTTCTTCTCGATGTCGACCTTGTAGACGAGTGCGTTCATCACCCTTGAGAAGGGAGTCTCGGTCTTCACTGTAAAATTGGTGCCGGTCGAGCTCTCGGCCGCGATCTCGGCCGCGGCCTGCAAGATGTTGAGTTCGCCGCCGGGAATCATGTGAAACACGGCCAGGAGATACTCGCCGTTCCTCGGATCAGGGAGATCCATCCTTGTGTACAGGACCTGCTTCGGGTTGAGCGTTTTCAGTAGCTCTTCTTGATTCATTGAAAAAACCTTCCGGTTCTGGAGTTTGGCCAGGGCAAGTATTAATTGTTTGTCTTCCATTTGGCAATTCCCTGCCCCGCACTGTGACACGGGTGAGCATGACAGAAACGTGTTATCGGGAGAAAAACACGCATCCTTAAAACATCTAATCTAATTCAAGGCTACCATTAGTCACCTATCTCGTCTCGAACCTGATGGCTTAAGATATTTTTCGTATCCATCCCCTTCCGCCATCAGATTACAGGACCAGGCCCAAAATCCTCAAATGAAATTGGATTCATGATAGAAGGAGAAAAATCGCCCAGCATACCAACCATCAAATCACATTTCTTCTTTTGCAATAAACCATGCTCCATCAGGAGGCACATAGGTTGTAAGGAGAGGCAGATGCGGCTCTGGCAAAGAATTGCCATTCGTCTAACCCATCCTTCCCCTCGCTGCCTTCTGCACGCTCTGATCGGGATCCCCTGCCAGCTTCTTCAGCGTCTCTGCAGGCGTATTGGGATTCCTGGCCACTGCTTCCCTCACCATCCAGGACCAGTGGCCGGAGAGCTCTTCCAGGACCGATCCCACGAGATTGGGATTGCCGGCCACAGTCTCCTTTACCTCCCAGCTCTTGTCGGCCGCAAGTGCTGCCAGCGCGGCGCCGGGCGTGCGAGGATTTTGGGCGGCTGTGATCCGGACATCCATAATCCGGTCTGCAGAAAGATAGATGAGCAGATCCTCCGGGGTGGACGGATTTCTGGCGATGTTGTTTCGGACCAACCAGCTCACATCCTTGACCATTTTGCTCATGAGGTCATGGGTCAGCAGAGGGTTGGATGCAGCCGAGGCGCGAACATGCTCATCATAATCGCGAGCGAGAAATGCCAGGGTCTCGGAGTTGATGTGGGGATTTCTTGCCACTGCCTCCTTTACAAGATAGCGGTTCTTTTGCAGGGTGCTGTCATAGTCCACCATCTCGTCCCCGGCCAGCGTTTCCAGCATCTCGCCCGTGGCGTGGCCGTTCAGAGCCACAGCAGACCTTACAAAGCCTGAGCTGTCCTCGGCCAGCCGGACCAGGGTCGACGGCGTCGCTCGGGCATTGCCTGCCACTGCTTCTCTCACCCACTGCACCTTATCCCGGGCTAGATCGCTCAGGATCTCCTCCGGAGTGTCAGGATTCCAGGCCAGCTTTCGGCGCACATGCCAGTCCCAGGATGTGAGAGAGCTCTTCCGGATCAACTCTATCTTCTTCCTTTTTGCCAACACTGTTTTCAATCATAATCATATCTCAATCCGGTAGCATGTGAAGCCATAGACCCCTTCTAATAGCGAATCGAGATGCTTTTCATCATGCGGCTCCAGCCTTCGCTCAACCAACGGCAGGCCTATGGAGGGCGCGATCTGCCTGATGAGGCTCTCGTCTCCACCAAGGACTGCGTATTTGACGATAGTTCCATACTTGCCCAAGATCAACGAGAGCTTTTCCAGGACGGCATCGACGTGATTCTTGACGTCCTCCTCGCGCAGCCTCTCAAACCTCTTCTGGCTCCATCCGCCTTTGGAGTGCTTCTCTTTCACCTGGCTTTCCACGAACTCCTTCACCTCGAAGCCCTCCCGGCTCATGGCCACCCCCAGGAAGGTATCTCCTGCATGGGCAGAGACGACCAAAACCGGGGTTTCCATCATCTCCGAAATAAGGTCAAGCTGGAAGGTGCTGGCTTCCCATGATGCTTTCTCCTGGATGGGAAAGGGAGGAATAAGGAGCAACGCAAAAAGCTGCGGATAATAAAGGATCATCCTGCCCCGTTGAGATTTGATGCTCATGGCTGCCTCTCTTATTTGCGGAGGAATGCCGGCATCCTCAGGCATAGAACCGGGAAAGGAGGCAACCAGGAGATCCTCTTTGGGAGAGCGGCAGGCTTTGAGTCTCTGCATGAGCATATCCAGCTCCCGGAAACTGAGCTTCCATGTTTTGGGCAGCTTTTCCTGGCCATACTCTGCGGCTGCCGCGGATGTTAGCGAAACCGCCGCTGTTGACGCCGTTTTTTGCTCCACTGGCTTTTAGGGCTAAATTGGCCTCCTGATTGGCGCTGGCAAGTTTACGAATCTTCTCCTCGCGCTTCTCCAGAGTGCGCATGAGCTCCTCCTTCTCGCGCTCCAGCTTAGCTCTTGCTGCCTCCAGCTCCAAAATGCGGTCTTCCAGCTTCTTTTTGCCGAAGAGGTCCACCAAACTCACAGCCTCCCAATTGCCATCCAGCTCATCGATTCCTATCCTTTTTCACCAGTTTTCCGGGCCCTGATTATCAAGCCCCCATCTCTTTCTTCAGCTTCTGCCTTAAAGCCTGCTTCTGCAAAGATCCTCTCCCAGTCCGTTGCAGAGTAGTCTGGGCCGTGGTGGTGACCGATCGGCTCTGTGGCCGTAAATCTCCCCTCATCTTGCAGCACGCGCCGGATTTCCTTCAAGCCTCTGGGAATCTCATCCAGATGATGGAGCATAAAGAAAGAGAACACGGTTTCAAATGAAACATCTTCAAAGGGCAGAGCATAGGCGCTTGCGGTCTTGAACTCGACGTTGGGGATGCCGAGGATTGCGGCATTCATTTTGGCCTGCTCAGTAAGGGAATCGAGAAGATCGATCCCGAAGACCTTTGAGTCCGGGCAATGCTCTGCAACATCAAGAGTCAGCTTCCCAAAACCGCAGCCGACATCCAGGATACGCTCCCCCTGGATCTCCGCAAGGACGGCAGGCCAGACCCTATCTCTCGTGGCCACAGGCCGGGATTCCGGGAAGCTCACATTTTTCAGGGCAGCAGAATCGATATGGGTAAAAGGAAGAACTGCATAGACCTCTGACCCGTTCTGGGCCATGAGCCCTTTAACATAGATCTTATCGCTTCCAGTTCTTATCAATTCAACGATCGAGACCCCGGAACGACCGCAAAAACGCCTGGTCCATTCCAGGCCATGCTCCGGATACTCAATATCAAGCGGAGTGTGGAAAACGATGTAGTGGGAATATTGCGGACGAAAATATTTAGAACGATCTTCCTTTCCGTCGAGCTGGATTTCGCTTATACTATCTTTGAAAAGGGCAAGAAGTTTCAGGGCATCGGCGTCTGCAAAGTTTCGAACGCTCCCTATCACTTCAAATTCAAACATATTGAGGGATATGGGCTTCCTGGAATAAATAGACGCCTATCGAATATGGGAGACCATTCCCTATTTTACGAAAAGCTCATCGCCACTCTTGTACCCCATCCCTGGATGGCGATCAAACCGGACCACTCCCACAAAGGCCCTATCTCCCACTGCCTCAGCCACTCTGGCCACTCCGATCTGGCCGAAACCGCCGCATAGCTCGATGGCCGTCACACCCTGGTCCACCAGCTCCCTGGCTACGCGGGCTGCTTGATCGTAGTCTCTGACGCCCACTACTACCAGGTCCAGAACCTCAGGCGTGGATAGACTCGTCCGGTGCGTCTTTGGATCGGAATCCGGCGTTACAAACATGAAGGCTGCCTTGAACTTTCCCATTCTTCATTCATCTCCTGCGGGGTTCGTCTGAGCTACTGAAATCCTCTCTGGCTAGAGTTCATTTCTGTGGCCATGCCATCTTGGGAAAAATAACGGACTCGCTGGGACTCGAACCCAGGTCAGCGGGTATCTTCGACTCTAGTCACCGAAGCCCGCTAGGATGTCCACTACCCTACGAGTCCATCAGGAAAGCAACATCGCTTCCAGGCTATTAACCTTTCCAACAAGACGGACATGAGCCACGAGTCGAAAAGAATAATATGTTGAACGTTGTATATAGAACAATGACTTACTGGTGATCAATAGATGTCAGCTCCACCCAAAGCCTGCCCGTATGTCGCCAGAGAATGCCTGCAGGAGGGCTGCATGGCCTGGAGGCAAAATGATTGCAGACCGATTCTTGGCAGAGACGGTTCAAGCATTTTCGAGCGGCAGCTCATTAATGCAGCCCCGCTGATGTACAGAAGCTTGCTCGATCTGGTGAGGATTATGGAAGGGGCATCCAAAGACTGCAGCAAATGCGGGCCGGACTTATGGAACTATGCCCAGCAGATCCGGGCCGGCTTCCTGAACGAGCTGATCCAATCCGAGTTGGCAGATGCCGGAATCAAAGCAGATGATCAGAGCAGATAGCGTAACGGGTGAATCAGAGAGATAATTCAATCATATAGCATGGGAGCAATTATGGCAGGAACTCATCTACCGACTAAATGTCCCAGATGCGGAAACGTGGCCGAGGCCTGGACCGAGGATGGAGTAACACGTAATAATACGCTGCAAGATGTGCGGTTATGAGGGGAGGCAGCCTCATCCCGACCTGAAGAATGGAGCCTGGCGGGTGGGATAGCAGGGCCATCAACTATGAGAACCAGCCAAGCCCTTCTCCTGCGCCTTTTCCACGATCCTCAGTATGATTTCCGCAAAGTTTCGGTTGAATATGTTGATCGAGGGCCCCCGGGTGACAGATCGCGGGTTCAGGGAGACAAGATCATCCGTCTGGAGCAGGGAATTATGGAGATCAATTCGGAGATGAAGACGAAATTCATCCCCATGCACCGCATCCGGCGCATCGCCTACGATGGAGAGACCATGTGGGAGAAGAACGAGGAGCCCGCCCCGATAGATGGAAATATAGTCTAAATTTTATAATCTAGCCGTTGGATCTGCGCACTTTGCGTTCATTGCGATCCAGATAATCCTTTATGGCCTCGACGATGACGTCACTTCGCTGAACATAGAGGGATCCTCTGCTTTTCACGACAAAACTTGCCAGCCGGTCATTCAAATCCGAACTTAGCTCCACCTCGATCTTGGGCATAATTTCTGATGGGCCAAAGTAGTATTTAATAATTGGTTCTGTCCCGGTTCAGGGCTTCAGCCTTCGTATCTCCAGATACCTGACATCATTATCAGGATAGGCGAAGACCATCTGCTTACGCACCGAATGGGCCAGGCGCACGGCGCGAGAGAGCACAGGCGGCAAGAAGATGTGATCCTGGGGGATGGTGTGTACCAAATACTCGGAGTGGGGCGCCTTCCGGGTTCCCTCCACTTGCTTGTAGACCCGAAAGTGCGTTCCGAATTTGAAGCCAGTCTTCACCACCAGTTTTTTGTCTCGCAGATCCTTATAAACGCTGAACTTCTGGTCGAAGTCGCTCTCTATCTGGCGCGCCCTGGCCATGAGGCTCTCCAGGTCGACTGAGGCGCCGGAGCGATCGTTCAGTTGAATCAGACCCTTCTCCAAGAGATACGCCGACTCGACCAGCGAGAGCTGAAGCCGTCTCGCCCTACCGGCTTGCCGTAAAATCCGTGCTCGTGCAGCCGGCTGGATGCCGCGGGGTCCCAGAGAACCACTCGATCCTCCAAAAGGGTAGCCATGCCGCCCTCTTCCTCTTCCGCCATCATCCCGGACATGGACTTCTCCTTGGCCTCGTAAAAGGTGATATCGCTCTCCTCATCGACTATGGCCAGCATCAGCTTCTTTCTCATCTGCCCGGCCACGCGCACAGGCTCGATGATCTCCCCCAGAGGCAACGGCATACGCTCCGATATGACGAGAACATAAAACTCAGCCGGGCTCTTTCCCGGGTGCCCGCCCCTGGGGTAGACCCGAAAATCAGGCCGGCCGGGTTGGACATAGTAGCCGCGCTCCCGCAGGTCTTTGTAGACCACGTAGCGGAACTCGAACCCTTTTTCCAGAGAAGAAGCCTCCTGGAAAAAGGCCCTGAAGTCCAGCTCTTTTCCTTCCCGGTTTATCCTGATCCTCGATCGGTCCAGGAGATAGGCCGCTTCCACCAGGGACAGCTCCAGGCCCTTGCCTTTAGGCCGGCCGAAGTAGCCCTGCTCATAAAGATCGGCAAGGGCTTCAGGCCCCAGGCGGATCTTGTCGTCCAACAGCCTGCCCTGTATCTCCTCAGACATTTTGGAGCCTTGCCAAGCCTCAGCAGCTCAGCTTGTCCGGCCAGATGCCATGCATGATGCCCAGGGACTTGTCCACCATGGAGTGCACATCGGCTGCCGGATAGCCTGCGGAAAGCAGATAGGATTCGACGTGGTTTGGCACAGCGATGGACATTTGCTCCACCATGGAGACCGTCTGCAGAACCGTGTAGTCTCCCAGTTTGAAGGGTATGATGGCATCGGAGACGATCAGCTCGAAGATCTCCGGGCTGATGGGCCGCTCTACGCCGGAGAGAAAAGCCTCCAGAATCTCGCTCGTCCAATCATGCTTCTTGCCCTCATCCTGGTAGGGCATAACCACTACCTCCCGGGTCTTGGCATACTGCTCGACCAATTGCGCCGGAGTTACATCTCCCTTAAAGATCATGTTCAGGAAGTTGGTATGCGGCACTGTTGTCGGCACCTTGCTGGCCCGGATGGCGAAATTGACCTCTTCGAAGACCGTTCCTGCGTCCGTGCCCTGGTGCCCGGATCCCTTGCCGAACTGGATAGCGCTAGGCGAGGCCTTGACCACCGTATGGGGGTCGCCATGCCGGCGATCGATGTTGCCTAAAATGGCCGTCAAGCCCAGGGGGCGGGCGGCTAATGCCAGACGGGATAGACCGGTGGTGTTGCAGCTTGTGCACTGTACCAGCTTGGTCCTGGCCTTGAGAAACATCTCATAGTTCTCCAGGCCGAAGAAGAACTCACGGGCCAAGTCGGCCTTGAGCCCGTCTGTGATCTTGACCTTCTTGCTCTCAGTCAGCCCTTTTAGAATCTCCGGCCGGTCCGCGCCGCCCATGAGGGAGACGAAGCAGTCATTGGCGAGGCCAGACTCGACATAAGGCAGCTCCTCGTCGCCCGGTGTCCCTACCATCACAAAATCCGATGCTGCAAAGAAGTCGTCGTAGCCGCCCTCGATCTTGACTCCTGCCGCCTCCCACTTCTCCTTATTGGCCTTATCACTGACGAAGGCCTTCACGCCATACATGCGGTTGAATTTGTCTACAATGGACCTGGCCCGGCCGTGGGGTTTTCTGAGCAGCACATTCAGATCGCCCTCGATTTTCGCGGCCTTCTTGACCTCTGCCAGAGCCAAGAGAGTTCGTTTATTCTCCGTTCCATCAAAACCCACAAAACCAGCATTGGACTTCAAGCATCAACACTTCCTGAATGAAAGTCTTAGTGACTATATTTTAACCTTTCCGGGATTGGGTTCTAGATCATTTCGTTGACCAATCGCGGTCCAGGATCCGATCCGCTATAAACCTGGCACTCTCTTCGACGTTCATTTCCAGAGTGTCCACAACAATCTCTGCTGCCAGGGGATCCTCGTAGGCCACATTGACTCCGGGAACTGTCGCCTCCTTTTCTGCGGCTTTCCTGTAGATGCCTTTGGGTGAGAATTTTGCCTTTCTCTTCGCTTCTCGGGTCCTGCAGATCTCCAGGGGTGCGCGGATGAAGACCTCTGCGAAATTCGGGATTAAATGGCGGGCGAAGTCGCGATAGCGGCGTCTATTGGCAGTAGCATCTATCATGACATTTATTCCCTCATCTGCCAGGAGCTTTGCCATGTAGGCCAGGCTCGCATAAACGATGTCTCTCTCCTCTTCTGTATATTTGGGCACTGGAGTTATGGCTCTTCTGATCTCATCCAGTTGCAGGATTTTGGCATATACCCCTTTTTCAGAGAGCTTCGCCTTCACTCGATCTGCAATAGTGGTCTTCCCGCAGCCCGGAAGGCCCGTGAACCACATGACCCATGCCATAAATGGATGAGAGTTCCGGCCGGAATAAAAAGCCATTCCTCTTGAGAGTCCCTTGCCTGGCATTGAGATTGAGTTCAGGCATAAAATGCTGTTTTCTTGAAAACTCTCTACAAATTCTTAAACCAAACAAAAGATTAATATAAGAGTTAAGTGTTATATAGACATGCTGCACGGCTTATTGCCCGACGCACACGGCTTTGAAGAGGAATAAAAATATGATAGAAAAAAGGAATTTCGCATTGCGGGACAAGGATGGAAATGAGATCGGAGTCTTTTCCGGAAAGCAACCCAGGCAAGCTGCCCTGAAGGCGGCAAACCGCGGCTTCACCGACATTAGGCTCCGGGAGAGAGGGACCAAGAAGGTACATATCTTCCAGGGCGAGCGAATACAGGTGCCCAAGCCCTCCAATGCCCCCAGCTGGATGCCAACCAATATCTGGAAGCCGAATGTAAAGAAGGTCGCCATTGAGAAGTTGGAAGACCTTTAATATTATTTTTAGTATATTAATTTAATATTCTTAAAATCATAGTTTATAACATTTTAACCAAAGTTATAATCTTGAAGGCTGGAATGAACCGAGCGAAGAACCGGCCAAAAAAATGAGAAAAAAGGCTGAGGAGTTCAGCCGAACAGGGCACCCAGGCCCTCTACTCCGCTCTCCTCTGCAGCTTCCTTATTCTCTTCTTTCTCTTCGCTGGCGGCAGGCGCGGCAGCAGCGGCAGCAGCGCTCGGTGCGGCAGCGGCTACTGGCATGACGGCAGCCTGGGAGAGAACCTTGGCGATGTCCACGCCTTCCAGAGCGGCCACCAGGGCCTTGACCCTAACATCGTCAGCGGCCACACCAGAGGCCTCGACGACCTTCTTTATTCCATCCTCAGTAACGTCTTTGCCTGCGCTGTGAAGCAGTAATGCAGCATATACGTATTCCATTTTAGATCAACCTCTAATTTATCTTAAACCAAATTAACCGAATAGAGCACCAAGTCCTGCAGAGGTGTCTCCTTCTTCCTTCTTCTCTTCTTTCTTTTCCTTGGCGGCGGGTGCGGCCGGGGCAACCGGTGCTGTCTTACCGCGGCCAATATTATCAATAGCCCGGGCATTGGCGGCCGCCTTGGCCAGAATGAACTCCATCATGCTCGGCACGGGTATTGCCGCTTCCAGTACCAGGGCTCTGGCCTTTTCTTGGGCCTTCTGCAGCATGGGTCCGATCGTAACCGGCGTGGCATAGCCAATCTCGACAGCAAAGCTCAGCGCCTTGGCTGAGGCGTTGCATAGCTCAGCGATCTGACCCTCCACATTGACGGAAAGATCCCTGGACTTGAAGATCAAGCCACCCTCGTAGGCTGCTCTCAATTCAAGACCTACATTTCTGGGGAAGATCTCCATGGTCTTCAGAATGTCTGCCGTCTTGGCAGGAACGATCTCTCCCTCTTTGGCGAGGGTGATCTTCTGGTTGATGACCACCTTTCCGCCTTTGATGGCGGCGGGAATACCGGCTGCCTGGAGCTTGCCGACCATGGGTCCTGGTGAGAAAGAAGTCTCTCCGGCCTCGACAATGATGTCTTTGGGGGCACGTGAGCCGGCTTTAATGGGCATGGGCTGTTTGCCCTTCTCCAGCAGACTGTTGAGCTTGAAGGGGTTGTCATCGCTGAAGATCAAAGCAGTCTGGTCTTCAATGAAATCGGCCAGCGGCCTGATATCCGGGGCGGATGCCTCCAGGGCACGGCGAGCGATGGTGTTTCTCACCATTCTTATCTCGACCTTGCCTCTGAGACTCCCTCGCATCTGCTGCAGATTGCTGGCAGGGATCTCGCGCACGCCCACTATGCCGACCACTCTGCTCTTGCTTATCTTCTCGACGAGCTCTTCTACATCCTTAACCTTCCATTCAGGTATACGGGCAGTGTGACGAGTCTCTCCTGCCATTTAGATCACCTTTATAGAAGGCCCCATGGTGGTCTTGACATAAACCGACTTCAGGTTATGACGACCATCCTTCAGGGTCTGCTCGAGCTTGACGACGACCGCTTCTATGTTTTCGGCCAGCTCTTTGGTATTCATATTTCTATTCCCAACAGTCAGGTGAAAGGTCGGCCTGTCCCTGGACCTGATCCTGATCATGTTCTTGAGCCTCTGTATCTGCGGGGTTACATCCTGTGTTGGCGGCAGAGGTGTTGGCATCTTGCCCCTCTTGCCCAAGACGGAACCCAGGCTCTTACCTATGACAGGCATGAACTGAGTCTCTGCAATGAAGAACTTGTACTCGTCGGCCAGTTTGCGCGCTGCTCTCTTGTCTCCCGCGAACTCCTTGATCTCGTCCGCAGTGATAACCCGGTCAGCGCCTGCGCTCTTGGCTCGCAGGGCAGTCTCTCCAGCAGCGAATACAGCGATCTTGGTCGGTTTGCCAAGTCCGTGGGGTAGGATAACCTCGGCATCGACTCTGTTTGCCGGTTGGGCAAGGTCGATGTTGTGAAGGTTGATGGCCAGATCCACGCTCTCGCTGAACTTCCTGGCAGGTGCCTCAGTGATAGCCTGTTTAACGGCTTCTTCGATATCCATTTCAATCCTCCGTAGTCTGCGACTTTTGTGGTCTCCTACGGCTTCTCAAAAAAGAGAATCAGAATTCAGATTATAACTTTATATTTCAAGCCTTCGCTTCTAATATCTCATCGTATTTGCCGCTGGCCACAGCCAGTTGAGCCTCTTTGCTGGGCATACCATCAACGGTCGCGCCCAAAGATCCTGCTGTGCCGATGACCTCGCGGGCAGCGTTCTTCAGGGTCTTGGAGAGAAGGCCTTTTCTCTTGATGTTCGCGATCTTCAGGACCTGCTCCATTGTCAGATCCCCTACGATGGTTTTGTCGCCAGTGCCCTTCTCCACACCTATCTCCCTGATGATAAGGGCCGATGTGGGAGGAGTTCCGACTTCGATTTCGAATTCGGTCCTGGACTTCACTATGACCTTGACTGGGAACTTGCATTCCGTTGAGATCTTTCGTCTGCTCATTGATCTTGGCAACCACCTGGGCTACATTAACGCCCAGAGGTCCAAGGGCCGGGCCCAAAGGTGGCCCCGCGCTAGCCTTTCCGCCAGGGACCAATGCTTCTACGACATTAGCCAAATCAAACACCTCTAAGTTTCATCTTTACTGAGCACGCGTACGTGATCTCCCCTTACTGTGATGGGGATGGGCACCATAGCTTCAAAGAGTTCCACAGTTATCTCTTCCTTGGCAACGTCCACGCGTTTGACCCTTGCCTTCTCTCCCTTGAAGGGCCCGGATATGAGCTCAACGATTGCGCCTTCATTAATTCCGATTACTGCAGGCTTGGGGGTGAGAAAGTGTTCAACCTCTTCGATATTCGAGGCCCCTTTTATCACAGAGCGTGCGTGGGGTATTCCTTGAATCGCCTGATCTACGATCTCGGGGGCTGGTGATTCCACAAGAACGTAGCCTTTCAGCACATCTGGTACCAGCAGTGCCCTTATATCATACTTTTCCTTGCGTGCTATCTGGGCGATCATGTTGGCCACCGATCGTTCTTGATTCGCAGTGGTCTTAACAACATATATGCTGGTCTCGGACATTCCGCCTTTCTAGACGAAGCCCGTGTATAAAAAGGTTTGTAATACAATCGAAATCTCTTTATACTATAAACATGGGAGTTCCATTGGGGTGAGTATCTCAAATGAGTGGTAGGACTGATCAGCTGCGTGATCTCGTTATGAAGATTGGCGCCACCACCAAGGTCGTGGAGAAGCAGGCCACTCGTCATGGTAGTCTCCGGGGAAGCGGCGAGATTGAGCGCGCTCTATTGGGGGTAGTCAGGGAGATGATCAAACAATACAGCATCCAGACGAAGCTGACTCCCGAGCAGTTATCCTCTGTGGTGAGGCTCTTTTATAAAGGATTGAGTGATACCGAGATTGCAGAGCAACTGGGTGACAGAGCCCTCAATAAGACTGTCAGCCGGGCCCGAATTAAGCTCCATCTATTTCGCGAGACGGATCTGAAGCCTCCATTCGATAAGGAGGAGTTTCTTCGCCTGACGGATGCCAGCAAATCCGTTAAAGATATGGCTGAAAGCCTGCGTGTAGCTCCTTCCACCATTTCTGAATATAGAAATATCTTTGACAGCCAGAAGGCGTCGGAGAGAGATGGGTACACGAAGCGCTTTTTGGATATTCTCTCTGATCAGGATGTCTCTGAGCGCATGGTGACGGTTCATACCGAGGATGGTCTTCAGGATACCATCGATACCGACTACGAGGCGGCAGAGGCCTGAATCCTCTGCTTAGATCTCTTGGCTTTTGCCTGATTGCTTAAATGCAGCTCTGCTAGAGAGAAAAGGATGTTTGAGCTTTGCTTCAGATCATGCCCATTCTGCTCAGCAGCATTATCAATATGCAAGCCAGCATCCATTCCCCATCAACAACGAGATCAAGTGATAAAGGGCTCTGCTTCTTGCTAAAGTGGAGGATATAGACGTATCCATAGACGATCATTCCTCCTATCAGCAATCGAGAGGTGCCCTCTGTCAGCGCCAAAAGGGGCAAAAGCGTGCTGTTTATTGCTAGAAGAATTAATAAAGTCTTTTTGGGACCTAACAGGCATGGTACAGTCCTTATTCCATTCTCTCTGTCCCCGGCTACATCCCTGATATCGTAGAGGATAGTATTAATGAGGTACTTTTGGGTCATGAAGTAGATGATCAAAATGACGCCTGCATCCGAGCATCCCGAGTAGGCTGCAGGGATTAGCACACAGACAAGAGCCCAAGAGAAAGCTACAACCAGATTTTTCATGAAAGGTATATCTTTGAGCCTTGGAAGACCAGGAATAAGCCTACAACTGTAAAGAGAGTTGGCCAACAAAGGGATGAATATCACAGGAATAGACATGGATTTCTCCCCGTAAATCAGCAGAACGGAGAGCGCATAGGACATCAGGGAGTAGACAAGGATTAATCTGGTCCTTCCTGCCAGGAAGCCCAACCTTTCTGGAAAGTTGATGGCATCTTCCTTTCTATCCGTCAGTTTGTTGAGACTATATACGCTGAAGACTGCCAGGAATACAGCGATACATGCATGGAGGTTGGGCCTGACACCAAGCAGGATGAAGCCCACGAATGTTGCACAAAACCCTGAGAATCCGATGTAGAGGGAGCTGACCCCCAAAAATGAAAAGATCATTTTAAAGATATTGATTAGGTTTCCGGCCTCGTCGGCCAAGAAAGCCTTCAGGTTATCTTTAACGTCCAATAGTGTACACACAGACATGGTTACCTCTTTTTTTGGAAATGAACATCATCTATCGTTTTGCAAAAAAATTGTCGCAATCATATAAATGAATTGCCAAAAGTTTCACAACTATTAAAAAATAAGATATAATAAATATTAGCTGATAAATTGCGAAAAAAGCTACATTCAAAATTTAAGCTAAACATTTTTTATTAATGTGGATTGATTAAGATAATAATTAAATAGCTTCATGCCCCAAGCATGTGAGGTCTCTCCTTCACAAAAAAGGTCATTAACGAGGTCGTACCCATCATCCAGTCTGTACAGCCCCAATGAGACCATGGAGTCTGTTACAGTGAAGGCTATCTTGACGTCTTTTCTTAGTACGTACAAAGAGAAGTTATCGGATCGAAGCAACCTCTTCAAGAGATCGATGTGCTCTTTGAGCACGGCGCTATAGACGGCCGGAGTTAAAATCAGCTCTACCCAGGCTCCATTTTCAATGGCCTTGGAGATACCCTCTGTGTACCCAGGGGCAATTATGGCCGACACTCCATGAATCTCTTTAGACCTCATGAGCTCTGCCACAAAATATTCATGGCATTTGAGAAGTGAAGTGGGATCCGATTTGATCAACTGGGATTGAACCAGCATACCGAGATTCATTTGCAGCTTGACGGGTATATCGCTCAGGTCATGAGTCATCCAAAAATCCCAATGTAGATCTAGAACCACTATGGTGCCGATCAGCTCCTCCAGGATCAGAGCCTGGATTCTGCCTATATTTGTGAGCTGATATCCTCGGTCCCTTTTGGTGACCAGCTTTTCCTCGCTCAACTCCTTGAGGGAATGCAGTATTGTGGTAGCTCGAAGCCCCATCTTCTTCTCAAGCTCTCCGGCATTCAGCTCTTTCTCCAGTAGGCAGAGCATCACTTTTGTACGCACTGCAGATCTGGTGAAGGCCTTGAGTTTAGTCTCGGCCAGATCGTATTTATCGCATGCAGACGACATTGAGTAGCCTCTTATTCACTCATCACAGAATTTAGGTTTCCAATGTAACTGTATTATGGGGTCACAATTGCCCATGCGCTTGCTTCCCGGGCATCTTACAGATAGGTAGTCTTCACTATATCTTCGCTCCAACCAGAGTTTCCAGGATTACTCTGCATATTCAATCCCGGAGAAGGTTTGATGGAGAAGACATCAGGGCGCTCTATCCGGGCTGCGAGATGATTCGCGGGCTTACCTGCTCCTCTGCCGATCCAACTTATCCTTGGGCTCCCGAGACTCCCGTCAAATCTCATATCCGGGCCAGAGCCAAATTGCTTGGTTGAATCAAAGGCAGACGACCATTTGCTGATTTCAAAGGTGTGCAATAAACTCCTATAAAGACTTATGTCCGACCAAACTACTTAAATTTTAGGCTTATTAAATATCCATTATTGATGTCAATCTTTCTCGTGCAAGTGTTTATCCGCGGTCGTTTGCTTCCCGCCTCAACATATCTTTCATCATCACTTACTCGCCCCAAATGTATGGCCCAATCTATCCTCTAATTCGCGACCAAAATATTGGAAAGTTCTAGAAGGTTTGACCATGATCTATTGAGTAAAGCCATCTCAGCAAGGTGCATTTACCGGCCATGCCATTAGCATAGACAGGATCACTGACAAATGATTTTGTGTCGGCTAACGACACTGTGCCCATAGCAGGATCTGTATCTGTGACAAGAAGTCGGTCATCTCTTGTTTTGTTCCTCATAAATCAGTGCTGGACACTCTAATCAGTTGAATCCTCGACGTTTTTTCTAAATACGAGATATAAATCTTCCGTATCTTTGGTCCACCAGATTTATATCCTATTTTGGACCTTATCATAATTGCTGACTTAAAGCAAAATACACTGATTGGGGCAAAATTGCGTGAAACTTATTAAAAATATAACTGGGAATATAGGGGTGGATTAATGAAACGGAGCCGCGATTTGATCATATCTCAGATATTATTTATTTGCACTCACGGAGCAAATAAGACTCGGATAGTATACCAGGCAAATCTCAATTTCAGAACTGTAGACCCATATTTAAAACTATTGACCGAAAAGGGGTTTATTGATACTAAACGAGAGCCTTCTTTAATATACGAAACTACGGAAAAAGGAACTGAGCTATTGGGGAGCCTCAAAGCGATTCAAAGAGAAATATACTAGTATTGAATAACTAATCGTGAGTATCGGCGTAAATAGTCCTGAAATGAAGGAATTAGAAAAACCGCATAGATTAGTTGCCGCTGCACCCTGAGCGTCTTCACTTTCTTATCAAATATCTATATTATTATACTAAGATTTTTTATATGCAGTATTGCTTATATTTTTGCCTCGCCTTTTTGGCAGACAAATATATGCCTGGTCAGGCTTCTATGCACCCGGTCCGTATGTTTTTGGATGATGTTGAACCCGGCATTGGCCAGCATATCGTCAAGGGATCTATCCGCCACGATTACCATGCGTCTGCCGGGCCTGATCACCCGGAAGAGCTCTCCCAGGCTCTCCTCCAAAAGGTGTTCTTTGGAGACGGCCAGGATCCTGGCCGACCTTCCATAAGGCGTATCCAGGACGGCTCCGTCCATGGAAGCATCTTGCAGGGGCAGACGCTTTGCATCTCCCTGTACCAGACTGCAATCCAGGTTATGGAGGTTGCAGAGAGCTCCCTTTACAAGCCGGGTTTGAACTTCTATGCCCACACCCTCAATGCCGATCAGACAGGCCTCAATCAGAATGCCGCAGGTTCCTGCAAAGGGGTCGAGCAGCCGCTCGCCAGCACGAGTCTGGGTCAGGTTGACCAATGAGCGGGCCATGCGCGGCATGAGAACGCCGGGGTGAAAGAAAGGCTTTAGATGGGGACGGCGCGCCTCAAAAGAGCTGCGATCCATTACGGCCGCTTCCAGCCCCAGGATTATCTTTCCTGACGTGATAATGGCCCTCAGCACCATCTCCGGATCTTTCAGGTCCGCCTTGTAGCCTTTCTGAAAGAGAACTCGTCCCACCTCATGCTCCACGGCATCTGCACCGGGCGCAGCGTCCTTGATCCGTCGAGCCCTGAACAGATATCTCTTCCGGGGAAGATCCAAGCCGCCTGCACACCCGGCAAGAGCCTCCAGATTTGCGTCGCAGATCGTCAGGACCTCGATGATGCGATGGGTCATAGCCAGGCGCTCGGCCAGCAGCTGCACATCCAGGCCTTCCGCCTCGACGATCAGGCACTGGTCCAGGAAGGCAATCTCCCGAAAGCTGGCGGAATTGATCTCCACCAGCGCCAGAGCTTCACATCTGGGCAGAGTCTCATGCTCCCCGGAGAGTTCGAAGGCGTAGGTTTTCATTTTATTCTTCAATCCAGGTAGCTGTTTACATCCCTGAAATTGAATCGCTTCGAGGCCAGAACTTTCTCCAGGAAATTGAAGAGCGTCCTTCGAACATCATCAGAGAGAAGCGGATACCAGGTGGGGCTGGCCACGACCACCGCCCGGAAGGCGAAGAATGGTGCGATGACCTCCAGGAGTTCGTCGTCTCCGGTCTTTTCCAGGTAGTTCTCAAAGAAGAGCTCGAAGAGGTCTTTCAGGTCACCGGTCAGGCGCAGGCTCTTTTGCACCGAGTAGAAGATGTAATTCATGGCCAGAGCGGTGATGTCGTCAGCCGCTTCACCCCACTCTCCCCGGCTTCTGTCCAGGACGGAGAAGTCCGTGCCCTCCCGGAACATGATATTCCAGGGATGGAAGTCGCCATGCACCTGACAGAGGCGGCTGGTCTTGCCGTGAAGCCTCCAGCGCCATTCCACGCAGACCTTCTCGATCTCTTGCAGCTCATCCGGGTCCAGGAAACTGGGGTCTTCCGGGTAGTCGTCCAGGATGCCGAAGATGCACTCGCCATCTCCCACCGTCTCCCTGATCTTGCGCAGATATAGCGGCGGGCAGTCGTTCTTAACGGAATGAATCTCGGCCAGATAATTGGAGAGGGCGATGACCCGCTCGTGGTCCAGTTCTGTCGCTCCCTGCTCTTTGACCCTCTCCAGATCGAAGAAGTACTCCTTTCCCTCGATCTTCTCCATGAGCAGGAAATACTCGCGAGCGTCTCCGGCGGACACCAGCTTCCCTTTTTCGGTGAAGTAGCCCACATCAAGAGATGGGACATGCTTGGGTAGGTTGGCAAAGGTCGAGTTCTGCCAGATCATTATCCTGGCCCGGTCGGAGAAATGGTCATGGCCGAAGCCGTGCTGCACGCGCATGGAAGAGAGTACGCTAGAGCCCTTTTTTCCCGAGACCTGATACTCCACTAGCAGAGGCGATCCATATCCAAATCCCTTCACGTCCTCTGTGGTCGGGATGGTCTCTCCCAGCTTTTGCAGGCTAATGAGCTTAAGATCGTTTCCATAGAGGCTCTTCAGGTATGCCTCCAGATTCTCCCTCAACAGATCCAAGGCCGAACACCTCTTTCAGGTTCCCATCTGCCAGCTATGCAGGTATTTGTACTGCTCTTCCGTGAGCTTCTCCGTCTCAAGACCCATGGAGGCCAGTTTCAGCTCCGCTACCCTGCGATCGATCTCCACAGGCACGGCATAGACCTTCTTCTCCAGATCTCGCCCGTGCTCCACAATGTAGCGAACTGCCAGTGCCTGGTTGGCAAAGGACATGTCCATGACCTCGGGGGGGTGGCCATAGGCGGCAGCCAAATTGATGAGCCGGCCTTCCGCCAGCAGGTAGAGCCTGCGGCCGTCCTTGAGCTTATACTCTGTGACGTTGTTTTGTATCTCATTCTTCTCTGATGCGATCTTCTCCAGGGCGGAGATGTCGATCTCCACATTGAAGTGGCCGCTATTGGCAAGGATTGCCTGGTCCTTCATCAGCTCGAAGTGCTCTTTTCGGATGACGTTTATGTCGCCGGTGAGGGTGACAAATAGATCTCCCAGGGGCGCCGCCTGCAGCATAGGCATGACCCGGTAGCCGTCCATAGCAGCCTCCAGGGCTTTGCGCGGCTCGATCTCTATGACGATGACATTAGCACCCAGGCCTTTGGCCCGCATGGCAAATCCCCGGCCGCACCAGCCGTAGCCGCCCACGACCACGGTCTTGCCGGCGAAGAGGAAGTTGGTCGCTTGCATAATGCCGTGCAATGTGCTCTGGCCAGTGCCATAGCGGTTGTCGAACATCATCTTGGTCTCGGCGTCGTTCACAGCTATGACCGGGTAGAGCAGCGCATTATCCTCGGCCATGGCCCGCAGGCGCACGACTCCGGTGGTGGTCTCCTCGCAGCCGCCGAACATCTGGGCGGCAAGCTCCGGCTGCTCCTTGTGGATGATGGCGATGGTGTCTGCGCCGTCGTCCAGGCTGACATTGGGCTTGAGCTCCAGAGCCTTCTTGATGCATTCGTAGTACTCTTTATCGTTCTCGCCCCGGAAGGCGTAGACATAGAGGCCGCGAGCTGCGAGCGCTGCCGCCACCTCGTCCTGAGTGGAGAGGGGATTGGAGCCCGTGACCGCCACCTCGGCTCCGCCCGCCACGAGGGTGGTGATGAGGTTGGCCGTCTCCACAGTCACGTGCAGGCAGGCCACGATGCGCGCGCCCTTGAGGGGCTTATCTCTCTCGAACTCCTGCTTGATCTTCTCCAGAACGGGCATATGCCTGCGGGCCCATTCGATGCGCTTCTCTCCTGCTTCTGCCAGACCTGGATCCTTGACGACGCTCTTCTGCAAAAATATCACCTTGAAATTTCTTAGTTGACTTGAGAAGAAACCATTTGCTGATACTTAAACCCAACCCCGGATTTAGCGGCTGCATCCGTTCAGTTGATGTCATGAATCCTGTTTGCTTCTCTGCTGCGCCCGCGCTCGCCCGGCCTTTGGTGACTTCGGGCGCGCTACCACTTCATCGGGCAGCTCTAATGCTTCCTGGATGGCTGACGCGAGCTTGGGTCCGATTCCCTTGCAGTCGCAAAGGCAGGCATCTGGCCCCTTGGGCAGCAGTATGAGATTGAACTTTTCCAAAATAGCCTCCGACCTTGCCGGTCCCATGCCGTTTCCAATGAGCAGGGACAGCGCCGCTGACTTTCGCTCGCCTTCGGCAGGAAGGGGACGAAAGGCAGAAAAATTCCCACCCTGCAGGATCTTGCGGACTCTCTGGAGCAGTCGCCCGAAGGGATTATCCAGCATTCTCCATACCCGGATATTGCAGCCCTCGCAGTTGGCCTCAAAGACTTCCACCCTGTGAGTATATTCGATGATTTTGTCTTCTGCCTCCGCTCCCAGAAAACCTCTTGAGAAGACGGACCGTTCTATGGCCGAAGCCACTTGGGTATCCCCGCCCAGGACTAGAATTACCAAAGGATCTTCGGTCTCCCGAGCTGTTAAGACTTGATGATAAAGCCGGCCTTCGGAATTGATGATTGAATTCACATAATCGCTCTGTCCGTCGCTTGAGAAGTCTTTTAGCTCGATGTTCAGAGTGTGGCCCATCCACTGAAAACGTATGTCATGGGAAAGGTTCTCCACCTTCCCAATGAGAAAATGCCCGTCGGATGCGATCGCTCTTGCCAGGCGCCCGGCCCTGGAACGGTGGGCTTCGTCGGCATCGATATTGGCAAGGATGGGGGAGGTCTTAGCCGTATTGGCTTTCTCGTTCTCCCTGAGTTGCTGCAAAGACATTCTCTCCCCTTAGCGTTTCTTTGTCGTTCTTATGTTAAAAGTTTGCGATGTATCAAGCGAGATAGTAATATGTATATATCTTTAACATAAACATTACATCATGTCTGCAAGTTGTGTGTACACAATTCGGATCCCTGCAGAAGTCCGGCAAATGATGGATGAGATGAAGGACATTAACTGGCAGTCGGACATCCGGCAGGCGGTTGAGGAGCTGGTCAGGGAGAAGAGAAGACATGTTCTGCTGGCAGAAGCACGAGAGCTGAGAAAAGCAACTAAAAATATAGGCATTAGCGCATCTGAACTTATTAGAGAGGACAGAGATGCGAGATAGAGCGGTCCTTGATTCGGGCGTTATTTTTTCCCTCTATTTTGAAGAAGACGCTTCTGAACGAGCAGCAAACGTGGTAGATAAACTCAGTCCGATCACAATTGATCTTGCCGTAGCTGAAGTTGGCAATGCTGCCTGGAAGAGGGTCGCCCTGTTTAAAGAAAGCAAAGAATCAACCAGGGCGTCGCTCTATAAATGCCTGGAGTACATCAAGTCATGCACCGTGATTTGCACGTCGGATCTGGCTGGAATGGCATACGAGATTGCCCTGGAGAACAAAACGACATTTTATGATTCGCTTTTCCTGGCAGCAGCAGAGAGGGAAGAAGTGACGCTGTTAACCTTGGACAAAAAAATGTGCGAGAAGGCGAGAGCGAAAAGGAATGTTCAGATGATTTAAGAGAACCATTTCGATAGCTTCTCATCTCCTGTTATCTCTGGTCTAAGAAATGGCCTATGAATACTATTATTTACCATCGGGTCAGAATTATTACTGAATGAGCCTGAAGGTCACGCTGCTTGGCACGGGTGTGGGCATCCCCCAGCCCGGCCGCTCCCAGGCAGCGGTTTTGCTGGAGAGCGATCAGCCCTTGCTCTTTGACTGCGGTGCGGGCACACTCCTGCGCCTGGAGCAGGCCGGCGTTCCCATTGAGCCTCTGGACACAGTAGTGCTCACGCATCTACATCTGGATCATGTCTCCGATCTCCTGGCTCTGGCCAATGCTCGTTACCTGTCAGGCTTGCCTGACCTGGAGATTTACGGCCCCAAAGGAACTGATATCTGGTTTAAGATAGTTCGCAGCGCTTACCCCAACCTGGAAGAGATGCAGTGTGTGGTGCACGAACTCTCCCCCATGGATTCCTTCTCCCTCAAGGGCTATGACATATTTGCCGAGGAGGCCCGCCATAGCGTGACCGCTCTGGCCTTTCGCCTGGATGCAGAAGAAAAAGTGATCGTCTACTCGGGCGATACTGAGCCCTCCGCCCGCGTGGCTGCTCTGGCGGATGGCGCGGACCTGCTTATCCACGAGTGCTCTTTCCCGGAGCCATTTGATGTCACCAACCACAGCACGCCCAGGAAGCTGGGCAATATGCTTCGCAACCAGGGCGTAAAGCGCGTGATTCTCACTCACCTCTACCCGCAGGCGGAAGGGCATGAGGATGAGATGGCTGAGCAGGTTATAGAGCTATCTGGGGCGCCGACGATAGTGGGCTGGGATCTGATGAGCGTGATAATTTGAATCTTTTTATCTGTAGCTTTGAGGCAGGGAAAGAGGCGAGGACCGGTTCGTTAATAGCGTTTCTTCTGGAGCCCTTAGATATCTAACTGCAGCTCTGCCCATAAGCTCAAGGGCGAAAATTAAAAAAGTATGTTGTTTGTAGGTGGGGATCACAGGGTACATAAATGTAATAGTATATAAAAGCTGTGATACAATGTGCTTTGCCACCATCACTTATAAGTTAGATTGTGCCCTCAAGCTATCTGTTTCCCTGCCGCCGGTCCCCACATGGCATTGTAGATCTCTGTGATCTTGACCATGACGCAGGACTTGGCCGGCAGTTTGTTGTTGACGCCATGCACCCAGGTTCTCATCGCGGCAAAGTTATCGCCGTCCTTGCAGAGCGTTACATTTCCCTTGATCTGGAAGGACTTCTTGGTTTCGCTATTGTAGCAGAGGATAGCAATCTTGGGATTATCCATCAGGTTCTGAGCGGTCTTGTAGAAGAAGTTGTCCGCCAACATGAGCGTCTCATCGTCTACGATCTTCAACAGTCCCACAAAGACCACATTGGGAACTCCCGACTTGCTGGCTGTGGCAATCGGTATGGGCTTCTGCTTCTCCAGGGTCTCCCTGACTTCTGCGGGCATCTTCACCATTTCTAATCACCTTGTGATAGATAGGTCCAGCATTCAATAAATACTTGCGCGTTAAATGTGTGCTCCTCGCCATTTTCAAGAGGCTTTCCTTCGATTATTGTGGATATTCCCCTAATTCATCGCGAACCATATAGCCTCTTGCATTGCTTCGCAACTTCGGAGACTTGTTCTCAAATGGTCTCTCGGTCTATTTGGTCTGCAGTTTAACAGCCGTCGCTCGGCCGGCCGCGGCCATAAGCAGCGCCCAACCATAGCGCGGGAGGCCCGCAGGCCGACTCGCGGCACCCAGGAAGAAAAACGAGGAGGTCAATGAGCTCTTCGATCAGCTCGGCCAGGTCCTTGCCCAGGGGTTCAGGTCCTGCACATAGGCTCATCTAAAGCAGCCTAATGGCAGAGCGGGTGGATTCATCCCGTAATCGATAGATCCACATAGCTGGCAATTGCCACTCAACCGCAAACTACAAGTATACATAACGACTAAATAGGTAGTTTGCCGCTTTATACAAAGGGTGGCGGGCGTGTCGTGGGCCTAACTAGATTCCGATGATGCTCTGTTTGGCAAGGATGATTTAATCGCTGTCCCTCCGAGAGGCAGTTTGCGGTCGCTTATAGGATCAGATCGCTTTCCTTGTTCCAGGAGATGCATGCCGTCGTGGCACTGCATTCGGCTACGAGCCTGTGAGACTGAAACTTCGGCAGCAAAAAAAAAATTGCGCACGGTAACAGGTGCAGTAATCTGCCGAAAGGATCTCGCGCTAATACACGACCGGGACATGTTGCGGCACAAAGCCAAAGGGCGAGAGGCAAGCATAAGGCCCAGTGAGTTGGGGTTCCGGTAATTCGGACGCTGTGTCAAATTCCAGTGCTGCTGCCGCCTCGATCCAAGCTTAATTATAGTCGAGCTTCGGGCAGGCCAGGTCATCACTTCTGTGACTGGCTCCGCCTTGTAGGGCGCTGTGGATTTCGCGCTGGCCCGCCCGAGAATCGATTATGCTGTTTTCTGTTCTTTCCCCATGATTGAGGTTTATGCTCTCGATTCTTACTAATCGAAAGCCTTAAATATCGGCAATTGACGTATAGTATATTGGCGAAAGTCAATGGCCTGTTTTCTCCCTCCTACACCCAGAAGACTTTTGCCTCCCTCCTTCTTATGCATAAAGATGCTTTCATTGAGCGTCAAGCCCTACGAAATTATTTATCGCTTCCCGGCATAACTATCATTGTGGCCTACTACGATGCGGTTCGGCGCATTCTGATCATTGTATTCGTCCTGAACATATCCGTAGCTCTGCTGAAAGGGGTTTATGGCCTGGCCACCAACTCCCTGAGCATGAGCGCCGATGGCCTGCATTCCCTTTTCGACAGCACCTCCAACATCATCGGCCTGGTGGGCATCTCCCTAGCCTCCCGCCCGCCCGATAAGGAGCATCCATACGGCCATGCCAAGTTCGAGACGTTTGCCTCTATAGGCATCGCCGTCCTTCTCTTCGCCAGCTGCTTTCAACTGATACTGGCCGCAATCGATCGCTTTGAAAATCCGTCTGTTCCCGAGGTAACCTTGCTCTCCTTCGGCATCATGGGCCTGACTCTGGCCGTCAATATCGGCGTTTCGGCTTATGAGTATATCCTGGGCAAGAGGTTGAAGAGCAGCATCCTGGTGGCCGACTCCATGCACACCCGGAGCGACGTTTATGCCTCGCTGGGGGTCATTCTGGGGCTTGTCGCGATCAAAATGGGCTACCCTCTAGCCGATCCGGTCATAGCCCTGATCATCTGCGGCCTGATCATTCTGACGGGCCTGGAGATCATAAGAGACAGCTCCAGCGTCCTGCTGGATAAGGCTCCGATCGAAGAGAGTGTCATAGTCGATCTGGCAAAGTCGGTAGATGAGGTTTGCACCTGCCACCGCGTCCGAAC
Organism: uncultured Methanosarcinales archaeon; assembly: GCA_963702455.1. Taxonomy (GTDB): domain Archaea; phylum Halobacteriota; class Methanosarcinia; order Methanotrichales; family Methanotrichaceae; genus Methanothrix. Next base: position 79,205 of record CAVPCV010000005.1, read on the forward strand.
GCGCGGCATGGCGGGAGAGATTTATGTGGATCTGCATATCGGAGTGGACTCGTCGCTATCCATCGACGCGGCTCATAAAGTGGCCAAAGATGTGGAGCATAACATAAAAAGCAAGATTGTTGGCGTCAAGGATGTGGTGGTGCACCTGGAGCCCAAGGACTACTGCGAGATGAGGGCTCGAAAAGGCTCAACCGGCCAGGAATGAGTCTGTTACAGGAATAATAGAGAATAAAATTGAGGATGAGTATGGCGGATGAGCATGGAGGAGAAGTATTGATGCAAAATATTATAATTGCTGTTTCTGAGTCAGGAACCGCGCAGACCAGAACCTTTGACTACATAAGTTACAGTGGCGGGAGAGGTCTTAGCCGAGAGGACGCTCTCACCCGTCCAGACTTCCCAGGTGCGAGAGATGGCAATGCAGTATCTCTCTCTTCTGAATGGCGGAAGCCCGGGCGGGAAAAGTTATCTGCCCATCCTGGGAGCCGGTCTATTTCATCTCTTTCTGGAGGCCGGATGGCAGGAATTCGGCTCAAAGGTATTGCCGGGTGGTAGACTGGTTATCAATTCGTCAATTCCGGAGGTTCTGCAGCTGCCCTGGGAACAGCTCCGCCTCCCCGGCCTGGAAAATATCCTGGGCCAGAGCGACAATTTCAGCATCATACGCCATCCAAAGAGTCTCGGATGGCCTTTCTACATCCTCGCACGATCTGGCTCCTGGCCCCTTGCGCGTGCTCTTCCTGGCGGCCGAGCCCCTGGATTTCGAGCGAGAAGAAAGCGAGATATTATTGGTGGCTGAGGGACTGGATGTAATACTGGAGATCTCTGACACCGGAACACTGGAAGAGCTGAAAAGCCTGGCTGAGGCCTTCCGCCCTCACCTGGTTCACCTGGTGGGCCAGGTAAGAATGACCGGCGTTCAAGCCCTTTTTTCCTTGCCGGGCACGGGAGGCCGGCTGAGCCCTCGATCGGCAGTGGAGCTGGCCGGGGCCCTGAAGAATAGCGGTGTCGAGTGTTTAATCCTGGGCGGCCGGCAGAAGGAACCCACATTTGCTCAGGGGCTTCTCAGCCAGCAACTGGCGGAGCATATCCCTCTGGTCCTGGCCTGGAATGGCTCAACCGCTTCTGCCCTGTCCTTCTACCGATTCCATTGTAAAGGGCCAACCTCTGGATATAGCTCTAAAAGCCACCGCTCACGAGATGCCAAAAGAGCGGCGGGGAAGCGGTCACCGCTTTTCCTGTCCTTTATGCGACCAGAGATCAACCCAGAGATCAATCCGGGCTCTTCGATCCCCAACGAATGGCCAGCGTTCCGGCCTCTGTCTGCAAAGAGCAGACTGCACTGCCCGGCATGACAGAAGGATATGCGGAGTGCTTCCTGGACAGGAGACGGGATCTGCAGCAATTCGTTCCTGCGCTTCTTGATGGATCAACGCATACTCTGATCCTAACCGGCCCCCGAGGCTCCGGCAAGAGCACTCTTGCCAATCATCTTGCCCGCATACTTACGCACTCCGGCTATTCCATCCTGCCCATTTACTCGTCTCCCAAAAATCCCCTGAGCTCAGCTCGCCTTCTGGAAGCAGTCATCGGCAGGATAGCCGCAGCAGGACCCGGGGAAGAACAGAAGAGGCTCAAAGATCCGAGTCTCCCCGTCAAGGAAAGGCTGAAGAATTCAATGGAATTCTTAAGAAGCAATCGCATCCTGATGGTATGGGATGACCTCGATCTGGAGGGCAAGACGGGCAAGATAATAGACCCCATTCTTAAAGATTTCTATCTGCAGATGCTCAAAGGCATGAACTTTGGCCGCGCCATCATCACCTGCCCGGCTCTTCCCAATGATGCTGCAATTCTGCCCTCCAAATCCCGCGAGTTGAAGCTTGCCGGCCTATCCGAGACTGCTTTCATAAGAATTCTCCTCCAGGATGAATCGGTGGCAAATCGCTATCGTAAGGGCGAGATCTCCTATGCCAGTCTTCAAGCGCTGCATTCCAGCGTTTTGGGGAACGCGGCTCACCTGGCCCGGATGCGCCGAGCTTTGAGGACGGATTTAAACCCGCGCGACGATGCGCAGGCAATGCTATGCGCTTCCCTGAGCCAGGCGTCTAATCAGGCCCTTTCCCGGGCGGCGGTCTATGACATAGCCGTTAGCCCCGCCGGTTTTGCTGCCGTGGCAGAAGTCCCGGTTGAAACGGCCCTCAATAATGTCATTCTCTGGCAGAGTCTTTCCCTCGTTTACGGAGTGGGAAAGCTGTGGGCTGTGCCCTCAACTACACGTGACCAGCTTCTTTCCTGCTTGAGCCCCGATGAGCGCCGCAGAGCACACAGATTGGCTGGAGATTTTCTCCGAGACCAGGGCGAATCGGGCCGCTCCTCGGAGCTTCAACTCTCCCGGCTGGACTGTCTCCTGGAAGCGCGAGGTCACTATCTGGCGGCAGGAGATCTGGAAGATGCCCGGGCTGTGACAACGCGCATCAGCGGCTATCTGGAGAAGCGCGGCTACTACTCTGAGCTGATAAGACTGAACCAGGAATTATTGGGCGAGCCTCATGCCGAGACCATGACATGGATTGCCCGGTCTTATGCGGATCAGGGCGATTACGGAAGGGCTCGAGAGTGGTACGCGCGAGCCATCGAGATTGCACCTGTTGCTTCTGCCTACCTGGGTTTGGGCATGGCATACCTGTTCATGGGAAAACATGACATGGCCCGAGAAAACCTGCAAAAGGCTGTGGATATCTACATTTCCGAAGGAGACAGGGCAGGAGAGGCAGCTGGCCTGCAGGGATTGGCATCCATCGATATGGAGAAGAGCGAGTTTGAGGCCGCGCATTTGAAACTGCAAAGGATTGCAGAGATCTCGGAGGGTTTAGGAGATATGTCCGGCAAGGCGGCAGCTTTGCAGGAGATGGCCCGGATGGATACGATCAGGCAGGATTATGAGGCGGCGCGACCAAAGCTCCTCGAATCTCTGCAGCTGATGCAGAAACTGGGCGATAGAAACGGGGAAGCCGTCGTCATCTTCAATCTGGCCAGCCTCTCCCTGGAAAAGGGTGATTTGGCACTTGCAGATCAGGAGTTCCAAAGGGCACTTTTGCTTGCGCGTGAGAATGGTGACCGAAGAGGCGAAGCCACCATCCTGCACAGCCTGGGTCTGATCGATTCGCAAGAGGGGAACAAAGAGAAGGCGATGGAGCATTTCCAGGAGGCTTTGCGGATTTTTCAAGAGCTGGCGGATAGATCGGGCGAAGCGGGAGCCTTCTTTCAACTGGGCGCCATGGCCGTGCAGCGGGACAAGATTCAGGAGGGGCTCCGTCTGATGGCCATGGCAGCCATAATCCTGCGAAGCATCAAGAGCGATGAGGTCAAGAACGTCGAGCCGCTGGTGGAGCGCCTGGCTTCGCAGCTCGGCTTTACGCAAGAGCAGTTCATGACCATGGTGCAAGAGGTCTTGCAGAGCTATGTCAGAGATAAGGGACGCGGGCTTGTGGGGAAGGCTTCTGGAAAATAGAGCCGAGATCTATTTTCGCAGGAGTCAAGGGTTCGAATCTTTTGCCTGCATGAAATCATTTGTTGATAATTATTTCTTATATATTTTATTTTAACATTGCTGGTACTGTACTTTCCAAGTTTCTCCTTTATCTATAATTTCTAAACTATATTTAATCATATTTTCAATCCCAAGCTTTTAAGTATATGGAGCAATCCACCTTCGGGCACTGGTAAATTAAAATATCTCATCACATATTCAAATGTTTCTCCTACGGCTTGCATTTTTTTTGCTCGATCGATCATGTCGCCCATAGTCCTCGGATTTGAATCTTCTGATGGCGGATTGTCTATTTCCCATAAGAGAATAGCAGCCCATACTGATAATACTAGCTGAATAAATCTCTCAATTGATTATTTATCTCTTAATTGGCAATCTTTGAATCTTAATTTTTAATTTGTTTCTCTGTGAGCTGTCTCTGTCCTCGTAAATTGAGAGTACTTCTTTCAATGAAAGCGATTCATTAGTGCTTATAAAATATCTTGTGATGCTATCCTTTTTCTCTTGGAGACCACAAGCTTAACTTCACCGACCTTGTCTACGATTACCTTCTTTTCAAATGCATAGTAGGTCTTCTTTTTCCTCGAACACTAATTGTTGTTTTAATAAAATATTTGTCTTCAATTTGATTGGCTAATTGGGCTAATTCTTTAACCTTGAAATACATATCCTTATTGATCCCGATTTTCTTATCAGACTTGATTTGGCAGACAATATTGTGTCCTAAGTTGAGACACTTGCTAAATAGATCCGAAGAAAACCACCAGCTATCGAAAACGATATAGAGATCGATGCTTTTTGGGATAACTAATGGTTTTATAATCTCTTCGAAAGCAATCTCCATTTTTGTTCTAAAATTCTCATTTTCATCATTATTCTTTATATACATCTTGGTTTTATGTGGAATAAATAGTCCCTTTGTTTGAATAACGGAGGTAATAAAATTGTTACCCCAAATATGCTGGCGATGAGGTCTGCGATAGTTGTGTTGGCGAAAATTACCTGTAAGAAGCGCTGAGGGTGAGATTTGAACTCACGAGGTGCGATGCACCACTGGTTGTCCTGTCGCGGAGTTGAGCCCGGGACCTCAAGACCAGCGCCGTAGGCCGCTTGGCTACCTCAGCTCGCCAGGGCAACTCTTGAGCCCGGGAGATCTTAAGCCTGACGATACCATTCGCGCGATGATTTCCTCTCGACAATTTTAATATCTATTCGGACTAATTTTCCCTGATGCTGATAAAAAACGTCTCCATTCTCCAATCCGGACAGATGCTGCATGGTCGTGATATTCTCATTATGGATCGCAGGATCGCGAAGATCGGATCAGATTTGCGGGACGAAGATGGGGATGAAGTCATCGACGGCCGGGGAAAACTGGCCATACCCGGGTTCATCAACGGTCATACTCACCTGGCCATGACTCTGCTGCGTGGATACGCGGACGACATGGAGCTGATGCCCTGGCTGAAGGAGAAGATCTGGCCCCTGGAAGCCCGGCTGACGGCAGAGGATGTCCAATGGGGGGTGAAGCTCGGCTGCCTGGAGCTGATTCGCTTCGGAATTACCTGCTACAATGACATGTACTACTTTCCGGATGAGACTGCCCAGGCTACACGGGAGATGGGCCTGCGAGCCTTCATATCCGGCGTAGTCTTCGATATGCGGCCCGAACTCCTCTCGGAGGTAGAGCCCTTCATCCGGCGCTGGAAGGACGATGAGCTCATCACGCCTGCGGTCGGCCCTCATGCCGCTTATACCTGCTCGGAGGAGACACTTCTCAAAGCAAAGGAGATAGCCGACAGGCATGACGCCATGATTCATATCCACCTCTCCGAGACCCGCGAGGAGGTGGACGGCTTTTTGCTCTCCAAAGGGAAGAGCCCGGTGGAATATCTTGACTCTCTGGGAATGGTGAATGAACGCCTGGCAGCCGTCCACTGTGTCTGGCTCTCCGAGGAGGACTGCCGCCTTCTGGCGGAGAGGAAGGCCAATGTGGTGAGCTGCACAGTAAGCAACCTGAAGCTGGCCTCGGGCATAGCTCCTCTGAACACACTGATGAAGGCGGGCGTAAACGTATGCCTTGGCACAGACGGAGCTTCGAGCAACAACAACCTCAGCCTCTTTGAGGATATGAAGACAACCGCCATAGTGCAGAAGAACGCCTACCATACTCCCGCCGCCTTCTCGGCAAAGCAGATCTGGCAGCTCGCCACAGAGAATGCCTACAAAGCTTTCCGCATGAATATGGGACTTGTCGTAGGCGCTCTCGCCGACCTGGCCTTGATCGACCTGAAAAAGCCCTGGTTCTGCCCGGAGACGAATATACTGTCGCACCTGGTCTACAGCATGGCCGGAGGCGTAGACACGACCATCGTCAACGGAAAAGTCCTCATGCGCGAGGGAGTCATACCCGGAGAGGAGGAAATTCTAGAAAAAGCTCAGGAGAGTTTTCTGCGCTTGACCTCTTAGACTCTCCTGGTTCTATGCGGCTTTCTCTTTTTGTTCAGGAATCTTATCAGTCCATAGTAGCCTCCTGCCAGGAGCACCAGCCCGGCCAGCGAAAGTTGCCAGGTGACTGAAGACTCATCGTTATGAACCATGACCAGGACGGCGAGGTCCTGGCTCCTCTGACCGATCTCTTCTGTTTCCAGGTAAGAGATCTTAACGGGAAGGGGGCTGTAGCCAGGAGTGGCGTTCTCATCCGTGAATACCAACATCTTCACCAGATAGGAGCCTCCTGGGTCGAGATTCACCGGTCCTTTTTCATTCTCAACCCGGAGAAAAGGCGGCATGGATCTCGTCTCGACCTCGGAGATCAAGGGCAGGCTCATCGCCACTGTTTACAATTGAGAGCTCCAGGCTCGACTCTTTTCCCCCTGATTGCCTCTCCCTTTAGCTCTTTAGTCTCTATCCCGGGTCCACGCACAACCTTTACAGGCAGAGGTATCTCTTGAGAGACTTCTTTATAGCTGAAGACGAGATCAGGAGCGCTCTCTTCTCCCGAGGCCGTCACCTGGGATAGTCGAGAATAGCTGAGGCGAAGCTGCAGGGGATAGATGCCCACATCTGCCCCTTCTGTCTGGGCCATAAACTGAACTGTTTTGTTCTCTCCAGGGCCAAGAGAGCCGGCCATTTGGGGCCCGGAGAGCACCCGGATCCTATCATCGGAGCTTTCGAGCTCTGCAGTGATGCTGCTGGCATTTGCTTTATTGAGATCAAGCTCTCCTGGCCCTTCCGGGGGCGAGGCATTGTTGAGCAGCACAATGGCGAATGTTGTCGTCCTGTCCATCTCCAGTGCGCCATGAATAGCTGAGACCTCCAGATGAGGCTCCTCTGCCCTTTGATCTTCTGCACAGCCAGGAATAATGGTTGAAAGGAGAAGGTAGAGCGCTATACTCAGGATCCACGGCGCTTTCATCGAATCTTATGAAGCAACTGTACCTTTTTATCTTTAATGCCTGGGATTTGAGCAGGCACTTCTGGAGATACAAAGGAGCAGATCTGCAAGATCTATTCTGCCGAAACGATTTCCAGAGCCTCTTTGGCATGGAGACCCTTTGTGCACCACCCCGCAGATGCGGCGTACGATGAGCTCGGGACTTTCATGCTGGAAGACATTCCTGCCGATGGCCACTCCCCGCGCTCCCGCTGATATGGCTCCTTCCACCATGCGGAGCAGGTCCAGCTCCGACTCCACTCTCGGCCCTCCTGCAATGACCACTGGAACGGGGCAGCTCTCCACCACCCGGGCAAAGCTGTCGGGGTCGCCGGTGTAGTTGGTCTTTACAATATCCGCACCAAGCTCCGCACCCACCCGTGCCGCGTGGGCGATGTACTCGGCACCGTATTCGTCTTTGATCTTCTTTCCCCGGGGATACATCATAGCCAGCAGCGGCATGCCCCACTCCTGGCAGTCGCGAGAGATCTCCCCCAGAGTTGAGAGCATGCGGCTTTCATCCTCTGCTCCCACGTTGACGTGAATGCTCACGCCATCCGCTCCGATCTTCAGAGCCTCTTCCACAGTGGCCACCAGGACTTTATTGTTGGGGTCCGGGCCCAGGTTCGTGGAGGCGGAGAGATGAATGATCAATCCCAGGTCCCGGCCGTAGCCGCGATGGCCGAATATGGCCGCCCCCTTGTGCACCACGGCGGCATCCGCCCCTCCGCGGGCTACGGCATCAGCGATAGTCTTGACGCTCTTGATGCCCTTTATTGGGCCGACAGTAACCCCGTGGTCCATGGGAATTATGACTGCATTTCCTGTGCTGCGGTTGAATATTCTCTCCAGGCGAATCGATGTTCCTCTCAATTTTGGCATCCCCACAAAGTATGATTTATCAAATGTATATTCTAGTACATTATAGTACATATTATTACTACAATGAGCAGTAATGTGTATTTATAGTTTCCCGTTCTACGGGCCCGAAATAGTCCTGGAATCAGTAAGCCTGAAATAGTGGCATGACGCCGTATCCTCGGAGTGATTTCGATGGGTTGCGGTGTATCTTGTCTTGAGAGCTGCAAAAATTGGCGGGAATGACATTAATTGCGTCCCTGCTGGCGGCTCTCTATCTCAACCTGGTTTTAGGCATAGCACTGGCAGGGCACGGAGACCGGCGAGTTCTGTCCCACCTGCCCGGACTGGACCAACCTGGACGGCTGGCTGGCCCAGAAGGAGGCCTATGAGAGAGCCCAGGGAACAGGCCAGCCAAACGGCCAGCCAGAGCGGACAGGCAACCGGCAATTCTGCAGCCGCGGCAGCAGGCCGATCGCACGCCGAAAAAGGGCTATGCACTGCCCGAGCTCATCACCAGCCGGCAACTCCATCAAAGAGCGATCAGGTTATTCTGGATGTGAGATCCGAACGGACTACCTGTCCGGACATATTCCCGGCGTCCCGAAGCCTTTACTGGAAAGATCTGCAAACAGATGGCAGTACTGGACCCATCCCGGGCCAAAGAGGCTCTGGGCGGGCCGGGAGTGAACGAGAGCGACAGGCTCCTCGTCTATGGCGATCGGACGAGGGAGCGGCTTTCGTCTTCTGGGCTCTGAGCTATCTCGGGCAAAGGATGTAAGCCTGATTGACGGAGGAGCTGATGCGGCCCGGGATGCAGGAGTAGCCTTGACGACAAATCGCACCGTCTCCCAGCCTACCAACTACACAATTCATATCGTGCCATGGCTCCTGGTGACGTCCGAGGATCTGGAGAGCATGATTGCGCAGGCCGATGTTGCAGATTGTGGATGCGCGGGACTTTTCTGAATACGGCAGGAATAGGATCAACAGATGCTCTCAGTCTCGCTACTGCGGATAAAATCTATGAAGACTCCAAGATAAAAGATGCCGGCACGCTGGAAGATCTGTTTGGGCCGGCGCACTGGATGAATCGGGAACTGCCATCGTCTACGGCACACCGAGGCTTACCGCTCTTCTACAGCCTCAAGCTCATGGGCTACAATGCCACCCTGCTGGAAGGCGATTGGTGGAAAGAGACGAAATGGGCAGTGAGCAATGTGAGATGAGCCCATTCCGCACTTCTTATTTTAAGCGAGAAGAATTTATAATAAGACATTGATTTTGCATGCAGGGCGTTTGATCTTGCGAGCAAGTTCCTTGCTCATTCCCTAAGGAGCGCCTTCACCGCCGCCTCGATGGCGCTGGGCAGAGTTGGCTTTGGGCGTCCAGCCATGCCTTTTGATCTTCTCTATGGAGAGCTGCATGACTTTAACGTCGCCTTTCCAGCCCCGGCCATCAGTGCCGCCTGTATAATCGTACTCTGACGCCGGAGAGCCCCATCTGCTCCACAACGATGTCTGCGATCTCAGTCACATCCACGGAGTCGATTGAACCTATGTTGAAGACATTGGTCTCGTCACTGGAGTGCTCCACAGCGTCCATCATAGCCTGAACACAGTCTTTCACCTCCAGGTAGGACTTGCGCTGCTTGCCTGAGCCCAGTATCTCCAGACTGGCGGGATTTTCCTGCAATTTGCGGATGAAGTCCACCAAAACTCCATGCGTGCCCCGCTCTCCCACTATATTGGCGAAACGATAGATCCAGGATTGCATCTCGAAGGTGTGGCAATAGGAAGAGATCAGCGCTTCGCAGGAGAGCTTCGACGCGCCGTAAAGTGAGATGGGCAGCAGGGGGCCATAGTCTTCAGGTGTGGGCACAGTTGCTTGCCTCCCCATAAACTGTGGAAGTGGAGGTGAATGCGAGGCGTTGAACTCCAGTTTTACGCATGGCCTCTAAAAGGTTATAAGTGGCCTGCACATTTTGCTCCAGATGCACATGGGTGTTTTCTGCGCCCAATTTCACATCCGGATTAGCGGCCAGGTGAAAGACCATATCTTTTCCTTTAATAGCCTTTTCCAGCATGCCGGCATCCCTCAGGTCCCCTTCCCGCAGATGGAAATCCGGGTTATCCTGGTGAGGGGCCAGGAACTCTCTTTTTCCCGAGCTGAAGTTGTCCAGGACGGTTACTTCATTCTCCAAAAGCAGCCTTTCCACTAGGTGGCTGCCTATGAAGCCTGCGCCGCCTGTGACGAGGATGGATTGACCCTTGAGCATAATCGTAAGTAAATTCTCTTCAGGGTAATCAAGATTGTGGACTGGTCTGGAGCAGTGCCCCCACATATGACCATTTATGCACACTGTCTCCGGATTGGGGTTGATCATTGCTGGGGAGAAGCCACTTTGGGGCAAATCAAATTTTTCTACTCGAGAAATCGGTCCTGGTGTCAGCCATCGATGAGGTCTACCCGGAGCTGAAGCTGGGCACGAGATAGAATGAGGCCCAGTAATGCCATGTCTCCCACGCAGCCTCTGCCGCCGCCGCATGCCGTATGGCCTGGCGTCCGAGAGCCTGCGCATATGATGGCGCCTCCAGTGGGCCAGCGAGCCGACAGCCCACTCCCTGGAGGCAGGCATTTTCCCAGGGGTAAGAGAACCAGCGCATCAGATGGCAGGTATGCAGCCGGAGATGCCTCAGCAGATGCTCTCCGAGATGGCTGCCGTGATGCGCAGATACGGCTTCCAGATCTGAATGATGCCAGTGTTTGTATGCCCGACCATTGGGCATACAATACCAATTTTTTCATCTTTTGAGCATTAACGCCGGGAAGATTCCTGTTCTTCATTTGATTAGCCCGCTAACATAACTTATTTATCGTAAGCCTCTGTGCTTAAACTAGAGTGATATGTATGGCAGGAAAAATGCTCAAGATATCCTTGCTGCTCCTGGTGCTGTCTGTCTTTTGCAGCGGCGCACTTGCAGCGGAAGGCGAACGACTGAAGCTGGCAACTACCACCAGCCTGCAAGATACCGGACTCCTTGACCTGATCAAGGAGAAGTTCGATGAAGTTGCACAACGTATCCCTGGATGTCGTCTCCGGCGGGACCGGCATTGCTATCCAGTACGGAGAGCGCGGCGACGTTGACGTCCTCATAGTCCACGACAAGCCGAGGGAGCTGAAGTTCATAGAGGACGGGCAGGGCCTGGAGAGAAGATGCATTGCCTATAACTACTTCAATGTGGTCGGCCCGAAGGATGATCCCGCGGGCATCAAGGGCATGAATGCTTCACAAGCACTTGCTACCATCATGGCCAAGGGAGAAGCCGATCCCGCATCGGTGATGTTCGTCTCCCGGGGCGACAACTCGGGAACACATGCCCGCGAGAAGCTGCTCTGGAAGAATGCCGGCCTCAACTACAGCCTGGTCAACAATTCCGGACCCTGGTATGTCGATGCCGGGCAGGGCATGGGCGCCACACTGAACATTGCCAATGAGAAGCAGGCCTACACTCTGAGCGATATGTCCACCTTCATGGCCTACCAGGGCAATCTGACTCTGGTATCCTTGATTGGAGGCGGAGATGATCTCCTGAATGTTTACGTGGCCATGGCTGTGAACCCGGAGAAGCATCCTGATGTGAACTGCGCTCTGGCTAATGAGTTCATCAACTACCTGGTATCTGATGAAGGCCAGGATCTGATAGCCAGCTATGGTATGGAGAAATACGGCAAGCCTCTCTTCTCTCCGGCCAGGGGCAACTGCACCCTCATCGGCTGCTCTGATGGAGAGTGCGCAGCACCCACGACCGCCTCCTGTGCGGCAGCATAAACTGAAAGTCAGAAAAATCGTTAGTGGTGAAGTTGGTTGGAAGAGATCTGGAACGGCCTTGTCAGAGCTATTGAGCTGATAGCGACCCTCGACCCTCAGGTGGTGGAGATCACCACCAGGTCTCTTTTCATCTCTTTATCGTCCGCCTTTTTGGCCGCCGTCGTATGCATCCCCCTGGGGGGCTTCATCGAGTTTCGCCGTTTTTGGGGAAAAGGGGCATTAATAAACGCGATTCATACCCTTTACAGCCTGCCCACGGTTACTGTAGGCCTCCTGGTCTTCCTGCTCATCTCGCGCTCCGGTCCATTGGGCGGCCTGGGCCTGCTCTTCAGCCCGGCGGGGATGATCCTGGGCCAGGCTATTCTCGTCAGCCCCATTATGATCGGGCTCACCATTACAGCTCTGGCGGAGGTCAACCCGCTGATCAAGGAGACTGCCAAATCATTGGGCGCAACAGAGCTGCAGATAATAGTCACCGTAATAAAAGAGGCCCGCGTCGCGGTCATGGCCGCCGTGCTCCTCGGGTTTGGCAGGGCGCTCTCGGAGGTGGGTGTGGCCATGATGATCGGCGGAAACATTCGGGGCTACACGCGCGTGCTCACCACGTCCATTGCCCTTGAGACCTCCATGGGCAACCTGGAGCTATCCAGTGGCCCTGGGAATTATCCTCATATCCATCTCGCTGGTGATCAATATTGTGCTGAATATGGTTCGAGGATGATGACTGAGGAGTTGGCTGACGGACCTGGCTGATGGAATGACTGGCAGACTGCCATTTCTGGAGATAAAAGCTCTCGGCAAAAGCTATGGCAAGGCGGAGATCCTCAAGGAGATCGACTTGACTTTGAAGCGTGGCGAGGTCCTGGTCCTCGTCGGTCCCACGGGATCGGGGAAAACAACTCTGCTGCGGCTGGTGAACCTGCTGGAGGCGCCAAGCTTAGGGTGCATCCGGTTCAAAGGCCGAACTGTCACAGCCGGTCCGGAGAAAGAGAGATTTTTGGCCCGTCGCAGCATGGCCATGGTCTTTCAAAAGCCGGTCATGTTCAAGGCCAGCGTGCAGGAGAATGTCTCCTTTGGTCTGAAGATGAGGGGAAGGGATGATCGCGGAAAAGTGCTGGAGGCTCTGGCTGCCGTTGGCCTGTCCGGGTACGAGAAGCGGGATGCCAACACGCTTTCGGGAGGAGAGATGCAGAGGATCGCCCTGGCCAGGGCATTGGTACTGGAGCCGGAGCTGCTGCTTCTGGACGAACCGACAGCCAACCTGGATCCGAAGAGCGCGGCGGCGGTCATCAGTCTCCTGCAGGGCCTGGCCGGAGAGAAGACGACTGTGATCCTGGCCACGCACAATATGCGGGAGGCCTTTTTGCTGGCAAGCAAAGTGGCAGTGCTGCAGGCGGGCAGGCTGACGGCCGTGGGAAGGCCGGAGGAGATATTCAGGTCAAGAAAGGTCATGGACCCTCTCTCATGCGAAATCACAGCACCCTGGTGATGATATTTATGAGCTCCTTGTTTATTTATCAGTATACTCCTTTGCCTTGGCGAGGGCCAGATCGGCCTCCGCGTTCCGGCCCAATGACCTGAGGGCAGTCTCCTTGCATCTCCATGCCTCAGCCAGCTCTGGATCGATCTCAATGGCCTTTTCGGATGCCAATAGCGCCAGATCGTGCTTACTCATATCGTTTAATGCATTGCCTTTGTTGCACCAGGCTTCAGAGGATTGTGAATCGATCCCAATAGCTCGGTCATAGGCTGCTACGGCCCCATCATACCTGCCCAGCTGATAAAGCGCATTGCCTTTGTTTATCCAGGCGTCTGCATAATGCGAGTCCAGCTCCAGGGCTTTATCAGATGCCTGCAGTGCCTCATCGTACTTGCCTTGAATGTAGAGAACAACGCCCTTATTGAGCCAGGCGTTTGCATCCTGCGGCTCGATCTCGATAACTCTATCGTAGGCATAAATTGCATCATCGTACTTGCTTTGCAGGGTGAGGACCACGCCTTTGTTATACCAGGCTTTTGCATCTTGCGGATTGGTCTTGATGTAGCTTTCAAATTCCGCGATGGCCTCATCATACCTCTCCTGCTCTGCAAGAGCAATGCCCTCGTTGTAGCAGCTGATCCCGGCTGGCTGTCCTGCTGCAGGAGCGCAAAGCGCAGCCAGCAGTATTATGCCGAGGATAAAATTTCCTTTGATTGATCTCCCTCCATGGACATCTGATCAGCAGATCTGGAGAAAAAGATTTTGGAGACGATGACCGGGACTTAATTGATATCGTGTTTGGATGCTTTTATCTTCTTATACATCTTCTGGATCCAATGATAAGATGATGCCCATAGACGCCATGGACGAGGCAAAGATCGAAGAATCAGCAGATTCCTTCCTTACGGCGAGACAGCTCATGGTATTGCAATTGCGCCACCATGGCCTCTCTCAGCAGGATATAGCGGAGCGGCTCGGCACCACGCGCTCTAATATCAGCATCCTGGAGAAGCGCGCCCATCAGAATATCGCCCGGGCGGAGCGCACGCTTCAGCAGTGGATGATGATTCGCGCCCCCATCACATGCCGGGCCAGGGCGGGTACAGACGTCTTCGATCTGCCCAAGATGATATTTGCCGCTGCGGATGAGAAAGGGATGAGGTTGCCCGTCACCTCCCTGGACATCGTGGTGCAGCTGCGGCGGAGGGCGCCCCGGCTCTTCAAGAAAAGAGCTCTGGAGCAGGATGCCGATATCTATGTAACTCTGGAGGGGGAGGTGATGGTGGAGGGAGTGGGGTGAAAGTAATTCGGTTCTCATCAGCAACATTTCAAATAATATTTACGGATCTCCTCTCTATCATCCAGCATAGCATCTTCCCAGCCTCGCCTTAGCCCTCCGGGCCAAGGAAAACCTATTTCTCTTAACCAAGCACAACTTTCCAATCGTGATCAGAATTCCGGTTTCCCGAATCCTAATTCCAGCCTTTCTTATCCTCATCATAGCCACGAGCCCAGCCGCCTCCGCCTACGGCCGCAGCGTGGAAGACCTGGTGGGCGCCTTCTCCATCGAGAAGACCATAAAGATCGGAAGCAGCAGCCAGGATTTTTCCACGTCGGGAGAGAGCCTCGATCCCCTGAGCCCGCCCCAGAGCTTGGCCTCCGGCCCTCTGGCGGACGACCAGGCCCCCAGCCTGGCGGGCTTCGCCTTTGAGCCGCAAGAGGTCCGGTCCAACTCCACCCAGCCATAAACCTCACTCTGCATGCCATAGACGACCAGGCCGTCTGGGCAGCAGAGGCCAGGTTCTCCGGCCCGGCGGGAGAGGAAGCAGTGGCCCTCTTCCCGGCCCAGAACCTCACCTCCGGATCGGCAAAGGATGGAGTCTACAGCGCACAGATGCTCCTGCCTGCTAATGCTACGGGCGACTGGTACCTGCAGAGCCTGACCCTGGTGGACAGGGAAGGCAACCGGAGAACTCTGGGGCAAAGCGACCTGATGCAGTTGGGAATGCCTACACAGATAACGGTGATCTAGCGCTGCGTTTCTGTGGTTAATAATCGTAACTTGACAATTAAACACCAGGAGATTTTAACGGAATAAAACCGCAGAGTCGCAGAGCGCGCGGAGGACGAACGGACGGAGACGACTATTTGCTCAAACCAAATATGTTGTTTCTTTTCCGGTACATAACATCATATTTGGGGTCGTAAGAGGTCTTCATTTTTATATCCTCAAATATTATTCGTAATATCCCTAAAAATGAACGGATCTGCACTAATCTGCATCGTTAGACTTCAAGAGATCTAAAAGATCTGCAGTTGTATAAACTTTAGCAGCCTTCTGTCTCTTGAAATGCTTATCATTGGACCATATCGGACAGCAAAGCTGCAATGCCAAAGCCAGAATCGGTGCATCCTTTTCATCGATCTCCTTCATGGTCTCTGATGCATCTTTTATCTTTTGGCGATATAGATCAAAAGGGGCTATCTCAATTTCTTCCATGATATATCTCTCAGAAAATTCAAGTGACAAGGATTGAGAATTTCTCCTTCGTTTTGCTATAATATAACTCCGATATTTTTCTATTTCCTTCAATCCATATTCAGGAAAATAAATATCGAAAAATTTAGATTTAATCAATCGTGCGTTTATTGAATGATCCTTAAGAAGAGCTGATATAAGGATATTAGTATCGGCTACAATCCTAGGCTCTTCTTTTCTTCCTTCCATACCCTCTCCCGCACTTCCTCTAAAGCAAGAAGATCCTCTTTCGCAAGATCCAGATCCTCCACTGCTCTCTCAAATAGCACCCATTTGGTTTCTTCTTCTTTAATGAGGTCATTGATCTTCTTCTTTAGGGGCTTCAAGGGCAGGCAATCTGGGATCTCAACCTCAATCACACTCACTTTATCACCACATAGCTATCTATCCTTGTTGTTCATAAACTCTTTCTTGAATTGATCATTCAAGGATCGCAGAATCTTAGTGGTAGATATCGATAGCGACAAAGGTAAATTTCACGTCTCTGCGAACTCTGCGTCTCTGCGGTTAGTAATCGTAGCTGGATAATCAAACCCTGGTGGTTGCAGAAGAAAACCGCAGAGTCGCAGAGCGAACGGAGGATGGACGAACTGAGACGACTATTATCCAGGAAGCAATTTGACGAGCTTTTAGGATACTGAAAAAAAGGAAATTTCACATCTTTTGCGAACTCTGTGCCTTTGTGGTTCGATTCCGTAACCTCTGGCTTAATTATTGCAAGCCACTCCAACAAACCACATAGGCCAGAGAGATATAGAGATAATGGAACAACTGATTCGCCACACAATATCGCCACCATAGCGCGCCTACTCGCCCATGATCTGCAGGACAACCTTCCGCTGCCGCGGTCGGTTATCCAGCTCCAGGAAAACGATCTGCTGCCATGTGCCCAGCATCAGCCGCCCCTCGCAAAAGGGCACCACGAGGCTGGGCCCCAGGAGCGAGGCGCGAATGTGGGAGTGACCGTTGCCGTCATGCCACCGCTCGTTGTGAGCGTACTCGATCTCCTCTGGGGCGGTCCTCTGCAGGGCATCGGCAAGATCCGCCACCAGCCCGTCCTCGTACTCGATGGTGGTGATAGCCCCCGTGGCTCCGGGGACAAAGACTGTGACCACCCCTGTTTTGAGGGGTACTCTCTCCAGCGCCTCCTGCACTTCATCCGTTAAATTTCTCACTTCACCGCTCAGCGTTTCAAACTCCATGTATCTGGTTACGATCAATGTATCAGCTCCGGGCTCCAAAGTATTTCTCTCGTCGTCGTTTCTCATTGATAGCTTCAAGCTTTCTGGATATCGATAAGAGATTGCCGCGGATGCAAAAGAATGGGCTTGCGATATGACGACTCCGGACAACCGAGGATTGAAAGCTTGAAATAGTTTAGGGACACAAATACTATTAGCTTAATTGCGACTCAGTCTGCCCCACCATACGAACTTCGGCCAGGCTTTTCCTGAGCCTTCGGGCCTTCATCAAGTCACGAATAATGGACTGACTTTATGCGCCGGTGCATAACTTCGTATGACACTCACATAAAAGTGGTCTTCTAATACTAAGCCCGTCGTAGTATGGTGCAGAGGGATCTTAATTAAAGCAATTAAACTTTTATTGACAGTTCTGGTATTAGGACTGCTGGTAGCAACGGTAGCTGCGAATAAGCCATATCCACACGACGTATGTCATGACTGCGGATATTATCCCGCGTATGATCACTACTATAGCTACTCTTGGTATTACCCAACGTATATGTATGCATACTATCCAACGTATACGTATTCATATTATCCAACGTATACATATCCTTGCGACTATAGCTTCGGGTGTTATCCTGCGTACACATATCCGGCATACCCATACTCAAACTATTATTACGGCAACTACTGGTATTATTCAATGTACTGATAATTGAATGGGATTCAATCTAATCATTTTTCCCGGACTGCCACCAGCTTTACTCTCGTCTCTCAAATGTTGCTAAAGTAACAATAGATCTTCACTTGTCTGTTATTGAAATCATCTCTACCTCCAATTACCTATAACGATATCGCCCGCGTTCATTGCCATCACGTTATTGCGGCGACTTTTCCATAGTGGGAATTAGCCCTTCTGTCCCACTACATGCCTTATCTCCACTGCCACGCCTCTGCGGGATGCCTTCATCTCCCAGCCCGACATCCTGGCCCGACCGACACCAAAGGCTTTCTCTCCCGCAACTATCACCTCGTCTCCCGGCCGGATCTGCTCGTCGGCGTCTACCACTCCGGGCGCCAGCAGTGAGCCTTTGGGCAGGAAGTCGCCTATCTTGACCAAGTAACACCCCAGAGGCTCCAGACGCTTTGCTCCTGCCAGGGAGAGGGCGATGGTTCCATTGGGGGTTGTCGCGGCCAGCTGCCGTTTCATCTCGTCCTGGATCTCTCTGCCTTTCACTATGATCTTTCCGGCCAAGAGAGCGTCGCCTGCGCCCGGCCCGAAGTAGAAGTCCGCGTGGGCCCGGTAGCGCAGGAGGCGAAGGTCGGGCAGACGCGTGGCATCGCGGCAGGCCTCAGCTACAGCATTCGCCAGCGCCTGCAGGGCCTGGCTGTTGGTCCCGCCGCCTGTGTAGACTGCCTCCAGGCCGGAGTCCTTCACGGCCTGCTCCAGCTCTCCCTCCAGGTGGGCCACGATTCTGGCGTACCTGTTCTTCTTGAGGTAGGCCTCCAAACACCCGGTCAGCCACGCTCTCTCCTCCAGGTCCCAGCGGCCGGTGACGGGAACATCGTAGCTGGCTGCGGGATAAGCCTCCTCCAGCTCGCGCGGCACCAGAGCCAGGGGTGAGGTCAGTATCAGCTCGTGCAGATAGCGGCGACTGAGATCCGATGGCCTCCGCAAAGAGCCGGTGCGATCGGGAGGTGGAGTAAGGCTTTCTGGCAGAGCAGGGCAGCAGCAGCAAGACGTCGCTTTGGGGAGCCTGGTATCGGTTAATTACCCTCTCGGCAAAGCGGGTGACCTCCACGCGCTGCAGCGATTCGGCGTAGTTGGCATAGAAGGTGCTTCTTCTGCTCTGGGGCGTTCTCTTCTCCAGGTACTGGTGCTCCGCGTCCAGCAGCCGCAGGGCTGCAGTCTGATCTGGTGTCACTCGCACCTGTCGTTCAATGTATTCACGAGACGTCTCGGAGCGAATCGCCTCTCGAACCGCCAGCAATTCCTCCTCCTGCTTCTGGAGGTTGTGAGCAATCAGGTGTTTCGTCTCGCGGCCACTCTCATTCATCTTCCGGCAGTGCGGGCAGAGGCAGGGCAGCTCATTGAGTTCGCTTAAAATCCGCATTCCATCGCGGGTATGGTAGCGGCCCAGGAGTCCATCGGCCACCATGCGGGTTCTGTCCAGAAGATCGATTCCCAGGTAAACCAGCAGGGCCAGATTGGCAGGCGTGGCGAGAGCTGGAGCATAAAGAGCAGTATCAGGCGGGGTCGAATTCCTTACGTTGACCACGGCCTTCACCAGGTCTCTTGGGTTTTTGATGGTTCCGGCCTTGCCAAGCAAGTAAACGTCCGCATTTTCAGGCTTTCTTTCGCTGAAGGGGTGGACTACAACGCCCTTGGGGCCATCGATCTCCATTGGAGGCAGCTCCAGGGCCGGATCGGAATGCAAAGCTGCGGGAACGTACGGCATGATGGTCAGCTTCTTCTGGCCCAATAATCCCTCCTGGGCCGATACGGCTTCATCCACAGAGGCATAGCCAAAGATGCTGCCAACTGTTACATAATCGTCGCCAGTGATAAAACCGGGTGTGCTGATCGATCTCTCCAGGAGCAGCTTTCCCATGCGGGACGGGCCGTCACGCCGGAGAACCTCGAAGTACTTGGTCATAGTTATGCACCTTGCGGCTCATGAATGCCGGAATGTCTCGGATGGCAGGCGGAAGTCTTCATATCACCAACCATTTATGACATAATCCTATAAAAAGAAGCTTTGCGTCGATGACGATCTGGATCGTCGGTGATCAAGACCGCTCCTTTTTATTACTATCGATTTTAGGACAGGAAAACTTGGCGACATACGAGGCATCGAATCAAACTGCCATCGGAAGGTTCAACAATAAAAAGTGACTAATTATCCCCTCATGTCGGAGTTGAACGCGGAGATCTCCTACCGAAACGCTTGGCTGAAGACGTGCACGCTCAGGTTGGAAGCAGGATGGTTTCCTGACCTCAACAGTCTGGTTGTAGAAGCTGTGCGTCGGTACCTGGAGACTCATCATGGGGAGCTGAAGGAGCAGCTCATACGTCAGTATGTGGCGTAGGGTCTCCACGGCGCTGACTGATGCTGTATTGGATTCCGGACCGCCAATTCACCTTGCTGAACTCGATGCCCAACCAGCCGTACTGTTGCATTTTGGAGGCGTTGAGTCTTATGGAGCTCTATCAGGCCCTATCTTCTGATTGAGATACTTTCTTCTCTTGCCGAAGAATGGCAGGTATAACAGCTCACTTTTGCTTTAAGCGTTCTTCAAAATCGCTGAATCTTGAGCCTGAAGGTAAACCTGGCCTCGGGATTGGCCTTGATAAGCTCTTTTGTGATCTTCACAGCCTGATCTATTGCCGCGTCATCTGCATCCTCCGGAACCTCGGCATTGAAGGGATAGGTCTCAGAGAGCTCTGCCGGATAAGGCCCGAAAGGCGGCTTGAAGTTCAGCACATGGTCATAGCCGGCTTTGTCCGCATCGGGATCATCGGTGATCAGGACATTGCCCTGCAAACAGATGCGTTCGACTCTCCTGGCATAGCGGATAACCTCCGGCCGGGAGGCAGACTCCGGGCTCAGATAGAAGAAGGTGGACTTGCTGGCCGAATCCAGGCCTTCCAGCCATTTTCCCTGACCGCAAAGCCTTTTCAAGCCGTCCAGCATGCGCGGGTGCGACCGGCAGCGCGTCTCCAGAAGATCCCAGAGCGACCCCTCGCGAATGCTCTGCTTGACCAGCCGAATCTCCTGCAGCGAGACGTAGAGATTGTGCCTGGCCAGATCTCTGGTCTTATGGGGGCTGTCCATCAGCTCCTGGTAGGGTATGCGCCTGGCAGACGGGGCAGGAGCAGGGAAGGTACTTCATCTCCTCCAGTTTCCAGGTCCCGCGCACAGTCAGGTATCTGTCCTGGCGGGCGTAGAGGGCATAAGCCGCAGAATCAAATAAGTCGCAGCCCATGGCGGCAGCCAGGGCAAAGATCATGGGATGTCCGGCCCCGAAAAGATGGACTGGCACGCCAGAGCCCAGCCCCTTCTTGGCGGCTACTACCACATCTACCAGATCTCTGTACCTGTAAGCCTCCATGAGGGGCACCACTCCGCCCACGGGATAAACATCGAAATTAAGGTCGCGGGCAAACCTGCCTGCTCTTTCCCTGAGATCGGGATAGGTCGAGCCCTGAATGGGGCCGGCGAGAAGTGCGGATCGATCCGCGGCGGCTGCGGCCTCTTGCAGCCGTTTCTCTGTTATTTGCAGCTCGGATTCTGCCCTATCCCTGGCAACATCGGGCGGAGTCGGTATGTCGAGGGGCACAGAGATGTCCGATTTTATGGCGAATTGAAAATCCAGGATCTCCAGGGGCTGGACATCGATGTCTCCATAGACCGAGAGCTGGAAGGCGCCGGAGTCGGTCATTATCGGACCCTGGAAGCCCAGGAGATCATGCAGTCCGCGCTCTATGGCCTGGTTTTTCAGGTCCGGGTCCTGGTTAATTATGTAGCTATTGGTGATGATCATATCCGCGCCTATCTCAGCCAGCTCTCCTGGCGGAATGAGGGGAAGGTGGGGATTGACCACGGGCATGAGCAGAGGTGTCTCAACGGTGCCGTGAGGTGTGGAAAGCCGGCCGATCCTTCCGGCCAGATCTTTGTGCAGTATCTCGAAGCGGTCCGGCATAAGCCCACCTTCACCAATAAGGAATAAATAGGTTGGGTCAGATTTCCCGAGAGAGGAAACTGAATAAAACGGGATGTATTAATATGAAAACGATAGCAACATTAATAGCACTGACCTGCTTATTGGGCGTTGCCGGTGCCTCCATGGGCGAGGGATACAGCTCCAGCCAGCTGGCTTTCTTCAATGCACCAAGCGCATCGACCTTTGAACCCAATGTCCAGCAGTACTGGGGATCCTATATTGCGAATACGCAAAATATGAGCCGAGGCAGTGGGACATCTGATATGGACCTCTTTATGAACACCTTCCCCCTGCTATTCGACACGCCATTGCAGCTTGGTGCAACGAGCTTCGCCGGCAATGTTTCAGCTCCGGCTCTCAGCATAGCCGAAAGAAACAGCCAGGATCTGACAAGTAGTGTCAACAAGGGTCTTCAGCGCCAATCAGGTCATCGTCATCCCCTGCCAAGAGCGGAAGCTTGACCACAACCAACGGCACCGGCACGCCCGCTGCGGATGCAACAGGAAAGATACTCTCCCAGAATATCATGACCTTCAAATTCAACGTCTGAAGTGCATTATATCTGAAAAATAATTCAAGAAAGCTCTGCCGTCATTGGCAGAGCTACTTGTCTTTCTCTGTCGCTTTCTTTCTCTTTACTGTGAAAGGCAACAGACCGCCTGCCAGGAGAATATCCCTCTGGCGTTTGGAGAGGTTCACTAACAGGCTTATTTCTCTATTTCCGGCCAGCGCCCGGACGCTTTCTTCGCCCTTCTCCAGAGAGCTGCGGATGCCTGGTATCCGAACCTCTGTTTTTTCCGGCAGCAAATCCCAGTCCGAATCCTTGGCAAAGGTGAAGGGCACTATGCCGAAGTTAACCAGATTGGCGGCATGTATCCTCTCTATGGATTTGGCGAATACGCCTTTCACTCCCAGGTACATGGGACACAGCGCGGCATGCTCCCTGGAAGAGCCCTGGCCGTAGCTAAGACCTGCAACGATCAGGTTATGGGTGCCCTGATCTCTAAAGGAGGATGCCCGGCGGCAGAACTCTTTATCCAGAGGCTCAAAGACGAATTCTGAGTATTTGGGAACATTGGACCTGTATTTGAGGCGAGAGCCGGCGGGCATGATGTGGTCTGTGGTCACCAGATCTCCAACTCTTATGGCGACAATTCCCTTGATCTCCTCTGGCAGTGGGCCGTTGACAGGAGGCTCTCCAATGTTGGGGCCGCGACAGATCTTTATTTCGGCTCTTTCTGCCGCCGGAAGCGGTGGGATGATCATGCGGTCATCGATCTCAAAATGATCCGGCATCTCTATCTCTTGGAAAATCCATTCCCAGGTCTCTTGGGTCCATCAGCTTGCCAGTGATTGCTGATGCGGCGGCGACGACGGGGCTGGTCAGGTAGACGTTGGCGCTGGGAGTGCCGGATCGACCCTGAAAGTTGCGGTTGCTGGTGCGAACTGAGACCGAGTCCGTGCAGGGCGACATGCTGTTGCCGATACAAAAACCGCAGGATGACTCCAGTATCCTGGCTCCAAATGCTATGAGATCGCTCAGAGCGCCGTTCCTGGCAATGGCGCTCAGCACCTGCCGGGAGCCGGGCGCGATGCCCAGAGATACTCCTGGGGGAAGAGTCTTGCCTTTCACCATTCTCGCCACTGTCATGAGATCCACGTAAGAGGAGTTGGTGCAGGAGCCTATCATCACCTGATCCACGGGCAGATTGAGATCTCTGATCCTGGCGATGTTTCCCGGGCTGTGGGGGGTGGCCGCGAGAGGCTCGACTTCAGCCAGGTCGATCTCAATGGTGCGATCATAGGATGCATCCTCATCCGCTGCCAGAGCAATCCATTGCTCGCCTCTTCCCTGTGCTTCCAGGAACCTCTTGGTCTGCAGGTCGCTGGGAAATATGGATGTCGTCACGCCCGTCTCTGCACCCATATTGGTGATGGTTGCTCTCTCCGGCACAGTCAGCCTGGCTATGCCTTCTCCGGTGTATTCGCAGACGCAGCCAACGTTACCCTTTGTACTCAGGATTTGGAGGACCTTGAGAGCCACATCTTTGGCTGTGGTCCAGGGCTGCAGTTCGCCTGTGAGGTGAACATTGATCACGCGAGGTGCGGTGAGGTAGTATGCGCCGCCTCCCATGGCCACGGCTACATCGAGCCCTCCTGCACCCATGGCCAGGGAGCCTACGCCTCCTGCGGTGGGCGTATGGCTGTCCGAGCCGAGCAGAGTCTTGCCGGGTCTCGCGAATCTCTCCAGGTGGACCTGATGGCAAATGCCGTTTCCAGGTCGCGAGAAGTAGATGCCATACTTTTTCGCGATGGATTCCAGGTAGGCGTGATCGTCTGCGTTCTCGTATCCCACCTGGATGGTATTGTGATCAACGTAGCTGACGGAAAGCTCGGTAGCGATATCGGACAGCCCCATGGACTCGAACTGAAGATAGGCCATGGTGCCCGTTGCGTCCTGGGTGAGGGTCTGGTCTATCTTTATGCCGATCTCTTTGCCGATCTCGTAGGAACCATCCGCGAGGTGCTCCCTCAGGATTTTCTCAGTCAAGGTGTAACCCATAAAAGACCTCCAGCAGGCATATTAATCCTGGATTATTAATCCTGAATCTCGGTTATGATCATATTAAAACTCAAGCGATATGAGATGATCTGTTTCTTATCTCGCTATTTCGTCCGAGATGAAGTGCGAACCTGTAGAGCAAAAAGGTTATATACGTCTGAGTTATTGGATGGGTTCGGCCCGCCTGGAAGGGTGTGGCAACGGGTCCTGTAGATAGTGATTATAGGGCCTTAGTATACATCGGTTCGAGGAAGCCAGGGTTTCTCTCTTCTTCCCAGAAATGGGATGGGAGGAGGGAAAAGCTTAAATACCTCGGCTGACAACCTTAATGGGCCGATGAGGCGTCGCAACACAAAGGCTACGACCCCGATTTGATGAAGGGCCGAGTTCCAAGTTGCGATATATGATATAGAACAGAATATGGAGACGCGAGTTTTTTCGTGTCTGACATTGGTCTTGGCGACTCAGCCAATTCCGATTGGTTCGGAATAACATATTAAGTAATATACTTCCTAGAGAATTCTGGTTGATCCTGCCAGAGGTTACTGCTATCGAGGTTCGACTAAGCCATGCGAGTCGAATGTAGCAATACATGGCGTACTGCTCAGTAACACGTGGACAACCTACCCTTAGGTCGGGGATAAACCCGGGAAACTGGGTATAATACCCGATAGATCTCGACTGCTGGAATGCATCGAGATCGAAAGCTCCGGCGCCTAAGGATGGGTCTGCGGCCTATCAGGTAGTAGTGGGTGTAGCGTACCTACTAGCCTACGACGGGTACGGGTTGTGAGAGCAAGAGCCCGGAGATGGATTCTGAGACACGAATCCAGGCCCTACGGGGTGCAGCAGGCGCGAAAACTTTACAATGCTGGAAACAGCGATAAGGGGACCTCGAGTGCCAGGTTACAAATCTGGCTGTCGTGATGCCTAAAAAGCATTGCATAGCAAGGGCCGGGCAAGACCGGTGCCAGCCGCCGCGGTAACACCGGCGGCTCGAGTGGTAACCGTTATTATTGGGTCTAAAGGGTCTGTAGCCGGCCGGATAAGTCTCTTGGGAAATCCAGCAGCTCAACTGTTGGGCTTTCAGGAGATACTGTCTGGCTCGAGGCCGGGAGAGGTGAGAGGTACTTCAGGGGTAGGGGTGAAATCTTGTAATCCTTGAAGGACCACCAGTGGCGAAGGCGTCTCACCAGAACGGACCTGACGGCAAGGGACGAAAGCTAGGGGCACGAACCGGATTAGATACCCGGGTAGTCCTAGCCGTAAACGATACTCGCTAGGTGTCGGCCACGGTGCGACCGTTGTCGGTGCCGTAGGGAAGCCGTGAAGCGAGCCACCTGGGAAGTACGGCCGCAAGGCTGAAACTTAAAGGAATTGGCGGGGGAGCACCACAACGGGTGGAGCTTGCGGTTTAATTGGATTCAACGCCGGAAATCTTACCGGGACCGACAGCAATATGAAGGCCAGGCTGAAGACTTTGCCGGATTAGCTGAGAGGTGGTGCATGGCCGTCGTCAGTTCGTACTGTGAAGCATCCTGTTAAGTCAGGCAACGAGCGAGACCCACGCCCACAGTTGCCAGCGTACTCTCCGGAGTGACGGGTACACTGTGGGGACCGCCGCTGCTAAAGCGGAGGAAGGAATGGGCAACGGTAGGTCAGTATGCCCCGAATATCCCGGGCTACACGCGAGCTACAATGGTTGGTACAATGGGTATCTACCCCGAAAGGGGATGGAAATCTCCTAAAGCCAATCTTAGTTCGGATTGAGGGCTGCAACTCGCCCTCATGAAGCTGGAATCCGTAGTAATCGCGTTTCAACAGAACGCGGTGAATACGTCCCTGCTCCTTGCACACACCGCCCGTCAAACCACCCGAGTAGGGTCTGAATGAGAGCGCTTCCTTCGGAGGCGTTCGAATTTGGGCTTTGCAAGGGGGGTTAAGTCGTAACAAGGTAGCCGTAGGGGAATCTGCGGCTGGATCACCTCCTAAAGTTATTGACATGCAAAAGCATGTCTCCCCGTGCCAATCGGTCCTCTGATCCGCAAGGGTCAGGGGGAGCTACGGCGCAAGCCATAGTAAGCTGAAAATGTCGACCGAGACCAAGAAAAGCAAACCAAGTAGCCAGCTTATTCATAATCATTAGCTGGGCCTGGATTTAGGGCTTGTAGCTCAGCTGGTAGAGCGCCGCCTTTGCAAGGCGGAGGCCCTGGGTCCGAATCCCAGCAAGTCCATTGAATCAATGCACACATTGAGGTCGACTCGATGTGGAAGGGTGGAGGTCCGTCCTCGCAAGAGGATCGGTCCAAAGACACCATGCACAAGCTTTGCGACCAGACGCTCACTGAGTTTAGTGGGGCATAAGCTGCTTATGCCAGCCAGGGGATGGCTCGGCTCAAGTGCTGATGAAGGACGTGCCAAGCTGCGATAAGCCTCGGCGAGGCGCATGGAGCCATTGAACCGAGGATGTCCTAATGGGAAATCCTAGTCTAAGGACTGATCCGTAAGGATCGGGAACGTCCCGGATTGAAACATCTTAGTAGGGACAGGAAGAGAAATCAACCGAGATACCGTTAGTAACGGCGAGTGAAAGCGGTACAGCCTAAACCGAATCCCGCAAGGGAGATGTGGTGTTGTAAGCTGGCCCAAACGTTCTGAGATAGAAGTCGAAGTGGCCTGGAATGGCCTGCCATAGAGTGTGAGAGCCACGTAGTCGTAATAGATCAGGACCGGGGCCGTGTCTTGAGTACCGTGCGTCGGAAATCGCGCGGGAATTAGGGGGTCACCAACCTCCAAGGCTAAATACATCTTGAGACCGATAGCGCAGTAGTAGTGTGAACGAAAGCTGAAAAGTACCCCAAATAGGGAGGTGCAAAGAGCCTGAAATTGGCTGGCGATAGTGCGTTAGGGCGCGCAAGGATCTTCTCCTCGAAGGAAACGGCGGCGACGCCGCAGTACGAGAGGAGTTGCCGGCGTTCTAACATGCGTTTTGAAGAACGAACCAGGGAGTGCATATTGGCGGCGAGGCTAATTCTTTTACAGAGGAAGCCGTAGCGAAAGCGACAAGCGCGCATGAAAAGAGGCGCGACGTATACAAGTGCGTGCAGTCGCCCGTATGCGACCCGAAGCCGGGCGATCTAGGCGCTGGTAGGTCGAAGCGTGGCGAAAGCTGCGTGGAGGACCGTTTGAGATGTTGATATGCAAATCGCTCTCGTGACCTGCGTCTAGGGGTGAAAGTCCAATCGAGGTCGGAAATAGCTGGTTCCTCCCGAAACATATCGCAGTATGACCTGGTCTGAGATAGTCGGCGGAGTAGAGCACTGATTGGGGAAGCCGGACCCGAAAGGGTCTGTTCTCTTGTCAAACTCCAAAACCG
The DNA here is from genome assembly GCA_963702455.1 of uncultured Methanosarcinales archaeon. Lineage (GTDB taxonomy): Archaea > Halobacteriota > Methanosarcinia > Methanotrichales > Methanotrichaceae > Methanothrix. The sequence continues at coordinate 106,755 of CAVPCV010000005.1, forward strand.
CCGTCGTCGTAGAAGACCGGCAGTCCGGGCTGGGGGGTAAGCTTCTAGTCCGTGAGGGAGACAACCCTGACCGTGGTTAAGGTCCCCAAATATCGGCCAAGTGTCAACACTTAAGGGTGTCCTGGGTCATAAACAACTGGGAGGTTAGCTTAGAAGCAGCTATCCTTTAAAGAGTGCGTAACAGCTCACCAGTCGAGATTCAGGGCCCCGAAAATGGACGGGGCTAAGCCGATTACCGATACCACGGAGCACCGCAAGGTGATCTAGTAGGGAGGCGCTCTGCGTGGGCAGAAGCATCTCTGTGAAGAGGTGTGGACCGCGTAGAGACGAAAATCCTGGTAGTAGTAGCAGCAAAGTCGGGTGAGAATCCCGATCGCCGTAAGGGCCAGGGTTCCTCGGCAATGTTCGTCAGCCGAGGGTCAGTCGGTCCTAAGACGTACCTTAATCGGAGTACGCCAAATGGGAAACAGGTTAATATTCCTGTACCTTTCAACGTTAAAACTGACGCTTCCGGATATGTCAAGCATTCGTGCCTGGATGTTTAAGCGTAGAAGTCTGCGGAGAGCCGTAATGGCGAGAACCAGACGAAAGCGTGATGACGTAAGTTGGCAAATTCCAGGAGTCCGTGAAAAGGGAGTTGAAAGCCCGTACCGAGAACCAACACAGGTGCCCCAAGCTGAGAAGGCTAAGGCGTGTCGGCATATGCTAGCTAAGGGAATTCGGCAAATTGGCCACGTAACTTCGGGATAAGTGGTGCCTGCTTTGCAAGAAGCAGGTCGCAGTGACGAGGGGACTCTAACTGTCTAATAACAACATAGGTGATTGCGAATCCGTAAGGACTAGTACAATCACTGAATCCTGCCCAGTGCAGGTACCTGAAAACCCGGTTCAACGGGAAGAAGGGCCTGTCAACGGCGGGGGTAACTATGACCCTCTTAAGGTAGCGTAGTACCTTGCCGCTTAATTGGCGGCTTGCATGAATGGATCAATGAGAGTCCCACTGTCCCTAGCTGGTACCCGGTGAACCTTACGTTCCAGTGCAGAGTCTGGAGACCCCTAATGGGAAGTGAAGACCCCGTGGAGCTTTACTGCAGCCTGCCGTTGGGTTGTGGTTCTGATTGTAGAGCATAGGTAGGAGACGTCGAAACTCGGGCGCCAGTTCGAGTGGAGTCGCCCTTGGAATACTACCCTTTCGGAGCTACCGCCCTAACTCTGAGAAGAGGACCTCGGTAGGTGGGCAGTTTGGGTGGGGCGCCACGCCCTTGAAAAGATATCAAGGGCGCCCTAAGGTTGACTCAGTTGGGTCGGAAACCCAACGAAGAGTGTAAAGGCATAAGTCAGCCTGATGTTACCTTGCATAGCAAGAGGTGATAAGACGAAAGTCGGGCTTAGCGAACCTCTCAGCTCTCTTGGTGAGAGCGTTAGATGACAGAAAAGCTACCCCGGGGATAACAGAGTCGTCACCGGCAAGAGCACATATCGACCCGGTGGCTTGCTACCTCGATGTCGGTTCTTTCCATCCTGGCCGTGCAGCAGCGGCCAAGGGTGAGGTTGTTCGCCTATTAAAGGAGATCGTGAGCTGGGTTTAGACCGTCGTGAGACAGGTCGGTTACTATCTGTTAGGGGTGTATTGCGGTCTGAGGGGAGGTTGGCTTTAGTACGAGAGGAACAAACCAACGACACCTCTGGTCTATCGGCTGTCTGGCAAGGCATGCCGAGCAGCTACGTGTTCGCGGATAAGGGCTGAAAGCATCTAAGCCCGAAACCGCTCCTGAAAAGAGACCGCTTAGAGTACTCGTAAAAGACGAGTTTGATAGAGCTGGTGTGTAAGCATCAAGGCAACGAGATGTTCAGCTCGCAGCTACTAATAACTCCGCAGCGTTCCGCTAAACTCGGGCGAAATCTGGTCGCAAAGCTATAGCATGAAAAACAATTGCCATGGTCCCTTCCTCAAGGGGAAGGAACGTAAATCCGGCTCGAAACCGGAACCACGGAATAGTTTCGACTCTGTCGAAACTCACGTTAACTCTGCGGAGTTAACGAGACGAGCATGGCGGCCATAGCGGCAGGGAAACTCCTGAACCCTTTCCGAACTCAGAAGATAAGCCTGCCCACGTTCTGTACTGTACTCAGATGCGCGAGCTCTCGGGAAATACAGATCGCTGCCTTGCTCACCTAACTTTTATTTCGATTTCTATTGCTTTAACCAGCACATCCTTTAGAATTATGGTTCAGCTCTAAACTATATATGCTAATTATAAACTTAGTATATAATATGTCTCACCCAGTAGAGATCCAGATTGAACATCATATGTGCATAGAGGAACTTAAAAAACGGCCTCAGAGGCTTGGTCAAGAGTTTTTGGCTTTCTGCAACTGAGCAACTTTTGCAGGAAAAAGTTATTTATGGCAACTGCCAAGCAGTCTCTGGCAAAAGATGAAGCTGAAAGAAGGAGACGAATTCGTAACGGAAGATCTGGGAAAGGATACGATTGTCCTCAAGAAGATCAACCTGCGGGCACGTCTGGAGGATGCAATTGTTAAAGCTAAGTCGGTAGATTTGGATAAGCTGGAAAAAGAGATCGAAAAGGAGAGCAATCAGCTTGCTCGACAGAAGTTCAAGTAATGAACCGGTAGATGGAGAAGTAGGCAGACATTATTCATCATCCATATCGCGGCTCGAACCCATGAATTCGGATCGGCGATCCGAAGGCGATGCTGCCGCCTGCTTCTCCCCCCTCGGGGCCGGCCTACAGCAGTAGTTCATACTTGACTTTGGTAACCATGCTGCCCCACAGCTCATGCGTCAGCTCCTCCGACTGCCTGAATCCCACGGATTGATAGAGCCTCGCTGCTATGGGAAGCGTATTCACTGTCCAGAGAAATGCAGATGAGTATCCCGCATCCCGACAGAAATCCAGAGCCTCTTCTACGAGCTTCCTCCCTATCCCATGCCTCCTCACCTCCGGGTGCAGGAGCAGCCAGCGGAGCTGAGCCTCTTTCTCGGAGAACTTCACTATGGCCACGGAGCCAACGATCCGCTCTCCATCTTCGACGATCCATATGCGTTCCCGGGCGATGGCGATCTGGCAAACTCGGCCAGAGGAATGGCGACATAAGCGTCAAAGGTATGATCCCAGCCTTGCTCAGGGGCGTACAGAATTCCGTGCAGGTATGTGATATAACCCACATCACCTGGCCGGAGGTCATGCGAATGGAAATTCGGTGATCGAAGAAGGGCTCGCTCATGATGCTCTGGCTTATGTTACAGATGAATAATCAATTTATCGAATTATCGAAGACTTCAACTCATATCATCAGAAATCCGTTTGGCTCCAGGCTGGTTGCCAGCATCACCATATTGATCTCTCGGTGTTCTGTCCAGGTGCTGGCTTCCCTGTTCTTGCCATCTATCCAGAACTGTTCGATCTTTTCTCCGAGCGGCATATATCCCATAAGCTCTTCAACCTGCTTATCTAGCTGGCCCAGGCAGAACAATCCTGGGTTCTTCTCCATCCATTTTGCCAGGTCTTCGAACGCCGCAAGGCCGATAGACAGCCCGAGTTCCCGAAATGCCAGGCGATAGCCGGCGGGATAAGCCAGTGTTTCGCTACTCGCAAAAGCCTTCACTCCCAGAAGGGCGGAGCCCACAACCGCTTCCAGCATACTCATATCCTTTATGGCACCCTTAATCATCAACTGGGCAATTCTTGAGGCATCGAAGAGAAGGCCGCCAATGCCGAGTGGATCGTCTGTGGGCAAGCTAATGCCCCGACAGATTTTGGCCATTTCTGCGATCTCTTGCTTGAGATCGAGCGGGGTCGGTTCTTTGAATTCGAAATCTCTGGACGCTGCTGCCTGGAGCTCATTGTAGGTAACAAAGCCGTCGAGTGGGTCGTGCTGGCCCATGGATGATACCAGCGGATAGGTGAGGTCGATGCTCATCTTCCAGTACATCCTCTTCCGGCCCCCATGAGGAGTCGGGTAAGTGAACCTGCTATGGGCTGTTTTTGCCAGCTCCATCGCCCACCTGGTATAGGTAGAGTCTCCGGTAACATGGGCCACGCAGTTGAGGGCGTGCATCCACTTGGTCAGGTAATGGTAGTACTGCCCGTCCTGTTCCCATTCCAGACGCTCATTGGGCGGCTCATCAATCCGGCGTTCGTTCATCTGCTTTCCAATGCGCAGGCCCCTCACAGTCGGATGACGCTTGCCCTCCTGCTCATCAAGGCCGCTGATCCAGCCCCGTCTCGGGTCGTCATCTCGGTGCCGGCCGAGGGTGTTATGCACCTGGTCTACGAGGGATAGGGCAAGGTCCCGATAAGTTTCGTCATCGGTCTGGCGGGATAGCTCGAGGTAATTGCAGACCGCGAACGCGTCCGTCCATAGGTAGCGCCGGGGATGGGAATCACTTGATACCAATCCCGAAAGTCCAGTCAGACGGCCAAAGTCCAGCATGATATCCTGAGCAAGCGCACAGGCCTTGTCTTGGTCCATTCTTCATCTCCATTTCCTTATGTTTATCCATTCAAGGACCAAATTCTTCCATAATTGCTGGGCACAGTGATCTCTCTTTCCTCTCCCGCAGACACTTGGAAGCTATACTGCTTCTGCTCATGCAGCTCCTCACCATAAATTCCGGCCAGAGGGAACCGGAAGGAGACTGTCTGATCGCGATCTGTGAAATTGAGAGCGATGAGGCTGAATGTATCCCTTAACCCTCGCGAGAAGAGCAACACTCCCTTGGACTGGTATCTCTGAGGATCGTCATAGAACCAATGATCGCCATACTGGAACTGGGGCTTCCTACGCAGTTTCATCAGTCTTCGCACCAGCCAGATCATCTTCTTGCCATATGAATCGTAAAAGTAGTCCCATCTCATGGGCCTGAACATCACCACTCTTCCCAGACCGCCTTCGGGCACATAGTAATTCTCGCAGAACTCCTGACCCTGCCAGAGCATCGGGATTCCCTTGGCCATCATCATGGCTATCAGGTAAGGCTGGACCTTATACCAGCGACTTCTGTCTCCTTCTTTCAGCAGATCGTTGCTGTCCCTGGAGATGGTACCGAAGTTGCAGACGAAGCGGAAGTGATCATGATTCTCAATGTACTGCAGTGCGGTCTTCTTGATGCGATCATCGTTGACCTCGACCTCGGTTGGAAAACCGGCGAGACCCAGCCGGTGTCCCAGGTCGGTCAGCCTCTCCGACATCTGAGTTGCGACGGCAGTAGCAGCATCAAATGTCTGGTTCTGCCAGGTGCTGTTGCAGTAAGTCTTCTCCAGGACCTCCACAGGACCTTCCAGTTGCTCCGCACATTGGATGAAGTTGATTTCATCTTCGTTGAAAAACCTCTGCCAGTGGTCTTTAGATCCCGCTTTTGCCTTGACCAATTGATATGTCTCATAAACCAGGTTGGAAAAGCCCTGGCCGGTTGGGCCATCCCAGTAGTTGGGAACGCAGTCGTATCTGAATCCATCTACGTGATAGGTATCCAACCAGTGGTTATTGACCGTAAAGAAGAAGTCCCTCGTCAGAGCTCTCTTGAAATCGGTGCTCTCTCCAAATAGGTCTTTGGCGAAAGGTCCCATGAAGGGGTTCTCGGCATACCCCAGCTCTCTGTAAAGATAGGAGTAAGGAAACAGACTGTCGGTATGGCCATAGACCATATCAAGGATAACGGCTATTCCTCTGTTATGGGCTGCCTCGATCAGCCTCTGCATGTCCCTTCTCTTGCCAAACCTCTCATCAACGCCAAAGTAGCCAATGGGGAGGAAGCCCCAGTCTGTGGTATTGGCAACATTTGTGACCGGCATGATCTCAATGCAGTTAATGCCGAGATCGGAGAGATAATCGAGATGGTGAATCGTAGTATCTATATCTCCACCAAACTCGTTTATCATCAGCTCGTAGATGACCAGCTCCTCCTGGGTTGGAGTCTTCCATGACTCTTCATTCTCGCTCCAGATATGGGGCTCGTATCCCAGAGTGAAGGCTGATAGCTTCCCAACACCGAATTCTCGAGCGTATGGATCTATGATCCAGTCGATGGGCTCTTTATCCGGCCTCTCCAGTAGATATCTGTAGACATACCTTCCTGCGGTCCCCCACGCGGATTTGGGGTGGGGTTTGGAATAGGAATCGATTTCAACCCGGGCCGACCAGTAGTCCCCATATTCGGGGTCGGTAGAGTGTTCCATCTTGAAGAACATCGGCGGTATATCCTGCAAGAACTGATCCAGCTCATGGATGACCTTGACCCAGATTTCATTGCCATTTTCATCCGATACCCAGGGAAAGAGTACACCGAAGTCGGCAACGCCATCCGGGGTACATCTGGCGCCTAATTTTTCCATTGGCAAGTGATTCATCATTGACCTCCTCCTCTTCCTCGAATCGATAGAATAGCCGCCTTTTTGAACCATATCTATCAGCAGTAACAGAAACCTAAACGCAGGAGACTCTCCTAATAACTTCTATTGTCATTTATACTAATTAAAGATTATGAAAGATGCATTTGAAGCTCCGCCTGCGGCTACTCTACCAGTTGAAATGTGGCTGGCCACTGCACCTCCTCGCGCTCCTCCGGCAAGACCTCCCTCTTTTCGATCCAGCTCCTCTCCTCCCACCTCCTTTGAATGAGCAGATCTTATAAATAATTCAGTATGTGTAGCATATTGGCAAAAGCGTTTATATCACTCTAGATCTCTCGTCGGTTGGAAAATCGAGATGAGATCTGTGAAAATTGAAAGGGAGATCCCGTGATGCACTTATGGTGAGCCAGCAACAGAAAGAAACGGTCGGCATAGCCTCTATTGGCTACTACATCCCTGAGAATATTCTCACCAGCAGCGAGATGTCGAGTCTCTCCGGCATACCATTGCCGGTATTCCTGGAGAAGATCGGGATGGAGAAGAAGCATATCGCGGCAGCAGATGAGCAGCCCTCGGATATGGGCATTCGCGCCGCCAGGGAGGCCGTTGCCAGGGCGGGGATCAACCCGGGAGAAATAGGAATAATCGCGTACTGCGGTGCCAGCTTTTACGACTACAGGGTCTGGTCTCCCGCGGCGAGGATCCAGGCGGCACTCGGCGCTGATAACTGCTACGCTTTTGAGGTCAAGAACGGCTGCAACGGCGGGAACCTGGGAGTTAACCTGTGCAAGAATCTGTTGCTGGGAGACACGGAAAAAGAGTATGCTCTGGTCGTCTGCTCAGAAAAGTTCTCCAATTCCATTGACTACACAGATCCCAATTCTCTTTCGCTCTTCATGGTGGGGGATGGGGCGGTGGCAGCGGTGCTGAAGAAGGGAGAGACCACGAACCAGCTGCTCGATTATGCCTCGCTGACGGATGGGTCGACTGTCGATTGCGTCAAGGTTCCCATGGGCGGAACCAGGCTTCCCTACACTGCCGCCCCGGGTTCGGCAAACAGGCTGAACTATATATGTGTGGACGACCCGGAAGGGCTTGATCGAATCCTGTCATTGACCTACCTGGAGAACTACGTGAAAGTGATCAGAAGAGCCGCGGAAAAGAGCGGCCATTCCCTGAAGGATATCGATTTCCTCTTCACCAATCAGGTCAAGAGAAGCCTCTCTCGTGATATATTCCAATCCGTTGGCTTGGGCGAGGAGAATACTGTAACCTCCATAAGAGACTACGGCCACATGGGCACTGTCGATACCCTCTTCAACCTCGGGCGAGCGATGGAAAAGGAATTGATAAAACCCGGCTGCCTGGCTGTTATCGCCAGCAGTGGCGCGGGCTTCACCTGGGCGGCGATGGCCTTGAAGTTCAATGAGTCGACAAAATCCAACTTCAAAAAAATTGCGCCAGATCAGGAGCAAAGGCTCAGATCTTGACGAATTTGCTCTTGGGAGCGCCGCATGGGCACTTCCAGGTGGAAGGTAGCCTCTCAAAGGGAACACCATCGTTCTCAGCCGGATCGTAGATGTAGCCGCATACCGTACACCTCCACTTGGTGGCAGGATTGCTTCCATTGCTCGCTGTCCTCGTATTAGGCACCTCCAAGGCGGAGACTATGGCTTCGGCAAACTCCTGAGAAGCAGCTGGACCATTTCCTGTGATTATGCTTCCATCCTGCACCACTGCTTCGTCTGATACAATCGCGCCTTTGGATTTGATGTGATCCGTTTCCGATGCAGTGGCTCTCTTGCCTTTGAGAAGGCCGGCGTCTGCCAGGATCCAGGGACCCAGACAGATGGCTCCAGTTAGCTTCTTTTGTGCTATGGCTGACTTTGCCAGAGCCTGGTAGTCGGGATCTTCGTGAAGCTTGAGTGAGTAGATTCCTTCGCCCCCCACGAAGACCACGGCGATGTAGTCCGATAGCTTGACGTTCTTCAGATCCAGATCTACATCGATGCTCTCACCGTTCATTCCCGTGGCAGTCTTCACTCCCTTGGAGGCCAGGACGACGGAGTAGCCCCTGCTCCGGAAATAATCGCGAGGCACATTCAGCTCTTCCTCCTGATACTGCTGAGGAGAAAGGACCATCAGGATCTTTCCTTTGCCGGAAGCTTCATCGGACTCGGGCGTGAAACTACCGCTCGACGTCTTTTCGGAAAATGCTGGAGTCGAGATAGTTATGTCAATCGATTTCTTCGCAGAGTCATTTACACTGTTGTAGAACTCGTTTTCCTGCAAATTCACGTCGTTTCCGTCTTCCACTTCCGGCTGGCTGTATTCTGGTGAGGTGTACCCGGATGTGCTATCTTCAAGGGCTGCCTGACAGGATACCGGCATGAAATTGCCCGCATATGCAGAGTAGCAGGAGGGGCAGGGTGTATAGGGGTTGATGCTCGCGGCCTGGGCCGGGGTTAGGCTGATGATATATCCGCAGACAGGGCACTGCCAGCAAGCGTTGCCAGTATCTGCTTCCAAATCATGCTGAGCAGATACTGAAAATGTCCCTGCCAGCAACAGGAGAATGACTATTGTCAGGAATGAGGTCTTCATTACAGGACAGTTTTGAAGGCCGAAGAATAAATAGATCTGCGAATCTGAAGTACTTTTATCATCAAGGTCGTATATATAGAATAAAAAAAATAGCATATCGACAACTGAGAATCGAGCCGGTGCAGAACACGGTTGCAGCTCGGTCGCAATCGATGTTGCTTCACAATTTTATTGGCCTCTATCCCTTTTCGACCTTAATCCCGATCGATAAAGTTTCGGCAGCCCTGCTACAAAGTGGCTGTAAGGTCTTCCTGCAGCGGCCAGATAGATGAAGATCGCGGCCCATGCCCAGGCAGCTAGAGCAAAAGGTAATGTGATTATTATAAAGAAAGTGAGCATGAGGATCAGCCCGATGATGAATAGCAGAACTGCTATTATGACGTATAAGAGTCTTCTCGCAATGCCTATCTTCTCATTCAACGGATCCATACCTACCTGGTTACTGGTAATGTACTGGAAGATATATCTTCTTGCTGTCAGACAGCGCTATTCTTGCCTCCAGTACAAGAGCTAAACGACGGCGGCGTACCCGCGCAGCAAGCTGCTGGTATTTAAAATAATAAACTATCAAAAAACCTGATGAATTGATTGAGAACAATTAAAGGCTCTTGAAAGTTCACATAGAAGAGGTTGAGACTTGGACCACTCTCTACTGGAATCAGAAGGTGGGGATTCAGCTCCGATAAGAACTCGTCCCAAAGTGCCTTGTTTTTGCCTATGTACCCTCCATCAGTTCCCTGCACTCCTTCAAGTCTAGGTCCACAACCTCTATGCCATGAGATTCCATGAAAATATCCATAATATCCAGTCCTCCCTGGCTGCTACATCCGTCAAAACGGTTAATCAATGTTCAATCAAATATTTGCCGGTCTCCCACTTGATCGAACCGTACTCTGAGTCTCCTCCATCGACTGCAAAGATCGTCAAGAGCTCGATTCCGCTGATTTATCTGAAATTATCTGAACTGGAACGTCTTGTGCAGAATGGACTGTTGTGGCTGTAAATTTCAGATTAATTATTATTACTAAATATTCAAAATTTGAAATCTATGTTAGTTTAGTTGTTATCGCATCCAAATCCATTGTTAGATCGACAATTTTAAATATAACAAGCTAAAATTATTGTTGTAGATAAGAGTGGGGGTCTAAGATGGGTACTGGATACAACTGGGCAGGGGATGCAATTGTCAGGGATACGATCATGTGGGATAAGAGAGTCGTCATAGGCAACTCTGGCGTTTACATCCCAACCGATATTCGGGAATGGCTCTCCTGCACCGGGAGCGAGGTTATTATCAGAGCTTTGCAGGAGATAGGTCTTCCCTCTGCGCGGGAGGCCGGCACCTTTGATATTAGAGCCTGGAGAATCTGGGATTACGTCGCAAGAAATGTGCAATACATCACCGATAAGAAATGCTTCGGCCTGGGGGACTTCTGGCTTTTTCCTGAGGAGACGCTCGTGCTTCGTAAAGGAGACTGCGAGGACTCCTCATTCCTGCTGGGCGCTCTTCTCCTGGCCAGCGGAGTTTCAGATCAATGCGTGAGGGTGGTGCTGGGCCGGGTCGTCTCTCCGGAAGTAACCTATGGCCATGCTTGGGTAGTCTACCAGAGCGAGTCCGGTCAGTGGTGTCTTCTGGAATCCACATTGGACTGTGTACCTGAGCGACTAGCGCCTGCCGATCCCTTTGCAGTGCCCGGCAATCAATACCAGTACCAGCCCCAGTTCTGCCTGAATGCCTCTCACCTCTGGTCGATGGCGCCCATCAGGACGGAGATGGCCGATTACCTGAAAATGCGTGCCAAACCCAAGAGAACGGAGGCCGCTTCCATAAGGGTGACTTTGTAAATCTCCCTCGGGTGTAGTTCGTGATCTTGGTGATGCAGAAGACCCGGATTTTTATTTCTCTTGCACATTGATTCAGGAATCCAGCCCAATATATCCATCTTTTCGGGAGCGAGCGCCCTCCAGCATCCTTTCCATCTTTTTCCAGTGCCCCCCCCGCCAGTAGAGCTTCTTGCAGCCTGGACACTCCCACCACCGAGATTGCTCGGATTCGACTTCCTGCAAAAGTGTGTTGCACAGCGTGCATCTCTGGGGATCAAGCCGCAGGGGCACTCCCTCTCTGGCCATCTCCAGCAGCTGATCGGAAATTTTGGAGGAGCGGATGAAAAGGCCCTTCACACCCGCACCCCGGCAGGCCTGGAATAGTCTCTTGTCCCTGGTAATGATGGTCCTGCCCTCTTCCTTTGCCTGACTCAAAAGCGCGTCGTCGCTGCTGCCTTCGGGATTGGCCACATCCTGCCCCAGGAGCCGCATCCACCTTCCCAGGCGCATGAGCATCAGATCTACCAGAAAACGGTTTTGTTCCACCTCCCAGCTTTAGCATCCGCAACTATTTATCGATTGATCTCGACCCTACTGCTATGAAGAAGGCGATGAGCAATGTGGACGTCGCTGCCATTGTGGAGGAGCTTCGGGACAGGATCCTGGGCGGCTTCATGGGCAAGGCCTACCAGCAATCCTCAGACAAAATCTGGCTCTCGGTTCAGTCTCCTGCCGAAGGTCGGCTTGATCTGCTCTTGGAGGCAGGGAGACGGGTTCACATCACCAGCGGCGAACGACCCGCCTCCAAGACGCCGCCTCAGTTTCCCACCATGCTGCGCAGCCACCTTTCCGGTGGCAGGATCGTCGACATCCAGCAGTACGACTTCGACCGCGTGCTTGAGATCGCAGTGGAGCGGAGCGGAATTCGCAATTATCTCATCATCGAGCTCTTTCCCAAGGGCAGCATGGTGTTGCTTGATGAATCCAGGCTGATCCTCAGCATGCTCAGGAAGATGCTCTACCGGGGAAGCAAAATGGCAGCAGGCGAGCAGTACCTCTACCATCCCGGCCAGCTCGATCCGAGGACTATCTCCCGGGAAGACCTGGCCGTCTGGTTGGCCTCCTCCGGCCAGGATCTGGTGAGGTCTCTGGTGCGGGGATTGAACATGGGCGGAACCTACGGCGAGGAGGTGTGCCTGGTTGCGGGAGTTGATAAGAACAAGCAGGCGATAGATTTAGACGCCGAAGAGATCGATCGGGTCCATAGGGCTTTAAAGGAGGTCTTTTTGGATGAAACCCTCGACCCGCACATTATTATTAAGGACGGAGAGCCCTTTGATGTCCTGTCCAGACCACTGAAGCTCTATCTGGGTCTGGAGCAGAAGCGCTTTGCCACCTTCAGCGAAGCCCTGGACGCCTTTTTCGTGAAAGTGGAGGAGGTATCGCCTCGCCAGGATCCTCTGGATCGCAGGATAGATCTGCAGCGCAAAGCAATTGAGGAGTTCAAGTCCCAGGAGAAGGCGTTCGTCCAGAAAGGAGAGTTGATCTACCAGATCTACGGCAGCGTGGATCAGATTCTTGTCTTGATGGCCGAGGCCAGAGTCAGGGGTTTTTCCTATAACCAGATCTGGGAGAGGATCAGCGGCTCTGGCCTTCCCCAGGCCAAGACCATTCTCTCTCTGGATGGCAAGGGAGAGATGCGGGTATTGCTGGAAGGAGCCGAGCTGGAGCTGAATGCCAATTTGACCGTCCCCCAGAACGCGCAAAGGTATTACGAGAAGGCCAAAGAGATGGCCCGCAAAGCCAGCGGTGCCAAAGGAGCTCTGGCCATCACCGAGGAACTGCGCGCAGGCATTGCCGGGCCCAAGAAGACGAGGGCTGCACAGGTGCACCGCCGCAGGAAGCCCAAGTGGTATGAGAGGTTCCGCTGGTTTTACTCCTCGGACGGATTTCTGGTGTTGGGCGGAAGGGACGCGGATACCAATGAGGAGATATATACCAAGTACCTGGAGAGGCGCGACCTGGCCATGCACACCGATGCGCCCGGAGCGCCCCTTACCGCTATCAAGACAGAGGGGGAGGAGGTTCCGGAGAGCACCCTCCAGGAGGCGGCCCAGTTTGCTGTGAGCTACTCCTCCGTCTGGAAGGGCGGACTTGTGGCTGCTGATTGCTATCTGATCAAAGGCGATCAAGTCAGCAAGACCCCGGAGTCGGGCGAGTTCTTGAAGAAAGGTGCCTTTGTCATTCGTGGCGAGCGCAGGTACTTCCGGGATGTCCCCCTGGGCATAGCCGTGGGCGTGGCAGACGGCGTCCTCATAGGCGGGCCTGTTTCGGCCATCAAGCCCAAAGCAGATCCGGCGGTGGAGATTGAGCCTGGCGAATTCAATGCCGACGATCTGGCCAAACGGATCTACAGGCAGTTCTCGGAGAAGGTGGAGGACAGGTCATTCTTGAAGGCCGCCGCGTCCGTGGACCAGATTGTTCAATTCCTGCCGCCGGGAGGATCGCGGGTAAAGGAGAACCACCTCTGAAGATTTGCATGGGAAGATCTCCCAAAAGAATTTATCCCATTATTGAGAAACAATGCAGTTTGATCATGAGAAAGCCTCATTCTAAAACCTAAAGGTCATGCTTCAAGAAGAATCCCTGAATCCCTGAAAATAGTACCCTGAAAGAGGAGCGTTTATGAATACGAATGATTCGGATAATGATCTCAAAAAGAAATTAACCCCTATTCAGTATCGTGTGACGCAACAATGCGGTACAGAGCCGCCATTCCAGAATGAATTCTGGAATAATAAAAAACCGGGTATCTATGTGGATGTGGTCTCAGGTGAACCGCTCTTCAGCTCGGAGGATAAATTTGATTCTGGAAGCGGCTGGCCCAGCTTCACAAAGCCCTTGAAGGAGGACAATATTGTAGAGGATGTTGACAACAGCTACAATATGAGACGAGTAGAGGTGCAGAGCAAGATCGCCAGGTCTCATCTAGGCCATGTATTTGAAGATGGGCCTAAACCGTCAGGGATGCGCTACTGCATCAATTCCGCATCTTTGCGCTTTGTACCGGTGGAAGACATGGAAAAAGAGGGCTATGGCCAATACCTGAGCCAATTTGAAAAGGACGGGTCTAAAAATGGATCCTCTAAGGGCTCCCAGAAAGATGATTCGAATTACGAGCTGGCCACGTTTGCAGCCGGTTGTTTCTGGGGCGTGGAATCGGCTTTCAAACAGGTCAAAGGCGTGATAGAGACAACGGTTGGTTATACGGGCGGAACCGTTCCCAATCCCTCCTATAGAAGGGTTTGCACCGGGATTACAGGTCATGCAGAGGCAGTATTGATAAAATATGATCCCAGGATCGTATCTTATCGAGAATTGCTTTCCCTATTCTGGAGGATACATGATCCTACCACGCCCAACCGACAGGGTCCTGATGTCGGCACCCAGTACCGCTCCGCCATATTTTACCACAATGAGCTGCAAAAGAAGGACGCAGAAGAATCAAAAGAGGAATTTGACCGATCCGGAGCCTATACAAATCAAGCCACAACCCAGATAGTCCCGGCATCAAATTTCTATGAAGCTGAAGAGTATCATCAGGACTATTTTGAGAAACAGGGCGGAGGATCATGCCATGTATTGAGGCCAAAATAAGATGCACCACTGATCCTTCTCCAATTTTGGCTCCCAGAGAAATTACTGCTGGATTTCGACCCCATGATTTTCGAAGAACTCTTTTAATGCTTCTTCTATTACCTCGCTTTGAGCACGCATACTGCTTTTGGCCTGTACGGTATAAACCTTCAGGGTTTTGGCCACCGGTTCGGATAAGGTCAATGTAGTCTTAGGCATAATTCTCCATTGACTAGTTCTTATGCATATATACTTTCTGGTATATTGATCTATTTGTTATCAAAAACCTCTTTTTGGTTATTGAGGTGGAGACTTTTGAAATTTGGGCCTATGGCTTATGGAAAAAAATTTTATGAAGAAGGGGCACCTCTTTGAAAGTGCAAGACTGGGGTTCCTCGCTTTAACTTTATTATTATCAAGATTAACAAATAGAGATGCATATTTATGGAATGCAATTGTTCGGCGTTTTGCATATTGTGCATTCAAATCGACTGCCTGCTGAAAAATCAATAGTATATAAAAAAAGTATGTGAATAGTAAAACATAAATAGTTACAAATAGAAGACAGTTCTATTATGGCAAATCGCATTTACATGGGAAGGATTTGTCAATGTTTGGACCTATGCCTAGCGAATTATTGAGATAACTTTTTTAAATAGTTTACAAACTAATAGGATTGTAGCAGGGATAGCTCCCATAACTACCCCCACGTAGAAACCTCTTGAATCATTCCACTCGCTTGAAGTCAATGAACCCCAGCGTCACATCCACCGACATCAGCTCTACAGTGATCTGATCTCCCACGTCAATGCCCTTTCTTCCGCTCTTCAGCATTCCTTCCACTGGAATATCCAGCAGCCTGACCCAGGTGCCCTTCTCGGCTGAGCCGGTTACCATGGCTGAAAATCTCTCACCAATTCTCGGTTCAAGGAGAAGAGCAGCGGCGGACTTGCCCACCTGTCGCTCCACCTTGGTGACAATATCCTCTTTCTTGGTGCAGTTCTCTGCCAGAAAATCCAGCTCTTTCAGACTGTATGGTATCGGCTTTTTCTCAATGGCCGCCTTGAGCAGGCGCTGGGTGATCAGATCAGGATAGCGCCTATTGGGAGCAGTAGAGTGAGTGTAGTCCTTGACCGCCAGGCCGAAATGACCCTCTGCCTCCTCTCCGGGCATCTCTGCCACGTACTCTCCATTTCCGAGAAGCTTGATCACTGCCAGAGATAGATCGGGAAAACGAAGTGGATCGGCCTTCTTCATCATGGTGAGAAATATCTCCAGCTTTCTGGAGTTCGGATTCGTGGGAAGCTTAAAGGCGTGAACGGCTGCGATCTCCACAATTCGATCCCACCTTCTGGGGACGCGCACTACTCTGCGAATGGAAGGAATACCACGCTCTGCCAGGTAGCGGACAGTCACTCCGTTGGCGGCAATCATGAAGTCCTCGATGATCTGCTTGGCCCTGTTTGTCTCTTCCACCAGCAAATCGGAGATCTTCTCTCCCTTGAAGACTGGTTTGGCCTCGATGGTCTCCAGGCTGAGAGCACCCTGTGCATGCCGGAGGCTCTTCATCATCTGAGCTACTCTATCCTGGAGAAGCAGGTTCTCGGCCAGACCGTTCTCGGCTGCAACTGCCGTCAGCACGGGTGTCTTCCCCTCCAGCCATGCAGCCACGCTATTGTAGGCAAGTTTGGCATGATTGCGTACCACTGCTCGGTAGACATCCGAGTCGAGCAAAGATCCGTCCGGAGCAATCGTCATATCCACCACCACAGCCAGACGGTCCTGGTTCGGGTTCAGGGAGGTGAAGTTGGTGGAGAGCTTCAAAGGCAGCATTGGAAAAATCTGGGCGGCGGTGTAGACAGAAGTAGTGTTGTGCTGTGCATCGCGGTCGATGGCAGAATCCTTCTTGACCAGGGCATCCACATCCGCCACAGCTACCCGGATCCTCGTTTTTCCCTCCGAGAGAGGCTCGGCAACAGTCAACTGATCCAGATCTTCTGAGTCGTCATTATCAATGGAAGCCCAGAGCAGATTCCTTAGATCGCGGGCATGCAAGGCACCTTCTGCCCTTGCAGGAGCATGGATTTGGGCAAGTTCTGCGACGCATTCGGCGGAGAAGGCGGGGAGAAGTCCTCGCAGGAGCATGGTTCCTCTGGCGATCTTTTGCAGGACGGTCCGGTTCTGGGTTTCTTGTTTTTTGCCGATGATATTCATGAATTATCCTCCATCTCAACGAACTCAATTGATATAAATATTAAGCCTGCATGCCAGTATTCGTTGATAATCAGCTCCAAGCACCCATTAATTCCTGACAGCAAACCTGGCAGAAGCTAGCTGAAACGCTTGATGCTTTGATATCCGCGTTTCATCAAATATTCTCTCCCTGGTACTTTCCAGAGTACAACTTATCCGCCTCTCTCTCCAGCCGCAGGAATACAAGCTGCATCAGCCGGGCATTCTTCTTCAGCCGCAGGCCCAGTGGATTGTAGACCACGAGCAGGCTCTGGCTTCGACCCCGGTAGCCTGGATCCCAGAGAGCTGTCTCCAGAGTGGCACCGCAGCGAAGGAGTGTGGAGCGCGCCCTTGCCAGGGCAGCCACATCCTGGGGGATAATTACGATCTCATTGAAGGTAACCAGGTATGAGCCCGCTGAGAGATCGATCCAATTCATTTCATCGAAACTCAAAGGCTCCGTCTCAGGCAGCTTTCGCTCCTTATTGTCGAAGGCCACGGCACCACTCGAGATGAAGCGCTCGATCTTCTGCAGGGTCAGCTCCATGCCGCACATCTGCGTCTGCGTTTCGGGGTCGATCATGGATTCGACCAGGACTCGAGCCTCGCTGCCAGTAAGAATAGACATGCCAAATCACCAGAATTTCGTACCTTTTTGTTGAATTTCCGCTCAGGCCATAAACATTGTGCACGCCAGATAGATCTATTAACCTAGCAGATATAACCATCCTGGAGCTCAATCTTTGTTCGAAATTCTCTACCTACCACTCAGCATCATCATCATGCTGCTCCTATTAGCTGCGCCTATAATCTTCATCTACCTCTTCTTGCGTCTCTCTGAGACCGCCTTCGAAATAGTGGGCTTCAGCCACTGGAATGCAACTCTGGCCGTTTTTGGCTGCATCCTGGGAAGCCTGGTGGATGTGCCCCTCATGAGAGTTCCCGTCTCCGCCTACCCTGCCTGGTATGTGACAGTGATGAGCCTGTATCCTCAGAGCTTTCCCACCACATTCCATTCCCTCTACCTTGCCGTCAATCTGGGTGGATGCGTCATACCGCTGGCCATCTCGGCAAGCCTTCTCATAAACCGCCAGGCCTCCATTGGCAAGTCCTTCCTTGGCATTGCAGTGGTGGCGGCCATTACCTATTATGTCGCCGAGGCCATTCCTGGCCAGGGCATAGTCCTGCCCTTCTGGCTAGCGCCTCTTCTGGCCGCAGTCACGGGCCTGGCACTGGCGGGCGGCTACCGCGGCTCTGCGCCCCTGGCCTACATCAGCGGCACCATTGGGACGCTGATTGGAGCGGACATCCTCAGCATCCTCACGCCAGGAATCCTGCCCGCCCTATCGCCGCTGGAGCTGGTCCGGACAAAGCCTCTGGTCCTATCCATCGGCGGAGCTGGCGTCTTTGACGGCATATTCCTGACGGGCATCATCGCCGTACTCCTCGCTGCTGGCATCGTCTGTCTCCTGCGCGGCACATGCAAAGATGTGAACAACGGATTATAAAAGAAATGATGCAAACCAGGACATGAATCTCAGAAAAAGGCGGAGCACACCTCCATCAAGAATCATTTCTTCGCCGCATAGGAGCGTTGCAGATTGGGCAATGTGGGGGGGTTAGGAAATAGTATATCAAATAGAAGATGCCTAAACCGTAAACGCACCCTTTCCAGGTAAAATACTTTATCGGCTTTACCTTTTCGTGACAATATTCACAAAACGCCATAAATCCTCGATTTAAGATTTGAGTTAGGATGAAGGTAGTTCAGCAATATTCATCATTAATAAGGTGGTACTTGATTTAATATAAGCTTCTTTCGGATACAATCATACGAATCTATCATACTCAGGGAAAACAAAATAAATGGGGAGCGCACAATCCTACTTAAAAAAGTTTTCGCGGATGGTGCGATCAATGAAGCTAATTGGAAAGTCGATATTAATCATATTGGTGGCTGCACTATTGTTGCCTGCACTGACTTCTGGAATCGGCAATATTGAATACCGTCCTGCAGAAAAGGTTGCGGAGGATCTCTTCTATAAAGGCATCGGAAAGCCGTGGGTAGGCGGTGATCCTTTTAAGTCGACCTCAGGTACGGATCATGCCTGGGTTCACGGTGCCCCAACACCTTCCACCAGCTATCAGATCATGGGATACCTTGATGTATGCAGTAGCTTGATTATTGCGCCAGATGTCGGAAATAGCATTCTGCTAAAGCCGGGTGCGGGGAGATATCCGGTTTATGCATACTTCAATGGCGACAAAATGACAGGGATTTTCATCGATTTCAGCTCATCCGGCTAGATCAAGGGAGTATACCCCGCCTGAAGAGTGATAAATTGAGCAATGATGTGCCTCTGCCACAATCCTAATATTTTTTTAGCATGCAACCCTTTCGCCTTCTCTACCAGGAATAGGTTCAGTATCGATTGTGGACGATTCTCAATTATAGCCGCTTCTCCAATGAGAGCAGGTTCAGCCCCGTCTTCTCGTCCCAGATTCTCTCTGCCTTCAGGCCGGAAAACTCGAATAGGACCACCTCCACAATAAGATAGACCTCCGCTCTTTCCCGGATGCAGCCTACGATCGTCTGAGGGCCTCGTCCCAGACCGGAATGAATATGCAATTTCGGTCCTTCACCGGAAGGGTAAACCGTCGCCATGCCGAAGACCTCCCAGGCGCTCTCAAAGCTTTCATAGTGAGGAACCGGCGGAATTACCGGCATTTCCGGCCCGGTTACAGCCCGACCATCGCGGAGGGCACCCATGAAAAGAGCCATGCATGACTCGATCTTCTTCTCCGGCACGAACTTTTGTAGCGATGCAATCAGGTCTTCACCGTGGTCCATCCTCAGGACGAAGACCCTCCCCAGATTGCCTTCTGAATACTGCATGACAAACCTCAATCTCTCTTTGATCCTTCTTATGTTTGAGAACCTCGTTCTTGGTCTGCCCCAAACCATTTAACCATATGGTCACAAGAAATAATAATCATCGCCCGGGAATATGGTATGGGAAAAATGGCGGTCTGAGCGTGAGGTGATAATCATGCCTGTGAATCCCAAGAGGGTAAGAACCTTCTCCGAAGGGGAAGAGAAGAAAGGCCCCGTTGTCTTCTGGATGAGCCGTGACCAGCGCGCCCGCGACAACTGGGCACTTATCTACGCCCAGGAGTTAGCCCAAAAGCGCGACTCAGCCCTGGCCGTGGCCTTCTGCCTCGCCCCGGAGTTCCTGGGAGCGTCGGGCAGGCAATACGGCTTCATGTTGAAAGGGCTTCGTGAGGTAGAGCAGAGCCTGGAAGCGTTGAACATTCCCTTTTTCCTGCGGCAAGGCGATCCCGGGCGCGAGATTCCGGATCTCTTGAGCGACCTTGGTGCCGGTGCCCTGGTATCCGACTTTTCTCCTCTGCGACAGAGCCTGGAATGGAAGACGGCTGTGGCAGAAGAGATCAGTCTTCCTTTTTACGAGGTTGATGCCCATAACATAATTCCATGCTGGTTTGCCTCTCCCAAACAAGAGTGGGCCGCCTACAGCTTCCGGCCACGGGTCCACCGTCTCCTCTCCGAGTTCCTGGTGGAGTTCCCGGCGATGCATCGAAATTCTTCGCCATGGAGAGACGAGCCTGAAAATGATTGGGATGCTTTGCAGAGGAGTATCCAAGCGTACAATGTTCCCGATGTGAATTGGATTGTGCCGGGTGAGAACGCCGCTGCAAAACATCTGTGGAACTTTTTGGAGCGGAAGCTCTCCCTTTATGAAGCTGATAGGAATAATCCCAACCTTGACGGCCAGTCAAACCTTTCCCCATATCTGCACTTTGGCCAGATAGCATCTTCGCGAGTGGCCTCGGAAGTCATAAAGAGCATGAAAGACGCCGGAGCATTCCTGGAAGAGCTGATCGTGCGCAGGGAACTGTCGGACAACTTTTGCTATTATAATAAAAACTACGATAACCTGCAGGGTTTTCCTGCCTGGGCGAGATTGACCCTGGAAGAGCATTCCAGGGACAGGAGAGAGTACCTCTACACCGTAGAAGAGCTGGAGAGGGCCCGCACTCACGACGATCTCTGGAATGCGGCTCAACTGGAGATGGTCCAGCGTGGTAAGATGCATGGCTACATGAGGATGTACTGGGCCAAAAAGATCCTGGAGTGGACACCATCTCCGGCAGAGGCGCTGCGCGCGGCCATCTATCTCAATGACAGGTATGAATTGGACGGCAGAGATCCCAATGGCTATGTGGGAGCTGCCTGGAGCATCGGAGGGGTTCATGATCGCGCCTGGAAGGAGAGAGCGATCTATGGCAAAGTGCGCTATATGAGCTACGACGGTTCAAAGAGGAAGTTCGATGTGACTGGTTATATAAACTCCTGGAAATAGACTCCAGGGAACGCTATAAACTGCCGACAGTTTGATGTAGAGCGAAAACGACAGATTTACTACTTTAAAAAGGGGCCGTTCGTTTGTCAGGGCCTTAAAATGCAAGGATGTTCTCTCATGAATGGCAGAAATGTTCAACCCAGCATCTGGTATTACGGCCTGGCCGTGCTGGTAATAATCATCGGATTTCTCGCATTTGCAGGGCTTATCTACTCCGGAATCTCAAATATCGAAAGCGGCCTGGTGCAGATGATGGCACCCGGAAATGCGGACCTGGATCTCAAGGAGCCAGGAGAATATACCCTCTTTTACGAGAATCATAGCTACTTCAATGGCAGCATCTACAATACAGCCGAGCAGATACCAGCGCTCCAGATTGTTGTGTCGGAGAAGGCATCAGGCCAGACTCTGGCCACTTATCCGGCTTCGGGCAGCACCTATTCCATGGGCGGCCGCACCGGCCGGTCTGTCATGGCCTTCAAAGTGGAAGAGCCAGGTATCTATTGGATCAATGCGTCCTATCCCAAGGAACCCGGTCCCGAGGTTGTCCTGGCAGTAGGAAAAGGGTTCATGGACGGCATTTTCTATTTGGTATTCGCAGCCGTAGCGCTCCTTTTCGGCTCAATCGCGATTGCGGCCATCGTCTCCTACATAACCTACACCAGAAGAAAAAAGGCCCTTTTGTCGCAAAAAGAAGAAGAGAGACAGATCCGGGGAGGACCATAAGCCTCTACCATCCATTATAGTGCACCTTCTCTTCTCTGTATCTCTCTGGAGTTGGGGGCGTCTCATCCGGGTATCCCAGCGCTACAAGGGCAAATGGAGTGATCTCCGGAGGTAGGCTGAGCAGCCTTCGAAAAGCCTCCACCCGGTCTTTGAGAGGATAGACACCGGCCCAGACCGCGCCAAGGCCCGAGGCATGAGCAGCCAGCAAGAGATTTTCCACCGCCGCAGAGCAATCCTGCACCCAAAATCCCGGATACTTCTCCAGCGTCGCATCTCCACAAACCAGCACTGCGGTTGTCGACTGCCTGCACATGGAGGCTGTGGAGCAAATCTTCGGCACCTCATCCAGAATCTTGCGTTCATCCAGCACCACAAACTGCCAGGGCTGCTCATTTCCCGCAGAGGGAGCAAACATGGCCGCCTCCAGCAGCTCTTTAATTATCTCGCGGGAGATGAGCTGGGGCTTAAATTTCCTGATGCTCCTGCGAGTCTTGATAGCATCCAGAGTTTCCATTGGTAATACCTTCAATTGAATATGATAGTTTGTAGTCATTGTTTGTATAAATCTATATGCTTACTCTTGGGTTCTGATCATTATCCTTTTTTCATTATCTTTGGGACCAAATGCTGTAACGATCGTTATCGGCCGCACACATTCAAAGCTTCGGATAGACTTAAGTATCATTGTGCCGTGAATTGGTACCGGATGAACCTTACATTACAATGAGTTTATGGGGCATGATAGTTTGGCACCTTTTATCGAGATTCGGGATCTGACAGTTCGATTCGGTGACGTTGTAGCTCTTCGCAATATAAATCTGATTATAGAGGAGGGCGAGTCGGTAGGCATTTTGGGAAGGAGCGGCTCCGGCAAGAGCGTCCTGATGCATGTTTTGCGCGGCGTAGAGTCGTTCCCAGGGCTGAGCGGAAGCGTGATCTTCCATGTGGCCAGGTGCGATAAATGCCACCATGTGGAGCCGCCCAGTCACACGGGAGAGAAGTGCAAATGCGGCGGCGTCCTTCTGCATTTTGACGCCGATTTTGTGGCATTAGACATAAATGATCCTCTCCGGCGCGATATTGTAAAGCGGATCGCCATAATGCTGCAAAGGACCTTTGCCCTCTACGGTGACGAGCGAGTGATAGTGAACGTCATGCGGGCGGTGGAGGAGACGGGAGACACCATGAGCGTTCACGTTGCCGCCGACCTGCTGGATGAGGTCAACCTTTCTCACCGGCTGATGCATGTTGCCAGAGAGCTATCTGGCGGAGAAAAGCAGCGTGTGGTTCTGGCTCGCCAGCTCGCCAAGTCGCCCATGGTCCTCCTGGCAGATGAGCCTACAGGAACTCTCGATCCTGCCACGGCCAGAGTTGTGCACGATTCCATCAAGCGTGCCGTCCGTGACTTCAAGATGACCCTCATCATCACCAGCCACTGGGAGGATGTCATGGTCGAGCTGACCCAGAGAGCCATCCTGCTGGATCAGGGAGAGATCAGGGCAGAAGGTAAGCCAAAAGATGTAGCGGCTCAATTCCTGGCCATGGCCGGAGAACTCGGCAAGCGTGAAGATGTTAAGGTAGGAGCGCCCATAGTCAAGGCCAATGGTTTGGCAAAGAGGTACATCAGCATTGATCGGGGCGTGGTGAAGGCCGTGGACAATGTGAGCCTGGAAATAAATGAGGGTGAGATCTTCGGCCTGGTCGGCGTTTCAGGTGGCGGCAAGACTACTCTCTCCAAGATGCTGAGCGGAATTATCACACCCACCGGCGGCAGTGTCTCGGTGCGAGTAGGAGACGAATGGGTTGATATGACCGTATTGGGGTCTAACGGTCGCGGTCGCGCTACCAAATATATTGGCATTCTCCACCAGGAGTACACTCTTTATCCCTCCCGCAGCGTTATCGAGAACCTGACGGAGGCCATAGGCCTTTCCCTGCCTTTCGAACTGGCAGAGAGGAAAGCCATCCATACCCTGGAGACGGTAGGATTTGGAGAGGAGCAGGCAGAGACTGTGCTCGAAAAGATGCCTGATGAGCTATCCGAGGGAGAAAGGCACCGGGTTGCAATGGCGCAGGTACTGATAAAAGAGCCAAGAATAGTCGTCCTGGATGAGCCTACAGGAACCATGGATGCCATAACCAAGATCGAGGTCACAAAATCCATCCTCAACGCCCGGGAAGAGCTGGGCGAGACGTTTATAATTGTGAGCCACGACATGGATTTTGTTAAGAATATCTGCGACCGGGCCATGCTCATGCGCAATGGTAAGGCAATTTTCACAGGCACTCCCGATGAAGTTATGGCCAAGATAACAGAAGAGGAAGAGAAGGAGATGCTGGGGAGTTAATTTGAAAGTCTTCGTTGATGGCAGAGAGATCGAGCTGTTGCCTGACGCGCGCCTGGCCGATGCATTGAAAGAAGCAGGCGCCAGTCCTGCGAAAGGCGCAATCGTGGGCGTGGTCAAAGGCAGAGGAGAAAAGTCGCGCCAGACCAACTCCTACTGGCTCAACACCACCAAAGGCAAACTGAGAATCGAGCTTCTGGAAAACGAACTGCAGAAGATCTGGCATGAGAACGTGGCCAAGATCCAGGGCTCAAAGGTAAGATGGTCCTCGGCAGACGCGGTCGCCTTGGGGCCATTTACATCCAATCTCTCTTTCGGCCGGGATGCCCATGAGTACAACCGGTGGGAAGTGGTTCTGGGAGCAGCCGGGTTTGATGCGGAAAATACTCAGCTCATCTTCGTGCATAGGAGGCATACGGCAGCCTACGGTACGCCAAGCGATGGCGGTGTGCTTGCCCACGTTGTAGGCGGCAAGAATACTCTGGACCGGCTGGAGGCCGGAGATCAGATCCAGGGAATAGAGCCCATTGTGGAATGGCAGGACCTGACTGAGAAGCTGGCCACAAGGGATTTGACTCTCCTTTTGGAAGACGGCATGGAGATATTCACCAGGATCAAGGCGGAGCTCCTTGAGGATGCGCCATTAGGGGGCGAATTCTTCCTGGCACTGACCCGAGAAGGCACCTTAAAAGTCGATTCAATCTCCAGTTCTTTTGTCTCTTCAGATCAACTCTTGACGGAGCGCATAGCCTTTGAGCACCGCGAGCCTCGCCTGGAAGGTGTGGTGACTGTCAGAACCGGCGGACGGGGCCTTGGCCGGATATTCGTCTACAAGCAAGATCGAACCAGCAACCCCAGCCACTCCGTCGTGGCACGCGTCACTCTGGGAATGGATATGGTGAAGCTGGCGGAACCCGGTCAGTTGATAACTGTGCAGGTCAAGCCGGAACGCATCATGCTCATGGGCACACGCCTGAAAGATGCCCTGAAGCAGATGAAAGAGCGGGGCATTGAGGCTGAGGCAGATGGCTATTCGGGCGACGATGCCGTCGTGGTCAGGCAGGAGCCCGGAGCGACGATGGAGATTTTGAAACAGAAGAAGGTATCGCTCTCTTCCATACCAGCCAGCCGTCTTGTGGCCATCCAGCTTTACAACGATCAGGCCCCCAGGACTCTGGATTACTTCCGGCATGTCACAGGCCTCAAAGAGAGACCATTGGGTCCCTTGCCGGTCTATTTTGTCTACGAAAATACTCTGCTCTTCAAGCCGGAAATCGAAGCTGTCAGCTACAAGGACCTGCTGCCAGAAAACAAACCCTCCGGCGTTGTACCTGCGGGCTCCATCGGCGTTTCCAACCAGGTCTCTAAGAAGATAGGTCTGGTGGGAGTCCGGCTGACAGAAGATAAACGCTATGGACCATCCGGAGAGAAGTTCGAGGCGACAAACATCATCGGCCGGGTTCTGGAACCGGAGAAGCTGAAAGATGTTAAGGAAGGGGAGACGATTTACATTATGGAGGTGCGATAATGCTGGTCACAAAGTATGTGATAACCTCCACGGAGTCGAATATTCTACCCTCGGATATTGCAATGAAGATTTATGGTTCGAAATACGATGTCCGTGTCAAGGAGACCTGCTTTGGAGTCGTCGTAAATGGCGAAGAGGAAGTGATAAATTCTCTGCTGAAAGAGATCCGCAATCTTGACCCTGCAGGCATATTCATCAAGGACCGAGGCTTTCCACCGGGCGACCCCAGACGCTGCCGCGGTCGAAGAGGCGGCGGAGCGAGACCTGGCTTTTACATGATCGAGTCTGAGTCCAAGATGCTGCCCATGATATCCCGGGCGCTGGCCAGAGAAGGCAAGGAGGCCGGGCCCGTTTTGGAGAAGAATAAACCTATCCCCATCAAGAGGCTGGAAGAGATAGTTAAAGAAGGTTGATCTTGAGGTAAATCAATGGCAAAAGTTATCGTTTATCCTCCCACCAGCATGATACTCGCGGACCTCGTGGAGAGAATGGGTCACAAGGCGCTTGTGGTTCCAGAAGCGGTGAGAAGGCTCGTCACTGAGAATGAGATAGATTCGCCGCCGTTGAATGTCACACCCGAAGAGCCCAAGAAAGGGCTGCGCTATGCGGCAGTGGATGTTCCTTCCGGGGTGCGGGGCCGCATGGCTCTTATTGGTCCTCTCATCGAAGAGGCAGAGGCTGCCATCATCGTGGGAGACCCGGGATGCTTGACAGGCTGTGCAGGGTGCTCCCGAACCAATGAGCTGGTCAGGCTGCTCATTAGGACGAAGGGTGTACCCATCCTGGATCTATCCTATCCCACAGATGATGCCGAGGCCAGGGATTTCGTGCAGAAGATTCGCACCTTTTTGGAGGGTTTGAAGTGATTCGAATAGCACAGCTCTCTTGCGGCTCAGAGTACAGCGGCATTCAAAAAGAGATTGAGCGGGCTGCGGAAACCGTGGGCGCAAAAATCGTCTACCCTGAGGTAACTCTGGATGACATTCTAAGTGTGGAGAATACGTTCGGCGTCAGCGTGGCATCTGGAGACCTGAACCTGGCCATGGCCCGCGCCGTCAGGATCGTGGAGAACCCGGATCTGGCCGATGCTGTTATAGTCATGACCTGCTTTCGTTGCGCCGAGGCTGCCATCATCCGATCGGAGATCCGGAAGTTCATTCATGAGCGTTCCAGGATCCCTGTCTTGAGCTACTCCTTCACAGAGAGGACCACGGCGGAAACCCTGCTCACCCGGATGGAAGCCCTGGTCACGACCGTAAAGTACAAAGGGCTACTGGCCCGCGAAAAACAGACGGGCCTTACCGCCGGAATCGACTCCGGTTCGACAACAACCAAGTCCGTGGTGATGAAAGACAATAAGGTGATAGGCACCGGCTGGGTTCCTACTACGGAGGTCTTGAAGAGCGCCGAGGATGCCTTCCAGGCTGCTCTGGATATGGCGGGCATAAAAAAGGAGGAGGTTTCAGCGGTGGGTGTGACGGGATATGGGCGTTTTCTCGTCGGCAAGCACATCAATGCCAAGCTGATCCAGGAGGAGATCACTGTCAACTCCAAAGGCGCTGTCTTTTTGGCTGATACTCAGAAGGGGCCTGCTACAGTTATCGATATCGGCGGCATGGACAACAAAGCCATCTCCGTGCAGGATGGAATCCCGGGCGGCTTCACCATGGGAGGAATATGCGCGGGAGCCTCGGGGAGGTTCCTGGAGCTTGCGGCCCGACGCCTGGGTGTGGATATCACTGAGCTGGGAAAGCTGGCTCTGAAAGGCGACTACAAGAATGTGGCCATGAACAGCTACTGCATAGTCTTCGGCACGCAAAGCCTGGTCAATAGCCTATCCATGGGCAACAAACCGGAAGATGTGGCCATGGCTGCCTGCCACTCAGTTGCCGAGCAGGTCTACGAGCAGCAGCTGCAGGAGGTAGAGGTGAAGGAGCCGGTGATCATGGTGGGCGGAACCTCGCTCATCGAGGGCTTGCCAAAGGCCATGGAGCAGCTTCTTCAGGTCAAGGTAACCGTTCCCCCGTATGCCCAGTACATTGGCGCCGTGGGTGCCGCGCTCCTCGTCTCGGGGCTGCTGGAGGGCTGAGATGGACCCCATGGAGGTCTTCAAAATAGAGGTCACGGGCCAGGAGGAGTTCGGAGCTAAGAAGTACCGGGAGCTCATTATGGACATTCTGCAGGACCTCGGCCTCATCCGGTCCATCGGCAAGCTGTATGTTTATGTCGACATCATGAAACCGGTCTTCGCCGTCTATGGGCTCCTTCGTTCCGGCATTCCGCCTCTTACAGTCAAGGATGTGGGCGATGTGCTGAAGGTTCAGGGCGGCTATCAGGTCAAGATCAATGTTGAAGAGCATATGGCGGACATGATCCGTGTCTTATCGGACCGACTATGGCAGAGAGCGAGTGGAACAACCGTCAAGAGATATTGTGGTCATAGCCTCCGATGCAACGCCCGCCGATCTAATGGTGGCGGACCTGGAGGCGGAGTTCCTGCAGGATCTGACCGATGCCCTGGTCAGAGTGGCACCGGAAGGTTTTCGCAATCGGCGAAATGAGATGACCAAAGACAGTTTCTTCTTCATAGCGGCTGAGGAGACCCTTGAGCCGGAAATGATCTCAGAGATAAGAGAGAAGATCAGGGAGATGGAGAATGCTTGAGCCTGTGATGTTCACCGGAGGATTGTACAAGCACGACCTGGTTGTTGAGCTGGTAGAGGACCTGGGAGGCTACGTCTTACAGAAGAATGTGACACAGACTGAGATCATTCTCTTAATATTGATTCCTTCGGAAGACACGGCTGCGCTGGAAGTCCTGAGCAAGGAGCTGCGAGGAGAACTGGTGCGGGCGCCTTTGGCAGGAACTGAGGTGGCGGTGGTAACGCCGACGCTGGCCATCCACCATCTGCCGCATACAGCCTGCGACATTGCCGAATACCTGCGTCGCCATGGCTCCAAGACGAACATGCTGGGTCTGGCCAGAGGCGTGGGCCGGGAGATAGCCCAGATAAATGAATATGAGACGGCTTTAATAAACGAACATGATGCTGCCGTATTCATCTTCGGCAACTTCCAGGAGTGCATCAAGAAGAAAGAGTGTCTCTACCAGAATATCAACGTGCCCGTTGTGGTCACAGGCGGGCCGCAAATTCCGCAGGGAGACCTTCCCTATGCCTTCGAGTATGTTCCGTCCATCGGACGCGTTGCTCATAGGGCCAGGAAATCCACGGAGATCGGAACGCTGGACAAGATAGTCGAGGTTGTGGGCAGGGCCCTGGACAAAACCCGGAATGCCATAGCCAAGGACCCCATCACTACCTCACCGCCAAGAGTCATGGATGCGGTGCGTGAACAGGTTCCGGAGGTGGAGTTCTCGTATTCGCCGCTGCCTATTGCCTTGAATCTTACAGGATGCCGGGTTAAGCTCCCCTACGAAGGCTACAAGGATAAGGTGTCGGCGGTAACGTTCGACGAGGGTGTGAAACTGGGCGAGATTGCCACCATCAGGCCGTCGCGAATGAAAGACTATATACTCGTAAGGATATTACCCGCATCTGAAACCGGGTTCGTCTTCTAGAACCCGGAGCTCTTACGGCCAGGAGACGGCGCGAGGTTTGTGATCATGAGCTTCGAAGATGAATTGGACGCCATTTTAGTTAAAGGCAAAGATAAGGCAGCCGGAGATATTTTGAAAGCAGTCGAGACGACATATGGAGAGATTCCCTATGTCTTTCAGTTCATGGAGGACAATCCGGAGATTCTCATCACCAAGGTCATGCATAACAATGCCATCCTGAGAAGCTCCAGTTTGGATGCCAAGACCGTCGAATTGATTTCTGTGGCCGTGTCGGCCGCCATGAGATGCAGCCACTGCCTGAAATTGCATATCAGAATCGCCAATAATCTGGGAGTACCGGATGATCAGATTGCCACAGCCATATTTCTGGCCGGAAACCTGGTGAACGCCAGCGTGCTGGCCACAGCGACCCGCCATCTGGATGAGGAGCGCGATATCTGCCGGGTCTGCGAGATGGGTAGCAATGCCTGCGAGATTCATGGGGAGAATAAAGATTGATTGAGGATAAGAATCTCAACAGCATCTCTCCGGGTTACATGGCTGGCCCCGTTTGGTGGGAGACGGCGGAGGAGCACCGCTTTGCTCTGGAGGTCTTGCAGCTTGGACTGCGGAGAAAGATGCTCGGGGCCATTGCTCGCAGTTGTACGAGCTTGAGCCAGATCGAGAAGGAGTTTCGATCTCAGTCCGACTCAAGCGGAGTATCACCTTCGCATGCTGGAAAAAGCCCTGGTTGTTAAGCAGACTGAAGGCGGCTGGAGTGTCACGCCCACAGGAATTCTCTATCTGGAGAATGTGGAGAGACACTGAATTAGCTTGAAGACAATCATCAGAACTCAGCATAAAGGCGAACATTATGATTCTTCGCATCATTGCCGTCGGACGTCTCCGGGAAAGGTACTGGCAGGATGCTGCCGCAGACTTCACGCGCCGGCTTCGTCCCTATGCCCGCCTGGAGATGGTGGAGATACCTGCCCACACAAAGGAGACTGCCTCTCCCGCCGAGGAGAAGAAAGCCATTGCCGAAGAGGGCCTGGCAATTCTGGAGAAGCTGGAGCGCCACTCGGGCCCGGTGATTGTCCTGGACAGAGTGGGTATCTCCTTTGATTCACCAGAGCTGGCCGCATGGCTGAACAAACAGATCCTGGACGGAACAACTGAGGTCGCATTTGTGATAGGCGGTCCCCTGGGATTGGCGCCGCCCGTTTTAGAGAGAGGGGATCTTGTCCTCTCCTTTTCCAGGATGACTTTCCCCCATCAGATGATGCGAATAATCCTTCTCGAGCAGATCTATCGCAGCTTCAGGATAATGCATCGTGAGCCCTATCATAAATGATGATATAATAATGATGTAAATGATGATGATAAATATCGAATTAAATAGTTGAAAGCTTAAAAAGCCGATCTGCTGGCTGTGGCATTGCCATCTTCCGCCAGCTTTTCGCCCTCATAAAGCTCATAGTTTCCTTCCATCTTGTTGTTGACGAGAGCCAGGTCCAGCTTATAGTCCTTCTTTTGCTTGACCAGTTTTACATCCAGGCTTACGGAACCCTCCGATATGGAGCCCGTGGCCGTGGCTGGAATATCCGATCCACCATCGATAAGAGTGCCGTAACCTTGCAGCCTCTCACCGGTCTGAATGAGTATCAAATCAAGAGCTATTCCTTTATTCTGCTCTAGCGTACCTCCTTTCTCCAGCATAACCCTCCACTTTCCACCTAGATCAATGGCGGGATCCTTTTTCTCGGCTGCCACGGCATTGCTCACCGTTGGAGTAATTCACTCTTATTCTCCTTCTCTGCCGTCTCTGTGCTCTGCTTTGCCGTGCCGTCCGGATTCAAAGTAGCACTGGAGCCCGTGGAGGATGCCACTGCCTGGTCGAAGAGCGGATCGGTCAGAAAATCCGTATTATCCCGAACTACCCATTTCCCGCAGCCTGCCCACGCCGGATAGGCGAGCAGTGCCATAATCAATACTGTGCATAATACTAAATGTGTCTTCAATATATCGTCCTCCTTTAGAGATTGATAACATTTTTATTAAATTATTGGCGGAGGGAAGCCCGGATTTCCCCGAGCTCATGCCCCAGATCTGCTCGCGGTGGCATTTCCTTTGCCGGTCAGTTCTTCATCTGAAGATATTTCATAGCTACCGGAGATGCCTCTGTCCAAATTAAGCAGCTCAAGCTCGATGTGCTTGTCTATCTTGTTCCCGTATTCGCTCACAATGGTCCGTATATCAAGATACATGGCATTGCTGGAGACAGAACCTTTGGCGCTGACCTGGAGCTTCGTGTTCTGCTCATTGAGAGTCCCCATGCCCATGACGTTCTCTCCTGTCTGAATGAGTGTAAGAGGATTAATTGTAGCGCCCTCATTCTCCAACCTTACCGTCCACTTGCCGCCCACTTCCATGATGTTGGACTCCGGAGGAAAAACCCCGGTCTCTGTGGCTTGAGCCGCAGACTCTGACGAGGTCTGATTCGGCGACTTGGGCGATGGATCTGTCATGCTCATATTCTGCCCGGAGATCAGCCCGCCTGCTGTTGTTGAAGGCTGCCGCGGCTTCTCGTCGGATGCAACTCTGGGCTTGCCCACCTCGATGTCTGCGGTCTTCGATGCAGGATGGGGATTTGCGATTTCAGGAATTTTCTCGGGGCTCTGTTTTGCCGTGCTGTCCGGATTCAGAGTAGCACTGGATCCCGTGGAGGATGCTGCTGCCCGGTCGAAGGCAGGGTCGGAAAAATATTCTATGCCATTCCGAACTACCCATGTCCCGCATCCTGCCCACGCCGGATTGGCGATCAGTGCCACAATCAATACTATGCATAATACTAAATGTCTCTTCAATATTATCGTCCTCCTTTTGAGATTGATAACATTTTTATTAAATTATTGGAGGAGGGAGAAACCCGGATTTCCCCGAGCTTATGCCGCAAATCTGCTTGCGGTGGCATTTCCTTTGCCGATCAGGTCTTCGCCTGAATACATTTCATAGCTGCCAGTTATAACCTTATCGACCTTTACCAGCTCGAGCTCGATGTGTTTGTCTATCTTATTCCCATATTCGCTCACAATAGTCCATGCTTCAAGACTCATGGCATTGTTGGAAACAGAACCTTTGACGCTGACTGGAAGCTTTGTGTTCTGCTCATTGAGAGTCCCCATGCCCATGACGCTCTCTCCTGTCTGAATGAGCGTGAGGGGGTTAATGGTAGCGCCCTCATTCTCCAGCTTAACCGTCCACTTGCCGTCCACTTCCATGGTCCTGGATTCCTCAGGCACAACCTCGGACTGAGTGGCATCAGTCTCAGTCTCTGATGATGGCGACTTGGGCGACGGATCTGGCATGCTCATATTCGGCCCGGGAGTTAGCCCGCCTGCTGTTGTTGTGCTTGCCGCGGCCTCTCATCGGGTGCAATTCTGGGCTTGCCGATCTTGGTGTCTGCGGTCTTCGATTCTGGACGGGAATTCGCGTCGATTGATTCTGTTTTGGTGACTTCCCTTGTGTCTTCGTTTGCTGATGAAGTGTCTGCGGTCTTCGATCCAGGATGAGGATTTGAGTCGATGGATGCTGTTTTGGTGGCCGCATTTGAGGCATCGTTCGCTGATGAAGTGTCCAGTGCCGATGCGACTGCTGTCGTATCAACCGGAGTCATGTCAACACGGTCAGCAGCCGTCTCGCTTTTTTGAGTTGCCGCGGATACTTCGAAGCTCTGCGTCATATTGCCCTCAACGCCATCGGCACCGGCACGCATAACCCGGACTTCGATCTGATTTTCTCCGGCATCCGCATCTGTGGTATTCCAGGTCCAGGAGCTTTCAGCGATCCAGCCGGTCTTATCCAGAAGCTTGCCGCCTGTAGCCGGTCCCTTAAGGAGATAATCGTAAAGCATCTTTTCATTGTTGGGGTTCGCGGCCTCGACCTTCCAGACTATTGAGACTCCCGGGCCTTGCGGACTTGGCTTGTCCGGATTTAAGCTCTGAATTGTCGCATTCACAGCCACAGTCGAGCCCAGAGCAACAGCTGCTTTTCCAGAGCTGGATGCGGCCGATGACATATCTGATGCAGGTGCATTCTGGTTTTTGCTTACGAAAAATTCGGTGTCCCCGGAAGTGTCTCCCAGCGGATTGGTGCCACATTGCCCTTTTGCCATATTGCTCAGGGCATAGATTTGCACTGTCAGGCATAAGAGCACAGCTAGGGTGAGAAATAATATCTTGGACTTCATCTTTACTAAACCTCCACCATTCCCAGGGAGATCGGGTTCCAACGGTTTAAAGCTTGCCCTTGGAACGTCATTCGACGAAGATCCGACCAGAATCAGAGACAGTCTCGCGCTTTTCCGTTCGGATCTATTTCTTTTCCAGGCTTTCCAGAGATCAATTGATTGCATTCTGCCTTATCCCTCGTTAGCTTTATCAATCATTAAAGATCTCAGAGCTAGAACGGCCCGGGGGGCCGAGGGTGATTGAGCATGAATGCGTGGGATCGCTTTATTTGGTAAAATACGATTTCTAGATACTACCTTACGTGATGGTGAACAGACGCCAGGTGTATCTCTGGGCACAGATGAGAAGCTCGCCATTGCCCAGGGGCTAGATGCCCTGGGAGTGCAGGTCATTGAAGCCGGGTCTGCGATGACCTCCGAAGGAGAACGCCTGTCTATTAAAGCAGTTGCTGATTTTGGTCTCAAGGCAGAGATATGCAGCTACGTTCGGGCTATGACCGCAGATATTGATACGGCTCTTGGCTGCGATGTAGATTCGGTCCACCTCGTTGTACCTGTATCTGATCTTCATATTGAGAGCAAGCTCAGATCGGATCGAAAATCGGTGATACTGAAAGCCGTTGAGGTGACGGAGTACGCCAAAGATCATGGTCTTATCGTAGAATTGAGCGGAGAGGACGCCAGCCGTGCCGATCAGGATTATCTGGCCAGCCTTTACATGGCCGGAATCGATGCGGGAGCCGATAGGCTGGCCTTCTGCGATACCGTGGGTGTGTTGGTGCCTGAAATGGCGGCGGAGATCTTTTCCCGGTTGTCTCAATTGGGCGCGCCGATCAGCATACACTGCCACAACGACTTCGGCATGGCTACCGCCAATACCATTGCCGCGCTTCGTGCCGGGGCCTCTCAGGCCCATGTGACAGTGAACGGCATAGGCGAGCGGGCTGGCAATGCCAGTCTGGAAGAGGTGGTCATGACACTGGAGGCCCTTTACAAATTCGATACCGGGATCAAATGTCAGGATATATACCAGCTCTCCCGCATGGTCTCGCGGATGACCGGCATTCCCCTGGCCCCCAACAAGGCAATCGTAGGCGAGAATGCTTTTACACATGAAGCAGGCATCCATGTGCATGGACTCCTGGCAGATACCAAGACCTACGAGCCGATACAGCCGGAGACAGTGGGCAGAAAGAGGCGCATAGTGCTCGGCAAGCATGCCGGTCGCGCCTCCGTCGAGCTGGCCCTGCGTGAGTTTGGTCTGGAAGCCACAAAGCTGCAACTGGCCCAGATTGTAGCACGGGTAAAAGAGCTGGCCGACAAGGGCAAACGAGTCTCGGATGCTGATCTGCAGACGATAGCCGACACTGTGCTCTCCATCCAGATGGAACCGAAGGTGAAGCTGGAAGAGGTAACTGTGGTTGCCGGCAATACTGTGACGCCCACGGCATCAGTGAAAATCCTTCTTAACGGCGTTGAGAAGCTGGAAGCGGGCACTGGTGTCGGGCCAGTAGATGCGGCCATAAATGCCATAAGGCGAGCGATATCAGGGGTGGCTGATGTTCGCCTTGATGAGTATCATGTAGATGCCATAACAGGCGGAACGAATGCACTAGTGGAAGTATGGGTGACGATGGCGATGGGTGATCGGAAGATAACTGCTCGAGGAGCTGGCGCGGATATAATCATGGCATCAGTCGAGGCCGTGCTGGAGGGCATCAACCGGCTTATGCGACTGGAAGAGGAGGAGAAGGCTAAATGTCGCAAGGGATAGCCCGAACGGGTTCCGACAAAGGCCGGGACGTGCCTCAGAAGATGACAGGGGCTCAGGCGGTATTGGAGAGCCTGAAAAGAGAGGGCGTAGATGTGGTATTCGGGCTTCCTGGCGGAGTGCTGTTGCCTCTTTATGACGCTATCTATCAATCCGATATTCGCCATATCCTGGTGCGCCACGAGCAGGGAGCAGCGCACATGGCGGATGGTTATGCCCGAGCCACGGGCAAGGTGGGCGTCTGCATTGCCACCTCCGGGCCGGGGGCGACGAACCTTGTCACCGGCATTGCCAATGCCTACATGGACTCCGTGCCCATGGTGGCTATCACCGGGCAGGTCAATACCTGGCTGATTGGAAAAGACGCCTTCCAGGAGGCGGATATAACCGGGATCACTCTGCCCATTACCAAGCACAATTACTTGCTCCGAAGCGCCAAAGATATCTCTCGTGTCTTCCGGGAGGCTTTCTATATCGCCCGCACCGGGCGACCCGGGCCGGTTCTTATCGATCTGCCGCGAGATGTAACTGTGGATGAGGTCGAGTTCACCTGGCCGGAGGTGAACCTGCCGGGATATCATCCCTCTTTCAAGGCGCATGAGATGCAGATCAAGAAAGCAGCCAAGGCTTTGATGGAGGCGGAGAGACCCGTTATTTACGTGGGTGGCGGAGTGAAGTACGCCTCTGCGCATAAAGAGCTCTTCGAGCTGGCGCAGAAGATCAACGCCCCGGTTACTACTACTCTCATGGGAGTGGGCTGCTTCCCTGAAGACCATCCCCTATCGCTGGGGATGCTGGGGATGCATGGCACAAAATATGCCAACTATGCCATTCAGGAGTCGGATCTGATTCTGGCCATTGGGGCCAGATTTGATGATCGGGTGACGGGCAAGATCTCCAGCTTTGCGCCGCGGGCCAGGATAGTTCATATCGATGTGGACCCGGCTGAGGTGGGCAAGAATGTGCGGGTGGACATTCCCGTAGTGGGAGATGCGCGTGATGCATTGGCCGGGCTGCTAAGAGAGGTCTTGCCGAAGAACAGGGGACCGTGGAACGAGAAGATTGAGACCTGGAAGAAAGACTATCCCATGCGCTACATTCCGGACATGAACACTATCAAGCCCCAGTACGTCATCGAGAAGATCTGCGAACTGGCGCCGGAGGCCATCATCACCACGGAGGTCGGGCAAAACCAGATGTGGGCAGCGCAGTTCTTTGTCCATAAAGACCCTCAGAAGTTCATATCCTCAGGAGGTCTTGGCACAATGGGATACGGCTTCCCGGCGGCCATCGGAGCCAAGATGGGCCGGCCGGAGTGCGAAGTGATCGACATCGCCGGAGATGGCAGCTTCCTTATGAATAGCCAGGAGCTCGCGACTGCGGTGGTCAACGAGATTCCCGTGAAGGTGGCCATCTTGAACAACGGGTGTCTGGGTATGGTTCGCCAGTGGCAGGAGCTCTTCTTTGAGAAGAGGTATTCGGCCACGATCCTGGGGCGCACCAGTCCCGATTTCGTGAAGCTGGCCGAGGCCTACGGAGCCGTAGGATTGCGGGCCACAAAGCCCTCTGAGGTTGAGGGAGTCGTCAGGGCCGCTCTGGCAACGGATAGGCCCTGCATCATGGACTTCATAGTCAATCCAGCTGAGAAGGTCTCACCAATGGTGCCGGCCGGCGCTACCTTAAGCGAGATCCTGGAGCTGGAGTGGTGCGATGAAGCTCAATGCTGCCACCTGGAGAAGATCTATGCCGACGCCAGGAAAGATGTTCTGGGCCTGGAGGGATACTAGATGAAGCACATCATTGCGGTCATTGTGGAGAATAAGTCAGGGGTGCTGACGCGCATCGCAGGCCTCTTCAGCCGCAGGTCCTTCAACATCGACAGCCTCTCCGTGGGAGCGACGGATAATCCTGAGTACTCCCGCATGACCATCACCGTGCAGGGCGACAGAGATGTCCTGGAACAGGTTATAAAGCAGCTCAGCAAGCTTATCAATGTCATCCGCGTCAGCGAGCTTGACCCGGCTGAATCCCTGGAGAGGGAGCTGGCAGTCATCAAGGTGAGCGTCGACCGGGAGAGCAGAAGCGAGATCATGCAGATTGTGAACATCTTCCGGGCCAGGATCATCGATGTCTCGCAGAGGTCCATGATCATCGAGGTGACTGGAGACGAGGAGAAGGTCGATGCTATGGTTCAACTGCTGCGCCAGTTCGGCATAAAGGAGCTGGCTCGCACGGGAAAGGTTTCGATGGTGAGGGGCGCAAGGGTAATCAAGGCTTGATACAGCTTGACAGCAGCCAGGATCTCAGTTGAGATGAGATCCAGGACGTGGACAATGCCCCGGTCAGAGAAGTCTGGCGGCCTATCGGACCAGATTTTTTTTTGTAATTATTATAATGAGGGAAAAGAGAATTTGGAGGAATAAAATTTGGTAACGATATACCATGATAAAGATGCAGACTTGAAGGTGTTGAAGGACAAGACCATCGCCATAGTGGGATGGGGAAATCAAGGGCACGCCCAGGGAGAGAATCTGAAGGATTCCGGCCTGGATGTCATCGCTGCCGACCTGCCGGGCTCCAAAGCCTGGAAGAGGGCGGAGGCGGATGGGGTGAAGGTCATGACCGTCGCAGAAGCTGCCAAGAAGGCGGACTACATCCAGATCCTCCTGCCTGACGAGTACCAGGGCAAGATCTACCGGGAGCAGATTGCGCCGCACCTGGAAGAGGGCAAGACGCTGGGATTCAGCCACGGCTTTAACATTCGCTACTTCCAGATTGTGCCGCCTGAGAACGTGGATGTGGTCATGGTGGCACCCAAAGGCCCCGGCGATCTGGTGCGCAGGACCTACGAGGAGGGCAAGGGCGTTCCCTGTCTCGTGGCTGTGGAGCAGGATGCCTCCGGTCAGCCTTGAAGCGGGCGCTGGCCTATGCCAAAGGCATCGGCGGCACGCGCGCGGGAGTCATCGAGACCACCTTTACCGAGGAGACGGAGACCGATCTGTTCGGCGAGCAGGTGGATCTATGCGGCGGCGTCACAGAGATGATCAAGGCGGCTTTCGAGACTCTGGTTGATGCAGGCTACCAGCCTGAGATCGCCTACTTCGAGGCCTGCCACGAGCTGAAGCTGATTGTGGACCTGATCTACGAGGGCGGCTTCATGCGCATGTGGAATAACGTCTCCAATACGGCTGAGTACGGAGGCATGACCCGCGGCAACAGGATCATCAACGAAGAATCTCGCCAGGAGATGCAGGAGATCCTGGCAGAGATCCAGTCAGGCGAGTTCGCTCGCGAGTGGATTTTGGAGAGCCAGGCCGGTCTTCCGGTGAAGAAGTCCCTGGAGAAGATGGAGGCCGAGCACCCCATTGAGCAGGTGGGAGCTGAGCTGCGGGCTATGATGCCTTGGCTGCAGAAGAAGTAAACTTTATATCATGGGAGGTTGTAGCAGATTGCGGACGGGCGCACTACACCTGCGCTCGGACGCGATGCCATGATACTATGGCCTCGGGATAAACAATTATTAAAAACCGTCAACAACTACATCACAGGAGGGAGGAGCAGTTTCAGAAGCGCGGCCTTTGAGCCGCGTTTCGGAAGCTGTAAATTCTAGAAGATATTTTGTAAGCTTTTTATATTTTAGCACTTTATTTAATCGATCTAAAGGTTTTTGGCACTTTATGGCTTACGCCTTTATCCAAACCTCAGGCCCTCAGCTCCTCCACCACGGTCTGCCTCCTGCTCCACAGGAATTGGCCGCACATCGTAGCTTTGCAGAGCATCCATAACTGAAGACGAAACCGCCCGCTCTGAATCATTCAATAGGGCGTAAGCTCTTGAGTCAGGAGCTCGCACCTCTTTGGTATCGATCCATGCAAAAGCCGTCGCCCCTGCTTCATCCCGGCTCGGGCGGTTTATCGCCTGAAGAATCCTTTCAAGTAGGTTTTGGACTAATTCGTTTCCAGCCCACCAGTTCTCGTGGGCTTTTCCAGCCATTGTTCAGGGCTCATGGCAAGAACGAATTCGGGACTTCGCTGCTACATTTCCTCGTCCCAGGATATTAAAACAGCATCGAAATCCTCAGCAACCGCCACATAAACAGCGTCCGCGCCGCGGAGGCGGTTCTCAATTGCGATCTCTGCCAACCAACTGCCAGGGACAAGTCCAATGGAACATGTGTCATCCCTGGAAAATGCTTTATGAGTGAAACGAGTCTCCTGGAAAGAGCAGGGTCTCCGGTGGGCCTGGCAATGGCTGCAGCGCATTCTGCAAGGACCAATGTGGGGCAGGATATCTTTGTTCCTTTCACCTTTTGCAGGAACCTGTAGCTCAGGGGATAAAGCTTCTGGAAGGACGAGCATCCGATACAAAAACGCTGGCGTCAATGGTTCAATTCATCTCCTCATCTCGGTGAGGATCTCCAGGGCGTTCTTCTTGTTCTTCCAGGCCAGTTCGATTTTCTGAGCCAGGTTCTTCCACTCAGCATCCCAATCAAGCACTTTTGCCGCATCCTCAGAGGACTTCAGTGGCATAAGGACGGCCATGGGCTTGCCTTCCGGGCTGATCAGAGTGGCAGTCTCTCCTGGCAAGAGCTTCGAAAGGATCTCCTCAAGGTTCTTCTTTGCAGCGGCTACAGAGACTTCTACTGACATGATCGATCCTCGATGATTGCAACAGCTGGATTCAATTCTATTACCCGCATTCTATTTAGAGCTTATCCGAATCCCAGGCATATGCCGTCGCCCCTGCCCATAGCGCGGGAGGCCCGTAGGCCGACTCGCAGCACCCCTGAAGAAAAAGGGGAAGCTGTTCTCGTCTGCATCTACTTGGTCCCATCTGCAGTTCAACGGACATTGGCATATCTTTAGTTAGGAGCAAAAAA
Source organism: uncultured Methanosarcinales archaeon (assembly GCA_963702455.1). GTDB lineage: Archaea > Halobacteriota > Methanosarcinia > Methanotrichales > Methanotrichaceae > Methanothrix. Next base: position 146,867 of record CAVPCV010000005.1, read on the forward strand.
ATTACCACACTCCTTCTTCCGGGGCTCCGCCCGGGTGACACGCGCTGGGGTGACGGGGTCCACTCCAGGCCGTGGCGGCCCCCCTGACCCCGCGTCCGCGGGGGACAATCTATGAAGCTCTGCCCTTAACCCTTGGATATTTTGGTAATGTCTCATCGAGGAAATATAGCTTATTGTTTATAGTGATCTCATGAGACAATGAAGTTGACCTGCATCGATTCTGGTAGAAAGATCAAAACTGCATAGAAGGATTGACTTATCGTGTCTTGGACCATCAAGTATCTAATGTTCATTCAGAATTATGGGTATTCAAGCCCATAAATGTATATACAAAAAGATAGTAACAATAAGTAGAAAATCGTGGGAGAGATCTCTGAATGAAACTAAAATCCGCCATAACCTTGGCACTGATAATGACCTTATGTGCCATATCCGTTGAGACCGCATCGGCCCAGAATCCGCCCTTGCAAGGCATGGTCTGGCTGCAGAGAGAGTCCTTTAACGTGGGTGAGACAGTCCCTATCCAATATCTGGTCACCAGAACTGCTGACGTGACAATAACTGTCAGTGGTCCCAGCGGAACTCAAAATTTCAATATGCGTTCTGTGCGAGGAAGCACCGTGCTGACTTTTAATGGAAGGGCGGGTCAGCCGGGTGGCTGGCGCTCAGTGACTATGAGAGCAACCGCTAGCTCTAGTCCCAGAGATACGATTACCGCTTTTACAAACTTCTTTGTCAGAGGACAATCATCTTCGCCGCCGCCCACATTTTCGGCACCGGCATAGAATGACGAACAATGCTTGGGATAATATGTGATGTTTGAGCATATTAGTATTAGTAAAATGAGAGGAATGGATATGAAATTAGGAAGTTTCTTGGAATTGGCGCTACTATTGCTGGTGATTGCGGTACCAATCGCCGGAGCACAGAGCGCAACGGAAAAAATTTCGCTCACAAGCCCTGTAACAGCTACAAGCCTGGAGGGAGTCTCTTGGTCTTTGGACTCCTACCTTAGTCCCGAAGGCCAAACGGAAAATGTGCTAAACTACACACAAATTACCGCTTTGTTTGAGTCGGGCCGCATTTCAGGCCATGGAGGATGCAATAATTATGCCGGCAGCTACGTTACAGAAGGCAGCAATATCAACATCAGCCAGCTGCTATCGACGATGATGTTCTGCTACAATAATATTTCAAGCCAGGAATCCGTCTATTTGCTAAATCTGCAAAAAGCCGCTACGTACAGTATCTCCGATAGCCTGCTGAAGATGATGGACGCCAATGGAACCGTAATTCTAGCCTATTCTGTAGTCCAGCCCCTGCCGCTAGTGGGAACAAACTGGAGCATGCTGAACTACAACAACGGCCGAGAGGCAGTGGTCGGCGCTCTCACTGGAACTGAGGTCACCGCCATCTTCGGAGCGGACGGAAATCTGACAGGGACAGCAGGCTGCAATCAATACAGAACAGGCTTCAAGGTAGATGGCAATAACATCACCATAGAGCCGGCAGCCACCACACGCATGCTCTGCGCCGAGCCGGAAGGCATAATGGACCAGGAGGCTGAGTTTCTGAGAGCAATGAAGAATGCAGCGACGTACAAGATTGACAGACAGCAGCTCTGGCTGCGCTATGAAAACGAGAGCATAGCTGCCATCTTGGTGAATGCTGCCCTTTAAGTGTATTAAGGTGACAACCGATAGTCAAAAAAGTATGAGAAAAAGCCCGGAAGGATGGCCCTTTCCGGGATTTCATTTCTTGGGACAATTCTACCGAAGGGATAAACGATGTCGAAGAGCATTGAAAAACCAAACATTCTCATTCTCTGGGGAGATGATATCGGCTGGTGGAACATCAGCTTCAACAGCCGCGGCCAGATGGGTTACCGTACGCCAAACATTGATCGCATAGCCCATGAAGGCTTAGCTTTCACCGATTATTATGGCCAGCAGAGCTGCACGGCAGGTCGTGCCGCTTTCATAACCGGCCAAAATCCTATACGCACCGGTCTCACCAAGGTTGGCTTTCCCGGAGCGGACATCGGGCTTCGCCCTGAAGACCCAACCATCGCCGAGCTTCTAAAACCGCTGGGCTATACAACCGGTCAGTTCGGCAAGAACCACCTGGGAGATAAAGATGAATTTCTGCCGACTGTCCACGGTTTCGACGAATTCTTCGGAAATCTTTACCATCTGAACGCCGAGGAGGAGCCGGAGCTGCCTGATTACCCGAAGAATCCGGAATTCCGCAAAAAGTTCGGTCCGCGCGGCGTGCTGCACAGCTGGGCCGATGGAAAGGGCGGCCAGAAGATCGAAGACACAGGACCCCTTACCAAGAAGCGGATGGAAACGATCGATGATGAGGTGACAGAACAAGCACTGCAGTTTATAGATGAAGCCCACCAAAAGGGGACGCCGTTTTTCATCTGGTACAACACCGCTGCCATGCACTTCCGCACCCATCGGGCAAAAAAGCATGAGGGCAAAAGCGGCCAGGGTTTCTACAACGATGTGATGGTCGCCCATGACGAAAATATCGGCAAGATGCTAGCCAAGCTCGATCAATTGGGAATTGCCGATAACACCATAGTCATGTATTC
>CAVPCV010000006.1:0-87280 GCA_963702455.1 uncultured Methanosarcinales archaeon
ATCCCAGGACGCTGAAGGTAAAATGGTTCAGGTCCCTATCCATGCAGTAGGCAGGAGCCTGTGTGACCAGTAGGACTTCAGCCTCCATACGAAGAGTCCCACGCTGGGGATGTTGTACCTCCCCAAAGTACGGTGGGAGTTTATGCGACGCACATCCACAGTATGGGCCAGCCTGTCGAAGGGGCCGTCCAGAAGTTCCAGGGCATCGCCCCGGCGCAGGTCCACAGTTCTGCCTCTATCCAGGTGGAGGTGGTTGATATGCTGAGCCACTCGCAGGAGCCGGTAAAACTCTACCGCCCGGGCCGGCCAGACGGCAACGCTCTGGGCCAGCTGTTCCAGCAGGGCCAGGGTGCCTTTTCTCCGCCGATAGCCTATGGTATTGGCAACCTCCCTTCTGGGGAAGAGGATCTTGTTAAGCCCCTGTCCCCCAGGACCCCTCCGCCGGCTCGCCTGCCTCAGAGGCTGGCCTGTAGCCGACCAGGTCTCCTATATAGGGCACCACCCAGTCCTGGCATGTCTCGATGAACCAGTTCTCATAGAGCCCAGTGATATCGTCTTCCACGACATTCACCTGCTCTGAGATCACCTGCAACAGTGCCTTTAGGGGGTAGCCCTGCTCTGCATCGCGCTGGCGGTGGACGGCAGGAAGCAAATTGTAAAGACGATCCTTGGATTGGCTCATTCTTTCAACTCCGTGAGAATCAGGGTATCGGGAACATCGGGAGTGAGGTAAGCGATCTGGTCCGGCTGGAAGATGTCTCCTTTCTTGTCTACCAGGTCTGCCAGGTTAACAGGAATCCTGGGCTGAGGGCCGGTGCCTTTATCCACTTTTCCAGCACGTCCTTGACTTCATTTACTATCTCTTCCGGGGTCAGAATTCGCCGGACGCCGTTGTCCAGTATCTTTCGGGAATTCCTGCCACCGCATCCACATCCACATAATCCACGCCCATAACGCCCTGGATGGCGCCGATAACCTCGCTCAAAAGGACATCCTGGCCCAAATCACGGCGCTCGAAGCTGAAAGTATCCAGAAGCGCGGCCTTTATCTTGGGCTCCACTTTGTCCCATAAATAGTCGGGTTTTACACGCACTTTGGCGCTTATGACCAATAGCAGGAGCTCCCTGATCTCAACGCGGATCTGCTGATGAGGATCTCCGTATTTATGCAATGCCAGAGCAGGTTAAGGTACAAATCGGAATGGTAGTCGATGGGTATATCCTCTGCGCCGGCTATGGTAACGAAGACCTCCTGCCTTCTTCCATTGGAGAGCTTGGCCGCTCTGGCTTTACCTATACCGGCAAAGGTGCGGGCAAAGTCTGCGTAGTCCTGCACCGAGACGAATCGGTCCAGTGCCAGGACCGCCAGAGGCACATTGCTCCGTGCCTGATCTCTGTTCTCTCGATCAGCTCCGCCCGTGGCCGGGAGGGGATTGATCACGCCCTTCACTCCCAGGGGACGCGTTGCCAGAAGGCTGATCTGTCCTGCTCTGGCATTGCCCGGCTTGCCTATGCCCGACCGATAGACAGCCCTGACGTTCTCGACACCCGTGGGCAGGCGAGATCCGTGCTTGCCGTTCCCAAAGACCGCCGTGGTCTTGCTATCATCGTCTTTGGTGGTGATGTAATTGCGGTCGATCGGCTCCAGTCCGGCCAGGCTGTCTGTCTCATGCCAGAGCACGTCGTCTACGCGCGCCTTTAGGGTGCTCTCCGCTCCCGCTGGCGTCGGAGCGGCCAGGTAAGTCAAAGGAGACTGACGCAGCTGGAACTCCTGGAAGGCACGGCTGCCGTCGCCGCTTCCCAGGACTTCGTTGCGCGTCTCGCCATGCGTGGCTTTGGTCACATTGGCATAGATAGAGACTGTATCGCGCCGGTAGCAATAGGCCAGAGACTCGGAGAGCTTGAGGAAGGTATGAGTCTTATCATCTGGAAGAGGCGGGGGACTACCTTTATCCCCTCCCGGCAACGCCTCACCTTTGCTTTGAACCTCATTCTCAATCGTCTTCTTTCCATTGCCCACTGCTGCCAGCATAACCAGTTCGCTGGTTTTGACGTGGCCAGCACCCGCAGTAGATTCAATATCGGAGCGTTCTCCAGAGATGATGAGCCAGCGGCCGGACTTGAGGCCCTCGTAGAGGCCGTCCAGTTCAATCAAGTCGCTGCAAACATCATCCTCTATCTTCTCCTCCGCCCGCGTCAATAGTTCGCTCTGGGCATACACCGTTATGCCCCGGAGCAGGGATAATTCTATCTTTTTATCGGCGCTATTATTCACTTCCGTCTCGGTCAGCCAGTCTTTTTTCAGTGTCAGTTTGGTAACCGTTCCCGTAATGCCGTATCTAGCCCAGGAGACTGTCCTCACTTTATCAATCTTGCTGACAATCCACCCGACGCCTTGAGATTCATCCATCTTATTAAAATTGAGAGATTTGACATCTTCCGGATCGGCCGGTAGTGGGCGTTCGATTACCACCCAGCTTTGCGGCAGTATCTTGTCATACTCGGCATCCAGGTAGATCACCATCGTCTTTTCTTCTGCCAGATCCCATTCATCGTACTGGGGTACCTTTCCGGCGTAACGGGTCAGTTCTTTCGGTGCATTATGTCCGAAGGGCGCCGCCTTAACCCGCATGGCCTGAATGCTCTGCAGATCCGATTTGGAGCTGTCAAATGTTGCATTAAGCCAGGCCGGATAGAATGTATTCCTCAGACTCGGGCTGAAGGTGAGAAGCAACTGCGGACTGATATCCGATTGGGACTTGTAAACATTGTTCAGGCTGAGATCAATGGCCCCCATCAGGCTGCGCGGCAACTGTCTCGGGCTGGCCGGCGGCCGGGAAGGCGAAACGAGCAGCGATTTCAGGAGATAGTTCATGGATGAAGCTTCTTGCTTAATACCGGGAGCTGCAACCAGTAGTCCGCCTTCACCGGGTTCTGCCGCTGCTATGGCTGTGACATTGGATATCGACTGAAGCTTTGCCACAGTCCGGCTCTCCGCGGCCTGTGCATCCACTGCTTCGACCTGCCGGAAGACCGTTCTTTCGTTGCCGAAGTCAAAGAGCAGGAGATCGTTGGCCTGCAGCCTGGTGGCAATGCCGTCCAGGTATACGCTGCCGATGGCCTCACCATTCGGTGCCGGGTCCTTGCTTATGTTATCAAAGGTGATATTTTGCGGCTGGGTCATCCTCACCCCGAGGCTGTTCCAGACTTCCCGCGCCTCCAGAGGTTCACCGGTCTCAAAGGACTGGGGCAGCTCACCTGGACCCGGCAGGCTCTGCACCCTCATACCAGGATCGATCGTCACGTCGTAGCCTTTCTCCAGATTGAAGGCCAGAAAGACGCTGGACGACACTCCCGGTCGCAGGTTATAGCCCACGAGCCTTGCCAGCTCCAGAATGGAGCGGCGTTCCGTGGCCGTGCGCAGGTATCCTTCGTTGGCTATGCGTTCCTGATAAAATGTCAGAACATCGGCAACAACTGCCCATGCATCCAGCATGGCGATGGAAGGGTCATCCGGGCTATGCACTCTCAGGTCTTGCAGAGGACGGATCCTCTCGACCACTCCCGTCTCTGAAGTGATATTCAGGTAATGGTCCGTGAGCCTGGCCACCATCGTCTCCAGGAAGGTGGCGTGCGTGCCCACGCGGTAGGAGAGAGCGTCCAGATACGGCCGGTTGGCCGTGCTCACAGGAACGACCTTCTCCAGGCCCTCGCAGCATCCACAAATTTCTTTCATATTCCACCTCGCATAAGCAGCGTCAGTCTGCCATTCTCAGGGAAGCTGGGGTCGTTGTCCAGCCTGGCCACCTCCATGGAGCCGATGGGCAGGATTCCGTTCTTAATCTCATCTTCAGGCCCCTCAAAGAGCCTTTCCAGCTTATTCACCAAAACGTTCTCCACTCCAGGCACGGCCTGGGCGGCAGCCACCAGATTGCTCAGGCGTATACTCCCGCCAAAAGTCAGAATGTCGGGATGGAAGAATCCCAATTTTCCATCAGGCAGCATGCGGTTGCTGAATAAATCAAGGAGGTCGATCTTCACCTGGCCACGATAATGATGGGGCAGGACGCATACAATCATCTCTATATCAAGAGGAATATAATTTGCCGGCCTTACCGTCAGATTATGACCGATGCGTCGGTAACGCTGCAGCCGTCCATCAACCTCATCCAGCAGGACCTCGTCCGCTTCCGTAGTTTGCCTGGGATCGACAGCCACCTGCACCTCGTACCAGCTTCCGTTCCAGCGCATTTCGGCCGCCGCTCTCTGCACTCTGTCCTCGAAGTCGCGCTCTGTCAGATGAGCATAATCTTCGGTGGTGATAGCCCTCTGCAAATCCTTGCGGAAGGCTCCCGGGGCGAAGAGCTTGACATTCGCCAGGGGCTCAGGGTCGGTACCACCATTAGCTGGCAAGGGGTTGCGGACCCGCAAGATTCCGTCCTGGCCAGGTATATGGAAGACCAGATAGAATATGGCCTCTCTGCCTACGTTTCCAGCCAGGCCGTTGCCCACTCTGTAGACGGCCTCCATCTCAACTCCAGGTTCAGGCACCATTCCCAGATCACCGTCTCCGAAGCGCAGGATGGCGTGCCCATCGTTCTCCATCTCAGCTACGAAATGGCGATCCAGAGGCCCGCTGTCCAGCAGATCGCGCTGAGGGGTCCAAATAGCTCCACTCCCCTTCTCCCTGAGGCTGATACAGGGAATGGCCTGTCTGGGGTCCTGGTTTATGGAAAGCGCTGCCGGGATGTAGTTGGAGGACCTTTCCAGGTCCAGGGCATAGCTCTCCCCGAACATCCCTTCGATCTCCTTCGCTTCGGTGCTTCCCATCAAATAACCGGATCTGGCCCTTTTCGCCAGGATCTTCAAGCGCCTGCGTTTCTTGGCCAGATACATTTTTTCGAGAGTGAGCAGCCTCCTCAGGGCACGGGCCTGTTTCTTGCAGGATGAATCGTGGCCTTTTACATTTTCCAGGAACACGAGTTTGACATCATCAAGCGCCTTTGCCCCGAAGATACGGCCGACCTCGGCGATCTCCTCCTTTGACAGGCAAATCCCGGTTTTGCTCTTTTTCCAGAGCTCTTCGACCCTGGACAGAACCTTATCCATCAGCCCGGTCACTATCCTGGCCTGTACCTGGCTGGCTACAGAAGGTTCGGGAAAAGGAACCGCATGCGTTACAGGGAAGAACTCGAGGCGAGGCCGGAACGGTTTCACCTTGAGGACGGTCTCATTTGGCTCTCCAATTCCCATGCAGCCTGTTGGCTCCTCCTCACCTTCCGGCACAGTGAAGAACTCAGGATCTGCAGTTCGGCCATAATCGATCAACACCACATTGCCCCTGGCAACGCTCACCTTTTCCAGAAGTTCGCATCCGGGGGGCTGGCCCAGGGAAGAGATGCACAGCATGTTGGGCAGGGCATCCTCAGGAGCCCATTCTATGTTCACAATTGGCTGATCGTTCAAATCATCCACATCAGGCGTCACCTTGGTCAGACGCACGGCATAGCGGTGATTGGGATCGGCGTCCAGCCTGTTGCCGGTCTTGGGTCCCAGGACCTCCTCAAAGATGAGCACATCTCCGGCAGCAAGATGCAGCGACCTTCTGTTTCTTGGATGGCGCAGGCGGAGTCGGGCGTTTGTACTGGACCGTCTGCGGCTCTTGGGGAGGAATAGGCTCCGTCTTCGCAACTTCAATCCAGGCGTCCTTCAGAGTGGCGGAAGTTGCCCCGGTCAATAGGCAGCATTCCTGTCCACCCCAGGTGTAGAAGTCCATCGAGTTATGGGCCTGATAGAACTCCCGGGCCTCTTTTATCAAAGGCTCAAAGACCAGATATTGGTCAGGCGGAATTCTCCGGAGCTCCTCCTTGGTTAGCGATTGGCCGCTGATCAGAGGAGCAGTTCCGGTTGCCGCCAGGAAGTAATCTTCCGGGTCAAGTCTGGTATAGTCCCTGGTCTCCACAGAGACCCAGGTTCTGGAATTGCAGCCCTCATGCAGGAGGTAATCTATCAGACGCACATGGCGGCGAACGGAGATGCGCTGCCGGGCGGTATCCAGGTAGGCCTCCGTGGCCATAGCGTCCTGATAGTAGCTCAGATAGTCTCCGGCATAGGCAAGAAGCTCCACCAGAGTTATGCCAAGATCGGGCACATGCCGCTCCTGCCACAGGGGCAGGATCAGGGCCAGACGGTCCAGGATGAGCTGGCGGAAGCTGGAATAATCCTTGGCAAGATAACTGATCTCCGGCTCAGAGCGTTTGGGAGGCGGGCAGATCGTCTTCGTCTTGCAGTCCAGATCGCTGGGGCAATTGGCCAGGAAGTGGAAATTCAGATGATCGTAGCGCGGATCGATTCCCACCAGATCAACCAGACGCAAGGTGTAAGTGGAAAAATCGCCCTTTTTATCCAGTTGGACCGCCATGTAATCGTCCTGATCAGCCTCATCTCTATGGACCAGGTCGATATCAGTAATCTTTATGTCTCGAATACGCTGGCCGCCTTCGATGCGCACATGATGTTGCGCATTTTGTTTGGTTAAACCTGCCGGCAACTTCCCCAGGAAGTAGACGTACAGCTTCGTCTGGCTCATGCTCTCATCCAGATGGTCCAGACCATTGAGCTGTTTCTCACGAACGCTTTTCTTGCGCGCATCTTCTTTGCATCTTATCGCGAGCTCCTTCATGGCATGACACCCCTTTCCAGGGTCACTGTGCGGCGCTCTCCGGTTCTGATCACCGAGTACTGCACCAGCACGCGGAGTACTGCGTCCTGACTCTCCACCTGGGCCGACTGAACCACGATCAGGTCGCCGAGCCATCTTTGCAGCCCGGCCTGGATAGTGAACTGCAGAGCAGCCGCCAGCTCCTGGCTATTGGGAGCAAAGACCATCTGCAAGAGTCCGCTGCCGAAATCGGGCCGGTTCACCCGTTCACCAGGGCTGGTGAACAGAAACTGTTCGATCATGTCACGGATGTGGTCTTCGTCTCCTGTGAGAGCTGTTCTGCCCAGACCGTTGAAATGATATGGATAATCGATATTCATCATGTCCCCCTGACGCGCAATTGTGTGACGATTATATTCAGCACTGTGCCCGTGGGAGCACAGATGGCCTGACTGTCCTGCAGCAGTACCGGCACCCCTCCCGATCTGACCCTTGTCGCTGCTGTGATCCACTGGGCAGTGACGCATGGCCCATTGGCAGCTATGGGTGGGGGAAGGGTGCACCCTGTCACAGAGTAAATGCCTGCCTGGGTTACTGTGGCCTGGCCGCTGACCTTAACCCTGGGGTTAGGCACCATTGGCTGCGCCTGGCCTGCATGCAAACATAGAACAACAGCCCCCTGGTGAAGCAGAAAGCCGGGCATCATATTACCTCCAGGGCTCCGTCGTTTATGGATACCTGGGGTCCGGTGAGCTTGATGCTGCCCCCTATGCCGTCGTTTATCTCAATACCCTGCATATTGATCACGATCTTCATGCCTGCACTCGTCTCTATTGTTATGCCGCCTATCCCCGGAAGGTCGTTGATGGTGATGGTTCCGGCATCGGTCTTGAGAACCTTCATCTCCGCCACGGCAGGTGTTGCCGGCAGCTCTCCCTGAGACCAGAAGCATCCCGTCCAGATGGGATAGTCCGGGTCTCCATGCTCGAACTCTATCCAGACGGAAGCGTCCACAGGCGGGACCAGGAATAGGCCCACACCCCTTCCCGCATAGGGCAGGCTTGGAAGAGCCCATCCGCTGTTGTTGTCGCCCAGAACGTCCTGCACCCGGGCTCGCACCCGGCCCAAAAAGAGTGGGTCACGGTTGTCTGTGACCACGCCCCTAAATTTACCATAAAATGGTCCGCTCATGGCATCACCAGAGGAACTAGAGAGCCGAGTCCTTCACGCACCAGTGTGAAGCTCTGCTTGTATTCGCCGATCTTTATGCGGTGGGTCACCATCTGGACATAGTAATTGCCGTCATAGCTCTGGCCGACCCCGCGCACTCCTACCAGTCGACGTGAGCGCAAAGCTCTGCCATAACGCATGGAATCGACCTCCCCGCTGGCATTTACCGCATCGGATGAGCCGCTCTGAGATGCCAATCCTCGCAGGGCGGCTTGGACGGGATTGAGGTTGGCGGTATCTCTGCGCAGAGTCTTTCTCAGGGGTTTGGCCGGATTTCTGGCCAGTGGTGGACGCAGCCCTCCCGGAACGGGGATGGGGATGGCAAGCTTTGTCAAAGGTTCTACAATGGTTATTTGCGGTTCCTCCGGTCCCATGGCATCGTAGCTGAAGTTGATGGGCTTGTCCACATTTGTGTCCGGGCCCATGTTCATGGTCAGAGCGGGCTGAGCTACTCCAAGGCGGTTGTCAGGCCCCCAATAGGCTGAGTTGACTCCAGGGACCAGAGTTGGCTCTACGTAGAAGACGAAGCCGTTTCGCTTCGCCAGCTCTCGCAGGAAAGCCAGATCGGTGCCCTGTTGCGAAGGTACACGATCCACCTCAATGGGCACGTCTGTGGTAGGGGTGATTTGGGGCACAAATCCAAGTGTCGCGTATGAGGGTGAGGTCAGAATACTGGTGGCGATGAGCGAGTCGGACTGATTGCTATAGGTCTCATTCTTCTCTTCCAGATCGAGTTTCATGGTGATGTCCTTGCCATAGACGTAAAGCTTGGACTCGCCTGGACGGTTGCTGGGAACGAACTGGTGGCGGGTGATGAATCCATCGATGAGCACCTGAGGCCGCCCGTTGATGATGGCGACAATGATCGCCCGGCTGGGCGGGTCGAGTCTGCCACCTAGCAGCAGACCGTAATCTAGCAAAGAGTCTTTGCCAAGGGTGAAGGTGAGCTTGAAGCCGTCGAACTCCAGGTCCTTGTTCTCGACCTCCACCTCGACCAGCGCGTCCACTACGGAATAAGGCGCAGGCAGAGGCACGGTGGGCCCGAGAAGAAGCTGAAGGTTTATGCCTAGGTCGAGCACTATTGGCCTCCCTGGGGCAGCGGAATTATCAATCGCCGGCCTATCACTTCGGTCAGCTCATCGGGACGCATAGCGTTATTAGCGTCGCATAGCCGCCAGAACTGCTCGGGATCGACCAGGTAGCGGGCGGTTATGTTATCCAGCCTCTCATCCTGGGTTACGGTGTGCTCGGCCATGACCACCGTCTTTTCTGCCGGAGGCAGGAAACGGCGACGCACATAGGCTATCTCCTTTCCCTCGGCCGTCTTGAGAACAGCGGTCTCGATACCGTAATAACGACTGGTAGTAAGAAACATCTTTTTTTCACCTCAAAAGATTTTTATGGATGTTCCTATATTCTGGACACTATTGAAAACGTTCGTCGTGGCCATGACCTCTTTGGCAATCTGGTGGGCCAGGAAGAGGTAGTAGCCGGGATGGGTTACCTTCAAATCTGCATAGCTGAGCACATACAGGCTGAGATCCACCTTGGCTCGGATGGGATTCAAGAGCGTGTCATAGGCTTCCTCAGTTATGCTAAAGCTCGTTACTCGCACCGGCAAGACTCGCGTGGGGCCCCAGACGAATAATGTGAGAGGCGCTTCCGGCTGTATAATCTCTATAAAGCCGCCATTGGCTAATGCTGCGGCCGCGATGACAGCGCTGCTCTTGGGATAGATCAGCATCTCCAAAGCGGATAAAGCTGGGCTGATCCCAGTGGCTACGGCCAGGGGATTAGCCTCCTCCAACTGATCCGCAGCATCAAGCTCGATGCTCAGGGTAATGGTCTCCTTAGGCGGGCCGGTGAGGCGAAAAGCCTCAGATCTGTCTCCGCCCTCTCCGCCTACAGAGCGCGCTTCGAGACGGCGGGTCATGGTGTCCGGATTGTACTGAAAGACAATTATGCTTGCCAGCGGGTTTTTCGGGTCAAGGCCTATGATGGCGCCCTTTATCAAGCGCGGGGATCCGGGAAATGCTGTCATGTGGCTTCGATACTCCTTTTAAGTCTTCTAATACAGCTACTTGCTCTCATTGTGTAATATTTTATTTTATATGTGACCTCCCCGGGCAGGAGATCTCATGGCAATCAGCATTTGGGCCCTGGCGGGCACCCCTTTGATGGAGCCGGACGCGCTGGAGCCGGTGAGTCGTCCCAACCTGGAACCCAGCCCAGTGCAGCAGGCCTGGGCACCATACCAGCACAGCATCTTCGTGCCAGAGTGCCGGCAAATGTGTTGCTGTTAGGCCCGGAGAGCCTGTAGAGGCTCGGGTTGTTGTAAGATGAGAAGGCATCCCGCAGGCATCGTCCGACATCGGTGACCCCCGGCGCAGGAATACAGTCCAGGCAGGTGGGCGTTTTTTCGCAGGGATCGGGCGAGTTGTCCCATTTCTGTCCCCCAGTTCCCGTCACTGGATTGTTGTACCAATGAGCGGGACAGGTCGGACTGATAATTGCATAGCGGAAGGGCGGAGCTTCAATATAGGCATGGTTGCCGTAAGGGCTGATCTGCAGTTTTCGAGCACAGACCTTGAATGGAGTTGCCGATGTCGACGGTGTGCCGGTCGTTGGCGCAGGCGCCGCCAGTCTGGCGGTGATAATATGAACAGACCTCTGGCCTCTCAAGAATGTGGATGGATTGGGCTGGCCGGCCCTGATGCGGTAAGGAAACCTGGCATTTGCCCAGGGTGCATCCGGAGGCGGGCTGAAATTGACGTTATCGCCATCAATAGTCACCGTCGCCATGTAGTCGGCATCCTCTATGTCGCATTCCGTGAGTGCGTAAACGTGGACTCCAGTATCGGTATCAAACTCGATGGTGTTTGATTCGCATGATACGCGGATGATGTTGACATGATTGGATCTCGCAGGTGTTGGAGAAGCCTGAGTTCCTGTGCCCGCTTCCCTTTGGCGGGCCACGTGAGCAGGAGTACGCTGCCCTGCCCGGACATTTGCCTGACCGGTATTGAGCGCCCGGGAAGCTGAGTCTGTTGCCTGGCGCTCGGTTGGGCTGCCTGAGTCTGCAATATAAAGTGGACAAGAAACCGGGGCAGACTCCTGCTGTCCCACATGCGCCAGCTCGTGCGCCAGCAGGGCTCTCCCCCCCGCATTTCCGGGGTTGTACTGCCCTTCTTTGAAGACCACATCCCGACCCACGGTGTAGGCCAGAGCGTCTACAGCTTTTGCCGATTCAGAGGCTCTGGCACCGGTATGCACTCTCACCTGACTGAAGTCCTGCCCAAAGCGCGGCTCCATGAAGGCCCGCGTTGCGGCATCCAGGGGTAACCCAGGTGAGCGCAGAACATCGTGAACAATAGGGGGAGCTGAATCGGATCCCTTCTCCTCCAGGCTGGAATTCTTCAGAGCCGAACGCTGCAAAAGCTGCCGCTTCTTGCGGCATTTGTCGCATTTGCGCTGCAAAGGGCAGCTCTTGATAGATGAGTCCGATTGGCCGGGATTGGCTCCTTTAACAGATTGTAAGTTTGCGATCAAGGTAATGGTCTCCTGGTTGTTATGGCGTTCAAACTCTCCCGTTTTCGACTATTTGCCATGGATGACATTGGCGAGTATCTGGACCACTCCATCCTCATTGACCTTCGCCGATAGATTCAGCTCCCGGTCGAATCGAAGTGGCATCGGGTAGCCCACAGTCTCAGGTCACAGACGCCAGGGGCGCAAGTTCTTGGTTTTGTGGCTTCAATTTCCATTATTTAGTCCTCCAGTATTTTTGATATTCAGAAATAAACGCGACGGCAAGTGTCGTCATCGCATTCGATGGTTTCGCAGGCGCCTGGCAGTAACGTGATACGTGCGTCCATAGCCGGATTGGCCGTGCCGGCGCGCGGCGGGGCATCGTCAAAACCAGGCAACCACCCGGGTGGGCGCAGGCCGGTCGCGCCGCACCGATCGGCCAGGAAACGGGCATAGGTGTTGCTGTTTGGACCCAGTGCGCAATACTTGCCGATCGGATACCTTGCCCAATTGTTCAGCAGGCACGCTTCGGTGACCGCGGGCGCAGCGACGCAGGTCGCATCTGACGAATCCCGGTCCTCAGGGTAGTCGCGGGTGGGATGACCCTGAATGCCGCACTGGCAGTGTTCGCCGTATTCGTCGTGTTCCAGTTCAAAGGTCGAGTTGCCCGGCCCTGAACCACCTACACGAAAGAAGGCATGCTTCCCGCCCAGTGCCACTGACTTTGAGCAAAAGAATACCGGCGGGCTCGTGCCGCTGGCCCCTGCCGGTGATGGCCTAGTAGCACCACCGGGTGATGCCTCACGTGCCAATTGCTGCATACTCCTAGAGGGTGTTACCGTCACTGCTCGATTTTCGTCGATCTGCTTCGCGGCGGCGCGCGCCTGTCGTTCACCCATATCATCAGGTTCACCAATGGCTAGTGCCTTCGCTGGGGGCGAGACTGCATGACGCTGCTGGACGGTATGTGTCAACTCATGCGCCATCAATTTGCGGCCCGCGTTCGTATGAGGAGCATACTGACCAGTATCAAACACCACGTCTCGCCCCACCGTATACGCCAGCGCATTCACTGCCCGCGCCGACTCCGCCGCCTTTGCATCCGTGTGGACCCGCACCTGGCTGAAGTCGTGCCTAAAGCGTGGCTCCATAAACGTGCGCGTCTTCGCATCTAATGGCTGACCGGGCGAGCGCAGAACCTCGTGCACAATGGGAGTCACCGTCTCTGGAGACGAGCCCGTTGCCGATCGCTGCAAGGTAGGCTTTTTCTTACGGCATCTTTCGCACTTGCGCTGCAGGAGGCCAGCACTCGCTGGTGCGACGGACAGTTTCAGCACTGTTTTTTCACGGCTCTGCAATTCTGCCACCCCTCCATCAAATATGTCTCCGACATCAATAATCCCAGCAAACTCGAAGTAAAACAATCCAGGACCCCTGCTCTAAGTCAGTGCCTGGTCGGCGGCAAATCGAGCCTGGATGAAGTAACACTGATTGCGGTCTGTTACAAGCTAATATGTTTTGAATAAAATTTCTAAGTGTGAAACCATCAGGCGACAGCCTTGATTGAGCTTTATTTATCCAGACCCATCTCATTACTTCCAGACTGGAGCCTCATTCGCTGACGGGAAGAACCTATTGCCTTCGGCGATTACATCTATCTTCGGTTTCTCTATCACTGCAGGCAAAGTCATGATGGTGAACTGAACATTTCTTACCATCTGGTCTGTTCTGATTTAGATCGCAAATGCTGAGGAACGTTCTATCATGATTGCATAATCGCTGAGCCTCTGCCTTGCTCTCGCGGTTACATTCCGTTCGACCCATCCAGATCGTATGTATTCTTCCTCCACCACACTCCTTGTCACCCTGACACTTGCAAATAGCGCAGGCGTAGGTGGCGCCAGCAATCTGGGCCTCTTCGCCTTCTTCCTCTCTGCCGCCTCTTCCATTTCCTGGTGCTGGGCGACTTTCCCAGCGGAGCAAAAATTGGGCCGCAGCCCGGGCGTAGTTCTCGTCAAGCGAAGCGACCAGGGCGTAGGAAGACTCGATGTCGGCCTCAGCATAGATGTGCGAACCTAGGAACACATCGACCTCATCCACCGTGTTGGGTACATCGCGTGCGGTGGCCAGCGGTTCGGCAAAACCGGCAAAGTCCCCCTCGTCCACGGTCGTAATGTTGAAGGTGAGCCGGGCCGACCCGCGCTCTCCAACTGGGATTTCCAGTTCGACTCTGCCCAGGTCGCGGAGCGTCGCCGCCGAGACTCCCCCGGCGGTTTTGGGCTGAAACAGTTCCCGGTCTGGCGGTGTTGGATTATCGGCTGTTCTTTCGGTAATTCGACCCCAGGTGACGCCATAGGCTTTGGCGTGCAGCCTGTCTTCGGCTTTGGCGGTGCCGTCGATGTCGCCACCAATTCTTAGTTGCATAAAGTGGTTGTCTTGGCCATCGTTTTTGAAGATGTAATGCATGCTCAGCTGGCGAGAGACCTGGGCTTCGCCGCCCACCTCAGTCCGCACCCAGCCCTGCTCTTGCCAGGCTTTGGCACTTCCGAAAACCCTAGCGCCCATACCAGGGGCTAAGGCCGTACTCCAGGCGGTGCCATTTTCATTGGTGAAGGAGTGTTCCCGGCCTATGTCAGGCGTCACACGATCCAGCCGCCATCTTCCCTGGAGGCAAGGGCTGGTCAGGCGCTGGGCGACAAGCGAAGACTGAGCCTGGTTGCCGTCGGTCTGCTGGACTACGTGGGTCAATTCGTGAGCCAAAAGGTGGCGTCCAGTAGGGGTGTGTGGGGCGTACTGGCCTGGGTCAAAGACAATATGATGATCCACGGTGAAGGCATGGGCATTCATGAGCCGGGCTGCTTCACCGGCCTGGGCGTCGGTGTGAATGCGGACAGCATTGAAGTCATAGCGGCCTTCAGATTGAGGGGCGGGCAGATGGGTTATCTTCCCGGCGACGGTGTCCGCCTCGTGTTCGAACTGACCGTGTGGCCCACCGACGGCTAAGCGCGCCGGCACTGGGGCTGGGGTACGAGCGTGTGTCTGCACTTTGCTGAAATCGTGGCTGAAGCGCGGCTCCATAAAGGCGCGGGTGGCAGGGTCGAGTGGCTGTCCAGGCGAACGCAGTACCTCATGCACGATAGGAGGCACTGTCTCAGGAGCAGAACCAACAGCCAAGCGCTGTAAATTCTTCTTCTTGCGACATTTGTCGCATTTGCGCTGCAAGAGACGGCTCCTAATAGTCGAATCCGATGGGCCGGGTTTGGCTCTCTTGGTGGATTGTAATTGCATGATCAAGGTAAAATCTCCTGATTATTATAGCATTCAAGGATTTAGGTCACAGGCCTTACACCCTTCTTCTGCATCCGAGATTTAACTGCATGTCCACAACTGCAAATAATGGCAGCTCTTAATGGCAAAGCCATTCATCGATTTCGACATCCTGCCAAACATGAACCTCTTTGTGAGATACAGATTAAACCTCCGGTACGGCTGGTACGTGTGCAATTGTTAAACTGAGCTTCACATTGGTTTAAACAAGGATTGTTCCAATAAGGGAAGCGCAGGAGAGGATCGCGTCGGCGCTCCTCCTGCACATTCTCGTATAGCGTGTTCGGATTATCAATCGAGGGAACGGACTGATAAAAGACGCTAGTAGGTTTGCTGCGGGATGATGGCAGACTCTGGCCTGCTGCTCGGACTATCTCCTCAGCATAGGTGGTGCATGTGTATCCGACACCATATGTATGTCCAGCGCGGCATATATTCTGGGCAACAGCAAGCGCAGCATTATACTGATTCTGATTAAGGGAGTACATTACCGTATCGTTAATGCATGCATCATGAGTTGTATCTGGGTGATGCACGCATCCCGGTACAGTGCGATTATTCTCGTTAGGGACGGTTCCTGCCGGGTAAAATCCATATGTATAACTGCGTCCGTTGCTTTCCATGAATTTGACATATGTATGTCCGAATTCCTGTTTGCGAAGTGCTTCTTCCCAGGAACCATGCTCGATGTCGATATTCACCAGCAGCGTCCAACTCCTACTACTTTCTTCTATGGCTTCATTCTTGCGATCGGGATTTGCGCATTCATCAGCGATCGCACATCTAGCCCCTGATCCACTGCAACGGTCTTCGCTACCACGCTGGAGCGATAAGGTCAGCCTCTGCAATCCCAATGCCGATCCTTTGAACACATTTGATGGTGGGATTGATAGCATTGTTTCATTTGCTGCTTTGCTTGCTTCATTCTCCGCACTTGGTGAAGGATCTACCTCTAAATTGGCGTTGGATGAATATGATGAAGACGAATTTTGCTGCAATGTGTGAGTCAATTCGTGGGCCAATAATCTCTGCCCAAGGCTTGTCCGCGGATTATACCTATCCCCTCCAAAAACAATGTCCCGACCCACTGTGAACGCCTGCGCGCTCATCGCCCGCGCCGATTCCGCCGCCCTTGCATCCGCATGCACCCGCACCCGGCTGAAGTCGTGACCGAAGCGCGGCTCCATAAAAGCTCGCGTGGCCGTATCCAGTGGCTGCCCAGGAGATCCCAGCACCTCGTGCACTATGGGCGGTACAGTCTCTGGATCTGAGCTGACGGCAGCACGTTGCAGGAGTGGCTTTCTCTTTCGACATCTATCGCATTTGCGCTGTAGAAGACCGCCTGATTTCGATGTTGAGCTTGTCGCCTGCCTTTGAGGCGGAGCATATACCTGCGGGCTCATCTTCCCACTCCTCCGTACACTGCCTTCGCAATCTGTCTGCCGATCTGAGTAGGGCTTCTGCCTATCGAATTAATGCTATTCGCCCGCACAGACGGCACAGCTCCGCCTGAAGCCAGTTCAGGTGCCAGGCCGCCCTCGCTCATGAGTCTGGAGAGCTCCGCCTCCACTGCTGCCTGAACCTGGGGCCCCTGGCTGCGCGTTATGGGCAGCCCCTCCAGCACCAGTCGCTCGATATGCACCTTAATCATGAAAAGCTCCTTTCAGGCCCGGAAATTGCCTTCGATAACAGGTTTCTCTGACTTACGAAACTCGGTTCTGGCGGCGTCCAGAACAATCTGCATGGTAACGGGCGTCCCCTCCGCCGCCGCCAGGAATGATGCGTTCAGGGCGATGTTATGTATGCTGCCACCGGTGAGAGTCAGCCTGGCCAGCCGGTCGTAGTCCAGATCCTCAACTTTTGTCTCCGGAGGGAAGACCTTCAGCCACATGTTCTTGCGCTCCTCAGGACCGGGATAGGGGAAGTCCACAATGAATCGCAGCCGGCGCACAAAAGCCGGGTCCAGGGCGCTCTTCATATTGGTGGCAAGAATGGCCAGGCCCCCGAATGACTCCATGCGCTGCAGAAGGTAGTTGATCTCGATATTGGCATATCGATCGTGACTATCCTTCACCTCGCTGCGTTTGCCGAAGAGGGAGTCGGCCTCGTCAAAGAACAGGATAGCCCCTCCGTTTTCGGCTGCATCGAAGAGCTTGGAGAGGTTCTTCTCTGTCTCGCCGATGTACTTGCTGACTACCTGAGAGAGATCAATGCGATAGAGATTCATCTGCAGCTCGTTGGCGATCACTTCCGCGGCCATGGTCTTGCCAGTGCCGCTCTCGCCTGAGAATAATACTCCAATGCCCAGGCCTCTGTTCATCCTCTTCCGGAAGCCACCCTCGTCATAGACCTTTCTGCGGTTTCGTACCTGAGATGCGATCTGCCGCAGCAGACTGGTTTCATTCGCTGATAGAACCAAATCGTCCCAGGTAGCCTTGGGGTCCAGGCGCTTTGCCAGAACATCCAGTTGGGGCCGCGTGCTGATGAGACAGGACTCCCAGAGGCGCTCCTGAAGGCTGCGTTCATCATCCTTCTCAGCTCTTGCATTGGTGACTATTTGCTTTATGATCGCTAGATCCAGGTTGAACTGTCCTGCCAGCAGGCCAGGGCTTTCCCCGGCATCCGCTCCCAGAGCCTCAACCCAGGCCGCCTCCTGCTCTGCAGGCGTCGGTTTCAATACGTCGAAAGCATTTGACCTGGCCAGCCCAGGCCAGAGCTCTCTTGTTTCCAGAAAGAAGACACCCTGGCTGCGAGCCAAGAAGCGGCTCAAAGATGCAGCGTGCCCTTCCGGGCCTGCAATATCCTCGGCTGCATCGATGTAGAGGCAGACGGGAAGAAGGAAGCGTTCTCTTTCCCAGAGTTTGACCAGGTCATCCAGTTCGACGGCATTTGCAGGCAGAAGATCGCCCGGCATACGGTAAAGATGCAGACCGAGATTGAGGGATGCATAAGCGGCGATAAGCTGCTTGCTGTACTTATCAGGCCCCAGCAACTGTATGACGGGCAAAGATTGCGACCCTGAGAACTGTTTCATGTAGTTGACGATTTTATCCGCCACCGTTTGCTGAGAAGGCGTGAGCTGTGACTCACCCAATGTTATATCCAGCGGGCTTGTCAGCGGAGCCAGAAGAACATCGAGATAATTCAGCCCTTTGATATAATCCACTATCCTCTGGTCTAAATGCAATGGACAGGAGATTATTGGCTGGCCGTTTGACTGGTCTATTTCCAGCATCTTCCAGTAACGCAGCTGTCTCTCTGGAGAGATGACATCCCAGGCTGGCTCATTGAATAGGGTAAAAGCAAGGGCAAATGTTGGATAAGTGCGGTCCGGGTCGCCCTGCGCCTGAGCACAGAGGGCAGGGAATACGCGTGTCGAGTTCAGGAGCGGCACATAGAAGCAGCAACTCCATCTCAAAACGAGACAGCCCAAAGCGCTGTTGCAGGATGAGCAATGCAGGAGGCGGGTCCAGCTTCTCTGCCTCTTCCATGGCAGCCGCAGCCTCGGCCATTTTTTCCTCATTCGCCCCAGGCGTTGGCAGTGCCAGGACAGGTTCGGAAGAAGGCTTGGGAGAAGGCTTTCCCAGGAACCGCCTCATCCAGGATCTATCTTCCGGCGTTATCTGCTCAGGTGATGAAAAAGAAGCGAAAGGCAGAACATTCGGGGCCGCATCCGTCTGGCCGAGGCGCTCCAGTCGCAGTCGCAGCCAGGCCAGGGCTGTTGTGAGGTATTTATCGTTGCCTTTCTGCCAGTCCGACAGGTCACTCATGTGATAGTCACCTTCTGGCTGGGATCGAACTCCAGCCCGGGCGGAGTGCCTGTAAGAATGACGGGCAAGCTATCTGCTCCATCTATCCGCAAACGCACCAGATAGGAACCCTTCTTGACGCTAAAGATAGCAAAATCGAGTGTGTTTGGCAGAGATTCATCTGCCGGTGTATCGACGTTTTGAACCTGCACCTGAGATTCACCGAATAGAAGAACGATGCGCTGCCCTTCCCTTATCCTTGGAGTGCAGGTAACCGTCAGGGCGAGATCGCCTTCAGGAGCAGTAGTGGGCGATATGGTGACCTTTGGCGCCAGAGAAAAGGGAACTTCGTTGGAGGTCCAGGCTGGCGTATCCGGCCTCCTGATGACCAGTGACACGGTATAGAAGCCCGGCACCCATCTGGCCAGAGCACCAGGGTCCTCGATCTGATCGCCCAAATGAACTTTTATCTGATTCGCATTTCCGCCCTGCAAAGGCTCGATTTCAATGTAATCATTCAGACGCAAGCTGCTGAAGCGCACCAGGAGTCCCTGGCTATCCAGGTGCTTGCCGTTCAGGATCAGGTCCTCACCCAGCCGCGCTCCGGGCTGAGAGTTGGGCGGCAGCACCTCTTCCAGCAAAGGCAATGCCGATGCCATGACATCCGGGCCTCGATCCTCCTTGCCGCGTTTCAACACTGGAAGACTCGCCTTCACAGGCCTCGTGCTCTCAATGAGGAGCACTGCAGCCTGATATGCCGCCGAGATGCGATACTGGGTCTGGAAGATCATCCACAGCTTGGACATTTCGTCCAGAGACATGGGCATGGGAGTTAACCGGACCCGCTCCGGCTGTAAGTCCAGACCGCTCTCAGAGAAAAGATCCCTGATCTCTGTCGGGCTGAGAAGGTCTGAGGCTACGAGAACGGAATAGTCGTGCAGTATCCGCATGGCTCTGCCCAGAAGACGGTGGCTAGGGTATCTTCGTTATTCTTTCCATATGCTGTGACAAGATAATAGAGGTTCAGAGCTAGAGGAGGAAGGCTTGTCTCTCCGGATCGCACCGATCGAGGCATGTCCATATTGCGAAGGGCGGCATTGACTGCCGTCTGGTAGAGGAAGAGGTTGATCTGGTTATTGGTCTTGGTGTTCCTCGCCCTGTCAGGCGGCTGCGTGGTGACCTCCAGGTCGGTCAGTTCCGGGTCTGGATTCCCGTTGTCCAGCAATTTGGTGCCATCCTCGAGCAGCTTCTGCAAAGCGGAGGTGACGGCTTCGATGGCTAATGAGTTGCTCATAAGCTTCCTCTCTTGATCTTTAGATAATCTTCCAGGCTCATAACCGGATGATCAGCGCGTTTTCTTTGCGGTGTGGCCGTTGCAGGCGTTGCCCTTATTTCGATGCGTCCGATGGTCACCTGAACAGAGGCCGAAGTCTCCGGTTTTGCCACCATATCTAGTATTCCATTCCCTTCCGATCTAAAATAACTCTTGACATAAGGCTGTGCAGCCACCATTCCAGGTGAGACTAATGGCTTCGATGGCTTTGTACCGGCAATCAGCTCGCCGGTTTTTTGCCTGATGCCGTGTTCTGTGCCGCTCTTTTGTTCATTTTTCTCAATCGAGACATGGGGCATAACCTCTTCTTTCCTCTGCCCGATCTTGGATGCCGATCGATCCACGACCTTGAGAATTAGATCTGTCTTTTGTTCCGGAGAGACATGCTTTCCTTCCGGGATGGAAAGAGGAATAGTTTTTTCTTCAATTGGAGCAAAAGGCGAAGGTTCTTCCGGAGAGATCTGGTATTCCAGTCCAATTTTTTCTATCGCTTTCTGCACCATTTCCCGAGCGGGAGCTGTCTTTCGAGAGCTTGCCAGCCCGGAAAACCTCAAAATCGATGATCGATCGGATGTCATTCCTTCTCCTTCTGACGGTAACGAAGGTTGACGAGAGGTCTCAAAATTGGCCTGCATATCGCCCTCGGCTTGACCCGACGATGAAAAGGGCATCCTCTTTTCAGATATTGGCGGCATGCTTCTCTTCTGTGGGCTCTGCGGTCTTGCAGCTCCAGTACTCTCAGTCTCCACCAAAGTTTCAGGACCGTGTGAGTCCGGGTCCCCAGCAACAAGAGCAGGTCTGGATCTTACTAAATTCTTGGCAGTGACCTTTGCATGATTATTTAGAGCATAATGGTTTGAAGCATCGTTATCCTGAGCATACTCATCTTCAGCAATATACTCACCATTTCTGCTCACGGAGCTCTGGAGACTCTTTTGAGCCGGCAGAATATGTTGAGGTGCCGGCTCGAAACGCGAAGCCAAACGAGGCTGGATCACCTCCATCAGGTTCAGATTCTTTGCTGCAATGTTCTTGAGATAGTGGTTCATTGACTTACCAGCTCCAGATAAACCTGTCTTCTCCAGCTGCTCATGGCCAGGATCTCTGCCTCGCTCCAGCCGTAGGCCGAGGCAAGCTTATGGACATCGTGAAGGGTGCGAAGAGCCCAGATGTCAATCTCCTTCCAAAGAAAAGACAGTATATCAAAGGCAGACTGCCATTCGTGCCCGCACTCCGGACAGGAGAGGCTCAGCTGGACATTCGCCTGCGGATCGGACTCGTTCATCAGTTTCAGGGCCGCCTCAAGAACCGTCTCGGGCAGCTCATCAATGGGTTTCTCTTCACCCTTGCAGCTGGCTTCGAGGATGCAGCGTCCTAACAGAACCTGAGTGGCTGCACCAAGGTCTGATAGATGGCAAATGGCCATCAAATCCAGGCTATTGGGCAGGCGAAGGTGCACCGCGTAGTCGTCTATGCATACCGATAGATCCAGATCAGGCTCAGTCACGCCAGTTGACGCCCCGCTTGATGCCTGGATATCATCCGAGCTGAAGCTCGCCTCCAGCTGTTGGCCACATCCGGGACACTTCGCCAGTCCTGAAAATCTTGGGCCAAATGCCTGCTCTCGCAGGGAGAGTAATAGGGCGTCCCGCCGTCCTATTGGCAGCCTGGCCAGATCTTCAGGCGTCTCCTTTGTGCAGAATGCCGCCAGGAGTAAGAGAGCGCGCTGCAACGGCGTCTCACTCTGTCCCTGCTCCCATACGCTCAAAAGCTCGGAAGAGGAGAGCGATCGTGTATCCAACTATCTGACCTCAAGCCAGCGTCAGCGTCGGCTCCGTCGGCTCAGGAACCTCTACATCCCTTTCCCAGCCCTCATTCTCGAGCTTTATATGCTGAATGGCCACGGCATTGGCGTTGGCGTCCAGGTCGGGCATGGCCTGAAACTCGGAGACCCAGGCGCGATAGACCTTGTAAGCCAGGGCCAGTTGCCCTGCCTCATTGTAGACCTCTATGATTATGTCCTTACGGAAATCCTTCAATGAGACCTCGCTGCCAAGACCGGCCTGGAAGTTCCAGACCTTTTTTGCCCAGTTTTCGAACTCTGGATCATGGGTCACACCCCGCTCCAAAGTGATGGCCTCGTACTCCGTGCGCCCTGGGGATTTGCGGCTGCTGCTCGGATCGCCACCCTCCCGGTGCTTGACCACCTCGGTAGTTCGTTTGAGGGAACCTACCTTGCTGATGCCGGCCACGTAACGTCCATCCCATTTGACCCTAAACTTGAAGTTCTTGTAGGGATCGAAACGCTCTGTATTGACGCTGAACTGTGCCATTTTTCATTACCTCCTCATGTCTGGATCTGACCTGCCATCTGCTGAATCTTTATCACCACGAACTCCGCGGGCTTGAGCGGGGCAAAGCCCACGATGATATTCACAATACCAAGATTGATATCACTCTGAGTAGTGGTCTCCTTATCGCATTTTACAAAATAGGCATCTCTGGGAGTGCTTCCCTGGAAAGCCCCCTGGCGGAAGAGATTATGCATGAAGGCGCCTATGTTGAGCCTGATCTGAGCCCATAGAGGCTCATCATTGGGCTCGAATACCACCCACTTGGTTCCTCTGTAGAGGCTCTCCTCGATGAATAGGGCTGTGCGGCGGACAGGTATGTACTTCCATTCCGATCCAATCTCATCGTTTCCTCGAAGGGTACGGGCACCCCAGACCACTGTTCCGTATACCGGGAAGTTCCTTATGCAGTTGATCGCCTTCTGATTCAGCACGCCATTCTGATCGTCGGTGAGGGTTTCTTTAACTCCCAGAACGCCGGTGACGCTGGCGTCAAT
This sequence comes from uncultured Methanosarcinales archaeon, assembly GCA_963702455.1. Taxonomy (GTDB): domain Archaea; phylum Halobacteriota; class Methanosarcinia; order Methanotrichales; family Methanotrichaceae; genus Methanothrix. The sequence goes on from CAVPCV010000006.1 coordinate 22,676, forward strand.
TCCGGCAGGTGCCTTGAAGACGCCTCTGCTGGCATCGGTGCGGGAATAGATGCCTGCGACGAAGCCACAAGGCGAGACATTCCTTGGCCGGTTCTGCTGCAGTGGATCAGGCATAAGGAGCCAGGGGAAATAGAATGCGGCGTTGATAGCATCATCCCCGGTAAGGCCGACAGGACCATTCTGCATGGTATTGAATGTTGCAGTCTCGGCACAATCTGCAATCAAGAATGCACGGTGGTCTCGACAATACTTTTCCAGAGTGGAAAGCGTTACCGCTGTGGTCTCTCCCGGAACACAGAGGAGATTGAAGAGGTCAACTTTATCTAAAAGGTGTACTCCTCCTGTGGCGCTCGTAAGTTTGGTCTCAAATACACCGGTGCTGGGGGCCAGAACGGGTCCATCCACGCCACCCAACAACCTGGGAAGGGGAGAAGCCGTGTTTGCCGGAGGTACAATTGGATCAGGTGTTACCACGAGGGCGGCGTTAATGATCGTTGAATCCTCATTGATCACCTTCACTGCGAACCTCTGGTCGTTCGGATCCATGGAGATATTCTCAAAGGACTCAACTACAATGCCGAGGGCATCAGCGTCGGCGATCTTGTTGAAGTAAAGTACCTGCAACCTGAACTTCGTGGCGTCATCCGATCTTATCAGGGTACTGAATCCGTAATGGTTTCCCCATTCACCCGGACTCATGGCTGTCAGGGTGAGCTTGCCATCAATAGGCTGCTCGGCTGCCACTGCGGTGTCATCCACCAGTCTGATGACATAGGCATCTCTTCCTCCATTTGCAAAGAAGGAATAGACCGCGTAGCCCAGGGGGCTCCTGATATCAAGTCCTCCGAACTGGCGTTCATAATCCTGCCAGCTCAAGATGCGCTGGGCCTTGTCTGTTGGCCCTTTCTTTGCCCAGCCGACGAACGCTGCGATCGACGTAGCCACGCCAGTGATCGTGCGCACACCGCTGGGGATCTCTTCAATATAGACTCCCGGATATGTGTACTGGGGCATCAATTATCCTCTCCTATCTTTTACAACATTTTTTTATTGCTGTGACAAGTATCTCGCCGTCGGAGAGCTTCCCATTGGACTTCATCCTGTCAATCTCGATGAGCAAGCTTTCGATAGTCTCGTTGTTCATTTTATTTTTCTCTGCAAACCGCATGGCGATGCTCTTCAGTTCAATTTTTGAAGAATATCGTTTAGGCATTTTTCCGTCAATGAAGTTGAATATGTGTCCGCATTTTTGGTGTCCTATGGTCGGAGTCGATGGGTTTGCAGATGTTTCTATATAATCTTTAAACGTAGAGCCATCGATAATCTCACCACATTCGCATATAAGCATTGAACCACTCCCGGATATTATAAAAAGAAGCCTCTAGCTTGATGAAGTTTCACAGCCCAGGCGCTCGCTCCATCAGTGCAATAAGTTCCTTGCCAATAATCAATGTGATATATCAGTATTTATCTATTGTGTTAGAGTATAATTTTCTTCTTTTAATTTATTATTTAAAGATGGAAATATTAGATTAATTCTCGTTTTTCCCCCTTCAAAATAGATGAATTCTTTCCATTAAATGCAGATGGTTCTTTAATTTCATGATCAAACGCCCATTTAAGGGAATTGGATAATTTGAACGCATAATATCAGGTTGCTTTGCCAATGGGGGATTGCTAAAATGCTATCCCATTCAATTCCTGATATTAAGCTTCCAAAAAGGCTAAATCCTCAAATGCTTGAGCTTTTTTTGCTGGCCGAGACAATAAGAATCGCGACAGTTCATGATTAGGCAGATTTTGATTAGACTGGAATCGATCAGTAGAAATGGATGAATTGAAATTGAAACATATGAGTGCTCAGCTCTTTTGGATCGAACGAATTAAGTGGAGAGAAGTCCATTCCTGGCTTGTGAAGATAGTGTATTGCAGAGAATTCGAGGAACGTTACCAAACAAATCCTGTGGAGGCCCCGGACAGAGTTGCTCTTCCTCGGAAGGTGTTGGATGAGTACGAATTCGTCGAGCCATTACCAGCCAGTCAGCAGGATATCACCAGAGTACACGGACTGGATCACATCAAAGAGGTGAAAGATCGGGGCCTCTACAATGTAGCCGCCCTCGCTGCAGGCGGAGCCGCATGCGCCGCAGAGCTGGCCTTGTCGGGCGAGCCCGCCTTCGCCCTCGTGCGCCCGCCCGGGCATCACGCCTCGGCCAACCGCGCCTGGGGGATGTGCTTTTTTAACAATATGGCTATAGCCGTGCAAAAAATCAGGCCAAAAGCGCGGCGTGTCCTGATCATCGATATCGACCTTCACTACGGCGACGGCACAGCGAGCATCTTTCGGGGAGACCCGAATGTTAAGATCGTCAACCCCTGGTCAGTTGATGAAAATTTCGAGTACATTGACATGGATAAGAGCCGCTACCTTATGCAGGTGAAGGAAGCATTCCAGGGATTTGATTGCGAATTTGTGGGCGTCTCGGCGGGTTTTGATACTTACCTAGAGGACTGGGGCAAGCTGCTGAAGATGGAGGATTACCAGAAGATCGGCAAAGCCATCCGGGAAGGGTCAGAGCGGTGCGGTGGAAGGAGATTTGCAGTGCTTGAGGGCGGATATCACCCGGATTTGAGGTACTGCATAAAAAGCTTCATTGTTGGCTTTAAATGATCTAGATCATAGGGTATCTAATATCGCATCTATTTCATCGATTACGTGGTCCCTTGTCATCGTTGGATTTTCAACGGTCCTTATAAGCAACATAAGTATGGCTTCTCTTGCCATTCTTTTCCTCTTACAATGTCGAAATCAGCTACTATTATAGTATCGTCATCCATGCTGAACCATCTCCCGTTTCAATACTTGCATTCTGGAACTTTCTTCTGACAATTCAGCTAATCTTTTTTGCGGTCCAAATTTTTGTGTTTATTCTTGCCTTCCCTGGAACCTGCCCTCGGACAATTGCATTTTGCTTTGCGGCTCACTACTTTGAGGCAAACGCGCAGGATTCAGAAGAAAATGGTGGAATAATTCTTGTGACGAATTCGAATTCATTTTCCGCAGATCGGATCTATCTGATTTTTGCAGGGATAACGCTCTCACATTTTTCCGGGGTGCCGCGAGTCGGCCCGGCGGGCCACGCCTGCGGAGGCGCCCTCAACGCTGGGCAGGCTTGGATACTTTGGTGGCATCTTCTAGCGCTGGGTTGCCGATAATGAAGCGGCATAGACCAACATCCATGCGTCTTCGGTTAAGAGCCAAATCGATCCGCCAGTGTCAAAATCCTAGGCGTTGAACTTTGGGTAGTTGGTCGGCTACAAGTTCACCGAGTCGAATTGGAGCCACTTGCAAGAGGGGTTGCTTCATAAATGATATTAAAATAAAATTAGCTAATTGGCTAATCATCTCTTAACCGAAGACCAATGGACAAACATCCAGAAAGTCGGGAGGCCATATTAAATCCCAAGTAGGGGAAGAATATCTTTCGTGGTTAAGACCTTGGCGGCATTTTGTCTTTTGAAATGAGCGTCATTGCTCCAGATAGGTGCATCGAGGAGCATGGCTAATGCCAAGAATGGCGAATCAGCGATGTCAATATCCATCATTATGCCTGTGGCCCTATCCCGAAAGGGCTCAATATCCTGCAAAGGAACCAGGCTCATTCTGCTGAAGATCAATTGAATCAAGTATCCAAATTGTTCGTCAGTGAGCTTTGATTTGTAGATCAATTCTGCCTTATGCTTCTGGATCTCCTCCTGAGCAAAAGCAAGAGTATACATATCGAAAGGGGACAAAAGAAGAATTCTCCTCGTGAGACCATCTCTGAGCAGCGCGGAGATAATTATATTTGTATCCACTACGATCTCCATCGCAACTTCTCCACAATTCCTCTCTTTATCTTATGATCGATCTCGTCAACGTCCTCTTCGTCCAGCTCACTCTCCTCGAGTAGATCATCGCAGATCATGGAAATGAATACATCATTTTTTATATCTGTTGATATCTGATGTTCTATCCTTTTTTTCACTAGAACATCAAGTTCTTTGCTCGCTTTGATTTTGAGCTCCAATTCTTTTGGAATATCGACTTCGATGGACATCTTTAAACCCATAAGATAATTGTCCGACTTGAATTTAAATCTGCCTGCTTGGCTCCTGATTTTGCGGGAGACATCTTCATCGCTGGCTCCATTCCTCTGTGATCCTGACTCCTTCCGGTCCTCCAGTCTGGTAGCGAACGTTCTTTTCTGTAAAATGATATTAAGCCCCGTATCCAATACGTCTTTGGAAAGAAGGAGGATACAGAGCCATGGAGATATTTGAACTGCTAGAGGATTATCTTATCGATTAATATGACGGCCTGAAGAAGCTTTTGACTGGTTCTTCAACCTGGTCATGCAATTGGAGCAATAGAACAATCCGGAACAGAACCTTATGAGCGAAATGAGGCAAGAACCGCTCAACCAAATGGCTATAAGGAACGGTCCCTCAAGACGCGCGTTGGCGAATTGATCTTAAAGAAACCGCAATTTAGAGATCGTTCATTTAAATCCTGCATTTTTAATAAATATTCTAGGAGGTGGAGTTAGCTTTGACAAATGCGATAGCAGAGTCATACCTACAAGGCGTTTCAACAAGACGAATCCGAGAGGTAGTGGCTCATTCAGGCGTCGAGCGGTTTTCTGCCTCTAGCGTGTCCAGGATAGCCAAGGAGCAGGACGAAAAGGTTACAGAGTTCCTCAAGAGACCTATCGAGCGACCGATACCGTATATTTATGTCGACGCAAGCTACTCTAAAGTTCGTGACGGTGGAAAGTATGTTACCAGGGCTCTTCTTATTATTACAGGAGTACGTGATGATGGATATCGCGAGATCCTTGAAGCAAAGATTACGGACAATGAGAGGGAAGGCTTCTGGTCCGAATTCTTTGATGAGCTGAATGATCGCGGTTTGCATAGTGTTAAACTGATAGTTTCAGATGGGCAAAAAGGGATACAAAGCGCAGTTCAGTCAAGGTTCGTGGATGCAACTTGGCAGATATGTCAAGTCCATTTCAGCCGCGCCGTGCTGAATAATATTCCAAATAAAGATAAGGAAGAGGTCGCAGAGAAGCTCAGACAAGGTTTCGAAGATGAAGCAAAGATAGCAGAATTAGCTGCATAACTCGTTCAGAAGAGATGTTCGAAGTCAGCAGATACCATTGACCATTTTAGCCAGGACATCTGGAACCACAGGGCTTTTCCAAAAGAGCATTGGAAGAAGATCAGGAGAACCAACGGACTGGAACGGTTCAACTGTTTGAATAACTAATAAATCGGAATGATTATTCTTACTATTTATCAGTTTTGATCTTCTATTAATACACAATACTTATAGATCTTTAGAATCACTGATCAGAGTCGGTCAAACTTCAAAAACTAACCCATACCGATCGGCTTAAAGCTGTCAGAGAATATGCACATTATTGTGAAGGTCGTATACAGCAAGCATTTTGAGGGGAGATATCCCACAAACCCAGTAGAAAATCCTGATCGTGTCAGGCTCCCTGCCCAGGAGCTATTAGAGGCAGGTTATGAGTTCGTCGAGCCCACGTGCGCCAGCATGAAAGACATCCGCAGAGTGCACGGCCTGCAGCACATCAAGATGGTCCAATCCAGTGGCCTCTACGACGCCGCCGCACTCGCCGCCGGCGGAGCCGCATGCGCCGCAGAGCTGGCAATGCAGAATGAACCCGCCTTCGCCCTTGTGCGCCCGCCCGGGCATCACGCCTCGGCCAACCGGGCCTGGGGGATGTGCTTTTTCAACAACATGGCTATAGCCGTGCAAAAAATCAGGCCAAAAGCGCGGCGTGTCCTGATCATCGACATCGACCTTCACTATGGCGACGGAACAGCGAGCATCTTTCGGGGAGATCATGATGTGAGAATAGAGAATCCCGGTTCAGTAGATATGAACTTCGACTATCTGAGCATGGATGCCAGCGGCTATCTGAAGCAGATCGAGGCCGCAATGGAGTGCGACGACTACGACATCATTGGGGTCTCGGCCGGTTTTGATACTTACGTCAAGGATTGGGGCGGCCTTCTGGAGACTAAGGACTATGATGTAATGGGCAATATGATTAAAGAGGGCTCACAAAAATGCCAGGGAAGGCGTTTTGCCATCCTGGAGGGCGGCTACCATGCTGACCTGGCATTAAATATAAAAAGCTTTATAAATGGATTTGCTTAAAAAAAATCATGATCCACAGGCAGCATGGAGCTGAAGGCTCTATTTTAACATTACTGCTGGTTTCCTGTCACCTTTACCTTCCCTGCCGGCTCCTTTTCCGAAGTCCACTTTGCGTTCCCGGTGGAGACCAGCTCCTCAATTCTCTCCGCCAGCAGTGCCTCGGGATTCTTTGCAGTCAGATAATGTCCGGCCTCGGCATACCAGAGATATTTCTCGTGCTTCAGAGCTTCAGCAGCAGATCGATAAGAGATCCAGTTGCCATGGAACTGGTAGATGCTCTGCAGCGACTCAAGGACGATTACTATTACGCCCAGAGATCCCGTTATAGCCGGAGTAGCTCAATCCCGCAGCAAAAATGGAACCAGTGCTGCGGCAATGATCTCGACTACCTTGAGCCACTTAAACCAATCCTGATTCCATGTGCTCTTTTCGGCTGTACCATTTAATCTGGTCTTCCATCCGCTCCAGTGTTATATTTATGACCATCGCCAACTCCCCCATAGCTCTAAATAAGACCGCTCGATTTGCGTTTGGATTGCATTGGATTATTCATCCAAACGCTTTGGCTATCTGAATATATTCGCTCCAGGATTTTAAATCTTCGGAAGAATCAATTTGATCCTGGATTCAATGAACATTGGTGCTTGGCCCGGGTTCCGGCTTCGTCCCAAAATAGGGCTCTCTCCTCGCGTTCGCCATTCGGAGCAGCTCTTTGATCTTCTCAGTGTCGCAGGTATCGATCTCGATCAGATTGTCGCTGCGCAGCAAGCAGGGCTTGATCTTCCCGTCCGAGGTCACGCGCAGACGGGTGCAGTTGGCGCAAAACTCTGTGTTGTCCATGGGCCGAACGACCTCCACCTCGGCCCCGTCCAGGAAGTACTTCCGGCGCCGGTGCATCTCTCGCGTGCGGATGCTGTCCGCCTGCGCGGCCAGGCTGCGCTCGATGCCTTCGATGTCTCCTGAGATGCCCAGATTCTTCAGATCGAGAAGCTCGATAAGCTGCAGTATCACTCCTTTCCGGCGGCTAAAATCGATCAATTCCGGGATCTCGTGCCTCATTCTTCTTTAAAACCACCACATTCAGCTTGATGGGCACGAGCCCTGCCTCTTTGGCAGCATCAATCCCTGCCAGAACCCTCTCCAGGTCTCCAACCTTTCCGCCTGTGATGGCGCAATATTTTTCCTGGTCCAGTGAGTCCAGGCTCACATTTACCCTGTCCAGGCCCGGCTCTCGCCAGAGGTCGTCGGCCTGCTCTGCCAGAAAGATGCCATTGGTGGTCAAAGAGATATCCAGATCCTGAGGCATTTGCGATATCAAATCAGCCAGATCTTTTCGCAGCAGCGGCTCTCCGCCCGTGAACTTCAGAGAGCGAACTCCCAGTTCGGCTGCCGCCCTGGCGACATTCACCACCATCTCGTCCGGGATCTCTTCTTTTGGCCTCACCTCGCCCTCGTGGTGGCAATAGATGCACTTCAGGTTGCAGCGAGGGGTCAGAGCGATCCGCAGGCCTGTGACTGGTCGGCCGAAGGAGTCCACCATCTGGCAGGGCATTGATGAGCAGCTTGTATGCTGCTAGTATTAGAACTCTGTTCCAACTAGTACTCTATCTCACCCAGGCTGCGCTTGAGATAGTTGAGCAGTATCATGGCCACTATTATGCAGACGGCAAGGCCGGAGAGCAGTTCCTCCCAGGATTGGGCCGGGGCCTTCAGATATATTATGCCGCCGGAAAGCAGTGTCAGCATCAGGGTTGCAATAAGCGACACCAGCATGGACCACATAATTGACCCCACTTCGTATCGCTCGAAGAAGGACGCAGAAAGGACAAAGGCGATCGCCGCCAGGATCAGGATTATGGATAAACGTAAAGCAGGACCCTCTCGGAAGAGCTGGATCAGCCCCAAGGCCAGAACCATCATCACTATTGACAGGAGCCCTGAAGCAAGAAAAGCCTTCAGAATGTAGTTCTCAAAACGAAACTCCATCCCAATCCTCCAGACCTTTATAGAAACTATATTGAATATAAAGATTGTGTATAGTTACCGTCATAGGTTCATCGTCAAATCTTTAGAAACTAAATTCTAGGGAGAGGAAAATTGGGAAATCCGACGGAGGCCTGTGCTCATCTCTTCCCGGGGGGTGCAGATATCATTCGTTGGAATGGCTCTACTTCTTATTTGCCGGTTCATTTGCCTGCTTGATCTCCGCATCCAAAGCTGTCATGACCCGCATATATTCCGCTTTCAGCCTTTCCGCCTTCTCTTTTGCACCGTCCATGGCATTGGTCCGGCCCATCATCTCCAGCTCCTTGCTCATCTCCGAAAGGCGCATCGCCCCCACATAGGCGCTGCTGGACTTCAAGCTGTGAGCTGCCACTTGCAGCCCCTTGGCATCATCGCTTTCCGCAGCCTGCAAAATTGCTTTTATCTTTTCTGGCGAATGCTCAATAAAAAGGCCGCCCACCTCAGCAATAATATCGGGATCACCAACATCCTGCAGCTCCCGGAGGCTGGCCAGCACCTTTCGATCAATGGCCTCGCAGAAACCCTCTTCTCCTTCCTCCATCTCCAACACTTCCTCTCTAACACAAATCCCTTCGATATAGTACTCTAACTAATTTCGTACTATTTATTCTTACCTTTTGTCCCTTCTTCTGGCTCTTGGTTTTTCAGAAGAAATTCAATCAGATCGATCAATCCATGTCCATTTGAAGTTTGAAACTTCTTCCAATAGCGCTAGCAAGCTCTTTCATGCTAACGGGTTTGCTGACATAGTCATCCATCCCTGCCTCGATGCGCTCGCGAATGGCCTTTGCCGTCTCAAAACCATCCATCTCCGGCATCTGCACGTCCATGAGAACCACGTCGTAGCTCTGACGCTCCAGGCTTCCGCCAGAATAACTTCCATCGTTATGAATATCCGCAGCATCCACAATAAAATGAATGCATTCGATGAGGATGACTACAATTCCATCAGAAAGAAATACGAAGCAGGGGCCTTTTCGCAGCAAGTTATGGAGGAAAAATTCAAAGTCTATGACGAATTCATAACATTCGTGAGGGCTGCCACTGAATATAATGAACAGATCCTGCTGAAGCTGGACAAGCTGCTGCTGGAGATATCAGACTTTGACGGCGTAGATCCCAGCCAGCTGGAGCAAATGGCCGGCATGATCGAGATCGATAATCTGATCAAGCAGGCAAAATACTATAAGAATTGAGGGGCGGAGCATAAACATGATTGACAAGAGCAACCAGAACGTAATTCTAAAGATAATCGGATTGGCAGTTGCTGTATTTATCCTGTTTTATATAGTTGATGCTATGATAGGGAGGGACGGACCCGATCCTGATCTTCCTCCGGATGAACAGCTGAAGGCCATGATCGGAGAAATAGATGTGAAAACAGTCCCGCATCAGATGGGAACTGTTAATATTCTGCCACCAGACCTGAACAAAATCCTGCCCCCTATCTCCAAATATCCGCCGCAGGTGAACAGCAGCACACCCAGCTACATCGAAATATTTTCCTCAACGGAAAAAGCGGGCAGCGGTACTGATGGCTGGCTGACAGAGGTGGCAAGAGACTTCAATAATGCGAACATAATGATCGACGGCAAGCCGGTATCGGTAAGGTTAAGAGGAATCGCTTCCGGTCAAGGTGCCGACTATATTACCTCTGGCAAGCATTTGCCGGATGCCTATACGCCGTCCAATGAACTCTGGGGCGAGATTATCAACTCCCGAGGGGTTAAAGCGGAAATGGTGGAAAAGAGACTTGCTGGCAATGTGGCCGGAATCCTGCTCACCAAATCCAAGAAAGACGAGCTGGCAGCCAAATACGGGGAAATCGATATCGAGACGATTGTGGATGCTGTCGCAAACAAAGAAATGACTATGGGCTACACCAATCCTTTAGCCAGTTCAACAGGGCTGAACTTCTTGATTTCAACATTGCAAACCTTTGACAGCAATAACTCATTGAGCGATAAAGCAGCAACAGGATTTGAGAGCTTCCAGGACAATATTCCCGTGGTTGCCTATACGACTCTGCAAATGAGGGATGCAGCCAAATCAGGTCTTCTGGATGGTTTCATCCTGGAATACCAGACCTACATGAATGCACCGGATATCAGGTCCTATGAATTCATTCCCTTTGGGGTCAGACATGACAGCCCAATGTATGCGATCGGCGAGCTATCGGCAGAGAAAAAGAAGATCCTGAATGAATTTGTTAAATTCTCTCAGCAGGAGAAGTACCAGACCCTGGCCACCAAATATGGCTTTAACGGCCTTAATCAATACCAACCCGAGGCTGATGCAGTCAGCGGAGATGTGATCATCCAGGCCCAAAAACTCTGGAAAGAAAAGAAAAACACCAAAAATATCGGCGCAGTCTTTGTGGCCGATGTTTCCGGCAGCATGATGGGCGAGCCGCTGAATAAACTAAAGGATTCATTGAGCGAGGGTCAAAAATACATTGGCCAGGACAATCTGATTGGCCTGGTATCATATTCCGACGATGTCAATATCGATCTGCCCATTGAAAAATTCAATCTGACCCAGAGGTCCTTGTTTGCCGGAGCGGTTGATGATATGCAGGACGGTGGCAGCACGGCAACATTCGATGGGATTGCTGTCGCCATGCAGATGATCCTGGACCAGCAGGCAATAGATCCCAATCTGAAACCAATGATCTTCGTTCTCAGCGACGGCGAAACCAATAGAGGCCATTCGCTGGACGATATCAAAGACATAGTTCAGGAACTCGGAATACCAATATACACAATCGGCTACAATGCAGATATCGATGCCTTGAAGGAGATCTCCAGCATCAATGAGGCTGCTTATATTGACGCCGATACTGATGACGTTGTCTATAAACTGGCCAATATGTTTAATGCCGAATTGTAATCCTGGGAGGAATTAAGATGGTCTTTACGATGGAGGTGCCCGATGAAGCGGAAATTAAGAAAGAGGTCCAGGAACAGGTCAAGCCGGTGCCGGAGGAAGTAGCCCAGCTTCAGGCTGTAGCGGAGAGCAATGTTGCCGAGATTATGACCATGGACATCGATGAATTTGCCAAGAAGCAGGATATCCTCCAGTCAATAGAGTCTTTTGGGGCTGACACGATGAAACGCGCGGCAGCTAAAAATTCTTTGCTGCAGATGACAGTCGGGAAGCTGTCCAAAGACGGCGATGAAGGCGGCCTTGTGGCAAAAGGTTTAATGGATTTGCAGCGGGAATTAGAAGACCTGGACCCCAGCCTGATTGATTTCACCAGGACCGGCATTTTGGGCAAGCTGTCCAACCCGATCAGGTCTTATTTTGCCAGATACCAGAAAGCAGATGCGGTGATTGTGGATATCATTGTCTCTTTGGACAAAGGGAAAACAATCCTCAAAAACGATAATACCACTCTGGAAATCGAAAAGCAGGCAATGCGCGATTTGACTAAAAAGCTGATGAAAGAGATCCAGCTCGGCACCCTGATGGACGAATCGATTGAAACGCAGATCGAAGCGGCCAAAGCCAGGAACGAAGACCCGGAAAAAGTTAAATTTGTCACTGAAGAAGTCCTCTTTCCGCTGCGGCAGCGGTTTATGGATATGCAGCAGATGATCGTCGTCAATCAGCAGGGCGTAATGGCGACAGAGATTGTGGTCAGAAATAATAAGGAACTGATGCGCGGGGTAGAAAGGGCCATAAATGTGACGATTCCCGCTTTGTGGGACTCAGTGATGATTGCCGGCGCTCTCTATAACCAGAAGATCGTCCTGAAGAAGATTCAAATGCTCAATGAGACCACGAATAATATCATCAGGAGCAACGCGCAAATGATAAAGGAACAAGGGGCGGAAATCCAGAAAGGATCAATGGATGCCAATATCTCTGTCGAGACTATGAAGACTGCCTTTGCCGATGTCATGGAAGCGCTGGATTCCATCAGCACCTATAAGCAGGAAGCTCTGCCCAAAATGCGGGATACTATCAATCAGTTCAAGGAATTGGCAGCCAAGGGCGAAGAACAGATTCAGCAGCTGGAGAAGGGCCATAAACTGGGGCTGTAGCTGAAGAAGGCCGATGCCTGCAGGGCTGCTCAGGCCCTGCTGAAAGCGTCGTAGAAAGATAAGGGTCTCTTTTCAACTTCAGGATTTAGAGTGTTTCACTTATGATAGTCACAAAAATTGTGAAACAGTTATATCTTGGCATTTTCATTTAAAAAAAGAAACCAGTCCGACATAATTTTTTCGGGATTATAGACTTCTAAAGCGGCTCTATATGCATTATTGACCAGTCTTGTTCGAAGTGGGAAATCATCCAAAATTGCATTTATTTTCCGAACACCCGAATCAACATTGCCTTTCTTATATAAATTCCCTCTATTTCCATTGTCGAATAACTCCTGGAATGCTTCTATATCCGGACCTACTACTGGGCATTTATAGATCATCGATTCTAGAATAGTCATTCCAAATGATTCCCTGTTGCTTGTTGAAACAAAACATCCCTTAGATTCAACCAAATATTTATAGAATAAAGGCATGTGCAATATGGATGGCAACCACTTTATGTGTGGCAATAAATGATACTTCCTCAAATGGTCAAAGAATTCACTCTTTTCAGACTCAGGCGCTCCGTATCCACCCACTATTAAAAACTCTATATCGTCCCGTTCCTTAATTAGAACGCTAGCTATTTTAAGAAAATCTTTCCAATTTTTAAGATAATCGAGTCGCCCAGCCCAACCTATAATTTTCTTTTGATTTGGCCCTATTTTCAATATTTGATCTTCAAAATCTATAACAAAGGATTCTCCGATGAAGTTGGGAAAGACATATACTGGCAATTTATTCCCAAATTCTCGCAGTACCAATTTCTCAAAATATTTGCTTGGCACTGTAATAGCAATAACATTTTTTGTGTATTTGTTTATGAATTTGGTATAGCATTCTCTTAAATTAGATAACGCACCATCATAGGGGTTGTGAATTTCTAATATCACCTTCTGATTTAAATCTCTAATCAATTCATATACGGGAGTGTTATCGATATTGAAAACAATGTCGTAATTTCCTTTATTTATAAATTCCCTAATGTCATCTATCTTATCCACAATAAACAATTTTTTTTCAAATCCTCTAAAAATATCCTTTCCGCCTTCATCTACAAGAAATAGGACATCAGCATGGATTTCGGGGAATTCATTTTTTAAAATGTCTAATCTATTCCGCAAAACAACACTAACACCACCTCTCGTACATATTTCGTTCATAAATAAGAGTCTAGTCATATTCCACCCATTTGATAATTTAATCCAATCTGCTTAGTTTAGTCGTTGCCTAGCTATTCTTATGTAAGAAAGAAACCCAGTCTGACATAATTTTTTCGGGATTGTAGACTTCTAAAGCGGCTCTATATGCATCATTGACCAGTCTTTTTCGAAGTGGGAAATCATCCAAAATTGCATTTATTTGCCGAACACCCGAATCAATATCGCCTTTCTTATATAAATTCCCTCTATTTCCATTATCGAATAACTCCTGGAATGCTTCTATATCCGGACCTACTACTGGGCATTTATAGATCATCGATTCTAGAATAGTCATTCCAAATGATTCCCTGTTGCTTGTTGAAACAAAACATCCCTTAGATTCAACCAAATATTTATAGAATAGAGGCATGTGCAATATGGATGGCAACCACTTTATGTGTGGCAATAAATGATACTTCCTCAAATGGTTAAAGAATTCACTCTTCTCAGACTCAGGCGCTCCGTATCCACCCACTATCAAAAACTCTATATCGTCCCGTTCCTTAATCAGAACACTAGCTATTTTGAGAAATTCTTTCCAATTTTTAAGATAATCAAGTCGCCCTGCCCAACCTATCATTTTCTTCTGATTTGGCCCTATTTTCAATAGTTGATTGTTATTATTATCTACAAAGAACGATAAGTCAATAAAATTGTTGAACAAATACACGGGCAAACTGTCCCCAAAATATTTCAATACTAATTTTTCAAAATATTTGCTTGGAACCGTAATAGCAACAGTATTTTTTTTATTTTTATTTATAAATTTAAGGTAACAATCCTTCATATAAGATAGATAATTCTCATACGGATTATGAATTTCCAATATCACTTTCTGATCTATATCTCTAATCAACTTATACACCGAAGGATTATCAATATTAAAAATAAAATCGTAATTTCTTTTTTTTATAAATTTTTTAATATCTAATAAATCATTTATGATAAAAATATTTTCTCCACATCCTATAAACATATCTTTCCCGCCCTCGTCCCTGAGAAATACAACGTCAGCATGGATGTCGGGAAAGTTCTTTCTCAATACTTCGAGTCTATTTCGTAAAACTATCTCTACACCGCCTCTTGAGCATACTTCTGTCAAAAATAATATTCTCATCTCATTACCTTCTCTTGATTGAATAATCGTGATCAAATCGGGATATATCTTCAATGAAGCATAATATCATTTCATCCCTCGAAATTGCATTCGGAATTGTTCTGGGTGGATTAACTTCTAATTTTTTCCCTACCTTCTCTGATAGAGAAGAATTAGAGGTAGTTACCAAATCAGAATTTAAAAGAACATACTCTTCCATATCCTTGTCATACCATATCGCTTGGCCTGCTTCATGAAGTGTTTTCCAATCGTTTCCGACATCATAAATAGTAAACCAATTTTTGCTATTTGCATAACTCAATACTTTGAATAGAGCTGGATGGGGGTAATCCATAATAAATATTTTTTGACCTATAAAACTGGAGTTTAAAATTTTATCTCTGTGCTCAATCAATAAATTAATTGGAATTTGAAATATATTTTGACATATTTCCCCAAATTCAAAATATTCTTGCTCACTATCTGTCCCACTGACATATATGACTGCATATCCCATTTTTGAAAAAGCTTGCGCAATACACGTAGATCGCTCTTCTTCATTATCTTTAAATTTGTCTCGCGAAAAGACTATCACTGATCCATTTTTGTAATTACAAGCTAGGAAATCGTTTAAAGAAAAGAAAATGGATAAATCATCAGATCGATCGCTCGTTTGATTGCCCAATAAACTTTTTAAAGCAATCGAAATTAACATAGTTAATTTGGAATCCATATTAAAATATCTTCCATAATATTGGCTAAATCTCCAAGATAGTGAACTCTCCCTCTGATGAAGTGCCAGTATTAATGATTTTATTTCTTTTCTTTCCTCATTGAGCCGATCATCAAGATCTGATATCAACTTCTGTAACTCTTCTATTTCGTAGTTTCTATCTACGATGATTTCTTGTCCCATTATACGTGGTGTTAAGTCAAGATCTTTGCTTTCGACTGATATCGTCTTGACTGAGCTTGGGATAAGGGATGCTGCACACATCTTTACACCTGCTTATAATTCTTAGAATTAAGACGTTTTTTCTAATATTTAAATTTTTTGAATGATTTATCTAATCCTGTCTATATCTACTACAAGGCGTAATGATGAAAAAATAGTGGCAAATTACCTATACGTCTCTCATGTTATCGATTTCTTTGAATATCATCCTTTCTATCCCTTCCTCGTCTGAGCTAGATCCTCGATTATCTCGACGCACTCGCGGATCATGAATTGTCCCGCTATACGGCAGGATAACGCCATGCTCTAATTGGAATTCTCTGATGTCCTTTCCAATAGTCCCGGCGCTAACCCCAATCAAGAGGTTTACATCAGCCCAGATTTTGAGGAGTGGAAAAGGGACGCAAGATACCAGAGCTAAAATAGAAATCTAATCCTGGTGCCGTCGCAGACTCTTCCGGCTTTGGGGAGCTTGAGCGCGCCCTCCCGGCCCGGCAGCCCTGCGGGTGGCAGCGGTCGGAGCCGGGAGTCCGGAAGGGTCGCTTGCTCACGGGCGCTAGGAGCAAGCGCGAGCACATTGGTGCTGAATTCCTCATTAGTAGCCCTGTGGCCTGCGTTCGCAGGCCCAAGCCGTGCAGAATTCAATTGGGAGTTTCATAACCTCGCCCGCCTACTGAATCTTCATTTTCCGGAGAACATTTAAGCAGATCGCGCTAATAATAGATCCGTATGCTCACACTTATCGCAGTAATCCGCAGAGAAGAAGATATGTATGTTGCCGAGTGCCCGGAGGTGGGGACAGCAAGCCGGGGGAAGACCATTGAAGATGCGGCGAAAAACCTCAAGGAGGCTACAGAGCTCTATCTGGAGGAGTTTCCCTTGAAGAGCAAGGAGAGATCTTTCATAACCACCTTTGAGGTAACAGAAGTTGCCGAAACTTAGAGGCATCTCCGGAGAGATCGTTATCAAAGTCCTGTGCAACCGTTTTGGATAGTAAATCTGAAAAGCAGGAGACTAAATAATCGATGTGCTCAGACTGTCTAAAGGAAAGAGAGATCATAGCATCCCATGAGAATGGGGAACATCTCACCGATGAAGAGGAGCAAAAGCTCGCTGAATTCGAGGCCCATATACGAAGAGGAATAAAGCAGTTTGAGGCAGGTCTTGGCAAGACCTTTGACGATAAAGAGAAGTTCCTGAACTATCTCAGAAATCTCTAGTTTGGTTTTTTATTTACGAGATTCAGGTTTGAGCCAGTACCTGATTTTATAGATCAGTTCGATAAACTGACCAGGAAAGACAGGGCTCTGCGGGAGAGGGCAATCAAGAAGATCGACCAAATACTGACCAATCCCGAAATAGGTGAGCCAAAAAGGTACAGATTAAAGATGGCAAGGGGGGTTCATGTCAATCCCTTCGTGATCGTCTATATGATCGTCGGCGACAAAATAGTATTCTTGTGGTTCGATCATCACGACCATGATAAAGCTGCCTCTATCCTTGAGAAGACGGCATCCGATTATCCCTATCTGCTAAGAGATGACTATTGTTCTAAAAGGAATGACAACGATAGATAAAGGAAAACGATCACCATTATCGACATTGATGTGAAACTAAGTTCAAGAGTTCTTGCAGCCAGAGGCATCCCGCCTCCCTAGCTTGAGGCGCTCGCCTCCGGCTTGGCAGCCTGCGGCCCTGGCGGCAGTCGGAGCCGGGTGCCCGGAAGGACCGCTAGCTCACGGGCGCGCTGCCAGAAGCACAGTTAAAAATTGGGAAAAATCTTCCTTGCCGCCACGCTATTAGGATAAATATTAAAAGCTTGGGCACCTTATATCTGAAAGAGAGAAATGACAACCCTCGCTAAGTTCGTTGAGCAATTGCCTCCCGACATTCAAAAAGAAGTTCGGAGTTATGCAGAATTTCTGCTGGAGAAAAGATCCAAAAAGAAGCAAAAGGTGCCGGATTTTGACTGGGAAGGTGCCCTAAAGGATCTAGGAGAGCAGTATTCCTCTGTGGAACTCCAGCACGAGATTGGAAAGATTAGAGGAGCCTAATGTACCTCCTTGACACAAACATATTTTTGGAAATCTTGCTGCAGCGGGAGAAGAGCAATGCCGCCAAGCATCTGTTTATAGCAAATCCCTCCACAGATCTTTTCATAACAGATTTCTCACTTCATTCAGTGGGTGTTTTCCTTTTCCAAAGAAATAGACACGAAACCTACGTCAGCTTCGTGAAGGATGTAATAATAAAGACCGGAATAACTGTGATCGGATTAGATCCGGAAGAGGTTCTTGCTCTGGCAGAAGCCTCGAAAAGGTTCCATTTAGATTTTGATGATGCCTACAAATACGCCGTCGCACAAAAGTACGGCCTGCAGATAATGAGTTTCGATGCCGATTTTGATCGCACGGAAAAGGGACGCAAGATACCAGAGTCAAAATAAAAATCTAATCCTGGCGCCTTTGTAAACTCTTTTGACCTGGTGAGATCCTGTGGCGCTTGCCCTCCTGCCCGGCAGCCCTCTGGTGGCGGAGGTCGGAGCCCGGGAGCCTGGGCTGCTGCCCTCGCAGCTCACGGGCGCGGGAGCACGCGCGTGTGCAGGCAGGCAAGTATTGAAGAGCACGCATGTCGACAGTGGAGAGATTAAGACCTTAAGCAGTTCACACTTCTTCGGTTCATTATTTGCCTGAACAATATTTTTTCCAAAAGAGAATGACTGCTACCCGCAATCTTTTTCTCTGGAAAGCCCAATCTGAACAAAGGCCGGGTGTCAGATGTCTTCCATTGAACTTATTGAAGAGATAAAGAATCTTGTCCGGGAAGACAAAATTATCATCTCCAAACACGCTTATGCCAGGATGGTAGAAAGAGACGTCTTGGCCGATGATCTCGTAAACTTAATATTAAATGGAGAGATAATAGAGAGCTATCCAGACGACTTCCCATGCCCTTCTGTGCTCATGATTGGGTTCTTGCCTGGAAAACAGTGTCATGTCGTTGTGGCTAAGTGCTTGGATAATCTCAGAGTTGTTACTGTGTATCTGCCGGATGAAGATAAATGGATAAATTGCAGGGAGAGAGTGTCAAAATGATTCCCGATATCTGCAGTTGCGGAAAAGGGAGGCTCAAGAAGGGCACAACTGATTTCACTGCTAAAGTCGAGGGAGAGATGGTAGTAATCAGAGATGTGCCGGCCTATGTTTGCGATAGCTGCACTGAAGCCTATTTCTCAATCGAGACTACAAGAAAAATAGATAAGATCATGAGAGAATTTCGCGCCGGAAAACTTCTGACCAAGCCTCTGGGGGCTGGACAGGTCGAGCTAAAACTGAGTGCCTCTATTTAGCACTTCCAGCTTTGTCAAAATCTCCCGGCATGCCTATTTTGGTCTTCTGGAGCCAGGCGTCCTTTCATCCGGCCCGGCAGCCCTGTGGGTGGCAGCGGTCGGAGCCGGGAGCCCGGAAGGGCGCTCGCTCACGGGCGCGGGAGAACGCGTGCGGGCGGGTGAGCGGGTCGCTCCGATCAGCCCGATCCCTGCAACATTGAGCAGATGGCCGGGGATACAGTTGGCCTGATGGATGCCTTGTATCTCGGGCGCACAAGTACACGAGATTGAGGGTGCTGGGAATATCTTCTGGATTATCCATCAATCTGCCACGCGATAGGCCTTAGGCAGGTTTTAAAGCTGAAACGATAGATTAGATATCATGCGCAGCCTCGACGATATCCGTCTGCTTCTTGATGAACTGGACTGCAAACCAGCCGACGAACTGGAAGACCAGGATCTTGACTTCAAGGAGTGGAAAGGCCGTAGCCAGAAGGACGCCCTGGAGCTGGTTATTGAGGCTGCAGTTTGCATGGCCAACGGTGGAGGCGGAACAGTTGTCTTCGGAATAAAAGACAAAGCGACAGGCCGTGCGGGGGCCATTCCTGGTATCCCTCTTGAGGTTGATATCAACCGCTTGAGAAAAGCGGTTTACGACTCTACCGACCCCAAAATCACGCCGGTCTTCGAAGAGTTATTCGTCCCGGAGGGATCAAGCCGCTTGCTGATCATGCAAATATATCCCGGCCTTCCACCCTATACAGATACAAGCGGCAGGGGAAAGATACGCATTGGCAAGGATTGCCAGCCGCTTACAGGCACGTTACGCAGGCACATCATGGTGGAAACAGGCGAGACGGATTTGACAACAACGGAAATTGCCGGAAAGCCTGTATCATATCTATCGGCTTCAGCCATGGAACAGCTTCGAGAGTCTGCCCGCCGTGAAAAAGCCCCCAGCGAACTCTTGCAGATGAGCGACCTCGATCTCCTGGAAACCTTAGGCGTTATCCGCAATCGTAAGCTGACCCTAGCGGGCCTCCTCTTGGCCGGAAAGGCGGAGGCTATTCGCGAGCATTTACCTGGCTACGGCTGGACTCATCTGCGCATGCGGGATGATACCCAGTATTCAGATCGAATGGATGGCAAGGAGGCCATTCCTGTGGCCATTTCCCGCGTGCTGGATCGCATTATGGCGGACAATCCCATAACCACCGTCGAACATGGCCCATTTCATTTCGAATACCGCACTTATCCCGAGATAGCTCTTCGCGAAGCGATCATGAATGCCTTCTGCCATGCGGACTTTCGCATGAGCGGTCCGATTCTAGTCAAGCAGTACCCCCACAAGCTGGAGATTGGCAACCCCGGCGGATTCATCGGAGGCATCTCCCCTGAAAATATCCTGCATCACCAGCCGGCTGCCAGGAATTTGCTTCTGGTAGATGCTCTAACTCGCCTACGACTTGTCAACCGCAGCAACCTGGGCGTTTCTCGTATGTTCCAGGCCATGCTCATCGAGGGCAAAGAACCGCCCTTAATCCAGGAGCAGGTTGAGGCTGTGAAGGTCACGTTCCAGGGAGGAGAGCTATCGGTTCCATTCCGTGCATTTGTGGCGGAGGAGAGCAAGCGTGGGAGGGAACTTCTTGTTGATCACTTGCTGATTCTGCAGTACCTCCTCCGCCATCCTGAACTGGATACGGCATCAGCTTCACGTATCTGCCAACGATCTGAGACAGAAGCCAGGGAGATCTTGAGCGAAATGGAAGTAGAGATGGAATATCTGGAGCGGGGAGGAACGGGACGAGGAACTTATTGGATGCTCAGGCCTGATTTACACCGGCGACTCATAGCCGACGGCCACCTGGAGAGAGACCGCCGCATAGACTGGGAGGCAGCCAAAACAAGGGTGCTGAGCGTGCTCCGGCAAAGGTCAGAGCATGGAGAAGCAGGGCTTTCCAATGCAGAGATCAGGAAAATAACTCGTTTAGATCGATATCAAGTAGTTCGTTTGATGCGAGAACTAATTTCAGAGGACCCGTTAATTGAGCTTACCGGGAAAGGCCGCAGAGCGGCGTATGTCCATGGCAACAAATTGAATGCTAAATGATACATCACATTTCACATCACAATTATCCTCAGAAAATGTGATATTAAATGTGAAGTGCCACATTTGCCTCACATTTTTTATCTATTCGATAAAAAGTTATTAAATCCTAACAATTCATGCCTCACAGCACCCCGGACGCGCTACTGATGGCCAACAGGCGCTCGCCCTCCGGCCCGGCAGCCCTGTGGGGTGGCGGCGGTCGGAGCCCGGGAGCCTGGGCTGCTGCCCTCGCAGCTCACGGGCGCGGGAGCACGTGTGCGTGCACAGCGATCGGCCCGGGCCTGGTTGAGCAGATGGCCGGGGAAACCGTTGGCCTGATGAATGCCTGGCAACTGAACGTGTCCATGTCATCGGGCGAAAGAATTTGTGACGGAATTGGCTTGCATACCGCAACAGATCATAAGGAGCACATGATTTCAGATTGATGGGCAAAAGAGCAAAATAGCCCAAAGCCCCAGAACCAAGAATCTCCATAGCAATCAGGAAAGATAAAGAGCTGGAATAGGAATGTTTACGCTAAAGCTATTACGCACATCGCAAAAGGCCTTGGATAAGCTTCCGCCCCACGAAGTAAAAAAGATCGTTGCCCATCTGGAAGAGCTCAAGAGCGATCCTTACCGGCCTCGTCCATTAGCGGATATCGTGCCCGTGAGAGGCAGTGAGACATTGTATCGGCTCAGGGTCGGAAAGCTTCGAGTAGAATATGAGGTGTGTGATTCAGAAAAAGTTATAAAAATTATAAAAATATTCCTAAAGAAAAGAAAATCAGGTTACAGATAAAGCAATATACTAATAAAGGAGTAGATTATCCAATGGCAGCCCGAAGCAAAGTCAGAGTAGCGAATGATGAATCCTTTAGCGACAGGGATTTTGCCGCCCTTGAGGAAGAAGATGAATCAACCGCAGAGGAACTTCATGCACTCATCGAGCGTGAGAAAGGCGATCTCATCAGCTTGGATGAATACCTCAAGCGACGTGGTATCGAATAATCTTTAAATTAATTTTATTAATAATTGTCAATTGATTTTTCGCTGTCAACCAGGAAAATGTTCGCATCCAAGAAAATGCTCTCACCGTCCGGCAGTTGAGATAGGGCTTCAATCCCATATTTCCATATCGATTATCTCGTCCGCGATCTTTTTATCTATCGCCATTTTGCCATGAAATCTATCTACCAGGTTTCGCTGAATTTTGATCTGCACCTCTTCACCCTCATCCAAATGCAGATCTTGATATGGCTTGAGGACCTTATCCTCATATTTAGCCCGGACGGTCTCACTCATCCACGCTCACCATACAAGATTTCAGTTCTAAATCTATAAATGCTATTGCTCTGTCTGCGATCCTACTGCAAACCTATGCGGAGCCCGGCGGCGCTCGCCCTCCCGGCCCGGCAGCCCTGTGGTTGGCAGCGGTCGGAACAGAGATGTCTAACTACTATTTTATTTTGGGATCTGCTGGAGGATGCGGGAGGGTAATTGGCGTTCGCACGGCTCCCCGGTGAGAAGCAAACCCGAGAGAAAGGAATCATCTTAAAGGCAGCCATCGTATATGCCATCATGAACTGGCATGAACGCATAGTTGCCGACCCAGGTGTTCTCGCAGGAAAGCCGGTCATAAGAGGCACTCGTGTGGCTGTGGAATTTGTTCTCGATCTTCTGGCAAATGGATGGTCTGAAGCGGAGATAATAAGGAACTATCCCAGATTAACTCCTGAAGATATTCAGGCATGTATTGGCTACGCCAGCGCTCTGCTAAAATCGGAAAGGGTGTATCCGATCAAAGTTTTGCAGGAAGGTGCCTGATGCGACTGGTGGCGGACAAGAACGTACCCATGAAAGCAGTCCTTCTGCTTCGACAAGATGAGAATTGGCTTTTGTTCAGAACTTCCGTAATGCGGAAAATGCGAAACCATGTTCTCGTTACAATGTTGAGTCGTTCAATCAAGGTCTGATTGGGCAGGACATTTCACTGTGGTGGAGCCGGGGCGGATTCGCATGAGGAAGCTTTAGGTCTGGCGACACTGGAGATTGAATCGGTCACAAGAGATGGAAAAGGCCTGGCGGCGCTCGCCCTCCGGCCCGGCAGCCCTGCGAGTGGCGGTGGTCGGGGCCGGGAGCCCGGAAGGGCCGCTCGCTCACGGGCGCGGGAGCGCGCGTGAGCACATTGATGCAGAATTGCTCATCGGTAGCCCCGTGGCCTGCGTTCGCAGGCTGAAGCCGTGCAGAATTCAATTGAGAGTTCATGACCTCGCCCGCCTACTGAATCTTCATTTTTCCGGAGAACATTTAAGCTGGCCGAGCTAATAATAGAGCGTATGCTCACACTTACAGCAGTAATCCGCAGAGAAGAAGATATGTATGTTGCCGAGTGCCCGGAGGTGGGGACAGCAAGCCAGAGGGAAGACCATTGAGGAGGCGGCGAAAAATCTCAAGGAAGCTACCGAGCTCTATCTGGAGGAGTTTCCCCTAAAGAGCAAGGAGAGATCTTTTATAACCACCTTTGAGGTAACAGAAGTTGCCGAAACTTAGAGGCATCTCGGGAGAAATCGTCATCAAAGTCCTGTGCAATCGTTTTGGATTCATAGTGGTCTCAGGACAGTCGGGAAGCCATGTAAGGCTCTCGAAGATCACGGCACAGGGAAAGATAGGCACGGTCATTCCGATGCACGACGAGCTTAAGCCGGGAACATTGAAAAGCGTTCTAAAGCTAGCGAAAGTCGATCCCGAGGAATTTGCCGAGTACCTGTAAATTCCAGGTGACTCCAGTGTCCGCGCGCCCAGGAGCCCCTTCGTGGCAGCGGTCGGAGCCGGGAGCCCGAAAGGGCCGCTTGCTCACGGGCGCGGGAGCACGCGCATGCGGCTGCAAGAGGGCTTGAAGAATGGAGCAGGAAGACCGTTTTGCCGGGATCCTGGAAGCTTTTTTCGCTAAGCTGAAAGCCATTCTTCTCTGGTGATATCGCCTTGTCTCAGGATCTTCTTTATCAGATCAGCGCTAATATCAGCTCGATGAGGATTTGGGATCATCACTCGAGTCGTTCCTTTCCACATCAAGGGATGTGGTCCTTTGCCCGTGTAAGGGCCTTCGAATCCGAGGGCATGCAGCCTTCTGATCAACTCATTCCACGAAACCGGGCATAACCTTGACGTGTCTAGGCCTCGACAGGTGCTTTTATGGTCTGGCCTTCGATCACCGGGATAGGTAAATTGAATCGTAGACTAAAAGCAATCCAATCTTCTATGGCCATCTTCAAATTCTCATGACACTCTTCCGGAGTTTTACCGGTTGCCCAAACGCCTTTCAATTCGGGCACTTCGCCGTAATAAGGCTCTTCGTCATCGATGACTTCATAGACCGCTTTAGAGATAGCAGCCTGGATGTACTCGCAGAACATATCAGAAGTTCATGCAACGCCAGAAGATATAACTTTAATCCCAGGATCTTAGTCTTGAATATCATCAAGCTCTCTTGCAGTGGGAGAGTCAGCAGGCGCTCCCCCTCCCGGCTTGGCAGCCTTGCGGAGGGCGGCGGTCGGAGCCGAGAGCCCGGCAGGGCCGCTCGCTCACGGGCGCGGGAGCACGCGTGCGGGGCACAGCGATCAGCCCGGGCCTGGTTGAGCAGATGGCCGGGGAAACCGTTGGCATGATGAATGCCTGGCAACTGAACGTGTCCATGTCATCGGGCGGGAGAATTTGTGACGGAATTGGCTTGCATACCGCAACAGATCATAAGGAGC
Organism: uncultured Methanosarcinales archaeon; assembly: GCA_963702455.1. Taxonomy (GTDB): domain Archaea; phylum Halobacteriota; class Methanosarcinia; order Methanotrichales; family Methanotrichaceae; genus Methanothrix. The sequence goes on from CAVPCV010000006.1 coordinate 47,448, forward strand.
ACATGATTTCAGATTGATGGGCAAAAAAGCAAAATCAGCCCAGAACCAAGAATCTCCATAGCAATCAGGAAAGATAAAGAGCTGGAATAGGAATGTTTACGCTAAAGCTATTACGCACATCGCAAAAGGCCTTGGATAAGCTTCCGCCCCACGAAGTAAAAAAGATCGTTGCCCATCTGGAAGAGCTCAAGAGCGATCCTTACCGGCCTCGTCCATTAGCAGATATTGTGCCCGTGAGAGGCAGTGAGACATTGTATCGGCTCAGGGTCGGAAAGCTTCGAGTAGAATATGAGGTGTGTGATTCAGAAAAAGTTATAAAAATTATAAAAATATTCCTAAAGAAAAGAAAATCAGGTTACAGATAAAGCAATATACTAATAAAGGAGTAGATTATCCAATGGCAGCCCGAAGCAAAGTCAGAGTAGCGAATGATGAATCCTTTAGCGACAGGGATTTTGCCGCCCTTGAGGAAGAAGATGAATCAACCGCAGAGGAACTTCATGCACTCATCGAGTGTGAGAAAGGCGATCTCATCAGCTTGGATGAATACCTCAAGCGACGTGGTATCGAATAATCTTTAAATTAATTTTGTTAATAATTGTCAATTGATTTTTCGCTGTCAACCAGGAAAATGTTCGCATCCAGGAAAATGCTCTCACCGTCCGGCAGTTGAGATAGGGCTTCAATCCCATATTTCCATATCGATTATCTCGTCCGCGATCTTTTTATCTATCGCCATTTTGCCATGAAATCTATCTACCAGGTTTCGCTGAATTTTGATCTGCACCTCTTCACCCTCATCCAAATGCAGATCTTGATATGGCTTGAGGACCTTATCCTCATATTTAGCCCGGACGGTCTCACTCATCCACGCTCACCATACAAGATTTCAGTTCTAAATCTATAAATGCTATTGCTCTGTCTGCGATCCTACTGCAAACCTATGCGGAGCCCGGCGGCGCTCGCCCTCCCGGCCCGGCAGCCCTGTGGTTGGCAGCGGTCGGAACAGAGATGTCTAACTACTATTTTATTTTGGGATCTGCTGGAGGATGCAGGAGGGTAATTGGCGTTCGCACGGCTCCCCGGTGAGAAGCAAACCCGAGAGAAAGGAATCATCTTAAAGGCAGCCATCGTATATGCCATCATGAACTGGCATGAACGCATAGTTGCCGACCCAGGTGTTCTCGCAGGAAAGCCGGTCATAAGAGGCACTCGTGTGGCTGTGGAATTTGTTCTCGATCTTCTGGCAAATGGATGGTCTGAAGCGGAGATAATAAGGAACTATCCCAGATTAACTCCTGAAGATATTCAGGCATGTATTGGCTACGCCAGCGCTCTGCTAAAATCGGAAAGGGTGTATCCGATCAAAGTTTTGCAGGAAGGTGCCTGATGCGACTGGTGGCGGACAAGAACGTACCCATGAAAGCAGTCCTTCTGCTTCGAGAAAAAGGACATGACGTTCCAATCAAGGTCTGATTGGGCAGGACATTTCACTGTGGTGGAGCCGGGGCGGATTCGCATGAGGAAGCTTTAGGTCTGGCGACACTGGAGACTGAATCGGTCACAAGAGATGGAAAAGGCCTGGCAGCGCTCGCCCTCCTGCCCGGCAGCCCTGCGAGTGGCGGTGGTCGGGGCCGGGAGCCCGGAAGGGCCGCTCGCTCACGGGCGCGGGAGCACGCGTGAGCACATTGATGCTGAATTGCTCATCGGTAGCCCCGTGGCCTGCGTTCGCAGGCTGAAGCCGTGCAGAATTCAATTGAGAGTTCACGACCTCGTACGCCTACTGAATCTTCATTTTCCGGAGAACATTTAAGCTGGCCGAGCTAATAATAGAGCGTATGCTCACACTTACAGCAGTAATCCGCAGAGAAGAAGATATGTATGTTGCCGAGTGCCCGGAGGTGGGGACAGCAAGCCAGGGGAAGACCATTGAAGAGGCGGCGAAAAACCTCAAGGAAGCTACCGAGCTCTATCTGGAGGAGTTTCCCCTAAAGAGCAAGGAGAGATCTTTTATAACCACCTTTGAGGTAACAGAAGTTGCCGAAACTTAGAGGCATCTCGGGAGAAATCGTCATCAAAGTACTGTGCAATCGTTTTGGATTCATGGTCTCAGGACAGTCAGGAAGCCATGTAAGGCTCTCGAAGATCACGGCACAGGGAAAGATAGGCACGGTCATCCCGATGCACGACGAGCTTAAGCCGGGAACATTGAAAAGCGTTCTAAAGCTAGCGAAAGTCGATCCCGAGGAATTTGCCGAGTACCTGTAAATTCCAGGTGACTCCAGTGTCCGCGCGCCCAGGAGCCCGCTTCCTGGCTGCGGTCGGGGCCGGGAGCCCGGAAGGGCCGCTCGTTCATGGGCGCGGGAGCACGTGCATGCGGCTGCAAGAGGGCTTGAAGAATGCGAGCAGGAAGACCGTTTTGCCGGGATCCTGGAAGCTTTTTTCGCTAAGCTGAAAGCCATTCTTCTCTGCTGATCTCACCCTGTCTCAGAATCTTCTTTATCAGATCGGCGCTAATATCAGCCCGATGAGGATTTGGGATCATTACTCGAGTCGTTCCTTTCCACATCAAGGGATGGGGTCCTTTTCCAGTGTAAGGGCCTTCGAATCCGAGGGCATGCAGCTTTCTTATCAGCTCACCCCACGAAACCGGGCATAACCTTGACGTGTTCTAGGCCTCGACAGGTGCTTTTATGGTCTGGCCTTCAATCGCCGGGATAGGCAAATTGAATCGCAGACTAAACGCTATCCAGTCTTCAATGGCCATCTTCAAATTCTCATGACACTCTTCCGGAGTTTTACCGGTTGCCCAAACGCCTTTCAATTCGGGCACTTCGCCGTAATAAGGCTCTTCATCATCTATTACTTCATAGACCGCCTTAGAGATAGCAGCCTGGATGTATTCGCAGAACATATCAGAAGTTCATGCAACGCCAGAAGATATAACTTTATCTCGGAATCTTAATCTTGAGAATCATCAGGCTCCGTCGTTGGTAGACCAGCAGGCGCTCGCCCTCCGGCCCGGCAGCCCTGTGGGTGGCGGTGGTCGGAGCCGGGAGCCCGGAAGCTGCGCTCGCTTACGGGCGCGGGAGCACGTGTGGGCGGCGGCAGCAAGAAACCGAGCAAAATTTAGGAGAAATCTTTCCTGCCGTCCGGCTACTGGGATAAATATTAAAAGCTTGGACATCCATTATCTCAAAGAGAAAAATGACAAGCCTCGCCAGGTTCGTTGAGCATTTGCCTCCTGACATTCAAGAAGAAGTTAGGAGTTATGCTGAATTTTTGCTGGAAAAAAGATCCAGGAAGAAGCAAGATGTACCATCCTTTGATTGGGAGGGTGCCTTGAAGGATATGGGAGAGCAGTATTCCTCTGTGGAACTCCAGCACGAGATTGGGAAGATGCGAGGAGCCTGATGTACCTCCTGGATACAAACATATTTTTGGAAATCCTGCTCCAACGAGAAAAGAGCAAGGCAGCCAAGCATCTGTTTATCGCAAATCCCTCCACAGATCTTCATAACGGATTTCTCACTTCATTCATTGGGTATTTTTCCTTTTCCAAAGAAATAGACATGAAACCTACGTCCGCTTCATAAAGGATGAAATAATAAAGACCAAATAGCCATGATCGGTTTAGATTCATGAGCGTGGGAGCGCAACTTTATAAATGCGTTCAGCATCTCTCGGGCTAGTCATGTGATCCGAAAAGGACTGGCCACCTCAATGAAGGTAGACTCCCGAATGAGACAACATAGGATTTAAATAGACCTTACTCTATCTTACATTTCGGATTGAGAAACAAATGACAAATCGTAATTCTCAGAGTGCAAACCTGGATATTATCAAAACTGAATATTGTGCTCTTAGGGATGAAATCGTAAAGCGAATTGATCTCAGGCAGCAAATTATTTCAATAACTCTTACTTTTGCAGCTGCGTTAATAAGTGCAGGCATAGTCCAGAAAGAGATATCAATTTTTGGTGATTCAGGAATCCCATCTATAGCATTTATATATCCACCTATTGCTGCTTGCCTTGCTCTTGGCTGGGCTCAACATGATTATCGGATTAGCTATATCGGTTATTATATTCAAACAAATATTGAAAGCATAGTTCCTGACTTTAAGTGGGAAACTAATATTGCGGAAAAAAGACCTATGACTCGATTTAGACTGTGGGGATTTATTATTCAATCTCACGGTGGTGTATTCATATGGACTCAGATATTAGCCATTGTTATCGGATACTCCGATGCAGCTGGTACTGTGTTGTATTGGTCTTTTCTTTTATTTGATATGTTGATTTTAGGTTTTGTTATTTATATAATATGTCAGCTTTATTGGGATACGATAAATCTATCAAAATAAATGAAACGTCCGTAATAAATCCTATAGCCGTGATAACAATAAGAAGCGAATTGGGTAATTTCGAAACAAATACAGAATTAAGATTGAGGAATCTTATGTCGAAAAGATCTATATTAGATATATTATTACAGGTTCAAAAAATTTCTGGATCGGATAAAAATTACTATGATGAGCTAATATTGATAAAAGACTATATTAGAAAATATTTGGATGATGTTATTAAATTACCTTATACCATTCATAACTGGGATCATTCAGAAAAAGTGGCGCAATTATGCACAGAATTAATACCTGAAAGAATCTTAATAGGGCTAAAACCAATTGAACTATTTTTATTGATATTGGCATTTTGGCTTCATGATGGAGGAATGGTTCCCGACCATCCTAACCAATCCCATCAAGATATTCGAGATAATCACCATTTGACAATTAAAAGAAGAATCGAGGAGGATGAACTCCCATTTATTTCTAAACTTGATCCTATTACTAGACATAATTTAGCTCAAATTTGCTATAGCCATCGGTTACCTACGCTTGATGACATATCTAAAGAGTCTTTTATAGATTTGGAGCGAATCAATTTAAGACTTCTTTGTGCAATCTTGCGATTATGCGATGTTTGCGACATATCTTTTAACCGTACTCCTTGGTTTATTTTTAACAATTTCATTTTTGAGGAGAAAGATCTAATGCACTGGAAAAAGCATCAGCTTATTCAAGGATTCAATGCAATATGGAATGAAACTACAAAATTTTGTTTACATGCCGAATTTGCTTCAGAGCAAGATCTGAAATACATAATAAATGCAATAGAATCAATAGAGATAGAACTTAAAATAATCATAGACATATTTAAATTGAATGGATATATTATTGACCCGTTTATAGAAAGATGTATTAGAGAAAGGAATCCAGATAGTCAAAAGTTCATTACTGTTCTACCGAAAAACATATATAAGATATTAATAGAAAATTTATATGAAAATCCTGATGTGTTTATTAGGGAAATGATGCAGAATTCGATTGATGCCGTAAAAATCCAAAAGAAAATTTGCCAGAATGAGCGTGATAAGCCCTATAATCCACAGATTAGTGTAGATGTTTTTTATAAAGAAAAAAAAGGGAAACGGTTGCCGTATGCAATTAAGGTTTCGGATAACGGCCTTGGAATGAACCAATCAGATGTGCAAGATTTTTTGCTGGAGATTGGCACAGGAATCAAGAGATCGGAACAAATAATGGAAATATTACAAAGTGGCGAAAGTCCTGAAAAACTGATCGCGGAATTTGGTATCGGTTTCCTATCTTGTTTTGCAGTATCAGAAAAGATTATTGTTAACACTAAAAAGGATAATTTCCTAGGCTTGGAGATTGAATTTCCCGATTTTAGTCACGAATATTCTAAGATATCCGAGCGAAGAATAAAAATCCGAAGGGACGAAGATCTTGTATCGAATGGGACTTCAATCGCATTATACTTAAATGAAGCTAGAACGAATCTAGATCCTCAGAGAGCACTTAAGAAGTATTGCAGGAATATCGATCCACAACTAATTTACGAAGAGCATAAATTCGAAAGTGACAAAGATATATGGAAAACAGTTAGCGACGGTGGAAAGTGTAAACGAATTGGAAGACGATTTCTAGGAGAAGATGCCATAGATAGAGCTGAGATTCGGCTAGATGACACAAATTATTGTGAGGGATTTATCAGTTTCGAGCCAAAATCGAAAGAAAACAAATTTTATATTTGCCAGGATGGAATATTTGTTGAAAATTGCATTGATTTGTTGCCCAAGGATATAGTGGGCATACAAGGCGAAATTAATGTGAAACCCGGTAATATCAAGTTAACAGCATCACGGAATCGTGTTGTCCGTAATAAAGAATTTGGCAAATTAAAGAAAATTATTAGCAACTATTTAGACATTCTTATATTTAATTATATGTCTAAGAATAAAATGTATTCGATTTCGAATGACGGTAATATGATATATGATTTATTAAATTCACGTTATCAATCTTTAAAAACAAATAAAAGGAAATTATCGAATTTCTTTACATCTGTAGAGAACGGAATCCTGATAGCAAAAAGAAGAGGTGATTATTGCACCTTATGCGAATTTAGGGAGATTCTAAATAATAAGCATAAAAAAGTTTATCAGATAATCGAACATGGTTTATATTATACTGTAGGCCTGAGCAAAGAAATGGATAGATATAGGATCGATTTTGATTCTTCATCAGAGATCTCTGAGTTAAAAGAGATGCTAGTAAAGGAATGTGGCGGAGAAGCTTTCATAACAACTCTTGTTCCGTTGGATGACGAGCCCTCATTTTTAAATAAATGTATCCGAAGAGATTTTTTCAAAGCCTATTTCGAAAATAACGGCTTTGAAATCATTCAATTAGAGCCCTTTCAATGGAGTGATCTATTGGACTTGGATGATGTTCCAAGAGACTTGGCAAAAATGGTAACGCAAATTACGGAAGACAAATATAAGTTTATAAATGGAAATATCAACGCCCGATGCATCATAGATTCGGATAACATATTTCTGAATCTTGGACATCCATCTATCTTAAAAATATTAAATATGTTTAAGGAAATAGAAACAAGATTTGGTGGATTGGATGACGATGAGCAAATGATACTTAAAATGTACATAAACCTTGTAACATTTAAATTTGATGACGCACTAGATTTACTTGAGGAGTATTTAAAAGATTTAGCAATAACCAAGAAATTTCTTAGACGCGAGAAATTAACAGACGAACTTGAGGATGAATCTATAAATAATTATACATATTATTTTTTTGATGAAAATAATAATCTAGACGATAGTTAGATAATTGATATAACAACAAGACTAATATATATCTTGTGAAGAAATAAATAGCTGTTATCTTGTTAACATCTATTTTGATATTAGTACTACTATCTTACATTAAATGTCATATATCTTATTTTAATAGTAACATGCTATCCTAGTAATCCTGAAATTTTATGAACTTCGTGATTTAGCACATAAGATCGCCTTAAAAAGAAAAATATATCGTTAACCTTCCAACTCGCGAGCGATCGCATCATTCACGCATCCGCGTATCATGTGGATCAGTGATATTCACCACGAATCCCCGTACATGTAAATGAGATCTCTAATACCACTCGCCTCTGGCAGCCGATCGAGCAGATCACGCCGCAGAATTCTCGCCCTCATCGCCCTCGACTTTCCCGCCTTTTCACACCTTTTCATACCCCCCATTCCCTCCCCCTCGGATCGATAAATTCATAACGCTCCTCGAATGAATAGCGCATAATTGCAGAGGTGTACCCGAATTGAAGATAATCGGTCTTGCCGATCCTGAAGTAGAAACCAGTCTGCGCGATGCCGGTATAGGCATGTCCGTCGCAGAAGCGCGTTCCATTGCCGAGGTCCTGGGCCGCGACCCCAGCCTCACCGAGTTATACTGCTATGATGCCATGTGGTCGGAGCACTGCTCCTACAAGAGCTCCCGCGCCACCCTGAAAGAATTCCTTCCTACCGATGGCCCCAATGTGGTCATGGGCCCGGTCGAGGACTCCGGAATAGTTGCCATCGATGACAACTGGTGCGTCGTCATATCCCACGAGAGCCACAACCACCCCAGCCAGATCCTGCCCAACGAAGGCGCAGCGACGGGCATCGGTGGAATTGTCCGCGACGTGAACTGCATGGGCGCGACAGTTGTGGCAACAGCCGATCCGCTGCGCTTTGGCAACCCTTACGGCCCCAAGGCCAGCAAGGTGCGCTGGGTGGCTGAGGGCGTGGTGGACGGAATCTGGCAGTACGGCAATGCTCTGGGCGTGCCCAACATGGGCGGCGACATAGTCTTCAACGAGAGCTTCGACGACAACTGCCTGGTGAACGTCGTCTCCCTGGGCATCGTCCGCCGCGACCAGATCATCCGCTCCCGGGCGCCTCCCCTGGCAGGCGAGAAGGGCTACGACGTGATCCTCATCGGCAAACCGACCGACTCATCGGGTCTCGGGGGCGTCACCTTCGCCTCTGAGGCCCTGCGAGAGGAAGACGAGGAGACCAACCGCGGCGCTGTGCAGATCCCCGACCCCTTCCTGAAGAATGTGCTCTTCAAGGCCAACGACGACCTCTTCCGACTGGTCCGCGAGTCGGAGATCGAGATCGGCTTCAAGGATCTGGGCGGCGGCGGCTTCACCTGCGCCACATCCGAGATGGGCGCTGCAGGCGGCTTTGGCATGGAGATCAACCTGGACGAGATGCATAAAGCCGGCGACTTCCCTCCCGAGGTTCTGAGCATCGCCGAGACCCAGGAGCGTTTCCTGATCGTCGCTCCGGAGGAGCTACGAGAGAAGATCCTCAAGATCTACAACGAGGACTGGGACCTGCCCAACGTCTACGAGGGCGCAAGAGCCAGCGTCGTGGGCAAGATAAATACGGGCGACAGATTTACTGTCCAGTATAAGGGCGAGACCGTCTGCGATGTGCCCATCCAGCACTTGACCGCAGGCATCCGCTACGAACGCCCGGAACAGGAGCGCGTCTACAGCGAGGCCGAGCCGGAATTCGATGAGCCGGCGGACTACAATGAGGTCCTCCTCAAGATTCTGCACTCCCCCAACATCGCTTCCCGGGAGCATGTCTACAGATACTACGATACCGAGGTCATGGGCAACGCCGTGATCCGGCCTGGAGAGGCGGACGCCGGCCTGATTGCGCCTGTCCGGGGCGAGAAGTTCGGTGTGGCCTTGAGTGTGGACTCCAATCCCTTCTACGGCAGAATCAGCCCCTACTGGGGAGGAGCAACTGCTGTTGCCGAGGCCATGAGAAATGTGGCCGCTATCGGCGCCACTCCATCAACCCTCACCGACTGCCTGAACTATGGCAACCCTGAGAAGCCCGAAGCCTTCTGGGAGTTCCGGGAGGGTGTGAAGGGCCTCGCCGAATCCTGCAAGAAGCTCTGGCTGAAGGACTATGTTGACCAGCAGCTGCCCGTTGCCCATCGTCTCCGGCAATGTGAGCTTCTACAACGAATCGCCCCAGGGCTCAGTGGACCCCTCACCTGTGGTCGCCTGCGTGGGCATCATGAAGGACTACAGCAAAGCGATAACCATGGAGCTGAAGGCTCCCGGTGACAGGCTCTATCTGATCGGGCCGAGATTTGACGAGCTGGGCGGCTCGGAGTACTATCGAACCCTATTCGGGGTCGCGGGAGCAAATGTTCCCATCGTCCGGTTCGATCTGGAGAGGAGCATGATCTATGCCGTCATCGACGCCATAGATGAGGGCCTGCTTGCAGCAGCGCACGACATCTCCAACGGCGGCCTGGCGGCGACAGTGATGGAGATGGCACTGACCAGGCCTGCAAGGTTCGGATTCGAGCTAAATCTGGACTGTGTCCCGTCCGGAGACCTCGGTATGAGAACTGACAAACTGCTCTTCTCTGAGTCCTCAGGTTTTGTTCTGGAAGCAAAGCCCGGAAAGGAGGCCAGACTGGAGGAGCTTCTGAGGAGTCATAACCTGGAGCCGATGCATATCGGCCAGGTAACAGGCAAGAGACGGATTAAAATGTCAAGATCAGGCGAGACTGTGGCCGACCTGGACCTGGATGAGGCAAGAAATGCATGGACCACCGGTCTAGTGGAGGCGATGAGATGAAGATCGCAGTATTGCAGTTCCCTGGCACGAACTGCGAGTTTGAAACTCTGGTGGCCGTCAAAGCGGTCGGCATGGATGGAGAGCTCTTCCGCTGGAACCGGCCGGAAGGCGAGCTATCCGGCTTTGACGGATTCATCATTCCGGGAGGCTTCTCCTACCAGGACCGGGTGCGTGCGGGTGCCATAGCCTCCAAAGAGCCGGTCCTGGCGGCTCTGTAAGGAGGAGGCTGCCATTGGCAAGCCCATCATCGGCATCTGCAACGGATTCCAGATCCTGGTGGAGACCGGTCTATTGCCCGGCTCGGGAAAGGTGGATATGGCCCTGGCCCAGAATGTGATGGTCTCCAAAGGAAATATCGTTCGCCGGGGCTACTACTGCGACTGGGTCAACTTGAGGCATGATGCCTCCTCCAAAAGGTGCAGCGGCTCCTTCTTGATCGAGATGGGCGCTCTCTTGAAGATCCCCATCGCCCACGGCGAGGGAAATCTGGTAACTACTGACCCCGGGTCTTCTGCAAAAGCTGAACGATCAAGAGCAGGTGGTCTTCCGCTATTGCGATAAGAACGGGCGGGTCATAAATGAGTTCCCGGTGAATGTGAACGGCAGCACGGAGAGCATCGCAGCCATCTGCAATACGGAAGGAAACGTTCTGGGAATGATGCCCCATCCGGAGAGAGCATTCTTCGCCTGGCAGCTTCCCTCCTTCGATCCGAGAAAGCAAAGGCCGGATGAGCCGGGACCCGGAAGGCGGGTCTTCGAGTCCATGAAGCGCTACATTGAGGTGAACGCATGAGCCAGAAGATCAACTTAAGGGTCTGGCTGAAGATCCCGGATGCGGAAGCGGCCACTGTGAAGAACACTCTGGTGCGACGCATGGGTTTCGGCAACGTCCTGGAAGATGTGAAGAAGGAACGGCTCTTCAGCATTGAGGTCGATTCCGGAGACCCGGAGGAGCTGGCCAGGAGCTTTGCCAGAGAGCTGGTCAATGAGAACAAGGAGAGCCACAAGGTTCTCATCGACACTCTGGAGTTCGAGGAAGGCTATGTGCCGGTGAAGGTCGCCCTGCATATCGAGGACGGCGAGGCCATCTCCACCCGGGAGCGGCTGCGCAATCGACTGGGCTTCAAGAATGTGGTGGATGTGAAGAAGGCCACCGTCTGGAAGCTGTACTTCAATAGCCTTCGTCCCGAAGCCGAGATGAATGCCAGAGAGATTGCGGAAAAGCTGCTCATCAATCCGCACAAGGATACCTACGAAATTTTGATAAGCCAGTAGGCCGCGCTGGTTGTGATGAGGTGGGGGAAGAGGGTTATCTGCCCTCTTCTATCTCTTTTTTGAGAAATATTTTTGGAAATTTGCGTCAAGACTGCACGCTGCCAGAAATTGGGAAGAAATGAATTGAGAACAAAAGACAAAATTGAGACAAAATATGAGAAGAAAAGATCCGGCCTGGAGCAGGATCTCATTCTTCAAGATCAGCTGTAGCTTATCCGGTAGATGACGCCGTTCAGATCATCGGATACGAGCATTGATCCGTCTTTTAAAGGCTGCACATCAACCGGCCTTCCCCAGGCGGTATCATTCTGCAGCCAGCCTTCTGCGAAGATCTCCTGGCCTACAGCGGTATTGTTCTGCAGACGAACCACAGCCACGCGGTAGCCGATGGGTGCATCCCTGTTCCAGGAGCCGTGCTCGGCGACGAATATCTGGCCCTGGTACTCCTCCGGGAACTGTGTGCCCGTATAGAACCTCATTCCTAAAGGCGCAACATGGGGCCCCATCATCCAGGCAGGAGGGACCATTGTGTTGCAGGTGTAATTCTTATCGGAGCCCAGATCAGGGTCCGGGATGCTACCGGAATGGCAGACAGGGAAGCCGAAGTTCAGGCCTGGCACAGGCGCATGGTTCAGTTCGTCCGACGGCACATCGTTGCCCAGCTCATCTCTGCCATTGTCGGTAAACCATAGCTCTCCCGTGCGCGGGTCCCAGTCAAAGCCCACGGAGTTTCTTACACCCTGGGCGAAGATCTCCATATCGCTTCCATCCGGGTTCATGCGCACTATGGTGGCATTCAACTCATCATCATGATGGCAGACGTTGCAGTTCGCTCCCATGGCCACATAGAGCTTACCATCAGGCCCAAAGCCGATGTACCGCCAGCCGTGTATCAGGTATTGGGGAAGCTCTTTGATTGTGACCGGCTCTTTTGGGCTATCCAACTGGGCTTCGATATCATCGAATCTGATGATGCGATTGATCTCTGCGGCGTATAGAGATCCATCCTTAAAGGCAACGCCATTGGGATTGTTCAGGCCTTCGGCAATGACGAAAATCTCGCCGGCCTCAGCGTGATTGTTGTTATTATTATCCACAATGGCATAAAGAGCAGAACCATTGGGAGAATCAAGAGTTTCAAATGGGCGGCGCGTGGCTACGAAGAGCGTTCCGTCCGGACTCAGGGCTAACGATCGGGCGTAAGTCAGGTTCTCGGCATAGATATCGATCTTAAATCCTGGTGGAAGCTTGATCTTATCCAAAGGGAGGGATGCATTCCCTTCGGTTTCATTCTCAACTCCGGTCTGCTGCACTACCAGCTTTGCATCCTCCACAACTGTGATCTCGGCAGACCTGCTGCCGGCAATGCTGCAGTAGGCTGTCGCTTTGAGGACATCTCCTTTGGTGGCGTTGATGGGATAGTCGTAGCTGAATGCGGACGAAGTGGGCTGGCTCGTGTATTCTTTGGTCAAGACTTGTGTGCCATTTTTCTCGATGGCGATCTTCATGATATAATGGCCGCTGGGATTTGATACGGTATGGGTCGTTGTTACCTTAAGGGTCTGGTTTTGGCTATCGTAGGCAAGACTTACCTGGGCGGGCGGATGAGCAGTGGCAGTCAGTGCCAGCATGAGGAGCAGCACTACCGTCGCTAAAGCTTTTATGGTCCAGAAATGCGAAGCCTTTGTGTTAATTGATTTTTTATCCTTATGCAACATGCAAGGAACACTCCTTTGACAATGGGAATAATTGTTGTTAATTAGGACTGGATCTTATAAAAGGTTTAGCTGGGAATTAAAGAATATTCTGCATATTCAGCACTCATGAGAAAAATTGGACCGGATTGGTGTGAAGGCATGATTGAAATAACAATTATCGAAGAAAAGCCTTTCTGAAAAGCGCACCTTGGTATATTAGCATTGCTTAATTAATCGTTATTGCTAAAGCGCCACAAGTATACTTGTCTATAGCGGTCGTAGAGTGTCACATCTAGCGTCAAGAGCAGGACAAAGAAGAGGGTACTCTCCAGATTGATCGACCCCTCAAAGCTCGGCATTATTGAGCCGAATATAAGTATCAGGCCGAAGTTTACAGCTGTCATCACCACGAATTCTTGCAAGGTGGATTTCCATCCCTTCCCCTGATTCGCCAGCCAGTGGCTCAATGCCGTATTTATGACTATAATGAAAGCAACACCGATTGTGATCTGGATGCTGCTGGCCCGCACATCTGGAAGCATCTGGGCAAAGATGATGCTCACCAGTGAGACCATTACGATCTTCTCGATCAGAGAGTTATTAATGAAGCCTCCCGGTTTTTTATTCATGAGGCTCCCATTGATCTCCTCAGCAGAGGGCAGAGGGTCCGCTGCAAATCTGATGCCCTTTTTATCGGGAGTAAGTCCCCTCAATAGTAGCCATGCCATTATAGCCATGACCACTAACCAAGCGATAATGACGAGTATGAATATTGGGTGGGCTTTGATCATTTCAGTTGCATCCAATTGCGCGATGTGGATCCAGTATTCTTGTGGTAATTTGATGAAGATCCATATGAATGCTGCCGCAATTATCAGCTTCTTTTTGGTTAATTTTTTTGGGTCCCATCTCAGGCGGACCGCCTCATAGAATATGAAGAAATACTCGAATGTATTGGGAAAGATCACAAGCAGAGGTCTCAGTTGTGTGAGTTCGAAGAGAGCCACGCCCAAAATTCGATAATAGAAGAGAAATCGGTCCAGCTCGAAGCCAAACAGATTCTTCCAATTGCGAAGAGTTGAAAGGTAGGCGATTGTGAGGTAATAAACATCCAGTGCTTTATCGTAGCTCTGATAGCCTTCCAGATTCAGTGTCGTGAAAAGCTGAAAGATCGTCTGGTCAACCATGTCGAGAACCAGGCAGCCTGCGATAGCCGGGATCGGATAGCGAGGAATGGCAAGAGGCAGGAGAAAACGAGCTAGAATAACACCCCAGAAGATCAATAGTCGGATGTCTCTACCATTGCACTTTTATTCCCTTACTAGAACATAGTCAATATTTAGAGCTGCCGATGACGTCTTCTTACACACCCAGCGCTCTGGAATTTGCTGTTCGGCGCGACCGGGTCGAGGAAACAGGCGTCTGCATGCTCTCGCCTGGGCGCGCGTGCCCGCGTGGCTTGCCGCCTGGTGTCAGGGGGGCTTGTCTCCGGGAAAGGGCGGGGTTTTTGAGGGGGCTGGATTTTGGAGCGATGGGTGATTCTTCGTTATTGGCAGAAAATTATAACTGAAAAACTGCCGTTCAAACCGCAGAGCCGCAGAGCGCACAGAGGCTTGACGGCTGAGGTTTCCGGGACTGTCTCGAGCTTGACGATCTTTGTCGGCAGTGGGCTAGCCTCGCCCGGCAGCCCATCTACAGTGCGGCATCCTTGCCTCGGGTCCCACGGCTCACGCTCCTGGGTCCAATGCTCGTGGGTCTGACCGTCCTGACTGTGAAGTTGGCAGCCGGGCGGGCACATACGCTTGAGCTAGCAGCCCTGGGTTTCTGAAGGACGAAATGTGAGGAAGAACCGGGCTAGGACGACTGACCCGCTGATATGCTGCTGATTAAAAGGGATGAGCTAATCCGCGGAAAGCCACTCTTCACGAGAGATGGCACCCTCCCGAAGAATCTCTGCGATGAGATTTGCTCCGATCTCTCGCCGATGATCGTTCGGTATGCGCACAAAATTATCTCCACGAACCATGTAGTCATGGTCCGAACCCGGAAACGGTCCGTCAAATCCTATGTTTTTCAATCGCTTGATAAGCTTGGCTCTGGATATCGGCACAAGTCTACTCAATAACGCTCACCGGTCCAACTGATGCAGTTATCGTATGGCCGCCAATTGGTGGTATAGATCTCCCCATTCGGAGCCTGAGAGCTATCCAGCCTTCAATAACCGAGATAAGCTCTTTGCGGGCCTCCTCAACAGTCTTGCCTGAAGCCCAGGCGCCCGGAAGCTCCGGCACTGAGACGAAGATGGGTTCCTCATCATCGATGGTTTTGTAAACCGCCCGTTCTAGTGCAGCCTCGATATACTCGCTGAACATGTAGAGTTTCAATAACGGTTATGGAAATATACCTTACGCTGAGTTTCTTGGAAGAGGTTGCGGCCGTCTCGGTCTGACGATCCTGTCGGGCCGTGGGCTGTTCGCATCCTGCAGCCCATCGACCGTGTAGCTTTATTGCCTCGGGTCCACGGCTCGTTCTCCCGTGGTTCGCTGTCTGTGGGGCTGGGCCGTCCGGCCGCATCGCTAATCTGCCGGGCAGCTTGACGAGCGCAGAGTGAATGAGCGGAGGAGGCATCAATTCTTCTTTAATAGTCCATACTTTTTGGAGCTTTTTGAATTTTT
This sequence comes from uncultured Methanosarcinales archaeon, assembly GCA_963702455.1. Lineage (GTDB taxonomy): Archaea > Halobacteriota > Methanosarcinia > Methanotrichales > Methanotrichaceae > Methanothrix. Next base: position 63,136 of record CAVPCV010000006.1, read on the forward strand.
TTTTATCAAAATAGCATGTAGCTATGGTTTGAAAGGCCATAGCAGTCTACAGGTTGCGAAAGTGCTCTTCCATCTCTTCAGCATTTTTTAGGCGTGTAAACCGTCCTTCTTTAAAGTCATTAAGTCCCTTAATAATGTCTGTGGCAATATCATCTTTTGATTCGGTATGAAGAGATCTCCGCTCTGGGACTTTCACAACGGCTGGCACGATAATCCGTTTACCTGTTAGGCTATAAGGATTGCGAAACTGTTACCGTAAAACAGCCTGTCACTCGTGCCTACAGGTTCAGGCAGGTGCGTGCGCTCCCGCATGGGCGCGCGTGCCTGCGTGGGCTTGCGGTCTTGGGGGCCGGGAGGCCGGTCGGGCCTGCGGTTGGGGGGCTTGCCTCCGGATTGGGTGGCTTTTCTTGGTGGCTGGAGTTTTTGGAAGGAATGGCGGATTGCCATTACACTACAGAGCAGCATAGCGACAAAGTTTTTTTGACTGAGTATTCAAGCTCCGCCTCCTTGTCGACTTTTCCTCGTCCTGGCAATCCAGGGCTGCATTCTGCGTTCAAGGGCTTCACCCCGGTCAGTTCATCCGTGCCTATCACGGCGCCTCGGTTCTGGCAGACAGGGAGCTTGCTGATATCGCAAGCCGTTTGCTGCTGCATGTGAATTCGCTCGCCGGGTGCTGGTCCTAACCGGACCGAATTAAGTTCGGTCGGCGGCCTATTATGTCTAAGCAGCCGGAAGCATGACGAGGCGATTATATCGCTATCAGCATCTCTACATGATTGATTGGAGGCTCACGAGTCCATTGAGTAATTGGGTGTCCCGTTAAGATGTCGGTTTATTCAAATAATATTTTTCATCTCAAATCATGCAGGCTGCAAGATTTCGAGAGGAGTATCAGCCGACGACTTGATAACCTTAATAACGAAGGGAGAGATAATAGAGAAATAGAGTGATGAATACCGCTGCCCAGCCGTGCTGATGCTGGGGCAGGTAAGAGGAGTACCGCACCATATAGTCGTGGCAATCTGCAAAGATAAACTGATAATAGTAACTGTATATCTGCCAAACGAAGACGAATGGATCGATAATAGGCGGAGGAAATAAGATGGATCCCGGTGAATGCCTCTTGTGCAAAAGCAAAATGCGAGAAGGAACAACAGAATTTGTCGCAAGAATAGGGGAGCAGGTAGGAGTAGTAATCAGGAACATCCCGGCATTTGTTTGTCCGAATTGCGATGAGGCTTATTACTCCATCGATACTCAAAGAAAGATTGATCGAATCATGAAGGCTTTTCATGAAGGAAAGCTGCTTGCCAGGCCACTCGCTGCGGGAGAGGTTGATCTGCTGGCATTGGATACATGTCAGCCTACGGCACCTGCTGCGATTGAGGATCTTTGAGGATTGGATATACTGTAGAAGTCCAGGCTTCCTTATAGCCTGGAGTCGATGGTCCTGAGTGGGCAGGCTAGCTCTTGCCTGGGCGAGCATGTGCATGCGGGGCTCGGGTGTATGCGCATACGCTCGCCGGGCCCGCGCGCGTGTTTTTTTTTTTTTTTTTTTTTTTTTTTTTTTTTTTTTTTTTAAAAAAAAAATCTGGGCGCTCGTGGGCTCTCTCGCATGGGCGCGCGGGCACGCGTGGGCTTGCGGCCTTAGGGGCCGGGGAGGCCGGTGGGCCTGTAGTCGGGGGGCCAGGTCTCCGGAAAGGGCGACTGTTTTTGGGGGTCGGATTTGGGAAGCGATGGGCGATTCTTCATTATTATCAGCTAAAAATTATAACTAAAAAACTTTTGTTCAAAGAGAGGAGTAGAGCCACAGAGAGTCTGGTCGAAGTTTCAGATCGTCTCCGGCTTGACCGTCCTTGCTGGCTGCGGGCTAGCCTCGCCCGGGGTAGCCCATCGAACGTGCTGCATCCTTGCCTCGGGTTCACAGTTCGCGCTCCTGAGTCCGCCGCCTGTGGGCCGGGCCGTCCAGGTGGCATCATCGTCTGCCGGGCGGGCACTCGTGCAGGCTCCCGCATGGGCAGCGCGTGCCCGCATGGGCCTGCCGCCTGGGGGCGGGGAGGCCGGTTGGGCCTGGTGTCAGGGGGGCTTGCCTCCGGAAAGTGGCTTTTCGTGGGGGCTGGATTTTGGGAAGCGAGGGCGATTCTTCGTTATTATTGGCAGAAATTATAACTGAAAACTACCGTTCAAACCACAGAGTCGCAGAGCTCACAGAGACTTAACGGCTGAGTTTCAGGCTCGTCTCCAGCTTGACGATCTTGCCGGCTAGGGCTAGCCTCGCCCGTCAGCCCATCGGCGTTGCCGCATCCTTGCGGGGTCCACGTCTCGCACTCATGGGCCCGCCGCTCTGTGGGCCGGGCCGTCCGGGACTGCATCGACTTCTACTCGGGCGGGCATTCTTGCTCAGCAGATGCTGGAGCGGTCGCTGGCAGAGCCGCTGGGCAGCAATCTCTTCACTTACCGAATTGTAGGCGTCTCCTCTGCGAATCGCATCATTCCAGCTTGTGTTCCAACGTCTTGAGATCGGTGCACCTCACCAAGATTGAGTCCACTCCGATCTCTTCGGCATGATGATGCATTCCGGAGTCGTCAGTGAATAATATGGCGTCCTCTCTTTTGGCCAGAGCTATGAAATAGGAATCAAACCCGGAACATCCGGTCTCTAATGCCACATCCCAGGCAATGTCGAAAATAGCCTCTTCCTCAGCTATGTTATACGATTTCATGATACCCTTTGATGCTCTTGCAGCCAGAGCTCTACCGGCAAGCCGTTTGGCTACAGCAGCAGTCTCCACTACGCAAACCTTGGGGACATGAACTTCCACATCTCGCTCTTCAATAAGCTTGATCAGGATTTTGCATTTTTCGTGGGTCTCCAGTTCTCTGGAATAGGCGTCGGAGGAGAGCGACCGTAACGGTTTGAAGATGCTTTTAAGTAGAACAGACGTATCTAAAACGGCCCTAATCATAGTATCTTCTCGACCGCGTCTCTTTCAGGACGGCATCGATATCTTCCCTGGCTTCAGGTTCACCGAGCTCGTCCAGAAGATCGCTAAAGCTCTCTTGGATGGTGATGCTGACCCGAGCTTTATTGGGCAGATCCAGATCCCCGAGAGGCTTGAGCACATTATTCTCATAAATTGCTTTTATTTTCATATTCGGCACCTGTCATCTGAGCGAGATTGAATGATATATGAACATGATCAATATTTAGAGCTGCCGATGACGTCTTCTTACACGCCCAGCGCTCTGGAATTTGCTGTTCGGTGCGACCGGGTAGGGGAAACAGGCGTCTGCATGCTCTCGCCTGGGCGCGCGTGCCCGGGTGGGCTTGCTGCCTGGGGGGCCGGGAGGCCGGTCGGGCCTGATGTCAGGGGGGGCTTGCCTCCGGAAAGGGCGGCGTTTTGAGGGGGCTGGATTTTGGAAGCGATGGGCGATTTTCGTTATTATTGGCAGAAAATTATAACTGAAAAACTACCGTTCAAACCGCAGAGTCGCAGAGCGCACAGAGACTTACTGGCTGAGGTTTCCGGGGCTGTCTCCGGCTTGACGATCCTTGCGGGCGGTGGGCGGCCTCGCCCGGGCAGCCCATCAACCGTGCCGCATCCTTGCATCGGGTCCCACGGCTCGCGCTCCCGGTTCGCTGCCTGTGTGCCGGGCCGTCCGGGCCTGAGTAGGGATGGCAGATTGACCGCCGCTAAGCTTAAGTGTCCCTAAATCAAGATGAATGTGAGGCATCTAATGCGCGCTAATGCTCAGTTAGGCAAATCGCATCTGCCAATAAATATCGGAAGAAAGGCAAGAAGAAAGACCTCACGAGCCAGCTTTCCTCCTGGAGATGCAGCTGATGGCACGACAGTCGATGTCAAGGATGTCCTGGAAGTTTTAGAAGTGATGCACGTGATGATTCCAGAGCCCTCTGAGGCTCAGCGAGTACCTTCTTGCCCATTCGGATTTGAGCTGTCGAATTCCACCGATCTGCTGTAAACTGATGAAGACGTTCCCAGAGGACGCAAAGCTCTTTTTGGAGATTTACCACGATCCCGAGATTCATGATGAGTATCTAACACTTTACATTCGAAAGAATGTGTACGAAGAGCGGATTTTGGACTGCATTGATGAAGCCATGGCAGAGTTCGAGCCGGCCCTGGGCTCTGCATCGGGATGGCTCCTGGTGACTACAGATTTTCTTTTGCCAAAGTAAGGGACTACTAACTTCATGTCCTTTGATTGGCGAGAATACCTCAATCTGGCGGAAGCTCTAATGGGCAGGGATAACAGGCCCATAACAACCGAAGCTGCATTCAGATGCTCGATGAGCAGGATCTACTACGCTGCATTCTGTCATGCCAGGAATTATGCACAAAAAAAACAAAGTTTTGCCGCAAAGTGCAATGCCTCTGACCATGCACAGATTAGAGAGAATTTTCGATCCAGCAGAATGACCAGGATTGCCGGCAACCTGGACAGACTTAGATAGTGGAGGAATGCCTGTGATTACGAGGACTCCATCGAGATTTTGAAATGTCTTATGATGCGATGACGGCTCAAGCAAAGTATGTTTTTGAGGCTCTTAGAGACAAATAAGGAAGGAGTACTATAAGTCGTCTGCCTTTGGGGCCAGGATTACGGTCGGGCCTGCGGTCGGGGCGGGCTTGTCTCCGGAAAGGGCGGCTTTCGGGGCTAAGATCTTTTTTGGAAGCGATGGGCGATTCTTCATTATTTTAAAATGAATACCCCGCAGCTTGCTGCGGTTGGGATGGTCAGGAAACCGACTTAAGGAAGACTGCATATTGTGCATATAGATGATTGAGGTAAGAAATGCAAGTCATTGCACTTATAAAATTCGATATCATATGGTTTTCAGCTTAAAATATCGAAGAAAGCTGCTTCTAGATAGTGATCGTATTAATTATATCAAATCTATTTGTTCTGAAATCGGTGAGAGATACTGGTTCGATTTTGATGCCATCGGAACCGATGGAGATCATGTTCATATTTTTGTTGGAGCTGCGCCGAGATATTCGCCTTCAAGAGTGATGCAAATCGTAAAGAGTATAACCGCCAGAGAGTTCTTTAAGAAATTTCCCGAAGTAAGGAAACAGCTTTGGGGAGGTGAATTTTGGAGTGATGGAGGCTATATCGGAACGGTGGGTGATGGGGTGATGGCGGATACAATACGCAATTATGTTGAAATGCAGGGAACCCCAGAAGAAAAGGAAGACTATAAACAGATGAATTTGTTGGACTTCGGCTGAATGCTAACAGCGTGAACACGACTCGCTCTTGCATAGAGGGCCAACAGGAATGCGTATTCAACTTAGGTTTGGATCAGTTTAACTGGTTTCCAATTTCATGCGGCGGCGCCTTGGATGCCCCGCAGCTTGCTGCGCGGGTGCGCCGCCGCCGTTTCACATTGGAGGAAAATTATAACTGAAAACTACCGTTCAAACCGCAGAGTCGCAGAGCACACAGAGACTTGACGGCTGAGCTGCAGGCCGTCTCCAGCTTGACGATCTTGCCGGCTGCGGGCTAGCCTCGCCCGGAGCAGCCCATCGGCCGTGCTGCATACTTGCCTGGGGTCCACGGCTCGCGCTCCTGGGTCCGCCGCCTGTGGGCCGGGTCGTCCGGGCTGCATCGCTGTCTGCCGGGCGGGCATTCGTGCGTGCTCTCGCCTGGGTGCGCGTGCCCGGGTGGGCTTGCTGTCTGGGGGGCCGGGAGGCCGGTCGGGCCTGGTGTCAGGGGGGTTTGCTTCCGGAAAGGGCGGCGTTTTGAGGGGGGCTGGATTTTGGGAAGACGATGGCGGTTCGCTATTACGATTAGCTGAAAATTACAACTGAGACAACGACCGATCACACCACAGAGCCACAGAGCGCACGGAGGACGCACAGAGACTTTTTGGCTGAGTAGGGTCGTCTCCAGCTTGACGATCTTTGCGGGCAGCGGGCTAGCCTCGCCCGGGCAGCCCATCGACTATTATAATATTTTTGCAATAGCTTCGGATATTTTCCAGACCTCGATGAGATCCGATTCTTTGATCGCATCGAAGTGGGCGTCATTGGAGATCAGAATCGCTTTTACTTCAAAACACGTAGCTGCATGAACGGCATCTGCAAACTCGCTTTCTGGAAAGAATCGTCTGCAGGTAAGTAGAGAATCCATTGATGGATCGATGAGAGTTGAGCGTCTTTGGATGAGGAGAAATAGATGAGGCAAGCCGAGGATTTTGTTGATATACTTCTCGTACTCAAAGAGCAGCTCTTTATTTACATAAATAGCGGCATCGCTGAGCAGGATAGTGAAGAGCAGATCAGTGCTTTTCTTCCAACCGCTTTTTATGGCAGCGATTATCAGGTTATTATCAAGGACAAACCTCGAATCTCTTCTTAGCAAGCCGATTGCTCTCCTCTTCTATCTCGCGCTCCACTTTCTCGTGATCCACACCTTTCGCCTTTTCTATGGCCTCTTCAAGCAGAGATCGCAGGTCGATCTTCTTCAGGATGAAGACTCCGTCTCCTAAAGCGTCCACAGCAAACTCGTCACCCTCTTTCAGTTTTTCAGCTTTTCTGAGATCGCCAGGAAGAAGGATTCGCCCTTTGTCGTCGAGCTTTGTAACAGGCATCTTGCGCAGCTCCCATTTATCCCAATTCTGGGGGCGATAGAATAAAAATGTTATGCCTTACCAGTACTTATTGGCCGAGTGCTCATAGACTAAATCGCCTGCCATATCCGCTCTTCCTATCACCTGGCTACTTGTCCGCCAGCCGCTCGCCGGGCCCCGCGCTCGTGCGTTGCTCGCATGGGCGCGCGTGCCCGCGTGGGCTTGCCGCCTGGGGGCCGGGAGGCCGGTCGGGCCTGGTGTCAGGGGGGCTTGCCTGCGGAAAGGGCAGCTCTTTGGGGGGCTGGATTTTTTGGAAGAAGTGGCAATTCAGTATTAATTATTAGCAGAAAATTATAACAGAACAACAACTAATCACACCGCAGAGCGCAGAGCGCACAGAGACTTCACGACGGAGGATTCGGGGCCTGTCTCCGGCTTGACGATCCTTGCCGGCTGTGGGCTAGCCTCGCCCGGCAGCCCATCGACTGTGCTGCATCCTTGCCTCGGGTCCACGGCTCGCGCTCCAGGGTGCTCCGCCCGTGGCAGGGCCTCCGGGTCATCATCGCAGTTTGCCGGGCGGTGGATCAATTTAAATATGAATCAGATCATTTAGATTTCTGTTGGCTAATGCACAAGAATGCATCTATTTGAAGGAGGAGTCGCTCATTCCCGAAGAGATACCAGAGCAGTACTACGATTTAGATGATAACCAGATGCCCTACGGCGGAGCAACAGACATCCACGGCAAGATACTCTGGAAAGTCTCCAAAGAAGAGCATGACCAGATGATGGCTCGCATAAAGAAGGCATTTGGAAAAGAGTAATGGCTATGCGGCGAGCAGCCATTGATGCGGATATTTTCTTCTTTTCCATCAGCCAGAAAAGCGAAAGCCTAACCAAGCGGGATATAAATCCGTATGATATAAAAAAATTTTTATTTCATCTTAGCAGTCATCCTGATATCTCGCTCTGCGTTCCCATATCCGTCCTTGGAGAAGTAGTTATCATATGCGTTGAGGGCGAGTGGAAAGGCAGGGAGGGCAAGCATAATCGTGAAGAGCTTCACGAACTTATTGATATCTGGAGCGGCCTAAGAATTTCATTTCTTCACCCTAATGAAGCAGTTGCTACTACCTGCTATAATCTGTATAACCATAGCGAGTATAGAGACTCAAGAATCAAACCGGCTGATTTGGTGCATTTGGGCTACGCCCTGGCTTACGACGTGGACTTTTTCATAACGACCGACAGAATTCTGAGGGGCTATCGCATCCCGAAAGAGTTCAAGACCAAAGTGCTGCATCCGCGTGAAGCTCAGGCCATTTTGAAATAACAGGAATGTGTCACCTTAGAGCCGATGGCTTCTCATCCCGTTGGCTCGGCCTGTAGACGCGGTCTTACTGGCGGAGTTGATGTTGCAGGCGCTCGTGCGTGCTTCGCATGGGCGCGCGTGCCCGCGTGGGTTTGCCGCCTGGGGGGCCGGGAGGCCGGTCGGCCTGGTGTTAGGGGGGCTTGCCTCCGGAAAGGGCAGCTCTTTGGGGGCTGGATTTTGGGAAGCAGTGGCAGTTCGCATTATTATCATCTGAAAATTATAACAGAACAACAACTGATCACACCACAGAGTCGCAGAGCGCACAGAGGCTTTACGACTGAGGGTTTCGTGGCCGTCTCCGGGGCTTGACGATCCTTGTGGGCCTTGACTCGGCGGGCTGCAGCGGGAGCGCGGGTGTACGCGCGGTTGGCAGCATGGGGGGACGGGAGGAACGATAGTGTGCAGAGGAGCGCGGACAGGTTTGCTTTGCGGGCCGTTTCGGTAGGATCTGGCGCAAAGCGGGGTTATTGGCTTGGATTCATGGTTTCCATAAATTCAAGAAACCGACACGCTCAAAATCAGCATCATTTGTGGCCATCTCCTTTATCCCAAATGCCTTGCAGCAGGCGATATGCAAGGCATCCCTGGGAAGAAGACGGTATTCTCTAGCGCATTTTAGCGCGATTCTGGAGATGGAATAGTCCAGGCTTAGGACCTTCAGATGGCCTTTGGAGATGAGCAGGTTGAGATAGTCATAGAAACTCATGCACGGGTGCAAGGCATTCTTGCCAGGCATGCAGCATCGCTTTTTTCATCGATTTGGCGTCTTGCGGGCCGCCCGTTTTCCTGGTGGTCTGGACCATCAGGACATAGGAAACCTCGTCGATAACCAGGGGCGAGATGAACTGCCTCAATATTGCCGTGTTCAACCTTTTCGAGAAGCTGCTGGCAGCTTCTGCCATAGATGGGGTGGCCGGTCAGAAGGTAGGTGAAGATATTGGCATCAATGAACACTTGTCTTGTAATCTTCATGTGCTTCCTCTAGCCCTTCCCAGCACTCTACGATTCCAAAATTCTGCTGGTAGCGCTCCTTTGGACGCTTATCTCGACCTCATCACCTTCTTTTAGGTTCAACTCCCCAAGGGGCTTGAGGACTTTGTCTTCGTATCTAGCCCTGATCACGGCACCCATCGTCTCACCAACATCATGATTTGTCTTCCATGGATAAATGAATATGGCTTTCACGCTTTATAAAGTGATGTCGATGATTCGTCGTGATCCGGTATGGCCAGCCCGTCGCCGGGCCCCGGCGTGCGGGCACTGCGGGCTCTCGCATAGGCGCGCGTGCCCGCGTGGGCTCGCTGCCTGAGTGGGCCGGGAGGCCGGTCGGGCCTGGGGTCCGGGGGCTTGCCTCCGGATTGGGTGGCTTTTCTTGGGGTCTGGAGTTTTTGGAAGGAATGGCGGATTGCCATTACACCACAGAGCAGCATAGCGCACAAAGTTTTTTTGACTGAGTTTTAAGGGCCGTCTCCGGCTTGACAATCCTTGTACGCCTTGGGCTAGCCTCGTCCGGCAACCCATCGACCGGGCTGCATCCTTGCCTGCGGTTCACGGCTCTCGCTCCAGGGTCCGCTGCGCATGCGCCGTGGCTGTCAGGGCGCATCGGTGTCTGGCAGACGGGCATTCTTGCTGATGCAATCCGCAAGCCGTTTGCTGCTGCATGTGAATGTTAACGCTGGCCGGGTGAGTATGTGCTCCTACGGGACAAAAATTTGAGTTCAATCCGGCAACCTAATTAATGTCTAAACTAAACAAGTCCGTTGATGAAGGCGATTCGATATCGATATCAGCGATTTCTACATGATGGAGTATGGAGGGGCTGCCACGATCGATAAAGGTGACGAGGGTGTCCTGCATAATAAGATGCGATCGTTTATCTCTTCAAATAATATTTTCATCTCAAATCATGCAGGCGCAAGGATGCTCGAGAGAGGAGTATCAGCCGACGACTTGATAACCTTAATAACGAAGGGAGAGATAATAGAGAAATATAGTGATGAATACCGCTGCCCAGCCGTGCTGATGCTGGGGCAGGTAAGAGGAGTACCGCACCATATAGTCGTGGCAATCTCCAAAGATAAACTGATAATGGTCACTTTATATCTCCAAACGAAGACGAATCGATCGATAATAGGCGGAGGAAATAAGATGGATCCCGGTGAATGCCTCTTGTGCAAAAGCAAAATGCGAGAAGGAACAACAGAATTTGTCGCAAGAATAGGGGAGCAGGTAGTAGTAATCAAGAACATCCCGGCATTTGTTTGTCCGAATTGCGATGAGGCTTATTACTCCATCGATACTCAAAGAAAGATTGATCGAATCATGAAGGCTTTTCATGAAGGAAAGCTGCTTGCCCGGGCACTCGCTGCGGAGAGGTTGATCTGCTGGCATTGGATACATGTCAGCCTACGGCACCTGCTGCGATTGAGGATCTTTGAGGATTGGATATACTGTAGAAGTCCAGGCTTCCTTATAGCCTGGAGTCGATGGTCCTGAGTGGGCAGGCTAGCTCTTGCCTGGGCGAGCATGTGCATGCGGGGCTCGGGTGTATGCGCATACGCTCGCCGGGCCGCGCGCGTGGGCTTGTCGCCTGGGGGCCGGGAGGCCGGTCGGGCCTGGTGTCATCGGGGCCTGGCATCCGGAAAGTGCGGCGTTTTGAGGGGGCTGGATTTTGAGAAGCGATTGGCGATTCTTTATTGTTGGCAGAAAATTATAACTGAAAAACTACCGTTCAAACCGCAGAGCCGCAGAGCACACAGAGACTTGACGGCCGAGTTTTCGGGCCTGTCTCCAGCTTGACGATCTTGCCGGCTGCGGGCTAGCCTCGCCCGGCAGCCCATCGACCGTGCGGCATTCTTGCCGGGGTCCTCGGCTCGCGCTCAGGGTCCGTCGCCCGTGGGCCGGGCCGGTTTGGTCGCATCGCCTTGCACCAGCGGGCGCTCTTGCCTGGAAGATGTGGGGGCGTGAAGAAAGAGATAGATCTACTTATATTTGGACTGGCCAAATGTGAAACAATGATCTATAGCAAGTGGGTGAGATAGGATCGAGATGAGAAGAGGAAGCGAGGTGGTCGATGATCCGATGAAGAATATCAACAAGATACGAGGTCCGGACTAGAGTGCGAAATGGGCAATATTTTATTTTGGGGTATTATTAGGGGTGGGTAATAGATTAGCTTGAAGTCGATTCACTGCTTTTGTGATAGATAATGTAACTGTTAAATAGAAGATATGAGTGAGAATACTGAAAAATATGAATGAACAACAAAGATTATCGATTATTGGGATAGCTATTAAAGAAGCTGAATCGCTGCCACTATTGCCTGACTCGTATCTAGATACGAATAGGAATATAAAGATATTTAATGACTTCAGAACGAAATACATCACTCTTCTAACACGATTATTTGGGGAGGAACATTATTATTCAAATGAATTAAAGAATTTAGTGCTATGCTCCGAATTCGCCAACCCAAATAGAACCGGCAGCATCAGCGAATCTTGGGATGTAGATAGGGCTAATCTTATTGGCATATTAAAAAATATAAAATCAGAGATTTCTGATGGAAAAAAAGAAAATAAGAACGAAATTCACCCGAATAACAGCCAAAGAAAAAATCTCGATGAACTAGTGTCCAAGAACCATCCTATTCACCTTCTTGATAGCAATCCATCAAATATGAAAACAATCGAACATAAGCATGTGTTCATCGTTCATGGTCAAAATTTTGAGATGCGAGACGCTGTTGCACTAACATTAAATAAACTGGAAATAAATTATATTATTCTAAGCGAGCAACCCGATAAAGGTATGACTGTTATCGAAAAGTTAGAAAACAATTCCGAAGTTGGCTATGCAATTATTCTTCTATCCCCTGATGATATGGGATGCAAAGAGCAAGACTTCCCGGAAAAGGTACTATTTCGAGCACGACAAAATGTTATTCTAGAACTAGGCTATTTCTTGAGCAAACTTGGCCGGAAAAATGTAATGGCATTGCTAGATAAAAACAAAGTAATGGAACTTCCATCAGATTACATAGGTGTTTTATATACGCCGTTTGATTCTACAGGAAACTGGAGATATAAACTTGCAGACGAATTGAAGAGCGCAGGATATAAAATAGATAAGAATCGATTGTAATAAAATGTCTAAAATTTTCGATCTTTTAAGCATTATTCACAAGTAGTCACAACTTCCCCGCACAATTCCGATATCCTCCGCCATCATTCTCAAATAGTTCCTTATATCCTCGCCGCCACGGCTATCTTGGAGGTGAGGCGACCAGACACGACCACAGAACACAAGCACTTCATTTCGAGCGCATATCCTTCGAAGTTGGGCTCTCCTCCCAACTTTCTGGCGGGCATAGATCCGGAGGCGAACCACCCCTCCGGCATAGATCCTAAAAAAATCAGAATCTAACTAAAATAAATTCAGGTGTAATATGAGGCAGATAGCCATCTACGGCAAAGGCGGAATCGGCAAGTCGACCACCACCCAGAATCTCACTGCAGCCTTATCGACCATGGGCAAGAAGATCATGCAGATAGGCTGCGATCCCAAAGCAGACTCCGTGAAGATGCTCATGAACGGCAAGAGGCAGCCTACCGTTCTGGACACGCTCCGCAAAGAAGGAGAAGTAGAGCTGGACGACGTACTGAAGACCGGCTTTGGCGGCATTCGCTGCGTTGAATCCGGCGGCCCGGAACCGGGCGTGGGCTGCGCCGGCAGAGGCATCATCACTTCCATCGGCCTCCTGGAGAACCTGGGAGCCTACACCGACGACCTGGACTACGTCTTCTACGACGTCCTGGGCGACGTGGTCTGCGGCGGCTTCGCCATGCCCATCCGGGAAGGAAAGGCCCAGGAGATCTACATCGTCGCCTCCGGCGAGATGATGGCTCTGTATGCGGCCAACAACATCTGCAAGGGCATCCAGAAGTTCGCCGAGTCCGGCGGAACACGCTTGGGCGGCATCATCTGCAACTCCCGTAATGTTGACCGGGAAAAGGAGCTCGTGGGTGCCTTCGCCGAGAAGATCGGCAGCCAGATGATCCAGTTTGTGCCCAGAGACAACGTCGTCCACCAGTCCGAGATCCACAAGCAGACCGTAATCCAGTACGCTCCAGACTCCGCCCAGGCCAAAGCCTATCTGGCGCTGGCCAAAGCCGTGGACGAGAACCAGATGTTCGTGATTCCAAAACCGATGGAATACGAAGAGCTGGAGCAGGTCATGATGGAATGGGGTGTTATGGAATGAAAATGATCCGAGCCGTTATCAGACCGGAGGCCGTGGACAGGGTCGCCGACTCCCTGGAGGAGGGCGGCTTCACAGCCCTGACCCGCATCGAGGTCTTCGGCAGAGGCAAACAGAAGGGCATCAAAGTGGGCAACGTCGTCTATGACAATTTGCCCAAAACCATGCTCATGCTGGTGGTCGACGATGACCATGTGGAAAAGTCAGTCAAGATCATCGAGGACAGCGCCAGGACCGGAAACATCGGAGACGGCAAGATCTTCGTCAGCTCCGTTGACGAGGCCTACACCATCCGAACCGGCCAGCGGGGGCTATAGAAATGAAAGAAGTCCTGGCCATCATCCAGATGAACAAGATGGAGGCCACGAAAGACGCTCTCGATGTCATCGGCATTCCCAGCATCACCGCCTACAAGGTCTCAGGCCGGGGCAAGCAGAAAGGTCTGCAGATCCCTCATCCTTCGCCTCTGGAGAAGCGAGAAGCGAATGAAAAGAGAATGAAGTACATCCCCAAGAGGATGATCTCGGTCATGGTGGAAGACGAATTCGTCCCGGCTGTGGTGGCTGTGGTCACCAAAGTCAACCGCACGGGAAACTATGGCGACGGCCGCATCTTCGTCTGCCCGGTTGACGAGTCGGTACGGATAAGAACGGGCGAACGCGGCAACGAGGCCATATCATGAGCGAAGTCGAGCGAGTCGAGCAAGTGGAGCAAGTGGAGCAACTGGAGAAGGTAGAGCAAGCTCAGAAAAGTGCTAGAGAGCCCATAACCATAGCCGGAAGCAAAAAGGTTGTGGAGGAGATGCTGCAGGGTCTATCCCAAAAAGACGGGAGAGGTCCGCAAGAAGCACGTTGTGGTCAAGGACGCCTGCGAGATCGAGCAGAGGATCGAGGCCAACGACCGCACCATCCCGGGCATCCTCACCAACCGGGGCTGCGCCTTTGCCGGAGCCAAAGGTGTGGTCTTCGGACCGATAAAAGACATCCTGCACATCACCCACGGCCCCATCGGCTGCGCTTACTTCACCTGGGGCAGCCGCCGCAACCTCATGAGCAAAGAAGAAGGCAAAGACTGCTTTGCCGGCTACTGCCTGAGCACAGACGTCAAAGAGACTGACATCGTCTTCGGAGCGGAAAAGAAGCTGGCCCAGGCCATCCGGGAGGCCTACTCCATCTTCAAGCCGGAGTGCATATCGGTCTTCTGCACCTGCCCCATCGGCCTCATCGGCGACGATATCGAGTCCGTCTGCCGCAAAGCCGAGGAGGACCTGAAGATCAAAGTGATACCGGTGAGATGCGAAGGCTACAGAGGCGTCAGCCAATCTGCCGGCCACCACATCGCCTCCAATTCACTGATGGAGCATCTGGTAGGAACAGAGGAGCTGGAAGACCCCGGACCCTTCGACGTCAACGTCTTCGGCGAGTACAACATCGGCGGAGACTACTGGGTGGTCAAAGATCTCCTGGAAAAGGTGGGCTACCGGGTGGTCAGCCCCTTCACTGGAGACGCCTCCTTCCACGACATCGCCAAAGCCCACAGAGCCAAACTCAACATCCTGCTCTGCCACAGGTCCATCAACTACACCAACCGCATGATGGAGGAGAAATACGGCATCCCCTGGCTGAAGGTCAACTACCTGGGCGTCGAGGACACCATCAAAACATTACGCGATATGGCCGCCTTCTTCGACGATGCCGGCCTTTCCAGACGAACGGAAGAGGTGATTGCCGAGGAGTCAGCCCGCATTGAGCCCGTAATTGAGATGTACCGCCAGAGGCTGGCCGGAAAGAGGGTCATGCTCCTGTCCGGAGGCTCCCGGGCCCATCATGTCAAGAACATGTTCGAGACCCTGGGAATGGATGTGGTCGTAGCCGGCCACGAGTTCGGCCACAGGGACGACTACGAGGGCAGAAAGGTCCTATCCACCATCGTTCATTCCGGCCGGTCCAAGATCCTGGAAGACATCCACTATGAGCGCGACCCCGATGTAAAATCGCCTTACGATGACGCCATGATTCAGAAAAAGAAGGAGAAGATACCCGGACTTATGGATTATGAAGGGCTTCTGCCCCACATGAGAGACGGTCAGATCATGATCGACGACTACAGCCACCACGAGTGCGAGCGTCTGGTAAAAGAGCTGGGCATAGACCTCTTCGCCTCGGGAATCAAGGACAAATACATCTTCCAGAAGATGCACATCCCCTCCCGGCAGATGCACTCATACGACTACAGCGGCCCCTACA
Source organism: uncultured Methanosarcinales archaeon (assembly GCA_963702455.1). GTDB lineage: Archaea > Halobacteriota > Methanosarcinia > Methanotrichales > Methanotrichaceae > Methanothrix. The sequence goes on from CAVPCV010000006.1 coordinate 78,612, forward strand.
CCGGCTTTGATGGCTTTGTGCAGTTCGCCAAAGACATGGACATGGCTGTGAACAGTCCCACCTGGAAGTTCATCACTCCGCCCTGGAGATCGGAGGAATAGGAAAGACGATTGGAGCGAAGGCCGGGGAGAAGATCGGAGCGAATGCGGGGATTGGAGAGAAAGTGGGAATAACGGAGGTGGAGACAAATGCTTGATTATACTCCTAAAGAGATATCCGAGAGAGAGACCCTGGTCATAAACCCGGCCAAGATCTGCCAGCCCATAGGAGCCATTCTGGCCTACAAAGGGATTCACAACTGCATGCCAGTCACGCACGGCTCGCAGGGCTGCTCCTCGTATCTGCGCATGATGCTCTCCCGGCATTACCGGGAGCCTGCCATTGCCGCCACCAGCTCCTTTACCGAGGACTCCGTGGTCTTTGGAGGCAGAAACAACCTGAAAGAGGCCGTGAACAATGTAATCAACATCTACCATCCGGATGTCCTGGCCATTCACACCACCTGCTCCTCTGAGACCATCGGCGATGATGTCTCGTCCTTCATGGAGGAGATAAAAGAAGAGGAGTTCTTCGACCCCAAAGTGCGCGTCGTTATTGCCAGCACTCCGAGCTACGTCGGCTCCCACATCACAGGATACGACAATGCCGTCAAGTCCATGGCCCAGAGCCTTCCCCAGGAAAAGCAAGCCCAATGGCAAACTGAACCTGATACCGGGATTCGTGGACCCGGGAGACATCCGGGAGATCAAAAGGCTCCTGGCGGTCATGGGCGTCTCGAGCATCGTATTTCCGGACACCACCGGAGTCTTCGATGCGCCCCTGACACCGGAGTCGGGCGGCCTCTATCCGCCTGGCGGGACACTCGTCTCCGATCTGGTGGACGCTGCCAACTCCCGGGCTACTATCGCTCTGGGCAGGACGGCCGGGTCCGCTGGAGCCATCGTCCTGAAGGGAAAGTTCGGCATTCCCTCCCAGATCGGTCCCATGCCTATCGGCATTCGCAATACAGATGCTCTGGTGATGAACATATCCAGGCTTATGGGCGTGCCCGTCCCCAGGGAGATAGAAGAGGAGCGAGGCCGGCTGGTGGACATGATGACCGATGCTCATCCTCACTTCCACGGCAAGAGTGTGGCCATCTTCGGAGACCCGGACACGGTAATCGGTCTTGTCAGCCTGATTGAAGAGATGGGCATGAATCCCGTCTTTGCCCTCACAGGCACACCGGACAAGAAGTTTGCCGAGGAAGTTCATACGCTAGCGCCCGGATGCGAGGCCCTCATCGGCGACACCTTCCTGCTCCATCAGAAGATCAAAAACCGGCCTGTGGAGATGCTCATAGGCAACACCTTCGGCAAGCTGATCGCCCGGGAGGAGGACATTCCTCTGGTCAGAGTGGGATTTCCCATCATGGACAGGGCCAACATGCACTACTTCCCGATAGTCGGGTATGCGGGAGCGGCCCGGCTGGTGGAGATGATAGGCAACGCCTTCCTGGAGAGACGGGACAGAGATTCGGACGATGCTCACTTCGAGATGATCCTCTAGGAAAATATCATGACTGTAATCAAGACGTTCGAAGGCAGAGAGGGGCACATAGCCCAGAAAAGCGGCTCAGGGCCCATGCCCCTTTCGTGCAGCAACGAGAGCCTGGCCGGCGCCGTCAGCCAGAGGGCGTGCGTCTACTCCGGAGCCCGGGTGGTGCTGAATCCCCTCACCGATGCTCTTCATCTGGTGCACGGGCCCATAGGCTGCGCCAGCTATACCTGGGACATCAGAGGCAGCTCGACCTCCGGCCCGGATCTCTACAAGAACAGCTTCTCCACGGACATGTCGGAGCTGGATATCGTCTTCGGAGGCGAGAAGAAACTGGCAAAAGCCATCCGGGAGCTGGCCCAAAATTCCGGCCCCCGGCCATCTTCGTCTACTCCACCTGCATCGTGGGAATCATTGGAGACGACCTGAAAGCCGTCTGCAGCAGCGCTGCTGCTGAGCTGGGCCTGCCCGTCATCCCCGTCCAGTCAGAAGGCTTTCGCGGCAACAAGAACGAGGGCTACAAGGCCGCCTGCAATGCTCTCTATGAGCTGATCGGCATGAAGGAATACCGGCCTCTGAGCCCCTACACCATAAACCTGCTCGGAGAGTACAATGTTGCCGGAGACCTCTGGGCCATCAAGCCCCTCTTTGAAGAGATGGGCATCGAGGTGGTCGCCACATTTACCGGAGACGGCCGGGTAGCGGAGATACAGAGGGCTCATACTGCTCGCTTGAACCTGGTTCAGTGCAGCGGCTCCATGACTTACCTTGCCAAGAAGATGGAGGAAAGGTACGGTATTCCTTACCAGCGTATCAGCTTCTTCGGTCTGGGAGACATGGCGTCGGCCTTGCGCTGCGCTGCCGGGTTCTTTCGGAGATGCGAAACTGAAAGAGAAGGCGGAGGAGATAATCGAGCGCGAGACTGCCCGGGTCATGCCCATGATCTCATACCATCGCTCCAGGGTAGCGGGAAAGAAGGCGGCCATCTACATGGGAGGAGCCGCCAAAGCCGTCTCTCTGGTCAGGGCCTTCGAGGAGCTGGGAATGGAGGTGGTGATCATCGGCACTCAGACCGGAGACCGGGACGACTACAAGAAGATAAGCTGCATGGTCAAGGACGGAACTGTGATTGTGGACGACGCCAATCCTCTGGAGCTCAGAGAGCTGCTGGCTGTGCAAAAAGCTGATCTGCTGGTGGCGGGGGTCAAAGAGAGGTTCCTGGCCTACAAGCTGGGAATCGCTTTTTGCGACTTCAATCACGATCGAACCACGAGCTTTGAGGGCTACGACGGGCTGGTCAACTTTGCCCGAGAGCTGGATGTGAGCCTCAACAGTCCTGTCTGGAGGCTGCCCCTGCATAGATCAAGTCCTCTTATTGCCACCGAGTTCCAGAGGGCGGAATTCGAGAAAGCTATCCGAGAATGTGGTCAAACGGAGGTGTAGAAGCCAATGTCTGAAAGTTATTCCACAATAAACCCCTGCAATATGTGCATGCCCATGGGATCGGTCCTGGCGTTCCGGGGCATCGAAGGCTGCATGCCTCTCTTTCACGGCTCTCAGGGTTGTGCCACCTACATGCGCCTCTATCTGGCCCATCATTTCCGGGAGCCCGTGGATATTGCCTCCTCGGCCTTGAGCGAGAAGGGGACGGTTTACGGAGGCTCTGCCAACCTGAAGATGGGTCTGAAGAACCTCATCACCGGCTACAGCCCCCAGGCCATCGGGGTGGCCACGACCTGTCTTGCCGAGACCATCGGGGATGATATAGTGCAGATCATCAAAGAGTTCCGCGTGGAGGAGGCATCGAGCTCTGGCCTTCCCATCATTCCCGTATCCACCCCCAGCTACTCTGCCTCTCACGAGGAAGGATATGCCAGAGCGCTACAGGCGCTGGTTCAGTCCCTGGCCAGGAGAAGGCGAGCCCAGCGACAGGATCGAACCTGGTGATCGGCTCGGTGATATCTCCGGCGGATGTTCGCTACCTCAAAGATATGCTGGTGGATTGGGGATCTGGCTGACGAGTTCATTCTGTTTCCGGATATATCGGAGACGATGGATGCTCCCCGGGTGGAAAACCCTCCCAGGATCGCAGGAGGGAGGCACGCCCTTTGAGGGATGTGGTTGACACTGCCAACTCACGCCAAACACTGACAATAGGCGGAAGGTTCCAGAGCGCCTCGGCCGGGGAGCTCCTGGAGAAAGACTTTGGCGTGCCGCATACGATGCTGCCCCTGCCCATCGGACTTGCAGATACCGATCTCTTTGTCTCCATGATGGAGGAGCTGACCGGCATTGGTCTTCCCAAGAAGTATGAGGCACAGAGGGGCAGGCTGCTGGATACCCTGGCGGATGTTCACAAATACCTGGCAGGTGTGAGGGTGGCGGTCTATGGAGACTCCGATCTCGCCCTGGGATTGACACGGTTCCTTTGTGAAGCCGGCGCTGTTCCGGCCATTGTGGCCACGGGCCTGTGCAGCTCCCGCTTTGAGGAGGAGGTAAGGGCGGCGTCTGAGGATGCACGGATTCTCTTGGGCGCTGACTTCAGCCAGATTCATGACGAGATAAGAAAAGGAAGAATCGATCTGATGCTGGGCACCTCCAGTGGTCGCCAGATATCGAGAAAAGAGGGAATACCTCTGGTGCGGGTGGGGCTTCCCAACCACGATCGAGTGGGTGCGACGCGCCAGCTCCTGGTTGGGTACGAGGGAGCTGCCTCTGCTTGCGGATGCCATCACCAATGCTCTGCTGGATGAAGGGTTCAAGAGTGATTTCATGAACGATAGCGGCAAGCTGGAGCAGTTCCAGAACCGGGACTACATCCGGCTCGAGACATTCAAGAAGAATGGAAGGCGGTGCCTACTCCGGTTTGGTTCGTGGTGGAGGACGATATGCTTGTACGTTCGTTCCTATGCCAATAGCGGCAAGGTCAAAAGGATGCGCAACAACTCCCAGGTTCGAGTCGCTCCCTCCGACTCTCTGGGGAAGCCTCATGGCGTGACTATCGAGGGAACTGCTCTGCGGGCGAACGCAGACATGGAGATCAAGATCAGCCAGCTACTCTACCGCAAATACGGCCTGATGAAGATGTCCTTTGACCTTTGGGGCGCCATCAAGCAGCTGGACTGGGCGGTCTTTGCACATCTGATGATCTAGAGCTCACTGTATTCCGGGCAGATTTCGTTCCATCCGGCAAGGCTTAATAAGTTTACGTAATAGCTTACTAATTGAGAAAAGTAAGTTAATATGATTATTAAGAATATATCTAGATATATCAAAATGTGCCTAGAAAAAAGATCGAAACATATCGAAGATATATCTTAATAATCATGATAGTTCAGGAGGATGAAAGGCTTGATGAATAAACATGTATTTGCCGCATTGTTCGCAGTCCTGGTCTTGACCATGTCTGCGGGATTCGCCCAACCAGCCAAAAGAGCTCACCGTCTTTACAGCGGCTTCGCTGACCGGAGCTTTTGGCGAGATGGGACAGATGTATGAGAATGAAACGGGCATCCATGTGGCATTCAACTTCGACGGCTCGCAGGCGCTTCGCACCCAGCTCGAGAACGGAGCTTATGCTGATGTCTTCGCCTCTGCCAACATGAAGCAGATGAATGCCGTAAAGAACGAAGGGCTGATGAACAACAGCAGCATCGTCATATTCACAAGAAACAAGCTCTCGATCATCGTTCCCAAGGATAACCCTGCCAAGATCGTTAACCTCTCGGACCTCGCCAAGCCGGAGTCAAGATCGTCATGGGAACGAAGGATGTGCCTGTGGGCGACTATGCCCTGCAGATCATAAGCAAGCTGGGCAACGACTCAGCGTATGGTTCGGACTATAAGACAAAGGTGCTGGCCAATGTCATATCGCAAGAGACCAATGTCAATTATGTGGTGACCAAGGTGGCCCTGGGCGAAGCGGATGTCGGATTTGCCTATGTCTCCGATATCACTGAGGATATGGCAAGCAAGGTGGACAAGATAGACATCCCGGACGAATACAATATCATAGCCGAGTACCCCATGGGAATATTGCGGGAATCCAAAGTATCCGGCCGAGAGCCAGAAGTTCATGAATCTGGTGATGTCGGATGAGGGCAAGGCAGTCCTGGAAAAGTACGGCTTTGCTGCCCGTGGAAAGCTGCGCCTGCCGTTGCCTCGGACCAGCTCCGGCGGTAAAAGCTGCAGCTTAACCGGAAGGTCTTTCTTAGTGAGGCCGGGATGAATTCGAGAGAAACGGGCGCCAAAGCGGCTAAACAGCTGCCATGAGAGCCAATGAGCGGCAAAAGCGATGCACAGTCATTGGGCCGGGCTCAATAGCAATTGATTAGCGAATGGCAAATTAAGCACAGCATCGCGATGAACACAATTGCAGAGGATCAGAGTGATCATGGCTTCAACTCAGGCTGAAATAAGTCTCATAGCTCGCGAATGCGATCAGGAGCATGAAACCATCGGCATCCCTTCCAGAAGGACCCGGGAAACGGCTCTGAAAGCGGGCCTGGCGGCTCTGCTGATCCTGGCCATGGCCTTTATTGCCCTGCCGGTAGTGGCGCTCTTCCTCAAGAGCCCGCTGGATACAACCTTACGATCTTTGCACGATCCGGTGGTACTGGATGCGCTCAGGCTGAGTCTCTGACCACCTCCACGATAACCACCATAATTGTTGTTATCATTGGGACCCCTATCGCCTATGTCAATGCCAGGTTTCACTATTTCGGCAAAGAGCTGGCCGACTCCCTGATAGATCTGCCTGTGATCATGCCTCCTGCCGTGGCCGGCATTGCTCTGCTCATGGCTTTTGGCAGGATGGGCATTGTCGGCCATTATTTGAATGCCTTTGGAATAAGCATCGCCTTTACGACCCTGGCGGTGATCATAGCCCAGGTCTTCGTCTCCTCGCCCTTCTATATCCGCCAGGCCAGGACCAGCTTCGAGGACGTGGATCTGGCCTTCGAGAATGCCGCTCGCACCCTGGGCGCTTCCCGGGTCTACACCTTCTTTCGCGTCGATACTCCCCATTGCCATCAACGGCCTGATCTCCGGGGCCATCATGGCCTTCGCTCGTTCTCTGGGCGAGTTTGGAGCCACCATGATGTTCGCCGGGAACTTTCAGGGCCGGACGCAGACCATGCCTCTGGCCATCTACACCGCCATGCAGGGCGATCTGGATGTCTCCCTGTGCATCGCCATAATCCTGGTGGCCATCTCCTTTGTGGTCATCGTCCTGGTGAAGATCCTGACCCGGCGGGTGTACAAGAATGTTAGAAATTGATGTGAAGAAGAGCCTGCGGGACTTCGATCTGGATGTGAAGATGAAGTGTCGAAGAAGGCGAGATCCTCATGCTGGTGGGAGATAACGGCTGCGGAAAGACCACTCTGCTCAATTTGGTGGCCGGGCTGCAGGATCCGGAAGAGGGAAGGATAGCTCTGGACGGCAGATCGTTCTTCGATTCCGGCCTGAAGATCAGCGTCGCCCCGGAAGAGAGGAATATTGGATATGTCTTTCAGAGCTATGCCCTCTTTCCCCACATGAGCGTCTATGACAATGTGGCCTTCGGCCTGCGGGCTCGCCGCCTCTCCCGGGGCGAGATTGAGGTCACTGGTGAAGGATCATCTGGAGGCTGCCGGGCTCTGGGATATCAGGAAAGCCAGGGCCATCGACGTCTCGGGAGGCCAGAAGCAGCGCATAGCCCTCGCCAGGGCGTTGGTCATCGAACCGGATCTCCTTTTGCTGGACGAACCGCTTTCAGCATTGGACGTTCGCAAACAGGCGGCTATGAGAAGGGAATTGAGGGAGAGAATCCACGCCTGCCATGTGCCGAGCATCATAGTGACCCATGATCTGAGGGATGTGGCCTGCATCGGCGACCGGGCATGTCTCCTGGAAAAGGGAAAGATCGTGCTCACCGGGGGTGCTGATGAGGTCATGGGCTGGGGAGCGGGCCTGGGTGCCAGCGGGGACGAGAGCGGGGAAGAGAGAGGTCACAAGAGCCTGAGTGCAGGAGAAAGGGATAATGGTCCAGATAGGGCTAATGCCTCAGATTCGTTCCAATTGAAATAGCATACTCCGGCTGAAGATTATCTTTGGTTCAGAGACGGGTTTCAATCCTGCCAATTGGGCAGCTTCTAACGTCTTTTTGAAGGAGGATGCTGAAACATGGAACATGGGTTCTACGATCAGCAGCTTGCCTCTGGGTTTAAGGAGGGAGGCTACCTCTCTGAGAAAAGCCTTTGCATCCGGCACCTCATGGACCATATAGAAAGCCAGGGCAAAATCAACTTTGTCTCGAATGCCAATCCCATCCTGGCCGCTCTTATGGGTGAATATCCGGGATTCCAGGCCAGTTTTTGTCGCTTTATTTCTCAATATCTGCAGCATTTCATCCTGGACATCTACTGCTATGACTTTTCCATTCTCTCCAGCATCTTTGCCATAGCTATGGTGAATGTGCCTGATCCGCATCCTAAATCAAGAACGGTTTGTCCTCGCTCAATGTACTTGCCGAGGATCTTTTTTGGATTATGTATGAGGCGCCGGATCGGGTTATCCATAATTGGTGCAAGCCACCATGGACAGATATACAACAAATCGGTCATTTCTCTTTTCTCAGTTGTGCCGAATTTTTTCTAAATTGGGCGGCCACTTAATTCTGATTATCAATTTGCATCCATGGATAAATACTTTTAGTCCTCTCTTCAGCTCTTATTGATGCTTTATAATCTGTCGGTTGTTCTTATCCTTCTCCTGGTGGGTGCTGATCGAGAAAGAGAAATCTATAACTCTTTGCAGAGAGAATAATGATTGGTGAAATAAGAATGAAGGAAGAAGTATTCTTTGGCGAAGGGATGGCCAAGACAAAGAAAGAATATCCCGAACTGTACAATGCCATCGTTACCTTAAATGAGGCTATCTATACCGGCAAATCCTTAGACTACAAGACCCAGAAGCTCATCGCCCTGGGAATCAATGCCGCATCCTCCGATGACCGGGCCACAAAGAAGCAGATGATGAGTGCCATGAAGGAATTTGGCATCACCAAGGATGAGATAGTCGATGTACTGAGAGTTGTTCTCTTGACCTCCGGAATGCCGCCTTTCACCAAGAGCATGAAGATATTGTATGAGAT
>CAVPCV010000007.1:0-84464 GCA_963702455.1 uncultured Methanosarcinales archaeon
ACCATCAAGGGGAACCTGATCAAAGGCAACAGGCGTTATCGATTGCCAGATTCAGAGCGATTCCGACGGCAACGCAACGTCTCGAACCAGATAGCCAGACGGGAATATGCCTGGATTCAAGCCAGAATCAGGTCTACGGAAACAGCATTGCCGACAATGCAATTCAAGCCGAAGACCGGGGAGCGAATACCTGGAATGCCGACTATCCCCGGGGCGGCAACCTCTGGAGCGACTACCAGGGCAGCGACGAGATGCAGGGGCCTGGCCAGGATGCCATCGGAAAAGACGGCTTTGGAGATCTTCCCTACAAGTAAGCGAGAGCGCATTAGATGAATATCCTGTTATGGGCAACCAGGTCAAGCAGATAAGCATTGTAAGCCAGGATCTGACTCCATCCGAGGCTAGAGTGGGCGACAGCATTGCCGTAAAAGCAGAGTTTATATCCAAGTATGAACTCACACAGGTAACCGCGCGTGCCTTTCAATCAGGAACGGAGGCAGGAGGCTACGCCAGACTGGTTCTGTCCGGCGATTTCTATCAGGGCTCCTTCTCTACAGCTCTCCTGGACCCGGGAGAGTACGATATAGTCCTGAGCGCAAAAGATGCCCGAGGGTTTGAGCTGCAAGAGACTTTGGGCAGGGTGTTGTTGAAAGCAAGGGGCGGTTTTTCCTGATAAATCAATATTGATGTATTAAAATGGGGAGATAATGACATTAATCAGATCATGTTTAGCGGGAGCGGGCATAGTAGCACTTATAGCGTTATTGATGCTGGTAAATGCAGCATTGGGGGCTGAAGCCTATTGCAATTCATGTGCAGGCGACTCCGGCTGGTCAGGCGCAAAAGCGCTTGATCAGATCGGTAACCCCAACGCTGGAGCGACAGAGTCCATGCCGGGTCTGAGCACGGCTCAGAAGAACCGAGTGGGTATATGGAAACAACCCCTGGCCGGATTTGCCGGTGACAATGCGACTGATGAGGGCAAATCAGCCCCGGAGAGCAAAGTTTCAGTGAAGGCCGCTGCAAAAACCGCGGTGCAAAGTAAACCTGCCCCCGAGAATGCCACTATCGTGCGGAGCACCGGGGCCAAGGGTATGCTGCTTCCCATGGAAGATGTCTATGATACCGATATCTTGCTGGATATCAGCGAGAACGCTACGGAGCACATTCAGGGATCAATAGCCATCCCTTACACCCATTTCATGAATAATGGAAGCTTGTTGTCTGTTTCCGAGATCTCCAAGATACTGGGCGATTCGGGAATATCCCGCACAGATCCCGTGGTCGTCTATGGCGAGTGCATGCCTTGCGGCGGAGGGCCAAGTCCGGCGACTTATGTTTACTGGATGCTGAAATCCCTGGGCCATGAGAATGTCCGGGTAATGGATGGAACGGTATTGGATTGGGCAACAGCCAGAAAGCCAGTCAGCAAAGAGACGGCCATAAAGCCATCCAGAAACTATACAGCACAGTTCACACCTGATTTGATTGCCACCTACGATTACGTGAAGAGCGGGTCCGCGCAGATAATAGACGCAAGAACTCTGCAGGAGTTCGGGGCCGGCTCCATACCGGGATCGATCAACATTCCCTATGAGAGCGTCATCACCAATGGCAGAATCAAAGATGAAACCAAACTTGCCCGGGTATTTGCCATCCTGAATAAAAACCAGCCGGTGGTAGTCTACACCAATACGGGCATCAAAGGATCTGTGGTCTGGTTTGCGCTGGAGCTTCTTGGCTATGATGCCAAGCTATACAGCTACATGGACTATCAGTATAACCAGGTGGCTGCAAGCCAGTCAGATGCAGGCAATGCTACGGCTTGAAATGTATGAGGCAAAGGCATGAAGATAATTAGAACCGCAGGGTTTGTACTGTTGCTGGCTGCAGTGCTCACCGCTATGGTCTCCAGCGTTAATGGAGAATGCACCACCTGCAAAGGCGGATCGGCCACGGCTCAACAGGACGTGCTGAATTCCAAGTGGGCAGTGTTCATGGGGGATGAGAATGCCACAACGCCGGAGGTAATAACCAGCGCCAATGGTCTTATCTCGCCTCAGTATTCCAGGGCGAATAACCCCAGCTTGCAGGCGGAAAACAATGTCGCAGCACCGGATAAAGCGAATTTGAAGGAAAGCCCAGGCCCAGACTCGAGCCCATCTCAAGGGGCGATCTCCGGCGTCGCGGCATCCAACAGCAAACCCGGGCTCGAGAGAAGCCAGAAGCTAGCTTCCGTGCTGATTCCTCTGGAGAGTGCCAATAATTCAGGGATAATTCTGGATATCAGCCCCAAATCCGCGGAGTATATCCCTGGAGCGATAAACATCCCTTACACAAAATTCCTTGATCCGGGTGGAGTTCTCTTGCCGGTATCCGAGATGGCTCGCATCTTGGTGAAGCGGGAGTATCCCAGAGTGATGCCGTGCTCATTTACGGCGAATGCCAGCCATGCGGCGGCGGACCGTCGGCAGCAGCCTATGTCTACTGGATCCTGAAATATCTGGGACATGAGAATGTCAAACTGCTGGACGGAGGCATCGATGATTGGGTGGCGGCAGAGCAGCCCACAGTGACGAAGCCTGCCGTTCTCTCCCCCAAGAGCTATAATCCATCCATTAAGGCCGATCTTCTGGCCACTTACGAGTACGTACACAGTAATATGCCTCTGATCGTCGATGCCCGAACTCCTGCCGAGTTCAGTGCCGGATCGATACCGAATGCCATCAATATTCCCTATGACAGTGTCCTGGACGGCAAGAGGATCAAGGACGAGGCAGCACTGCAAAAGCTATTCTCCTCGCTGCAAAAGGATAAGCCAATAGTAGTCTACACCAATACCGGCGTCAAGGCCTCCATGACCTGGCTCGCCCTGACGCTCCTGGGTTATGATGCCAGGATTTACTCCTGGCAGGATTGGCAGGCAAATAAGCCGCAGCTCAATATCGAATTGCAGGAAGCGAGGGCAGAGCCCAATCCTGCCCAGATTGGAGATGTTGTCCAGATGACAGTTGTCTTCAAGGAGATGAACCAGAGCACCAACGGCGCACCGGAGAAAACCAAGGTTGCCAACGAGACCGTTCTGACCATCAAAGGGTGTGCGACATGCGGATTCGGCTCGCCACAGGGGTATGCCGATCTTAGCAGCACTGGAGGTGTGGTGACAATAGGCTCCTCATCCCGGCCCAAAAGAACACTGCCGAGCAAAGGATTCACCGTCCTGGCCATGGTAAAGAGCTCGACCGGAGACCCTGTGTCCAGGGTTATAATGAAGCGCGTCTCTGGAGATGAGTTTGCAGGAATTTGGAATGCCAATGTCGCGGCCGGGGTCTATAAGGTCGACATTGTTGCCTATTTAGAGAGTCTCAACAAGACCTTCCCAGATGCCATGGAGATCGAAGTCGTTTGATACCAGCAAATATAAGAATATTGAAAATTAATAGCTGGAGTTAAGTGTGAACTCCAGTCTATTGCTCTATTTTGTTCTGGTGGCCTGTCTGGTTAGCAGTGCGTCAGCATTTCCCGTGCAAAATGCAGTCGATAATAACAAGGCCACCAAATGGTTTCAGAAAGAGTATGACACCTACTTCAAACCAAACGTCGATGATGGCATGCCTCCGGCCATTTATGGGGTGAGCATAAGCCCCCCGGCACTGAAGATCGGCGCCCCCCGGAGCGAGATCAACGCCTTCGTCCATGATACCGGCGGCATTGAGATGGTTTACGCCGATATCTGCAATCGCATGAACCTCATGCTGGATCTGAACCAGGATGACAAATATACCGGATACTGCGGCTCCAATTTGCCGCCAGGAACCTACAATGTGACAATTATCGCCATAGACAAATCCGGGAACGCAGCTAAGGATGAGTCCAGAACGCTCACTATTCGCGATCCCAATGACCTCAACGGCAACGGAATCGAGGATAGCCTGGAAAAGCAAGGCGCCAGGGATCTGAAGGTAATAGTCCTCCATGACGGCAACCTGAGTGGTGTTGCCTCTGCAAAGCAGGATAGTCTCAGTATCCTGCCAGGGAGCGCTCTAACTGTACCTGCAGACAAGCTGGAGAAGATAGCCAGGACGGATGGTGTCAAAGGCATTTACAAGGACCAGAAGCTGAGGATCCAGGATTCGCAGGGGAGCGGCTCCAGAAAACCGTCATCCGGGTCATCACCTATCGATGATCCGAGAAAGAATGGCGGCTATACCGGAAATGGAGTGACTGTGGCACTCATCGATACCGGCGCAGATGCAGATCACGAGAGCTTGAAAGACAAGGTGGTGGCCTTCAAGGACTTCGTGAACAATCAGACCGCTGCCTATGATGACAATGGGCATGGGACACATTGCGCCAGTCTCATTGCTGGAGATAAGGGTACGGGAGTGGCACCCGGGGCGAATCTGGTAGTGATAAAGGTCATGGACAGGGATGGGGCATGCTACCTGTCCGATGCCCTCAAAGCACTGGACTGGTGCCTGGAGAATAAAGATCGTTATGGAATAAAGGTGGTATCCTTCAGCGTCGGTGGTGAGAGCCCTTCTGAAGGATCGTCTCTCCTGGACGAAGCCTGTGACAAGATGGTCGAAAAGGGACTGATTATGTGCGTTGCTGCCGGGAACTCCGGTCCCGCCCCTTCGTCCATTGTCATTCCAGGAGATGCCGAGAATGTGATAACGGTGGGTGCCATAGATGATTCTGGCTCCATCTTCGACCTATCTTCACGCGGGCCCACGGCCACTGGTGAGATCAAGCCTGATCTGGTCACTCTGGGTGTGGATGTGGTCTCGGCCCTGGCGGGATCGAAGAATGGCCAGAGTTCAGTGAGCGGCACCTCCATGGCCGTCCCTCAGGTCTCGGGAGCATCTGCCGTTCTGCTGGAAGTCCGACCTGATCTGGGGCCCGCCGATGTGAAGAGGATAATGCTCAAGACTGCAGACGATCTGGGGCTGTCCGGGCAGGATAATGTCTACGGCTATGGGGCGCTTAATTTGACCGGAGCCCTTGCCAGCATTGATGCCTCATCTCCCTGGCTATCGTCCCCGGATCTCAAGGAGATCAATCTGAACCGGGAAGATGCCTCTGCAGGCGAGCCGGTGATGATCGAGGCGCATGCATCTGGCGATATCAAGACTATAAGCACAAACATCCTGGGGCCGGACAGAACGCTAGAGATCCCCATGGATGATTTGGACGGCAACGGTATCTTCTCCGCCCGCTGGGAGACGAGCTTCTGGACGCCCGGCGATTACCAGGTAGCGGTAGATTTAGAGGGAAAATTCGGAGAGGTGGAATCAAAGGCGGTCCCTTTCCATTTGCGGAAAAAGACTTGAGGCTGATATGTCAATAGCATGGCAGGAGATTGCGAAGTTCGGCAAAAAAGTGGTGGCCTCAGGCCTAACAAGCTCTCGGTTCGGAAATATCAGTTTATGTCAGGGGGAGATGATATCCATCACCTGCACGGGCTCGATGCTGGACGAGCTGGATCAGTCCCATGTGGTGGAAGTGGATCTGAATTGTCCCTGCGCTTGTGATAAGGTGGCCAGCAGCGAGACCTGCGTTCACAGAGCGATCTATCAGAGCAACTCAATTAAGGCCCTCATCCACACTCATTCACCCTATGCAGTAGCACTATCTCTGCTGGAAAGGGATTCAATAGAACCCCTTGATGGCGAAGGCATCCACTTCTTAGGAGCCATGCCCATTGTTGAAGGTCATTTTGGATCGGATCGTCTTGCCAAAGCTGTATCTATGGCGTTGCAGAGCCACAAAGCCTGCATCGCTCGCGGCCATGGCGTATTTGCTTCCGGAATGAATTTGAGCGAGGCTTTTACCGCTGCCAGTATGGCTGAGCATAGCTCTCAGGTGAGATATCTGGTAAGAGCCAATCCCCACCAATGACGGGATTCATTCTGATCAAGATGCCTTATGATGATCGAGAGCTGATTCTCCTGAAACCAGGGTTGTCAAATCTCAAATGTTTCGGGGGAAAAATTTATATCTTTATCGACACTCCATTAACTTGAGCGGGTAATCCTAGTTTTTAAAATCCACACTGAACCCCCACTCTCCTACCCGCTCACTTAACAAATTATTCGGGATTGCATTTAGCCATCAGATCATTATTCGGACGGTAAGTTATCAAAAGATCTATTAATGCAGGGGCACTAAAGCTAAAGAATGAAATCCTCTCTGCAATTGGGTAAGATCATGGGGATACCCGTTCGGCTGCACTGGACCTTTCTCCTGGTCGTCCTTTACGTTGCCTGGGCCTTTGCCTCTTTCAGCCAGCAGGTCCTGGGCAGGACATATGGTTTAGGAAGTATTGAGCCCGCCAGCTTCAGATGGACCTATTCTCTGGTCTTTGCCGTAGTTCTCTTCGCCTGCGTGGCTCTGCATGAGCTGGGCCATTCCTATGTCGCCCGCAAGAACGGCATAGTGATAAAGAGCATAACGCTCTACTTCTTCGGCGGAGTCTCCGCTTTAGAGGAGATCCCCCGCAATCCCCGCCTGGAGCTACAGATGGCTTTTGCCGGGCCGGCAGTCAGCGGCGTCATAGGATTGGCCTCTGTTTTATTGGCCACCCTGTTCGCAGAAGGCAGTGCTGCGGCCATCATTCTCTGGACCCTGGGCCTCATGAACCTCATCCTCATGATCTTCAATCTCATCCCTGCCTTTCCCATGGACGGCGGCCGGCTCTTGCGGGCCTGGTTTGCCACCCGCATGCCGTATATAAAAGCTACCAGGAATGCGGCCGGTATTGGAAAGATGTTCGCGATACTGATGTTTGTGCTCGGCCTGTTCTCCTTAAACTTCTTTCTTCTCTTTGTGGCGTTCTTCGTATACGTCGGGGCATCGGAAGAGGAGAAGGCGACAGAGATTGGTGTCAGCCTTGAGGGCATAAAAGTCAAAAACATCATGTCCCCTGAGGTGCGCACCGTGGCCCCCGAGATGACACTCCAGGAGCTGAAGGAACTGATGTTCCGGGAAAAGCATAGAGGCTATCCAGTCATGTCTGGAGATGAAATGCTCGGAATTGTAACCTTAACCAACCTGCAGAGCATTCCGGAGGAGCTGCTTCCCAGCACCAGCGTCGAAAATGTGATGGCAAGAAAGTTATATGTGATTGCCCCTGTGGATGAGGCATCAACTGCCATGAAGATGATGAACGATATGCAAATTCGCCGATTGCCTGTGATGGACAACGGCCTGCTGGTGGGCATTGTCTCCAGGGAGGACCTGGTCAGGGCCATTGAGCTAAGCTCTGGGCAGGATTTCGAGAGGTAATCGATTTGGAGAACTTGGAAGAAAAGAAAGAAGAAGCAGTGCCTCCCTTCCAGATAGTGGAGCCGAGGGCGCAACTGAACCTGACCGAAGGTGAATCCCATGAGATTATCATAGTTGGAACGGCTCACGTCTCTGAGAAGAGCATCCAGGAGGTAGTCAGCAAGATAGAGGAGGTTCGACCTGACATTGTGGCCGTGGAGCTCTGTCCTGCCCGCTACAGAGCGCTGACGGGCCAGGAAGAGGAGAAAGAGATCAAGATCAGCGAGCTCTTGAGTGGCGGAAAGCTCTCTTTCTTCCTGGTGCAGTTGCTCCTCGCTTATATCCAGCGAAAGATCGGCAATGAGATGGGGGTCAAGCCGGGTTCGGAGATGCTGGCGGCCATCGATACGGCGAAGAGAACGGGCGCGCGCGTGGCTCTTGTGGATAGGGACGTGGGCATAACCATTCAACGCTTCTGGTCGGCTATGGGATTTTGGGGTAAGGTCAAGCTGGCCGGTTCCTTGATCCCGGCGGCCATCGGCTGGGGTGGTAAAGAAGAGATTGATATCGATAGCATCACTCAGGAGGATATAGTCTCCCAGATGATCGGCGAGTTTCGCAAGATCTCGCCGGGGGCCGCGAATGCACTCATCGATGAGCGCGACGCCTTCCTGGCCCGGAACTTGATTCTGCTCTCTAAACAGGGTCGAGTGCTTGCGGTTGTGGGGGCAGGTCATAGAGAGGGCATAACCCACCATCTGGCGCATCCTGAAGATATTCCAGGCCTGGAAGGCTTGGTTGAGAAGCCCAAGAAGAGAATCACCTTCTTCAGGGTACTGGGTGTGCTTGTGAGCCTGCTCGTCCTGGCGACGGTCTGCCTGGTTCTGGTCGCGGCCCAATCGAGCCAGAACGGTCTCTTGGTCGTTGCCATATGGGTTGTTGCCACTGGAGGGCTATCTGCTTTGGGGGTCGTCCTGGCCCGGGGCCATCCTCTCTCTGCGCTGACAGCACTCGCAGTGGCCTGGATGACGACTCTCATTCCCTTTATAGCCGCAGGCTGGTTTGCCGGGATGGTCGAAGCCTGGAAGATCAAGCCAACCGTGGCGGATCTGAAGCGCCTGGCTCTATCGGATAGCTTTGGGGAGATGATGCAAAACCGCTTCGGCAAGGTCATCCTGGTGACGACGCTGTCCAATTTGGGTGCCGTGGCCGGGGTTATCGTTGCAGGTATCATCTTTCAAAAGATGGGGCTTATCCAACTGGGGGAGCTGTGGAGCCTGGCGATGGAGATTCTGGATGGGATAATATCTAAAATTCTTATATAAGAATGATCACTGTCCGGCTAACTCTCTGATACTATGGTTATGCCGGCATTCTTTATCTTGTTTCTGCGGGCCACATTGAGCAGCATGGGTGTCAGGCTTTCCACCAGGGCCGAAGTTGCCAGCGGACCCGATCTTAGCGGTCGCAGGCTCTTGATCTCTCCTGTCAGGCCCACTACAATGTCTACGGCCTCTGCATCGTCGCCGCAGATAAGGACATCGGCTTTCAGCACCCGGTCCCTGGCCTGCAGAGCCGCGGCGCAGACGGTATGAAAAGCAGAGACGATTCTCATGCCTTCCGGAAGCAGCGACTTCACCTGCATGGCAGCGCTGCCTTCTGCCGGGGGATTGAACTGGAAGAACTTGCCGTTGTAGCTCATGGGAACCACAGGAGAGATGACGAGCTGGCTGTTGTAGGAGGCCTTAAGGTCCGATGTCACTGAATTCAGATTTTCATAGGGCACGCAAAGCAAGACTGCATCCGCCGCGGCAACTGCGCTGCCGTTATCTGTGCCCCAGACATTCCCCTTTGCGTCGGAAAGTTGCATAACTGCAGCGGCACTTTCCCTGGCCTTATCAATTTTACGTGAGCCTATAATGATCTCATGATTTTGCATAAAGCGCACTGCAAAGCCGGTCCCAATATCGCCGGTACCGCCAACAAGAGCAATCTTCATGCCAGAGGCATTATCATTCCATTATTTTACCGTTTTGCGCCAATTAGCTGGAATGGGGTGGGACCAGTATCACGAAATGAAGAACTCGACAGGGCCCCGGCACTCAAAGATAACCCACCGGCCTCTGATGAAAATGGTTGCTCCCTGTCAGATCCATAAGGCTGCAGGCGTTGAGATTTACCTGCACAGTCTCCTGTAGTCCTTTTACCCTTTCCCGCATCAATGAGGAAACAGATCGTGATGGCTATGGGTGGAGAGCATTTACGTACCATGCCTGCCAGGTAGCGAGCTCTGGCACGGTCTCACCCGGAAGAAAATATAGCTCTGATACTGGTCAAAGCACTCTAAGAAGGATGTCATCTGCATTCTATTAGCTAGCTAAAATGTAACAAGGGATGGCACGAGATGCGAAAGGGAGTAGCAATGAAGGGGGTAATAAACGTCACCTCGTGCCGCGATTTCCTGCATTATTCTGTCATAATGCAGTTATCACTATTACGTCTCTTCTCCTTTATTAAGTTTTAGGTGGAAAAACAGGTCCGACTTTTTTATAATTTTTTTAAAAATCAAGCTGGCTTCACTGCCACTTCTACCTCCTGGATAGCGGCGTCGGTCTTTATACCCAGTCCATTGAAATGGGTGCGGGAAGCTTGTCGGCCCGCCCGTTGCAGCCTCTGCACGACATCTTCTATCTTGCCCGGGGTGATGTTTAGCCTCTCGCAGATACTATGATGGTCATAGTACATGGGTGCCTCCACCTCGCTCGCGCAGGTGCAGAGGAGCTTTTCGGCTCTCGGGCTCAAGCCCTGTTGGGCTAAAGCGCTACGGATGGCATCCGGCTCCTGTATCCTGCCCAGCCACAGGGGTCCGGCCAATGTGGTCTTGCCGCTGCAGTGGCCGCATGTACCCGCTGGATGTGGATCATAGAGCAGAACAAAGCCACCGCAGCTCCTGCAGTGCTCGACATAACCCAGGGATTCCAGACATTTGTTGGCAGCTTTTGCGCCCTTGATCACGCGAAGGTAAGTGCGCACATAGTGGTCGGTAACGTGGGTGAGCATGGGGGCCGGGCTCTTATCCAGCCGCGCCAATTCCCGCGCCGCCAGGCCGAGGAGGACTCTGGCCCCCATCTCCCGGTGATAGTCTGTGCGCAAAGGCACTGTCATATATTTGCGAATACCGCTCCGGAGATGAGCGCCGCAAAGAGGCGCCGTATCTGTGGCGGTAATGAAGAGATAGGAGAGGGCTGATCTGCTGGCCGCAGGAAGGTAAGATGAGGGCGAGCCGAATGGGTCCAGGTCCACGGCTTGAAAGTGCTGCTCATGCAGGAGGACATTGGCATTTCGTTCGGTGACTGTGCAGCAGAGATCATTTCGGGCCACATTTTTCAGAATGAGCTGATAGGCATGGGGGCTGAAGTCATTCAATGTCACTCTCTCTACGCCCGCTTCTCTCGCCACCCGCAGACCGCGAATTCCGCTGGCGGATAGGGCATCCAGATACTCTGTCAGGCCCAGTGACCGGGCCATCGCCACGCCGATATCCCGATTGAGCATCATCTTGGGATTGTAAAAGGCTCCCTCGGTCTCGAAGGTGATGGCGCCTTCCTGTTGAAGAGTCATTTTAGAAATCCGAATCCTTCTGGAACGGCGGAACAGTCACATCCAGAGGTCTTGATTCCGGCCATTTTGGAGGAGTGCCGGGCAGGCCTCTGGATATCACCAATACTCCATTCACCTTTCTCGTGAGGGGGATCTCTTCGGCGGCCGGTCCAAGTATGGCGTATTTCCTGGCTTCTTCTCTGAGCGCCGAAAATCCCAGATCTCCCTCGCGGTTGGGGCGGATCAGGGGCCTGTGATCGAAGGACTTCGATTCGGGGCCCGGCAGGGAATAAGGCTGATCGCCGATGCCGTCGCCATTCTCGTCCTTGCCTCGGTAATCGCTGTAATAGTTGCCGAGGGTGGTGTTCCAGACATTGAGGCTGGTATTCTCATAAGCATTGATATCATTATTATAGAAGTTGTTTCCGAATATGAGGTTATTCCGGTTCTCATTGAGCCTTATGCCGTGCTTATTTTCCGAGGCATTGTTTTCGTAGACGGCATTAAACTGGCAGCCTTTGGAGACCTCCAGGCCGTTGAAGTTCCTCATAGCAGTGTTTCTGATCATCACGTTATAGCTGCTGTTCTCTTGCAGGCTGAAGCCGATGCCAAAGCCCGTTATGATCTCGCTTCTGCTATTATCCAGAGCCAGATTATCAGTGATATTGTTGTAGTTCGATTGGGATGTTACCAGGAATCCATAATAATTATGATCGGCCAGGTTTCGTCTCAACTGGTTGTAGGAGGCATTCCAGAGGGAGAGCCCGAAGGTGTTCATGGAGAAGACGTTATCCTGGACTGTGCGTCCGTCTGCCCCTTTTAGTAGGATTCCGCCATTGGTGTTTTTAGAATGCTGTTATTGGCAAGCATCATATCGCGGGACTGTTCGATATCAAGGCCGTATTTTTTGCAGTTGGTGATTCTGCAGCCCTCCACTCTGGGGGCCATGCAGCCCACGAGATACACGCCTATATCGCAGCCATCCAGGGTGTTATTTTGCAGGGTGAGATTGTGCGCGTTCTCGGCCTGGACTCCCACCTGGGCTCCAAAGACGGTGGTGTTTAGAAGCCGGAAGTTGTTGCCGCGGACAATTATGGCGGCATTGGGCTCGTCGAGACGCTTTCCTGCTGCTGCAAGGGGATTTTGCATATAGTAATTGAACTTGGCTGTGGTGTCCTTGCCCACCCCAAGTATACTGAATCCGGAGATGGTAACGCCATCGCTGTTTACTCTTATGGCAGGGGTCTGCATAGAGGCGCGGATTACCGGCCCGCCCTGCCCCACAATCGTCAGGGGCCGGTCCACATCGAAGGTGCCGTGGTCCCCTGGGCCCACTATTATTATGTCTCCTGCCTGGGCTGAGCTTATGGCCTTCTGGATATCCTCGCCTGCCTGGATTGTGCTTGCCGATGAAACCGCAAATAAGGCGGAATTGAAGAGGACCAATGCTAGCGCCAGAAGCGCGATCGTTGTCAATGACGGTGTCCTTGCCTGCGTCTTCGGACCGGTTTTAGTGCCTGAAGTGGCGCATGCCCGTGAAGACCATGGCCATGTCATGCTCGTTGGCGGCATCTATCACCTCTGCATCCCGGATGGATCCGCCGGGATGAATTACGGCTGTAGCTCCCGCCTGGAAGGTTTGATCCAGGCCGTCCCGGAAGGGGAAGAATGAATCCGTGGCTGCCACTGTTCCCAGGGTGGACAGGCCGTGCTCTTCCGCCTTCTCCGCTCCAAAGCGGGCGGAGTCCACGCGGCTCACCTGGCCCGATCCTATGCCGATGGTCTGATTCTCCGTAGTGTAGACCAGGGCGTTGGATTTCACATATTTGGCGACCTTCCAGGCAAACCGTAGGGCTCTGGTCTCCGTGTCCGTGGGAAGCCTTTTGGTCGCCACCTTCCATTCCTCTATGTCGCCGGTATCATAATCCTGCAGCATCATGCCGCCGAAGATGCTTTTCTGGTAGTAGCCCTTGTAAAGCTCCTCCTTCCTCTGCAGCAGGTCTCCTATATCCAGGACTCTGCGGTTGGGCTTCTTCTCCGTCAAGAGCTTCAGCGCCTCGGGCTCGAATCCTGGGGCCAGAAGAACCTCTACGAAGCTGTCGCCTATATTCTGCGCCGTGTCCACGTCCACCTTTCGGTTGAAGCCTATTACGCCTCCGAATGCGGATTTGGGATCGGTGGCAAAAGAGAGCCGGTAGGCTTCAGCAAGGCTGCTGCCAAAGGCCACACCGCAGGGGTTGGCATGCTTCACAATGACTGAGAGCGGTTTCTCAGAGGGCGCTCCACAGTACTCCGACAGGTCGATGAGCATCTCCAGCACCGTTTCCGCATCGACCATGTTGTTATAGGACATATCCCGCCCGTTGAGCTTCCGGGCTACGGGCAGGCCCAGATCGTTCTGCTTCCGGTACAGTGCCGCCCTCTGATGCCAGTTCTCTCCATAGCGCAGGTCCTGCACCTTCTCGCAGGCAGTGGCCACATATTGAGGCAGGCCATCCACTCCGGACTGCAGTTCGGCCAGCCTTTGGGCGTCGCTCTGCAGGCACCTGTAGAGGGCGTACGCCTCCAGGTTATCTCTCGTCTCCGGCGAAAGGCCACCAGTCTCTCTGATCTCTTCCAGAACCGCAGAGCAATGCCTGCCATCCAGGAGGATGGTGCATCCGTTGCCCAGGGCCTGGCGTATGAGCACGGAACCGGGTGGAGTTTCAACATAGCAGGGATCGCATACAATCAGGCTTCCCTGGCCGTCATCATCGAGAGAAAAGTGATCACGAATACAGATCTGCAGGCCAAGCTGCTCCCAGCCGGGAAGAATGGAACTTGCCACTTCGGTCTGACCTGTCAGGACGACGATTTGTTTGATCTTCATCGAACCTCTGAGCTTTCGTCGCTAGCGCTATTTTAACCTGTTGCCAAAAGAGCTCCCTTCCGGGAAGCTCTCCTGTATGCCTTAAAAAATTATTAAGTTTAGATAATGATGGATAGATTCAGGCTTCATTCCCGTCATCCCTGGTGATCCTGTCCCCCCGGCAACAAGCTTTAAGCCCCCAGGAGGCTTATCTGAAGAGTGATGGACCCTTGCCCGGCGGTCGAGCCCCACCCTCTTGGCTGCTTCATCCGCTTTGAAGTTGTACCCGGATCCTCCCGGCTGGCGGTGCCCTCCGGCTTCAACCCCTGGCGGCGATCTCTTGAGGCCCGGCTAACGGAGGGGGCATCCAAAGGGAAAGCCAATCGCCAGCTTGTGGAAGAGCTGGCCAGAGTTTTAAGCATCTCAGAGTCGGATGTCGAACTGCTGAGCGGTCACAAAAATGCGAGAAAGGTTCTGCTCATAAAAGGCGTCGAAATGGATAAGGTCGTCACGATCATTAAATCGATATTGAGCCGAGCTTGAAGTTGAAATTGAAGTTGGATATCCTAATAGATGGATAGATGAATTTGGCCCCGGAATTGATCCGGTGAATAGACTCAGGAAATAAATCCCGGAATTGATCTGGAGATACAATGGTGTGGGGAAGAGCGTCGCAAGAGAGCCGTCCCAAAAGGACCTATGATCTGGAGGCCCTGGAAGAGCTGATCGCCGCTCTCCTGGAGGCTTCAATTCAGGGTGCTGCGATCATTGTGGAGGGAAGGAACGACGAAATGGCCTTGCGGGCCTTGGGCCTGCCGGGGCCGGTGATAATGGCCTCGCGCCGGAGGGCTCTGGACCTGGCCGAGGAAGCCGCCCGGAACTTCTCGGTGATTGTCCTGCTCACCGATTGGGATAGCAAAGGGGATGAGATGGCCAGGAACATCGAGCACCACCTGCGCTCCGTGGGCTCTCGCCCTGACGCGGAGCTGCGCAGCCGTCTTAAGAAGCTGGTCAAAAAGGAGATAAAGGACGTGGAGAGCCTGAGCCTTTATGTGGAGAGGATGAGGGAGCTGTATGGTCCATAGAATTGCAGTAACAGGCCACCCGGGCACCGGCAAATCCACTCTGGTGCAAAAGGTTGCGGCGATGTCGGGCGCGCGCGTGGGCGGCGTCTTGGCCCGTGACAAGCGCTACAAAGACCGGCGCATCGGCTTTGAGCTCCTCGACCTGTGCTCCGGGGCCACGGGAATGCTGGCCGATGAGACCGGGGATGGGCCGCAACTGGGAAAGTATCGGGTCCGTCTGGATGACCTGGACCGGATAGGAGCGCAGGCGGTGGAGAACGCATTGAACTCTGAACTCATCATCGTAGACGAGATAGGTCCCATGGAGCTATCCAGCCGCAGGTTCATCCTGGCGGTCGAGAAGGCCATCGCCTCGCCAAAACCCATGCTGGTGGTGCTACACGAGTGGTCCAATCACCGTCTCGCCAAGAAGATTCGCAGCAGTTTCAAGGTGATAACAGTGACCCAGGAGAACCGGGATGCACTGGTGGGGGAGATTGCGAAGGAGATCAAGGGGAAGAGATAGGGATTTTGGGGACGGAATTAACTTGTATGTAAATTTAATTAGGTACTTGTAACAGATACTTTGCTGCTACTTGATATTTTCATCTAAAATTCATATCATATTTTTTGAGATACCTGACTTGAAAGGCAAAATGCGGTATTTTGCAGTCTATGAAAACGCGAGAAGAAATTTTTGAGGGATCCAACTCATCGGATCGTCTTCCACTATACGCCAAAACATGCTTCTTGGATGAACCAGATCGAAATATGGTTTAGTATACTTGTCCGAAAGGCGCTTACCGCCTAAAAATGGGCTTATTTAGGCCCAGCTGTACTAGTAATCACTGAACGGTCTATCCCTGATTACGTGCAGTAGTAACCAATTCCTCGCCTACCTCAAACTCATCCATGAAGTCTCCATCAGATCTCCTTCCTCATTCCGCCATCTTCTCGTAAACCTTCTCCATCATGGCCATCGGCGACACCGAATTCATATTCAGCCCCAGCTCCTCTGGCCCGAGACCGAGAGCTATGCCCGCCAGTTGTGTCACATAGAGCACAGGAATCTCTATCTTCGTATCGTGCTTCTGCTCCAGAGACCTTTGCTTGGCATCAAGCATGAGCTGGCAGAGAGGGCAGACAGTCACGATGACCTCTGCCCCTGCTTTCCTGGCCTCATTGAGGATGGCAAAAGCAATGTCATCCGCAGCCTCCTCCCGGGGCATGAATATGGGCCCGCCGCAGCAGAAGGTCTTGAGCCGGAAATCGATGGGCTCAGCTTGCAGAGTCTTAATCAATTTTTCCAGGATGGTGGGAAACTCAGGGCTGTAGAGGCCACGCGGGCGCGTGAGCAGGCAGCCATAGTAGGGCGCAACCTTCAGCTCCTTCAGGGGCACAACTATCCTTTCGTCGTTCTCAGCCAGTGCCTCAAGGATGACGTCCAGTGCATGCCGGATTCGGGCTCCGCTGTACTTCTTGTCCAGGACGGCATTCACCTTTTTTCTGGTTTCGAGATCCTCCAGATTCGAAACGGCCGTCCGGAGGTTGCTATAGCAGATGGAGCAGGAGGTCATGATCTCGAGGTCCGTCTGGGCCATGTTGCGGGCGGCAAGGCCCGTGGCGACCAATTCATTGGAGACATGCGTCGCACCGCAGCAGTTCCAGTCCTCCAGCTCTTCTAGCTCGTGGCCGAGAGCTCTGCAGACGGCCCGGGTGGAGGCGTCCATATCCTTTCCCGTCGATCGAAAGACGCAGCCCGGATAGTAAGCCAGCTTCATTTGCCGAGCCTCTCCACAATTCTTTTGACCTCATCTCGACCCTGGATCTTTTCGATCTCCAGGCTGATCTTTCCTTTGGGGGCGAGCTCCAGACCCATCTGCATGGACTGCACCGCCCCCTGGGGAAAGACGAGCAGAAACTCGCCCGTGAGGGGAAGCTCGCTGATCCGGCCGTAATCCATGATCTGCTTTATGAAAAGCTGCTCATAAGCCTGGTCTCTTCCCGGGATGCCCTCTCGTTCCGCCAGAAATTTCAGTGCCGAGATGACAGCTTTGGGCCGGATGCCCCGCGGGCAGCGCACAGTGCATAGGAGGCAGGAGGTGCACAGCCACAGGGTATCGTTATGCAGAGCCTCCTCCTTCTTTCCCTCCAGACAGAGTTTGATCAATTTTCGGATGCTGGGATCCATAAGATTGGCCGTTGGACAGCTGGCGGAGCAGGTACCACACTGAATGCAGGTCAAGACCTCCTGCCCGGCCAGCCGCAAGACTTCACTTTTGAACTCTTCATCCTCTGCCATTTTTATTTTGCCTCCGCCGATTCGTCTGCCACTGTTGCATCCCATGCCGTCGCCTTCTCGACAGCCGGCTTC
Source organism: uncultured Methanosarcinales archaeon (assembly GCA_963702455.1). Lineage (GTDB taxonomy): Archaea > Halobacteriota > Methanosarcinia > Methanotrichales > Methanotrichaceae > Methanothrix. The sequence continues at coordinate 17,153 of CAVPCV010000007.1, forward strand.
TTCGTCTTTTCTTTCTGGAGCCGCTCCACGATCTTCGAGCTGGCCTCCTCAGGTGTCTCCCGCTCCATGATCTGCCTGATCTTGGGCTTTTTGAGCAGAGGCAGGAGAGGCTTCAAGGCCTTGTTGACCCGTCTGAGAAGCTCGGGATCTATCTTTGGGATCTCGGGCGCAGGCAGAGGCAGCCTCTCTATGTCCGGCGGTGCGACGGCGCCGCTCACATCCGGCCGCTTCCGCTCGCCTGTCTTTATGGCGGAGATGGCTTCTTTCCACTCCTCGGCCCAGGGAGTCCCCTTTATCTCCGTATGTCTGACATCAGACCTATGCACCTCAATGGCCTTGACGGGGCAGGCCTTCTCGCAGGCTCCGCAGAAGATGCACTGGTCCTGGACGGGAGCTGCTTTGCCCCGTTCGTCCACATACCAGCATTTGGCAGGGCAGACATTGAAGCAGGCCTGGCAGCCCAGGGGATCGCATCGCACCAGGTTCTTCTCCAGCAGTTTTACTTCACCTTCAAAAGGCTTTTTGATGTCCATGGCTTCATATGGACAGACCTGGGCACATCTGCCGCAGCCGATGCACAGGTCTTTATCAATCTCGATCTTTCCCTCGAACTCTTTTTCGGCCTCGGGCACCTCTAAGGGCTCACCCTCTGCTTTTATTGCCTCTTCCGGGCAAAGGGGCACGCACAGGCCGCAGAAGTCGCATAGCTCCTCATCCACAAGCAACTGCTCATAGGGCACCAGATTGCGGGGATCTTTCTCCTTCTCCCCTTTCTCGACCAGAAGGAAGGCCTTGCAAAATTTTGCACATCGCCCGCAGAGGTTGCACTTTTCCTGATCGATAGAGATCTTGCCATCTATTCCGGTGCGCAGGGGCCCATAGTCCTCGCGGGTCTTGTTGAAAGTCACCTTGATGGCCGTGGTGGGGCAGACAGGCTCGCAGAGCATGCAGGGCAGACACTTCTCATTGGGGACGGCTTCCGACACCAGCCTCGGATACTTCTCCAGCTTCCTGAAGTCTTTGGGCTTTTCAGTCCCATCAATCACTCCAGTCCTCTCTGTCTCTTCAGTCGCTTCGGTCATATCTGTGCTGCGGCAGCGTTTGCCGCCTCGAGCGGTGGCTTCTTCTCAAGCACTGTCATCTGGAAAGCCTTCAATGGACAGAAATTCACGCACATTCCGCAAAAGACGCAGGCATCCAGGTCAATCAGTACGGGCGGCGCGTCCAGGCCTTTGGCAATCTCCAGCAGGGGCCCCTCCTGCAGGGCCTTTTTGGGACAGAGAGCAACGCAAATGGAGCAGCCAGCGCATTTCTTATAATCATAATCCAGGACCTTCTCACTCTCGGGGGTCTTCTGCCTGGCCAGGATGTGGGAGCCTTCCACGTCCATATCTTTCTCAATCTCCATCATGGCTCACTAGCTCCTTGATTTCATCCTCTATCTTCATCTCGCAGGGCGTTTCGCAGTTATCTTTCGCGAGCCCGGCTTCGGGCTCCACTCTCTCCTTCTTCAGCTCCGTTCCGATGGGACCGATGGCCTTCAGCTCGCCTATGAAATCTCTCAGGTCCTTGGCAAAGATCTCGCCCTCGCTCGCGGCACACCAGACGATCTTGACTCTTCCCGGGTCCAGGCCTATCTTCTCCAGGACTCCTTTGAGCACATTCACCCTCTGCAGTGCCTGATAGTTCCCATCACGATAGTGGCATTCGCCCGGACGGCAGCCGGCGATGAAGACGCCGTCTGCGCCCTGCTGCAGGGCTTCCAGGACGAAGCTGGGGTCCACTCGCGCTGAACACATGACGCGGATGTTGCGGGCGTTGGTGGGATACTGGATGCGAGAGGTTCCCGCCAGGTCCGCAGCTCCGTAGCTGCACCAGTTGCAGAGGAAGGCTACAATCAGGGGAAACTCCCTCTTCACAGCCGTCGCCGCCCTGACCTGAGCCATGATCTGCTCATCGGAGAAGAGTCGCATATTGATGGCATCCACAGGACAGGCGGCAGCGCAGGAGCCGCATCCTTTGCAGGCAGCTTCATCCACGTAGGCCGGGCTCTTCACAGCGATGGCCTTCTTGGGGCATACATTGACGCATAGCTTGCACTTGACGCATAGATCAGGGTCCACATAGGCAGAGGTGGGCTCCAGCTCCAGGACGCCTTTATTCAAGAGCTTGATGGCTTTGGCTGCAGCCGCGCTCCCCTGGGCGATGGAGATGGGAATCTCTTTGGGGCCGGAGGCGCAGCCGGCGATGAAGACGCCGTCAATATGCGCTTCCACAGGCCTCATCTTGGGGTGGGCGATCTCAAAGAATCCATCCGGCCGCCGGGACAGGCCGAGCAGGTTGCCCAGAACATCAGCATTCCTGTCGGGCTCAAGGCCTATGGAGAGGACGGCCATATCGTGTTTGACTCTTCTTATCCCGCCCGTCTGAGTGTCCTCATAGATTAGAAAGATCTCGCCGTCCACCTGATCGATGCGGGAGATGCGAGCCCGGACGAAATTTATGCCCAGCCTCTGCGCTCGCACATAAAATTCTTCATATCCTTCCCCGCCGGCTCTGATGTCGATGTAATAGATGGTGACATCCGTATCCGGATACTTCTCCTTCACAAGCTGCGCATTCTTGAGCGAGGCCATGCAGCAGATGCGAGAGCAGTAGATGTTGCCCACCGTTGCATCGCGCGAGCCTACGCACTGCAGGAAGCCGATGGACCTGGCGATCTGGCCGGTGCTCGGGCGTACGACATCTCCCTTTGTCGGCCCGGAGGCGTTCAGCATTCTCTCCATCTGCAATGTGGTGATCACATCCCTGTACCTTCCAAAGCCATACTCCTCCTTTCGGGTGGCATCGAATGGCTGCCAGCCCGTGGCCACGATTATGGCACCCACATTTATCTTGAAGTCCTCGGACACCTGTTCGAGATTGATGGCATTGGTGGGACAGGCCTCCACGCAGCGGGCGCAGCCGATGCAGGCCTTGGGATCGACGCAGGCCACCAGGGGGACAGCTTGTGGATAGGGAACATAGACGGCCTTTCTCTTGCCGATGCCAAAGTCGTATTCGCTGGGCACTTCCACGGGACAGACGCCCGCGCATTCGTTAATGCAGCCTTTGCAGAGCAACGGGTCCACATAGCGCGCACGGCGAATTCCTGAGACTGTGAAGTTGCCCACGCTCCCTTCCACCCCCAGAACCTCGGCGTAAGTGTAGAGAGTAATATCCGGATGGTTGAAGACCTCGGACATCTTGGGCCCCAGAACGCAGATGGAGCAGTCGTTGGTGGGGAAGACATCCGTCAAGAGTGCCATGTATCCGCCGATGGTAGGCCGGCGCTCTACCAGATAAACATGCAGGCCCGCGTCTGCCAGATCCAATGCGGCAGCGATCCCGGCCACGCCTCCACCGATGACCAGCACGTCTTTGCTGACGGGTATGCTCTCCGGCTCCAGCGGTCGCAAGAGTGCCGCTTTGGCCACTGCCATGGCTATCAGGTCTTTGGCCTTCTCTGTGGCCATGGCCGGCTGGTCCATATGCACCCAGGAGCATTGCTCCCGGATGTTGGCCATCTCCAGCATGTAAGGGTTCAGTCCGGCCTTGGTTATGGCTCGCCGAAAGGTGGGCTCGTGCAGACGCGGCGAGCAGGCGGCCACGACGATCCGGTCGAGCTTGAGCTCGGCAATATCCTTCTGAATCTGCTCCTGTCCTGTATCGGAACAGGAGAACTGCAGATCGCGGGCGACTGCCACATCGGGCAGCTTTTCCGCGAAGCTTTTCAGCTCCTCCATGTTCAGGACACCGGCGATGTTCAGGCCGCAGTGACAGACGTAAACACCTATAGGCATGAGACTCCTGATAGTATGATCGCCTTAAATCACTTAAACCTATGCAACAAACCAAGAAACCACTGCTCATGACAAAAATAGTGGCGGGACATCTTCTGAAGAAGCCCCGTGATTTCTATAGCTCGGCAACTCCCGTATGCTGCAGATTTTGCATAATCATCGGCCAGGCAAGCTTTCCATAGTTGTCCGAGATCCTCCAGGCGTACAGCTGGCCGTCGTCGGACCCGACTACCAGTTCGAGGGATCCATCGCCTTCGATATCTGCTAGTGTCGGCGCAGTCTCGATATCGTCTGAGGTTGCCTTGGGAAATCCCTCGACTTCAGTTCCATTTAGCCTCCAGGCATGGACTCTGTTGTCAGTCGATCCCCCCAGGATCTCTTGGAATCCATCTCCATCTATATCTCCGAGGGTAATAAGCTGAATGTAGCCTCCTGTCTGTATAGGGAATCCTTTCATATATGTGCCATCAGAGCGCCAGACGTACAATCTGCCGTCGGTTGAACTAGCTGCGATCTCAGGGACACCGTCTTCATCGAGATCCCCCATGGCAATAAAGCTATTCTGCAGGCTGCCATCGACCTTCCGGGGGAATCCTCGATGGTCATCTCTATACTCGTCGGAGGTCTTTACATACAGGTCTTGGGTACCGGCCATCACTACTTCCGTTTGACCGTCTTGATTGATATCAGAGAGTATGGGTGAAGAATATCCGATATTATCTGTTTGCGATAGATATTTCGGGAATCCCGGAAGGGCTTCTCCTTTATAGTTCAAAGAATATATCTTCCCTCCGCTGCCTCCAAGAACATACTGGTTCATACATCCCTCCATTCCTTTGCAGATATATTTAGCTCCCACGATAATATCCAGATTGCCGTCGCCTTGCATGTCTGCGAGGGCAGGTGAGGACCAGACCTCTCCTCCGGTGACTATTGGAAAGCCGCATACGATAGAGCCGTCGCTGTGCCAGGCGTATATGCCTCCATCGCTCGATCCAACCACGACTTCAGGCTTTTTATCTCCATCTATATCCCCGATGGACGGAGAGGAGGCTATGGATCCGGCTGTCTCTTTGGGAAATCCGGTTAGCATAGAACCATTTCCGCGGATTGCATAGAGCAGACCGTCATCGCAACCCACAACAATCTCAAGGTCTCCATCATTATTCAAATCACCAAGTGCTGGAGATGATCGAATGATGTCTTTCAACCGCACGGGAAATCCTGCAATATCCTTTCCGTCTAGGCCTATGGCATGAAGGTTGCCTTTATTCGTCCCGAAAATGACTTCTTTATTGCCATCGCCGTTTATATCCGCCAAAGCAGGTGACGACCAGATTTCATCACCTGTAGTTATCGGGAAGCCCGGCAAATTGGCCTCAATTGCATCATCGATGGGGAAAGTCCTAAACGACGAGATCATTCTGCTAAAGTAAGTCTGATTAGCCTGCCTGAACTTACTATCGATGGCTCGGCAAGAGATCTGGTAGACTTTACCTCCGCTCTCGATAAAGATGTCCCTTATCTTGAGTGTTCTTCCATCCTCGATCTCTATAATTGAATCCATGAATAATGCCCTGTTTCCATTGATTTCTAGATCCCCGCTTCCCAACAATGTGAAATTAGCTGCGTCCTCATATTTGGACTGAGCTAGTGAGGCAATGTCCTCAACCGGCCTCAGGTTGCTCTCTAAGACGTCGACTACTACATCCCCGATACTGAGAATGCCGATATCTACAACGGGATCGTCAATTCCGATAAGGGATCCTATGCTGGCGTATACGCTCAACTCCTTTGGGTAGTCGATGGAAAATCCGTATTCAAGGCTCCTAAAAGTCTCATCTGCTGCCTGGCAGGGCAAAAGCACAGCCATTGAGGCCAGCACAACTAAGTATAGCCATTTGATCATATTAGCAATTCCTCCCTTACAATTCTGCAAAGCTTTTGAGATTGATCAGACCGTATCCATACTCATTTTCTGGACCTTTCGGGCCCAGATCGATAGCGCTATTCAAAAGGAACTGTACTATCTCTTCGTCCGTCAGGCCCAATTTCCTGCCTTTTTCCAGAGCCAGAGCAAAGATTCCAGCAACATAGGGCACTGAGGCGGAACTCCCTCGGAATTTTTCGGGCAGGTATGATGCCGTTGTAACATTATCCGGGGCCACAAACTCAGGCTTCAATCTGCCATCGATCGTCGGCCCCATGGAGCTATAGTTCTCCAACTGTAGGGTTGATGCATCAACAGCTCCTACGGTTATGACCTCAGGACAGCTTGCCAGGGTCCCCAGGCTGGAGTCCCCAATATTGTATTTCGAGAGATTTTGAGAGGCAAATAGCTGAAACGCAATATCATCCCTCAAAGCACTGTACTTTTTTATCTTTATACTATAATTGCCGCTGACAGGGGCAAACATAAATACCATTTCTATTGGCTCTTGGCCAACGTATCCCTCTTGTGGGTTTTTGGATATGGCATAGGTGCCGTCTGGAGCAAAGACATAAAGATCATAATCCTGGCTGGCATTGCTCCAGCTATCATTCCAGCTCAGCCATACCTGCAGGGGCATTCCCCTTTGCAGTGTCAGGTTCAATGCCTCATCGCCCGGACCAAATTCATTGAATCCATTATCGTCCTCATCCCTGAAGGTTCCCCACCAATGGCGTTGGGCTTCATCGCCGGCAGCCGAGATCCAAATTGTCCCATTCTCAGTGAGGTTTCGCACTGCTCTGCAGATGGAGTCTCCCTCATCAAAGAGGCCGTAAGAGAAATCCATGGAGCAACTGACGATATCTATTCGTTTATTCAGGTGAAGAAGCTTGTCTACCGCTTCTTTGAATCCGGTCTCGGATGATTCCTCAAGGCCGACCATATACAGTGTCACATTCGGAGCTACGTCGCCTATGATCTCTGCACAGGCGGTGCCATGACGGCTGTCTTCAGAAAAAGTACCGTTGAATAACTGGATCCTATTCTTGGGCAGCTCTCTTTCGGACAGCCTGTCTACATAATACTCGTAGTCAATGATTGCTATGGAGATGTTTTGCCCCGAAAAATTCTGGGATCTAAGGGCGCATACGCCCAGAAGGTCTGTTCCGCCGGGGCAATTCACGGGCTCGGAGATGACGACATTTGACCTATTGCTCTTCGATGAAGAGCGCATAAGCGGAGGTCTGGCTCCGCTGGCCAATCCTTTGGCTGTAAGCCCACTGTTCTGGCCCAGATAGCCCCAGGCCGGGCTCGATCCTCTGCGAAATAGGTCATGGGACGGAATGGCAGACATTTTCTCTACGGCGGCATATGATGGCTCAGTGCTCTCAGGGGACTTGAACTGTCCGGCTGAGCTGGGGCTTATCATGACGACGAATATAATAAGGAGATACATTTTACTCATTTGATTTATTCCATCCCGATCGGCGTATTCTCTGATTTGAGTAGCAGTCTCGCATCCCATTCCGGTCTCAATCCCGGCGATTCCTTTTCTTTATTTAATTAATCTGTTGAGAACTTATATCTTGTTATCCTTGCCATCATCGGTCATAATATGATACGCTTCTATTGAGGCTCTCCTGATCCAGGGGTACGACCAGGGAACAAAAAATAGTATCAATTTTCTTTGGGCGCCCACCATCAAATTCAAGAGATTCATCCCGGCCGCAGCGATTTTGCCGGCGAGCCTGTCGCAAACCTTGTTCTCTGGCGAATCAGATGCTCTGACCGAAGTGGAGCCCTGCCGTCGATGCGGCCCCTTCCGTCTTTGGATCTTGGTAATCCTTTTATAATGATATGGCCTTAAATTAGTATAAAGAGAATTCCCAGATTATGAGATGCCAGGGTGATTTTAGTGCCTGCAAAAGTGATTGAAGACCGCAGATTACACAATCAGGTGGGAGTATATCGGGATCGAGAAGATGCGGGAGAATATCTGGCCAGAGCCCTGGAGCAGTTTCGGGGAAAAGACGCATTTGTCCTGGCCATACCTTCTGGTGGAGTGCCGGTGGGCCTGGTCATCTCCTCCCGGCTTGGGCTTCCCTACGATCTTCTGATCATAAGGAAGATCCCCGTCCCAGGCAACACGGAGTCCGGTTTTGGGGCCGTCAGCCTGGAGGGAGATATGGTGCTGAACGAACCTATGGTCAGAATGCTCCGCCTCTCTCCCTCTGAGATAGAAGAGCTGGCCGAGCCGGTGCATGAGGAGCTGCGGGCGAGGAATAGAATCTTTCGAGAAGACCGCCCCTGGCCTGATGTTAAGGGAAGGATAGTGATAATAGTGGACGACGGGCTGGCCTCCGGCTACACCATGATGACAGCCATAAGAATGGTGCAAAGAAGCGGCCCTTCCCAGATAGTAGTGGCTGTTCCTACCGCCTCGGCCAGCACAATCGAGCTGCTTGTCCCCGAGGTGGATCTGATCGTGTGCCCTAATGTGCGAACAGGCTACAGCTTTGCTGTCGCTGATGCTTATCAAAACTGGTATGATCTCGATAAAGATGAAGTTATAAATTTGCTTAAGTCTCATGGCCATCTGCCCAGAAGGTAGGCAGATCGTCCTCTTGTTTTTATCCGCCTATTTCTTTAATACCACCAAAGGTTTATATCTAACTTATTTTAATTATTATGTAGTTAGAAAAAATGTAGAGCAAAAAGGGGGTTAGAAAGGATGAACGCTTTGCAGGTGATTTCCATCTTGCTGGAAGTGCTGGTGGTGGCTCTTGGCATAATGCTGGTCGTAGGCAAGAAGAAAATGTACGGCTGGTGTATTGCACTCACTTTTGTCCTTTACATTTTCTACGATCTGGTGGATCTCCTGTCTTTGCACATCTCCCAGGATTCGCTGGGTATTTTATTCTTCATGGCCACCATATCCATCCTCTGGGCGGTCTGGAACATCTTCCTGGAGGCTTTAGGGCCGGGCTCGATTGCTGCTGCGCCGGCAGAAGATCGCAGGAAAGATCCGCTTCGGACCCGGTCGGACGGTCAAATGGACTGATGGGCAATGGACATATGGGCAAATGAACAGATGGTCAGAGTCAGCTTTTTGAAGGAAGGCATATGTTGCAAGAGCGATGATCTCTCGAGTTTACATCTCTCATGCCCCAGGTGATGAGGATATGGCTCTGCAGCTCTCCCGAGCTTTATGGCGGGTGGGCCTGGAGAGCTATGTTGCTCTCTACAATCTGTCCCCTGCCATCTCTCTTGCCGAGAGGGTATCTTTTGGCATAAGAAATTCCGAGGCCATGGTGGCTCTGCTTACCCGGGAGGGCTGCCAGTCCCCTACAGTGAGCCAGGAGATCGGCCTGGCCCGGGGCATCGATCTAATGATCATCCCCTTGCAGGAAGACGGCGCCAGACTGCCTTTTCTCATCGATCACCTGCGGCCCCTGGCTTTCAGGGAGGAGAATTATAGAGATGCCATAGGCCTATTGATCAAGACCATTCGAGACCTGAGCCATCTGGAGTGGCTGAAGGTGACCTGCCCCAAATGCGAAGAGGAGATGACCCAGTATCTAACCGACCAGGAAGAGGTGGACGAAGCGCTGGAAAAGGGAACATATCTTGAGACTGTCTGCAGCTATTGCCAGAACAAGATCTCTCTGGATGCGAGGACGTTTGAGCCGATAGCATTGATGGAAAAGTGAGAGATCGAACTCGTTTCATCTCTGATGCATGACGGCTATTCAGAGATCATATTTATGAGTTTCGCATTTCAGAAAGATATTAATAAATTAAGAACTTACAATATTTCATGAGCGAAAAGGTAATCGATACAATGGGTCCCATCGAATTTGGCTGGAACACCCTGAAGGTTAACCTGAAGTTCTATGTCGTCTTGATGACCATCGTGGGAATCGCGTCATTTCTTCCTCAATTGGCCTCATTTATATTGCCATTCGGAGAAAGTTCATCCTGGTGGCCGTTACCCGTGCTGATATTTGCTGTTCTAATTATTTTCTTCATCATCATAAATATCATGTTCCAGGTTGGACTGATCAATATCTCCATTATCTTTCGGAATGGTGGGGAGCCCCAGATCCGGGATCTCTATAGCAGCAAACCTATCGTCCTTTTAAATTATGTGGTAGCTAGCATCTTTTATGGTCTGATGGTGATGGTTGGTCTCTTGTTATTCATAGTTCCTGGCATCTTCCTGGCACTGAAGTACCAGTTCTATGGTTACCTCACAACAGACCGGGGAATGGGTCCTATTGAGGCCCTGAAAGAGAGCGGCAGATTGACTGCTGGAGCGAAAAAAGATCTATTTGTGTTTTGGCTCGCCTTTTTTTGCGGCATACTTGTGATAATGATCATACTTGGATTGTTTATCGCTCTTCCCGTCGGCCTGATAATGGCCGTAATCTCTGAGGATCTCGTCCCTATCTTCGTTATTGTCGTTAGCCTTGTCACAACGATCATTAACATCATGGTCATTGCACCCATGACAAATCTTGCCATGGCTGATATCTACAAAACCTTGCAAACGCGATTGGCGGCTTTGGCTACAGCCTCAACTCCGGCTCCTGTGGAGGCTTAAGGCCCATCTCGAAGACGGCGACGGGGCTGGAAATGCCGGGCACCGCCTCATACGCCTTCTTCTTTCTTTTTTGCGGAATCAGAACTAATCGGAGTGCCGAAAGATGAGTTATCCAAAACCGGGAGAGGGCCCCGTCACCCCAGCGCGTATCACCGCGCGGAACCCAGAAGAAGTAGTTGGATAATCGTTTGCACTAATAAAGATATGCCAATGTCATTGAAATGCAGACTGGACTTCGTAGATGCAGGCAAGGACAGCATCCGCACATTCTTCCGGGGTGCCGCGAGTCGGCCCTGCGGGCCTCCCGCGCTATGGTTGGGGCGCCGCTCAAGGCCGCGGCCGGCCAAGCGACGGCGGTTAAGCTGCAGACCAATGGAAGGGCCAATGTCAAGATGATGATCGATCAGGCAAGTCAATTTCGCAAGCATCTCACTCATTCTCTTATAATTCTGAGAAGGTTTCGAGACTGTGCATTGTTAATTCGATCGTGTACCTTATTTAGTAATCCTGGAATATAGTCACCTGCAAAATCTTAAAGCCAGAGGGCAAGCTTATGGGCCAGGATCCGACCATCACATTATCCATAAAGGAAGCGGGAGAGCGTCCCAACAGTACCTATCTCTTTCATATCCTGCTGAATGGAACCCCTCTCACCAGCAACCAGAGCCTTTCTTTGCCGGATTCTCAGGCGGTGCGGGAGATCTCCCGCAGCTTTGGCTCTCTCTTCGAGCAGGGCTGCAGGCCGGAAATGGACGCCGGCGCCCAGAGGGCTCTGGGAAAGCAGCTCTTCGACCTCTGGCTGGCCTCATCCTGGGAGAAGATCACGGCCAGCGGTTCCCGTGGGCGCTCTTCGTTTTTTGGTCATCGCCTCAGAAATTCCCGAGATCCTCAACCTCCCCTGGGAGCTCCTGCTTCCGCCCGATGGCGAGTTTCTCGGCATCAATCCGCTCTTCAGAATTCGCCGCTTTCCCAGCTTCGCCAAGCAGATGGCCACCTTCGCCGGAGATCTGCGCCCCGGGCCTCTGCGCCTGCTCTTCATGGCCTGCTCTCCCACCGATCTGGCGACTCTGGACTACGAAAAGGAGGAGGAGGCCCTCTTTCGGGCTGTCTACGGTCAGGACGTGGCCTTCGATTCCTGCGACCAGGGCACCTTTGAGGAGCTGAAAGAGAAGGTCAATGAGTTCAAGCCTCACATAGTCCACCTGACCGGCCACGGAGCAGTCCGGGATGGCCAGGGCCGCTTTGCCTTCGAGAAAGAGGATGGCACTGCAGATCTCGTTCCCTCGGAAGAGCTGCGCCGTTTCCTGGCAGGCTCGGGCGTTCAGTGCGTCTTTGTGAGCGGCTGCCAGTCGGGCCAGGCGCCCGCGGGAGGCTTTGAGCCGGCATCTGCCAGAGCCTGGTGGGGGCCGAGGTGCCCCTGGCCGTGGGCTGGGCTGCTTCCATCGCCGACGACCTGGCCACCAACTTCGCCCGCACATTTTACAGGACGCTCAAAGATGGACAGCCGGTGGACCGGGCTCTTACTCCTGGCCCGCCAGGATGCCTGGAAGGCCTGCCGGGAGCGCGGCGACCCGTCCTGGACCCTGCCCGTGCTTTATTCTGCCACCAGCCAGAGCCAGATCTTCGATCCCAACAAGCCACCCGAAGTCTTGACCCGGCAGAACATGGTTCTGGATGCCCTGCCCGGCATGAAAGAGGGCTATGCCGAACATTTCGTAGGCCGCAGGCGCGAGCAGCAGCGGCTTCTGCCCGAACTGCGCAGCGGTGATCTGCAGGTCGTGATCATCACCGGCATGGGAGGCAGCGGCAAGAGCACTCTCGCCACCAGACTGGCTCGCAGGCTGGAGACCAGCGGTTTCATCCCCATCCCTGTCCCCAGCTCCAGAGAGAATCCTTTGAACTCGGCGCGTCTCCTGCAGGCTTTTGGCGATGCCTTCCGGAATGCAGCAAGAAAGCAGAGAACGGGGAACGACGCAAAGGCTGATGAGCTGGACGGCACTGGCTGAGGATCTGAACAATCCCAAGCTATCCGTGGAAAGCAGATTGCATGACGCGGTATTCGCTCTGAATGAAGGACGCTTCCTCTTGCTGCTTGACAATTTCGAGTCAAACCTGGACGAGGCAGACCGGCACATCCTGGACGCGGAGATATCCGGATTCTACCAGTACCTGCTCGAAAGCTTGTCAGGAGGCTCTCGGGCTATTATCACTACCCGATATCCACCATCGGATGTGCCAGTCCTTCCGCCCAAGGTCCATCGGGAGGATCTTGGCGACTTCCCCGAATCCTCTTTCCTGAAGATCATGCAGCGTGACCCTGAGGTGGAGCGGCGCAGCCGGTCGGGCGAGCTTCCCATGGCGCTCTTGAGGGAGCTGTACAGGAAGTTCGGCGGGACGCCTCGCTTCCTCCTCCAGATCCGTGAGGCCGTCAAGGAGATGGATGCCAAATCATTGAAGGCGGAGCTGGCCAGGGTGGAGCTGCCTGCCGGCACAGAGCCGGGCGAGCTTCAGAAATTGCAGGACAAATACTTTGGAGACATCTTCGCCGAGCGGCTTTATAGCTACCTCAGTCCCGAGTCGCAAAAGGCTCTCTGCCGGTCGGCAGTTTACGGTGTCCCTGTAACTCTGGAGGGCCTGGCAGCCGTCGCCGGGGAGCCTCTGGATAGACGTGCGGGCTTTCGCCCGAAGCTGGCAGGACCGGGCCTTTGCCTATCAGGAGACTGGAAGATCCAAAGAACCTCTCTGGATCGTCTACGGTCTCCTGCGGGGCTGGCTGCTGGCCAAGCTCTCCCCTGAAGAGCGAAAGGATGCCCACAAGCTAGCCGGCGATTTCCTGGTCGAGATGGACCGACAAGACCGGCAGAGCGAGCTTGGGCTCTCCTGGGCCGGACTGTTTGATGGAAGCGCGGTCCCAGTATTTGCAGGCGGAGGAGTTTGAGCTCGCCAGAGGTGTGACGGATCGCCTGTCAGGCTTCTTCGTAATGAGCGGATTCTATGATGACGTGAGGGAGCTCAATGTTGAGTTGCTGAATTATGAGCAGCATCCCTGCTCCGATGAACTGGATCGCAAGAACCTACATTGATCAAGGGGAGTATGATTCAGCCCGAATCTGGTATCAAACGAGCATCGATGCTTCTGCAGTCTCAGATCAAGAGGAAGTCGGACTCGCCTGGCATGGCTTGGCCACGATCGACTTCAAGAAGGGCGACTACCACGCGGCGCGGGAAGAACTCGAGAAGGCCATGAAAATCAGGCAAAAGATCGGAGACCTGAATGGCGAAGCATCGACCTGGCATGCTCTGGCCTCGATCGACCTGGAAAAGGGCGACTGCGAAGCGGCGCGGGAAAAATTCGGAAAAGCCATGAATATATCTCAGCAGATCGACGACCGGGCGGGTGAAGCATCGACCTGGCATGATCTGGCCTCGATCGACATGGACAAGGGCAACTACGAAGCGGCGCAGGAGAACTTCGAGAAGGCCCTGAAAATCAGGCAGCAGATCGGAGACAAGGCGGCTGAAGCTGCGACCATCTACCAGCTCGGCTTCCTTGCCTGGGAGCTAGGAAGATCACAAGAGGGGCTGCGTTTGGTGGCCCTTGCCTGCATTATGCTTTCTTCCATAGGCCATGCAAACGCCAAGAAAGGCTTTGAAGGCCTATCTGGCATGGCATCGAAGCTCAAATACACCCAGGAGCAGATCGATGCCCTGCTAAAGGAAGTATCCGAAGCTTACCAGAAGGACCGGGGCCAGGGCCTGATCGATGCCGCCTTCCCCAAAGGTTGATCCTGACGCCTCATCTCACTAATAAGACCTGATCCTCTCCTTTTCTCTTTTTCTCCAAACCTTTTTATATATCCACTATCTTGAGAGCATGGAAAATCTGATGACAGGTTGCTGCGAGAGAGCCATCCTTATCCCGTCCTCTCTCACCATGGAGGGAAGGGATTCGCGTGTTAACACGCTCAAGGTCGGCCAAATCGCACGGGCAGCAGCAGTCTTCCGCATGAACCGCATCGTGATCTACAGAGATCCAGAATACAACGATTCCCGGTTCATAGCCATGATCCTGCGGTACATGGAAACGCCGCAGTACCTGCGCAAGTTGCTCATCCCCCGTCGGGAGGAGCTGCGCCATGTGGGAACACTGCCGCCTTTACGCACCGCGCATCATCCCATAAACTCAAAATCAGAATCGCTCAAGATTGGCGAGTTTCGCGTCGGAGCAGTCGTTGAAAGCGTCGGATCTGATGGCGGCGTCTGGGTGGAAATCGGAATCAATCGCCCAATTCCCCTTCGCACCGAGGAAAAATATCCCGGTGGGGCAGCGCCTAAGTGTCAGAATCTTTTCGCATGAACCGCTCGCCGCTGAGCCTGTGGACCAGAAGGAGATCCCTCATTACTGGGGGTTCGAGACCGAGATAGTGGAGAGCCTGGAAGGCTACCTGGCAGAAAAGCATGAGCAGGGTAGCCATGTGGTTCTTACCTCCCGGAACGGAAGGGCCGTAACGCCTGAAATCCTCTCAAAATTGGGCCACTCAGTTCAGATGCGTGATCTTGCGGTGGCCTTCGGCTCACCCGCACGGGGCTTAGATGCGTTCTTGAGCAAGGAATCAATGGATAGGTATGAAATGATTAACACCATTCCGCATCAAGGAACTGAGACGGTTCGCGTGGAAGAGGCTGTCTTTGCCACTTTAGCCCTGCTCAACCTGGTGCGCTTGGAGGACTAAATGGCAACAATACACCGACCTAGACGAGGTTCGCTGGCCTACAGCCCGAGAAAGAGGGCCAAGAGCGAGGTCCCAAGAATCAGAAGCTGGCCCGAGGAGGACAAGGCCAGGATGGCAGGCTTTGCCGGTTACAAGGCCGGCATGACCCACGTCATGATGATCGACGATCGGCCGCGCAGCCTCACCGAGGGCATGGAGATCAGCATGCCCGTGACAGTTCTTGAGGTTCCCCCCATGAACGTGGTGGCCGTGCGCGCCTACGAGAACTACAACGGCGGGCTCCGCCCTGCAGGCGAGGCCTGGGCCGAGAACCTGAGCCCGGATCTGACCCGCGCTCTGACGGTTCCCAAGAAGACCCGCGGAACCTCTGCCGATGACTTGAAGGCTATTGGCGAAGACATCGTGGAGGTCCGGGTCCTGGTTCACACCAACCCCACGCTCGTATCCGGAATCCCCAAGAAGGTTCCTGAGCTCATGGAGATGCCCATCAACGGCGGATCCATGCTGGATCGTCTCGCTTTTGCGCAAACACTGCTCGGCCAGCAGGTCCCAGTCTCCAGCGTCTTCGAGCTGGGCGATCTGCTGGACGCCTCTGCCGTCACCAAGGGCAAAGGCACCCAGGGTCCAGTCAGGCGCTGGGGAATCGCCATCGCCAAGCGCAAGCACGCACGAACGGGCAAACTGCGCCACGTGGGCAACCTCGGTCCCTGGCACCCATCGCATATCAGCTGGCGCGTTCCGCAACTGGGCCAGATGGGCTACCACCAGAGGACTGAATTCAATAAAAGGCTCATGTTCATAGGAACAGACGGCACCAAGATCACTCCGGAAGGCGGATTCCCGGGCTATGGCCTGGTCCGCAATCAATATGTCCTGATCAAGGGAAGCGTTCCCGGCCCCATCAAGCGGCTGGTCAGGATCAGACACGCCATAAGACCCGGAAAGAACTTCGTGAAAGCACCCGAGTTCCTCTATGTAAGCCAAGAGTCCAAGCAGGGGGTCTAGGCAATGAAGATAAATGTCATTGATCTATCGGGAAATGCAGGCGACCAGATCGAGCTGCCTCCCGTCTTCGAGGAGGAATACCGGCCGGATATCATCAAGAGAACAGTGCTGGCCGCGCAAGCTAACCGTCTCCAGCCTTATGGACCTCACTTCTATGCAGGCATGAACACCTCGGCCCAGTCCTGGGGTCCGGGACACGGCGTCTCCAGAGTTCCCAGATTGAAGAACGGCCGAAAAGCAGCCGGCATACCCATGGCCGTAGGCGGTCGCAGGTCTCATGCCCCTCAGCCCAATAAGGACAATACTGAGAAGGTCAACAAGAAGGAGAGGAGAAAAGCCATCCGCTCCGCCATAGCCGCCACAGCGTCACCGGGACTTGTCGAGGCTCGGGGCCATAAGTTCACCCGGGAGCTGCCCGTCGTCGCCAAGAATGATCTTGAATCCCTGGACAAGACCTCTGATGTCATAAAATTCCTGATGGCAGCAGGCCTCTGGGATGATGTCATGAGGGCAAAGAATGGAAGGCACATTCGTGCCGGCAAGGGCAAACTGCGGGGAAGGAAATTTAAAGGCCGCAAGAGCGTGCTCATTGTCGCGGGCAATGACGGGGGCCTCGGAAAGGCAGCCCGCAATCTTCCCGGCGTGGACTTCGTCACCGTCGAGAGGCTGAACGCGGAATTGCTTGCTCCTGGAACCAAGGCCGGCAGACTGACCGTCTGGACAGAATCGTCCCTGGAAAAGCTCGCTATTAAGAACTCCCCGGAGGCAAAGCAATGATCATCAAAAGTCCCTATGTTACAGAAAAAGTCACCAGTATGATCGACTCCAATGATACCATAGAGTTTCTGGTGAACATAAGATCCACCAAGCCGGAGATCAAGAAGGCCCTGGAGGAGCTCTACGACGTAGATGTCCTGGCAGTCAGGACCATGATAACCTCCCGGGGAGAGAAGAAGGCCATCGTGAAGCTGGACGGAAAGGGCAGTGCGAACGAATTAGCCACAAGGCTGGGACTGCTGTAGGTGGGGTAAAACTATGGGACATCGAATCATATCTCAAAATAGAGGCGCAGGAGGTCCTACTTACAGGGCACCCTCTCACAGGTACAGGGCGGACATCAAGCACATCAAAGTCGACCAGGATGAGACGATCAAGGGCGTGGTCCAGGAGATAATGCGCGACCCCGCCCGGACCGCTCCGGTTGCTCTCATGGCCTTAGACAACGGTGAGATGAGATACATCCTGGTCCCCGAGGGCATGTACGTGGGCCAGGAAGTGGCCTGCGGCATATCGGCGCCCATTGAACCGGGAAACACTCTGCCCCTGGCGGAGATCCCTGAGGGCATACCAATCTGCAACGTCGAATCGCAGCCAGGTCACGGCGGCCAGTTCGCCCGGTCTTCGGGGGTCTGCGCCATTCTGGTGGCTCATGATGGGCCCAAAACAGTCGTCCAGCTCCCTAGCGGAGAGATGAAATGGCTCAGCCCGAAGTGCATGGCGACAATAGGAGTCGTTGCTGGTGGCGGCCGTCTGGACAAGCCTCTGGTTAAGGCAGGAAAGAGCTTCTTCAAGTTCCGATCCAAGGCCAAGAAATGGCCTATCGTCAGAGGCGTAGCTATGAACGCTGTAGACCACCCCTTCGGTGGCGGCGGTCGCCAGCATCCGGGCAGGCCAAAGACGGTCAGCAGGAATACGCCCCCCGGCCGAAAGGTTGGTTCAATTGCCGCAAGAAGAACCGGTAAGCGCTAGGGTGATGGGTTTTGGCTAAAAAAGCAGGGTCCAAGCTTCCGAAGAGGAAGGAAGAATTCTTGTATCGGGGCCGGAAGATGGCCGACCTCGCCAAGTTAAGTATAGAGGAGCTTGCCGGGCTGTTTCCAGCGCGGCAGCGCAGATCGATCAAGAGAGGTCTTGCCAAGGAGAACAAGAATCTCCTGGCGAACCTGAAAAACAAAGACTCGGTTCGAACCCACATCCGGAACATGATAATTCTGCCGGATATGGTGGGCAAGAATCTCGAGATCTACAACGGCAAAAGCTTTGAGAAGGTAGAGGTCATGCCCGAGATGATCGGGCACTTCTTCGGCGAGTTCGCGATGACGCGCGGTCGCGTTCAACACGGAGCCGCAGG
Source organism: uncultured Methanosarcinales archaeon (assembly GCA_963702455.1). GTDB lineage: Archaea > Halobacteriota > Methanosarcinia > Methanotrichales > Methanotrichaceae > Methanothrix. The sequence goes on from CAVPCV010000007.1 coordinate 35,394, forward strand.
TGTGGGCGCTACCAGATCGAGCAAATATGTGCCGCTGAAGTGAGGTGTGAGATTGGGCAGATTGAATTATTCGCTTACGCCTGCAGGACGCTCTTCAAGGGCCATGGGGATGGAGCTTCACATCTCACCAAAGCACGCCCGCGAGATCTGCAGGACGCTAAGAGGCATGCGGGCAAACCTGGCCCGCGCCTATCTGGAAGATGTCATAGCCTTGAAGAGGTCAATTCCTTTCAAGCGCTATAGAAGAAATGTGGCCCACAGGCATGACCTTGTGGGGTGGGACGCCGGCCGGTATCCGGAGAAGGCAGCCAAGGCAGTCTTGATTGTCCTGGATAATGCCCTTGCCAATGCCGAGTACAAGGGAATGGAGTCCGATAAGATGAGGATCTTCCATGCCGGTACCTTGAAAGGCAGGACCATTCGAGGATGGATGCCCCGCGCTATGGGGAGAGCCACGCCCAAGAACACAGAGACCGTCTCCGTGGAGATGGTTTTGACAGAGGTGAAGAGCTGATGTCCGTTGAAAAGAAGTTCGTGGCAGAGGGCATCACCAAAGCTCTCGTCAATGAGTATCTGGCTGAAGAGCTGGAGCGCGCGGGATATGGCGGCATGCTCATGAACCGCACACCCATGGGCACCCAGATCACTGTCTATGCAGAGAAGCCGGGCATGGTCATCGGAAAAGGCGGCAAACTTATCCGCAAGATAACCCGAGACCTGGATCGCAAGTTCCATCTGGACAACCCCCAGATAGATGTGCAGGACGTTGGCCGGGGCGACTTGAACGGCAGAGTTGTGGCCAATCGCCTGGCTTCGTCTCTGGAGCGCGGCTGGTACTTCCGAAAGGCAGGCCAGTCCATGATGCGCAGAGTGATGGATGCAGGAGCCCTGGGGTGCGAAATAGTGATCAGCGGCAAGTTAACAGGCCCCAGATCCAGGACAGAGAAATTTATCTCCGGATACATCAAGCACTCCGGCAAGCCGGCCATCGATCTCGTGGATAAAGGCTACTCTGTAGCTGTCAAGAAGCTGGGAGTAATCGGCTGTCAGGTAAGGATCATACCGCCCGACGTACGACTTCCCGACGACTTCCAGATTCGAAACCACTGGCTCCCCCAGCACCCGCGCCAGGCAGCGCCCGCACCGGCCCCTGCCGCTGCAGCGGCGCCACCCGCTGTGGAGAAGAAGAGCGATCTGGATCAGCTCCTGGAGTCAGAGCCGAATGTGGCTGAGGTCAAGCCGGCACCCCTGGATGAGGCCCCTGTGGCCAGAGACGAGGGCGTAGCAGAGGACGCACCACTCCCAGAGGAGAAGGCAGATTGCGAGCCCTGCGCCAAGGAGGAGTGATCCAAAAATGGCCATCTTCAAGATTGATGAGATCAGAAACATGAACGCGGAGGAGATTGCTGAAGAGCTGCGAAAGCTCAATAGCGAGCTCATCCGCGAGAGAGGCATCGTCACTGCGGGTGGCGCTCCGGAAAAACCGGGGAGAATCAAAGACATTCGCAGAACGGTCGCCAGAATCAAGACGGTCCAAACGGAGCGAAAGAAGTGAACCTTAACCCTGAGAACCTGGCGAGGCACGAGTTGATCGGCCTTGATGTCCTGGTTGAGACAAGCAGTGAACCTGGGATCGTCGGGCTCAGGGCCCTGGTTGTTGACGAGACCAGGAACACATTCCTTTTGGAGACAGAGCGCAAAGTCTTGCGCATTCCAAAAAAGAATGCGAACCTGATCTTCTTATTATCCAATGGACAAAGAGTAAGGGTAACGGGGTCGATCTTGACCTCGCAGCCCGAGAACAGAATAAGCAAGAGAATGCAGAGAACGAGGTGGAAGTTATGAGGGATATCGGACTGGACGTTAGCGCGCCGCAAAAGGAGTGCAATGATCCGAAATGTCCCTTCCATGGTACCCTGCCTGTACGCGGCCAGGTCTTTAGCTGCACCGTGGTTAGCGACAAGATGGAAAATACCGTGGTAGTCATGCGCAAGTTCGAAAAGAAAGCAACGAAGTATGAACGATTTGAAAAGAGGCAGTCCAAGATCCATGCGCACAATCCCCCTTGCATTGATGCCAAGGCGGGGGATCGTGTCAAGATAGCGGAGTGTCGGCCCCTTTCCAAGACCAAATCCTACGTGGTAGTGGAGGTCTTGAAATGAGAGGACAAAAGGCCAAGATCCCAAGGGCGATCAACACTGGCGCATACCTGGATTGTGTAGACAATACAGGTGCGCGGACGCTACACGTTATCGCGGTAAAGAAATACCGCGGCGTGAAAAATAGACAGCCCTGCGCAGGAATCGGGGACGTAGTAGTCGTATCTGTGAAGAAAGGAACTCCAGATATGCGCAAGCAGATCTTCAAGGCAGTCATCATCCGCCAGAGGAAGGAGTTCAGAAGGCCCGATGGCCTCAGAGTGAAATTCGAGGATAATGCCGCCGTTATAGTAGATGACGAGGGCGTTCCCAAGGGCTCCGAGGTTAAGGGACCAGTGGCCCGCGAGGTAGCTGAACGGTTCAGCAAGATCGCTTCCGCGGCGTCCATCATTGTGTGATGATTTTATGGTTACAACACAGCCAAGGAAGCAGCGGAAAGAAAGGTATACCGCGCCGCTGCACAGGCGTCAGAAGTACGTGCACGCACCCTTGAGCAAAGCTCTGCGTGAAGAGCTGAAGAAGCGCAATGCGCAGCTCCGCAAGGGCGATACTGTCAAGGTTATGCGTGGAGATCACGCCGGCACCGAAGGAGCAGTCGAGGATGTAGACCTCAAGAGGTGCACCATAAAAGTGGCAGGCGTGAGCAACTACCGCGCCGATGGAACTGAAGTGCCGAGAGCCATTCATCCCTCCAACGTCATGATAGTCAAGCTCAACCTTGAAGACGCTGAGAGAGAGAAGATCTTCGCGAGGCGATCTGCTTGAGCCGACATCAGAAGAGAGTAACTGTTCCCGTGAGCTGGCCCATTGCCAGAAAGACCCATGTCTGGGTCGCCAAGACCAGTCCCGGGCCGCATTCCTCTGCGGATAGCATGCCTCTCGTGATGGTAATCCGAGATCTGCTCAAGCTGGTGGATAACGCCCGCGAGGCAAAGAGGATTCTGTACGAGGGTAAGGTGCTGGTGGATGGAAAGGCCCAGACGGATTACAAGCTGCCCATAGGCATATTTGATGTCATAACCCTTCCACTTCTGGACCAGCAGTACAGAATGCTGAAAGATGAGAAAGGAATGTTCTATCTGAGCCTTCTTGAATCCGGAAATGTCAGGAAGCTGGCAAGAATTGAGAACAAGACCATCATTAACGGCAAGAAGTTGCAGCTCAACCTTTCCGACGGCTCAAATAAGCTGGCAGAGGGCGAGTTCAAAGTTGGCGATTCCCTTGTTCTCTCCATTCCCGAGAAGAATATCGAGGAAAGGATCGAGTTCAAGCTCGGCAACCTGGCCATGGTCGTAGGCGGAAAACACACCGGGCAGATGGGCAAGATCAAAGAGATCATAAAAGTGAAGAGCTCTCAGCCCAATCGTGTGATAATATCCGGCGATAAGGAGTTTGAGACCATCGAGGAGTACGTCTACATGATAGGAACAGATCAGCCTGTCATCAAGCTGGGGGCTGTCAGATGAATGTCATGCTTGAGCCCCGCATCGACAAGGTTGTCGTGCATGTGGGCGTAGGAGAGAGCGGCCAGAGGTTGGTAAACGCTGAAACCATTATGAAGACGATTACCCACCAGCAACCCGTCCGGTCCATCGCCAAGAAGACTCTGCCCACCTTCAGCATCAAGAAGAAGGAACCGATCGGTGCAAAGCTAACCCTGCGGGGAAAGGCTGCTGAGGAATTTCTCATCCTGGCCTTTAAAGCCGCCGGCAATAGCCTGAAGAAGAGCCAGTTCGATCAGCAGGGAAACTTCTCCTTCGGCATTGAGGAGCACACCGACTTTCCGGGTATGAGATACGATCCGGAGATCGGCATCTTCGGCATGGACGTATCCGTGGCCCTGAAGAGGGCCGGCTACAGGATAGCCCGGAGACGAGTGGCGCAAAAGAAGCTTCCAGGTAGACAGAGGTTGGGCAAGGACGATACCATGGAGTTCGTCCACCAGAAGTTCGGCGTTGAGATCTTGGAGGCAGCATGAAGAAAGGCAAGAAGATTTTCGGAAGAGGTGCGAACCAGTGCAAACGTTGCAGCCGCAAGAGCGGACTGGTGAGAAAGTACGGGATATACCTGTGCAGGCAGTGCTTCCGAGAGATCGCCCCTGAAATGGGTTTTGAAAAGTATTCGTAGGTGGTTGCATTGTTATTGGATCCACTGGCCGATGCCCTGTCCGTAATAAAGAATGCGGAGAGCGTAGGCAAGCCTGAATGTATTATCCATCCCGCCTCCAAGGTCATAGGCAGGGCTTTGAAGGTTATGGCGGATAGAGGATACATCGGCGAGTTCGAATTTATTGACGACGGAAAGTCGGGAATGTTCAGAGTGAAGCTCCTGGGAAGGATCAACCGCTGCGGCGTTATCAAGCCGCGGTTCTCCACCAAGGCTTCAGAGATGGAGAAGTGGGAGAAGCGATTCCTCCCCGCCAGGAACTTTGGAGTGCTCATATTGAGCACCAATAAGGGAGTTATGGCCCACTCTGATGCCAGGGCACAGTCCCTGGGTGGCCAGCTACTGGCGTACGTGTATTAGGTGGTCTCATGGTCAAACAGATTGCACGACAGGTAGAGATCCCGGAAGGAGTCAATGTATCCGTAGACAGAAATCTCGTCACGGTGAAGGGACCGAAAGGTGAGGTCTCCCGGACTCTCTCTTATCCTGAGATAGAGATCCGCACAGAGGATGCTCAACTGGTCGTGAATTCCAGGGTCGATCGCAAGCGCCACCGAGCGATGGTGGGAACTCTGGCTTCGCACATAAGCAATATGATTGCAGGCGTAACCAGAGGGTACGAGTACAGGATGAAGGTCGTGTACTCTCACTTTCCCATACAGCTCAAGGCAGCTAGCGACGAGCTCATCATAAACAACTTCCTTGGCGAAAGGAAGTCTCGATCTGCTAAGATCCTACCGGGAACCAAGGTCGAGATCGGCAAAGACGAAGTAGTGATTACAGGCATCGACAAGGAGCACGTTGGCCAAACCATGGCCAATATTGAGCAGGCGACTAGGGTGCATGGTTTCGATATCAGGATATTCCAGGATGGAATATATCTGGTGGACAAGAGGTGAATTTAGGATGGCAGAGAGGTTGCTGAGAGTTAGGACCCGGCAGAAGTCAAAGAAGCCTGAGTTCAACTTTCATGATTCACACAAAAAGAAGCGGCTGGGCACCAGCTGGCGAAAGCCTCAGGGCCTGCACAATAAGCTCCGGCAGCAGATAGCTGCTAAAGGCAAGCTGGTTAGACCTGGCTTTGGAAGCCCCAAGGCAGTTCGCGGTTTTCATCCCTGCGGCTTTCCTGAGGTGCTGGTGAATAACGTGGCAGAGCTACTGAAGGCTCAGGGCTCCGTAGTGCGCATCGCTTCCGCGGTGGGAATGAAGAAGCGCCTGGATATCCAGGCCAAAGCGGCCGAGATGGGCCTCAGGGTTTTGAACCCCAAGGGTGGTGCCTGAAGTGCCAGGTTTCACGACTCAGCGCAGGCTGGCGGCATCGGAGCTTAAAATCGGCGAGAGCCGGGTCTGGATCAATCCTGACCCGGAGTTGGCTGGCGATTTGAGCGATGCCATCACCCGGGAGGATATCCGCTCTCAGATCAAGGACGGAAATATCAAGGCCAAGCCAAAAAAGGGTAACAGCCGGGGCAGAATTAGGGCCAGGAACGTCAAGCGCGCCTATGGTCACTGCAAAGGGGCAGGACACCGAAGAGGTGCCAAAGGCGCCCGGAGCCCGCGCAAAGAGCAGTGGATGACCAAGATCCGCGCTCTGCGCAAGAAGCTCAGGGAGCTTCGTGAAGGCGGCCAGATTGATCGCCATGCTTACCGCTTGCTCTATCGCAAATCCAAAGGCGGCGAGTACAGGAGCACGGCGCATATGAACTCCTTTATCAAGGCCAAGGGCCTTGCCAGGGGTGAATGACTTGGCAACAGGACCTAGATACAAAGTGCCTTTCCGCAGGCGGAGAGAGGGCAAAACCAACTATCACGTCAGATATAAGCTGATACTCTCGAAAAAACCCCGCGTCGTTGTCAGGAAGAGCAACGCCAGCACTACATTGCAACTGGTGGTGGCGGAGCAGATGGGAGACAAAACCCTCCTCACGGTTAATTCCCGGGAGCTCAAGAGCTTCGGATTCACCTCAAGCCTCGGCAATCTGCCCGCAGCCTATCTCACGGGCCTTCTCTTCGGCAAGAAGATGCTGGCCCTAGACATTGACGAGGGAATAGCAGACATAGGCCTGCATGCCTCCACCAAAGGAAACAGGATCTATGCTGCCCTCAAAGGCGTCGTGGATGCTGGTGTAGATGTGCCTCACGGCGCAGAGATCTTCCCCGATGAGGAGAGGATTCGCGGCGAGCACATAAAGAAATTCACTGGAGCGGATATTGTGGCCCAATTCGAGGCTGCCAGGGAAAAGATATTGGGGTGAGACTATGGATCAGAGAAAGAAACGCGATTTCTACCAGGAAGAGTGGGTCCCCAAGACAAGGCTTGGCAAGCTCGTTTATGAGGGTCAAGTAACCACTTTCGATGAGGCCATTGCGTCAGGCCTGCCCATAAAAGAGGCAGGTCTGATAGATGCGCTCATCCCAGGGCTAGAGGACGAGGTTCTGGATATAAACATGGTTCAGAGGATGACTGACTCCGGAAGGAGAGTCAAATTCAGAACCACGGTAATTGTGGGCAACAGAGACGGCTACATAGGTCTTGGCGAAGGAAAGGATGTCCAGGTGGGCAAAGCCATCAAGAAGGGCATTGATAACGCCAAGAGGAACATTATGAAGGTGAAGCGAGGCTGCGGCAGCTGGGAATGCGGCTGCGGTCAGGCGCACACCGTGCCTTATCAAGTGGTAGGCGAGTCTGGAAGCGTCAGGGTAGTGCTTATCCCGGCGCCCCGGGGCCTCGGCATCGCTGCCGGCGACACGTCCAAGAAGGTCATGGACATGGCCGGCATCAAGGATGTCTGGACCCGGACGGCTGGCTCCACCAGGACCACCATCAATTTCGCCAAGGCTACCTACAATGCGCTCATCAATACCATAACTGTGAGGGCTTGAAGATGTTTGCCATAGTGAGATTGAGAGGAGAGGTGAACGTCAGGCCAGAGATCAAGGCCACCCTGGCTATGCTGCATATGCACAGGGTCAACCATTGCATCGTGGTCAAGGAAGACCCCCATTACCGCGGCATGATCCAGAAGATAAAGGATTATGTGGCCTGGGGCAAGATCGATGATGATACATTGGCCTTGCTCCTGGAGAAGCGGGGACGATTGAGCGCGAATCGGCGTCTGACAGAGCAGTACCTGAAGGATAACTACATCTTATACCTCCTTCAAGGAATTGGCGTCTGCCATCAACTCTGGCTCAACCAGCCTGAAAGATCTGGAAATCAAGCCCATCTTCAGGTTGCACCCGCCTCGCAAGGGTTTAAGAACCACCAAGAAGACCGCACAACAGGGTGGAGATCTGGGATTCCGCCCGGATCTTGCGGATCTTATCAAGAGGATGAGGTAGAAGGCAATGGTTAGACCAAAGACGAAGGAGAAGAGGGGGCACAGAACCTACCACGGAAAACATAAGAACGCACGCGGAGGCGGGTCTCGCGGCGGCCGTGGAGATTCAGGTAAGTGCAAGCACCACTTCATGCGCTCCATGCTTCTCGGAACTCAGATGGGCAAGCATGGTTTCGTCCGGCAGCCTCTTTGCGAAGAGGTCGATGTGGTCAACGTGGACGTGCTGGACCAGATGGCCGGCCCGGACGGCAAGGTTGAGATCAGTGAGATGAAGGTACTTGGTCGAGGCAGGGTAACCCGGAAGCTTGAAGTTAGCGCGGCGGGATTCACGGCATTGGCTAAGAACAAGATTGAGGCTGCTGGTGGTCAGGCAGTAGTAGTATGAACCAGCAGAGTTTCTTTTATGCGATAGAGCCTTTTGTGCGCCGGCTCCCTTCTGTGGAGCGGCCCACAGGGCACGTCCATTTTAAGAGAAAGCTGAGCTGGACTCTGGCCATATTGCTCCTCTACTTCATCCTGGGCAATATACCTCTCTTTGGGCTTTCCAAGGCTTCCATAGATATATTCAGTTCTTATCGTGCCTTCTTTGCCGGGTCCTTCGGCACGATGATGCTCCTTGGCATCGGTCCTATTGTCACGGCATCCATCGTGCTGCAGCTTCTCGTGGGCGCCCAGATCATCAAGCTCAATCTGAGCGATCCCCGAGATCAGGCCATCTATCAGGGCACACAAAAGGCTCTGGTATTTGTGATGGTCGTAGTTGAGGCTTTGCCGCAGGTATTGGGTGGCTATCTGTTGCCTGATGCGGGCGTAGCGGCACGCCTGGGCGTCTCCCTGGGCATGATATCATTATTGATATTTATTCAGGTCTTCGTAGGCGGATCATTAATCGTCTACATGGATGAGGTCGTCTCCAAATGGGGCGTGGGCTCAGGCGTGGGGCTCTTTATCGTGGCGGGAATAAGCCAGCAGCTTGGTAACGGGTATCATCAATCCGGCTGCAGGCGATGCAGGCCTGCCTGTGGGCATCATACCCAAATGGATCGATATCATCAGGCTGCGGCTCATCAGCTTTGATACCCTCTTCACATCAGAAGGCATGAGGTTCATTCTGATCACGGGAGGAATTCTGGCACTGATATCTACCATAATGATCATTTTGCTGGTCGTTTTGGTGGAGTCTACCCGAATTGAGATACCTCTGGCGCACAGCCGCGTGCGCGGTGCCAGAGGCCGCTTCCCGGTGAAGCTGGTCTATGCCTCAGTTCTTCCCATGATTCTGGTAAGGGCCATTCAGGCCAATATCGAGATGGTGGGAGCATTGCTGGCAGCTAAACTTGGGACAGTAACCACGGCCACGGTAACCGGCGAGGGAGTGACCACGGTTTATACCGGCTACTCCAGCCTCCTGGGCAACTTCATCTCCGAAGCAAGATTACAATGCAGCTACGGGGGTGGCCATGAGTGGATCATCGCCTCAGCCGGTATCCGGCTTGATGTACTATCTCTCGCCAATTTGCGAGGCCGAGTGACTGGATGCCGAGCATGGCTGCGTCCTCGCCGGGAATGGCAGAGCTGGGATTCGCGGCCATTGCCGGCTACCAGATCTTGCTGCATGTGTTGACCGATTCTACATTCCTGATCATTGGCGGCGTTCTCTTCGCCATCTTCTGGATTGAGACCACAGGCATGGGACCCAAGAGCGTTGCCACCAAGATCCATAACTCAGGACTGCAGGTTCCTGGATACAGAAGAAATCCGGCCTCCATCGAGAAGCTGATGGAGAGGTATATCCCCAAGGTGACTGTGATTGGCGGTGTGATCATCGGCATATTGACCTTGATTGCCAGCCTCCTGGGAACTTTGGGAGGAGCCGGCGGTACCGGTCTACTCCTGGCGGTGAGCATAGTCTATCGGCTCTATGAGCAGATAGCCAGCGAGCAGATTCAGGAGATGTACCCCGCGATGCAGAAGTTCTTCGGAGCTTCCGCATGAACGCATCATCTGAACAAGTCTCTGGACAGAGCGGCCCTGATAGTGGGCTTAGCTCTCTTTTTTGGAGTGATGATGGAAGGACCCAGGGAGTCTCTGGGCGAGAGGAATGAACTACGTCCTGGGATGGATGCCTGGCATCCTTCCCTTCCACATGGTTCTCTTCATTTTGGCGGCCGTTACCGGTCTGTATGCCAGCCTGATTCAGAAGTACACCATGGACTGGGAATTCATGCGCAACCAGCAGGAGAAGATGAAGGCGCTGCAAAGAAATATGAAAGAAGCGCAGCTATCTGGTGATCAGTCCAGGATTCAAGCCCTCCAAAGTGAACAGATGAAGCTGGTCTCGGAGCAGGGCAAGATGATGCAGATGCAGTTCAAGCCCATGCTCTACATCGGCATCATCTCCATCCCTCTCTTGATGTGGGTTTATTTTTACATACCATTAACGAGTCATGAACCATCCTTGTGATGACCTTTCCCTTCTGGGGGGGCCGCATGAGATCACCGCATCGGTGATAGGGCCGATCAGTTACTGGTTCTACTGGTACTTTGTCTGCTCTCTGCCCGTATCGCAGATCATACGCAAGGCTCTGAACATTGGGAGCATGAGCTGAAGATGATAATAACCGTAAGCGGCTCGCCGGGCACTGGCACCACAACTCTCGCCCGCGCCCTTGCGGCGCAGCTTTGCCTGCGGTGGGTCAACTCCGGGGAGCTCTTTCGTAAGATTGCCAGCGAGAAGAATATCTCTGTCAAGGAGATGAACCGCCTGGCGGAGAAGGGGCCGGAGATCGACTATCTCATCGATGATGCTCAGAAGGCCCTGGCCAGAGAGGGTCAGGGCGTATTCGAGGGAAGGCTGTCCGGACATCTTCTCCAGGCGGATCTGAAGGTGCTTTTGAAGACGGATCTGCGGACTAGAGCCGAGCGCATATCCAAGCGGGAGTCGAAGCTGCTGGATGATGCCATGCAGGAGACGCGCATCCGGGAGGAGAGCGAGGCGCGACGGTATAAGATGTACTACAATATAGACATCAATGATCTTTCCGCTTATGATCTGGTAGTGGATACGGGCAGGTTTGATGAGGCAGGAACGCTTGCAGTCGTGCTGGCGGCAGTGAGGGCCCGGCCAATGTCCGTGATTCATCGTGCGGAAAAGAGGGAGGATCGTTCATCTTCATCGCACCCTTCCACCATCGTCCTCATCATCCTCCGCTCAGCCAGCAGTCGGCAGGAATGCTAATATCTCATGCCCCTGGGATGCTCCCCTCAGACAGGATCAGATCTGTCCTGGTGAAGCGGAACGGCAAGACAGATCCCGCCTATGGCACGCCTCCCCTGCAGCGCAGTCTGGAGGCCCATCTTCGTCTGGGGGCCATCAATCTGGATAAGACCTCCGGGCCGACCAGCCATGAGGTGGCGGCCTGGGTGAAGAGGATTCTGGAGGTCGAGAAAGCCGGGCACAGCGGCACTCTCGACCCCAAGGTGACGGGAATATTGCCCGTTCTCCTGGGAGATGCGACGCGCGTGATGGATACTCTTCTTCTGGCAGGAAAGGAGTACATCTGCCTCATGCATGTCCATAAGCCGCAGCCCAGGAAACGCATCCTTGAGGTCTGCCAGGAGTTCACCGGCCCCATCTTCCAGAAGCCGCCCCTCAAGTCGTCCGTGGTCAAAGAACTGCGCATCAGGACCATCTACTACCTGGAAGTTCTGGAGGTCGACGGGCCCTACGTGCTCATGCGCGTGGGCTGCCAGGCGGGCACCTACATTCGCAAGCTGTGCTTTGATATAGGCCTGGCTCTGGGCACCGGCGCCAACATGGAGGAGCTGCGCAGGAGCAAGGCCGGCCCCTTCCGGGAGGACGGGACGCTCGTCACGCTCCACCAACTCAAAGACGCCTATGTCACCTACAAGGAGACGGGCGATGAGAGCGGGCTGCGGCGCGTCATCCAGCCGGTCGAGACGGCGCTAAAGCATCTGCCGCATCTCATTATAGCCGACAATAGCGTAGATGCCATCTGTCACGGCGCGCCTCTGGCGGCACCGGGACTGCTCAGCCTGGAGACGGATATAAATAAGGGAGACGGCGTTGCTCTCTTTACCCTGAAAGGAGAAGCGGTGGCCATCGCCAGGGCGGAGCTGACGAGCTATGAGATGCTGGCCTCCAAGACGGGAATTGTGGCTGCGACCGAAAGGGTAATAATGGAGCCGGGCACCTATCCCAAGGCGTGGAAGCTGGCCGAGAGGGATGGCTCCACAGCAAAAGGAAACAGTTGCCAAGCGATAAACCTGAAATCAAACATGTGCCGAGGTCGTCTAGCGGTATGGCGCGAGCCTGGAATGAATCCCTGAAAGCTCGTGGTTCGAAAGGGCCTCGTGAGTTCGAATCTCACCCTCGGCGCTATTTTACGGGTAATAGAATAGCGACTTTTCGCCTTGAACAAATCTCATGGGCATTTTTTCGCCGTTTCGGCAAAGCTATATCCTTTATCCTTGTCTGTGCTCTTGAGCTCTTGAATATTATTGAACAATTCAAACAGCATAAAATCCGACAGGGCGCAAAATAATTTCAGGACTACACATCTTACATAAGAATATGCAGATTCTTATTGCAGATAAAGATATTTCAGATTTTCAGGATAGACATATTAATGATTTGCATCCATAGGTATCCCTGAGATGCCGGACAAATCCTTAGGTCTAAAGGTCGAAAGAATTTATGGCGAACAATTTCGCAGGGCTCTGGTGGAGATGAATTCCTTCGACCGCTCCCGCAAGATAAGATCGGACAAATCCCATATCTATCTGCCCGTTCTGGAGATGGACGATCAATCGAACGCCAGGCTTTGCCAGGATTGCAGAGTTTGAACTCCTGCAACTGGATTTTGAGCCGGAAGAGCATATCCCAACCATCGAGGAGAAGCTGGGCTTCCGGCCCAGTTTTGAGGTGGTGGGCGACATTGCCATGGTGGAGGATAGCGAAGCGGATAAGGTGGCTTTTGCCCTCATGTCCACCAGCAAGAGCATAAAAACCGTCATTGCTCCCATCTCCGACGTGGAAGGGGAGTTTCGTACCCGCCGCTTCAGGCATGTGGCGGGAGAGCCGGGCACAGTCACCACCCATAAAGAGCACGGCCTGCGTTACCGGGTAGACCTGGAAGGAGCCTATTTCACGCCCCGCCTGGGTACAGAGCGGCTCAGGATCGCCGGCCTCGTTCACCCCACCGATATGGTGCTGGATATGTTCGCAGGAGTCGGTCCGTTCGCGCTGCTTCTGGCCAGGAGATGCTCCAGCGTTATTGCCATGGATAAAAACCCCGTTGCGGTGAAGTTCCTGCGCGAGAACGCCCGCCTGAATAAGATCGAGAACATCGAGATCCTGGAGGGAGATGCCAGCGATCTGGCCTTGCCCTACGAGAACACGGCCGACCATGTCATCATGAACCTTCCCCATAGCGCTTCTCTCTTCCTTCTTCCGGCCATTAGGGCAGCAAAATCTGGTGGCACAGTCCATTACTACTGCATAGCACCCGAAGATGATCTTTACAAAGACGAGGCTCTGATAAAAGATGCGGCATTACAGATGAGGGCCTCGGTCGAGGTTCTTTACAGGGGTATAGTGAGAAGCTATGCGCCTCACAGGCACAATGTGGTCTTAGACTTCATGGTTCATAAATAACCGAAAGAACTAATAAGCTTAGTCGATTAAATAACCCGAATCTGGCGCAACAAAATCGAGGCGCAAGAGCGGCGAGGGAGCGGTTGATTGTGGAAGTACAAAGCAGTGAATTTCCCAGAGCGAAGTCGGGTATACCCGGATACGACGAATTGGTCGATGGCGGTTTTCACAGGGGGACAGTCAATACCATAACCGGAGGGTCGGGTACGGGCAAGACTGTGTTTGCCAGCCAGTTCATCCATTCTGGAATCAAGGCGGGAGAGAAGGGAATGATCATCACTCCCTCAGAGAGCGCAGAATACCTGAAGCGTGAGATGATGTCCTCCTTCGGCTGGGACTTCTCGAATCTCGAAAAAGAGGGAAAATTGAGCATCGTCGATGTCACCGATCCCGTGCTCCGCCTGCAGAAGAGCATCGATATAGATCCCGTGGAATTTCTCATAAACTTCAGAAAGCTTGTGGAGAGGAAGCTGGAGGAGACAAAGCCCGCCAGACTCTTCATAGACGACCTGACTGCCTTTTTCATGGCTGTGGAGGCACCTTTCAAGATCCGGTCACTGACGGATGACCTCTTCGGCACCATTCGGGCCAGCGGCGTCACATCGGTCGTCACCATCGGAACTGCTTTCGGTACCAACCAGTTCCTGGAGTACGGCGCCGACTCCGCCACAGTGCTCAACCGGGAGCGCATAGGCAACACACTCATCAGATCGATATACATTATGAAGATGCGCGGCTCGAAGATCGCCAACAGCATAAGGGTTCTGGACATCTCCGACGAGGGACTGGCGGTGTCATCGCTCTCGCCCTATCCCTGAGGTATGCATGATCGAAAGATGGATCGCTCTGGCCGCCGAGGAAGCGGGTCCAGCCTCTAACAAGATGGGCGGCATCTGGAATGTAGTGGATGCCGAGGCCATAATGCTGGCACGGCTTGTGGCAAAGGGAGATATCGAAAGCGGCCTTCGCATACTGGTGCTGGGGCCGAACTATCCCACTTCGGGCTCGGACTGGAACACAGGCAAGAACCGGGTCACAGATCTCTCGGGATTCGATAAGCTGGATATGGGACCGACGCTAGCGGCAACACTTGCCACATTGAATAGTCTGGGCATTGAGACCGTCACCGGTCAGAGAACCGAACAGGGCGTTACCATCGGCTATGTGCTCTTCAATACCAACTACTATCAGTCTCGCATGGTGCGCTGGATGAATCAGGAGATGACCCAGAACAATGCCATCAAGACGGAGGCTTTTGATCTGCTGGGCCTCGATTCCATGAGCTTTGAGAAGGAGCAGTATGGATGGGAGTATAACCACTACCTGAACCTCTCCTATGCCATATCCGAGCTGGTGCGAAACCTTGCCCTGGCCTCAGAAGAGAAGACGCAGAAGTACACGGATAAGGCCGTCTCGGAGTTTGCCAAGTCGGTGATGCCCAAAGTGAGAGTCTCTTTGCATTGCCATGAGTTTGCAGTATTTTATGCCGCAGCCAGGCTGGAGAAGATGGGCATCCCAGTTAGAACGGTCTGCACTCTTCACGCCACAGTTCCCGGCCGGACTGCGGGTTATAAGTCACTGGAAAAGATCTCCCAAAACGACTCCGTAATGGAGCCCGGCACACCCCTGGGCTTTGCCACCCTGGAGGGATTGGCCCGCTATGCCGATGCCGTCACATTCGTAGGCGACTCGACTATGAAAGAGGCCATGCTCTTCCACCATTTGAAAGGCATTGTCATCAGGAATGGGATCGATGTTGAAACCGAGAAGATCGATTGGGATAAGAAAGAGCGTTGCCGGGCTAAAATTCAGGATTTCCTCTCCGAAAATATCTATAAACATTGCGATGGCAATTGCGTGGATGGGGAAAACATAGTCCCCATTTTCACCATATCTCGCATAGAGATCGAGAATAAGGGGTATCCCCAGCTCCTTGATGCCCTGGTGCTTTCAGGATCACCTGCTCAAAAACAGATTAACCGGCCAGCGTCATGCCGAGGAGACCAAGGTGGTATGCTTCCTGATTGCGTCTCACGGACCCAAAGACAAAGAGAAGCTTCCAGAGGGATTTCCTGTCAATCTGCCGGCAGAGGTTCTGCTTGGCGACGAGATCCGTCTGCAGAACATGATAAAGAATCGCGGCCTGGAGGCGAGGGGGCTAGTATCAGGCAAGAGGATGGTCGTGGCGGTGCTTTATCCTCAGTGGTTGGGGCCGGATGACGGAGGCCTGGGCATGGGGGTCGATGAGATCATGGCCGGATGCGTTGCCGGGATATTCCCGTCACAATATGAGCCTTTTCTTCTCACGGCATTGGAAGCAGGAAAAGAGGGCACACCCAATATCGTCAGCCGGGCCGCGGGCTACAGCGATGCCCTGAAGAAAGTTGAACGCCGCGTGCCTGGCATGGGGGGCGTTGTGATTGTAGACAACATTGAGGCCCAACCACAGGAGACAGTTCTGGACTATGCCCTGGCACTGGACTACTTCACCTGGACCTATCTGGAGGACGAGGTCAAATACCGGCTGCTCTGCGAGGAGTCCTTCTCCCTGGCCAGGCAGTTCAGCTGGAAGGAGCCCGTCCTGGAATATTATAAAAATCTCGTAGTTTGATTCCAATTTCAGGAGCAATTTGTCAATGCGAATCGCCTATTTCAGCACTGAGTACCCACCCCTAATCTACGGTGGCCTGGGCGTCTATGTGGATAATATATCCCGCAATCTATCAAGCCTTGGCCAGAAGATCTCTGTCTTCTCCTGGGGGCTTGACAGTCTTCCCAGGCACGAGAATTCGGGTGGTGTGGAGGTATTCAGGGAGCCTCCGCTATCCATGCAGGATGGCCTGGAGGTCTTTCTCTCACCCGAGACTCTGGCCTGGGGAGAGGGCCTCAAATACCTGCTTGAGCTCTTCAGCTACAACCAGCTATCACTGGCCGATCTCCTGCGAGAAGGACCTTTTCAGCTGGTCGTCGCCCATGACTGGCTTGGTCTGCCCGGGGGGATGGCCGCCAAGAGGAAAGGCATTCCTTTGATTTATCATGTGCACGGCCTGGAAGTAGGACGCTCGGATGTGCCCAATCCCCAGCTGGTAGCCCTGGAGCGCAAAGGCGCCATTGTCGCGGACCTGGTCATAACCGTATCTCTGGCCATGAAAAGAGAGCTTGCCTCTCAGGGAATCCCGGAGGAAAAAGTCAGAGTATGCTACCACGGCGTGGATACCGGGTTCTTCGATCCTGACCGTGTCGATCCCAGGGCGCTGCAAGCTCTGCGTGAGAAGTATGGCTATGCAAAAGATGACATCATCGTCCTCTTCCTAGGCCGGCTGGAGCCGGTTAAAGGCGTCATAGAGCTATTTTCGGCTATGCCTCATGTCCAGGCCGAGCACGAGCGGGTGAAGCTTCTGGTGGTGGGCAAGGGTCGCCTGGAGGAATGGGCCAGGGGAGAGCTGCAACGACAGAGCAACATATCGCTGGTAACTGACTTTCTCGGTGCCGAGGAGAAGAGGCTTCACTACGCTCTGGCGGATTTGTGCGTATTTCCCAGCCTCTATGAGCCCTTCGGCATTGTAGCTCTGGAGGCGGCAGCCATGGGCAAACCCTCCGTGGTAGGCGCCGCCGGAACCAGCGGCCTGGGGGAGATTGTACTGAATCCTGCCGCAGAAAGACCCACTGGCGTTCACGTCAACGCTCGCGACCCGGAGGATCTGGCCTGGGGCATCAACCTGGCCCTGAATGATCTTAAGAGGCTGAAGATTTGGGGAAAGAATGCCCGAGAGCGGGCGAGTTCGGAGTTCAGCTGGCAGAAAGCGGCCGAGAGGACCCTGGAGATTTATGAAGAAGTGGTCTGAGTCTTACGAGGAGACGACAGAATGCCGGAGTTGAGACGCCACTATTTCCTGGAAGAGTACTGCATTATCGCTAGCGAACGCAGTAAGAGGCCGTCCGACTTCCTGGTGGAAAAAGCCGTCTCGGGAGACGAAAAAACCTGTCCCTTCTGTCCGGGAAACGAGGACATGACTCCGCCAAATGTTGCAGTCTACACGGATAAAGGGTTTCTTTCTCTGGGTCCGAAAAGAGTCCCGGGCTGGGAATTGAGAGTCTTTCCTAATGTATTCGCTGCCATGGTCCCGGGCCCAGCGCCTGCCACCGCCGAATGGATAGCTCTGCCGGGACATGGCTACCATGAGGTGATTGTGGACTCGCCACTGCACACAGAAAACCCGGCTGACTTCAGTACGGAACACATGGAGCGGCTTCTCCTGGCTTACAGGGATCGCTATGTCCACTACAGCCACCATGGCGAGGTGAAATACATATCCATCTTCAAAAATTGGGGCAAGGAGGCAGGTGCATCTTTATCCCACAGCCACTCTCAGCTCATCACCCTTCCCATACTGCCGCCCCTGATGAAAAGGGAGCAGGATGCCATCTCTCTGGCATCTTTCTGCCCGTTCTGCAATATCGTGGAACGGGAGAGAACATCGTGCCGCCTCATCGCCGAGGACGACCATTGGATTCTAATCGCTCCCTTCTATTCTCTTGCACCTTATGAGACCTGGATTCTCCCTAAGAGGCATCTTTGTAACCTTGCGGAGATGACGGTGCTGGAATGCAAGAATCTGGCCGTTCTGTTGAAAAAGATAATGGGGAGCTTGCGGTCTCTCTTAGACGATCCGCCATATAATCTCATGATCTTCCAGCAACTTTCTGGCTACCACCTCAACATCAGAATTCAGCCTGCTGTCGCCAAGATTGCAGGATTTGAGAGAAGCACCGGCATATACATCAACTCCGTTCCGCCCGAGCGAGCGGCTGCAGAGCTTTCGGCGGAGATACACGCCGCCGAAAAGTTAATCAATTATCGACCCTCATAGTATCACAAATTGTTATTTCGAGCTTCATGACTTTCATAAAGCGTGGAGTAAGATGGAAAGAAAAAGCGCTAAATAAATACGGTGAAGCGATGAGAATTGCAATGCTCTCCTGGGAGAGCTTATACTCAATAAAGGTAGGGGGCGTGGCTCCCCATGTTTCAGAGATCTCCGAGGCTCTGGCCAGAAGGGGCCATGAAGTTCACGTTTTTACTCGCAGAGGTGACTATGAGCCCTACGATAAGATCAATGGCGTGCACTACCAGAGAGCAGATGTAGACAGCTCTGGAGACGTCCTGGCTCAGATGGATCGAATGTGTGATGCTCTCTACGATCGTTTCTGCGCGGTGCAAAAGCTCTTTGGCAACTTCGATGTCGTGCATGGTCACGATTGGCATCCCGTGTTGGCTTTAGTACGCATAAAGAATGACTTTGGACTGCCCTTTCTCATAACTATGCACAGCACAGAATGGGGGAGGAATGGAAACAATTTTGGATACGGCATATCCCAGGAGATCTCCCACCGAGAGTGGCTGGGCTGCTATCGAGGCCTCTAAGGTGATTGTGACTACGAGACTCATGCAGGATGAGTTGATGCGGATATACAATCTACCTCAAGACAAGGTCCCGATCATACCCAACGGCATCATGCTGGGGAAGATGAAGCGGGGATTGGATGCAGGCCGGGTCAAGGAGAAGTACGGCATTCACCCCCTGGCGCCCATGGTGCTCTTCTGCGGCAGGATGAGCATCCAGAAAGGGCCTGACCTCCTGGTGGAAGCAGTCCCTCGTATCTTGAGGAACAGATCCGATGTCTGTTTCGTCTTCATGGGGGAGGGAGGCATGAGGGCGGATTGCGAGCGCAGAGCTCGCGAGCTGGGCGTGGAGAATTCCTGCCGGTTCCTCGGCTATACTTCCAGCGCCGAGAAACAGGAGCTAGTGAACGCATGCGACCTCATGTGCGTTCCCAGCCGCAACGAACCTTTCGGCGTCGTGGTCCTGGAGGCCTGGGACTCCTGCAAACCCGTAGTGGCGACGGAAGCTGTGAGCATCATCAAGAACTTCGAGGATGGCCTTCTGGCCTATGTGCAACCGGAGTCCATCGCCTGGTGCATTAACCGGCTGCTTTCCAACCCCGAAGAGATGAAGAAGCTGGCCCGGGCCGGATGCAACAGGATCGATAGCGAATTCAGCTGGGATATCATCGCCAAGAAGACGGAAGATGTCTATGAGCAGGCCTTCGAGCAGAGCCGCTAGTACCATTTTTTCATGTCCATCCTCAAAGGATTTGGCCCATCATTTTGGGTTTCTAACCGAAAGGTTCATGAAGGGCTAACACAAGGGGCTCTTGGCGCCTCGATAGCTTAGCCCGGTATAGCGCGTCCTTGGTAAGGACGAGGTCGCGGGTTCGAATCCCGTCCGAGGCTTAATTAATAGTGTTTTTTTTATTTTTGTTTTCTAAAAATTAACCATTTCTTTTTATTCAGCAATTCATCAAGGGAGTGCGGCATTTACAGCCTTCAAAAGGCTCCTACGCAATCTTTCGCCAGTGATCGATTGCATCCTGGCCATCTTCTCCGCCAGTGCCTCGTCTCCCAGGCTCGTCCTGGCCCAGGAGGCGAAATCACCTTCACAATTATGATACTCCAGGGAGGCCAATTGAACTGTGCCCAGGATCTCTTGCATCCCGGTAAGGGTCCAGGCAACCTCACCCGTGAACTCGTCGATCCCGGTGGCAAACAGGAAGGGTGAATCAGCCAGATGGGTCTTCTTCTTGAGCCGGGAATGTAGATCACATAAAACGCTGAAGTAGGTAACTGAGGCTTCATAGGGGTTGCCGTACGGGCTGAAGTAGCTGTGCACCTCGCCGGGCCCCCCGCCATGAGTGAAGATGTAATAGAGATGATCGGAGAGACCGAGGATCCTCCAGATCTCCAATAGATCGGAATCCCGACTCTCCTTGACAGGGGCTTCCAGCCTCTTCTGGTATATGAAACAGGCCTGCTGCAGGGCATTGCCCAGCCAGCAGCTCGTATCCCTCTCCAGGTCCGCCCAGGAGACATATCCTGGCACGGAAAGCTCTCTTCTGGGTGCTATATCCCTGGCAATCTCGGCGGGAGCTGCGAATTCTAGATTATCATATCTGAGTACCTGCTCTGGCAGATGGCGGAGAAACTCAAAGATGCCCGTCTCCGTCCACTGGTGCTCGCCGAAGGTCTCGTAGTCGCAGAAGAGGTTTATGCACTTGCCAGGGGCTGCCGCCAGCCAGCGGGCATACTTGTCTGCAGTGAGGGGGTACTCCTCCCAATCGTGAGAGGAGAAGCGAAAGCCGATATCGTCCGTGAGCTGATAATTTCGCAGCAGCAAGGAGAGTGAGGTTCCTTTGGGCCGGTAGACGAAGTTAGGATTCTCGACCACCCCTTCCGCGAATATGGCCCTGTAACCCATGGATTCGACCATTCGCGCAACCTCGTCGTTGTAAATCAGCTCGGTATTCTCGAAGGTGGTCGGCTTCACGGCAAAAATATCCCAGATCAGCTCCCGGTGCATCTTAACCTGCTCGTAGAACTCCCCGGCATCCTCGTAGAGGCTGGCCAGAGAGTGGTAGTAGGTCTGCTCCATCACCTCCACCTGCCCTGTCTCCACCAGCTTCACGAACGAGTCCAAAACCTCCGGACGGTATTTTCGGCACTGCTCCAGGAAGATGCCGGAAAAGCTGTATGCGACCTTGAAAGGCTTATCAGATCCCTCATACTTCTGAATGCCCTCCAGAATCACCTTGTTGGCAGGCAGATAGCATTTATCGGATATGCGTTCGAAGATCCTTCTGTTCTCGGAATCGTCGAAATAAAACTCCCTCAAATCGGGCACGACCTCTCTATGCAGGGAATTATCCCAGAAGAAATTTTTGTTCAGCCGGAGTGGCTGGTGGACCTCGAAGCAGAGGGAAATAAGGGTCATGTCTTATTATCCGGCTGCAAAATATTTACATCCTTCGCATTTGTTCCCAATAACTCTTGGTCTAAAGGCTGCACAATCCAGAATTCTTTGACTTTCTATCAGATTCTAATATATATTTTTATGTATTTTTAATCTCCCTATTCATCTTTTGAGCAAAACGTATATATATTGCTACTACCTAAATCCCTTGCTCCAAGTGGGGGAATTTGAATAGTAATAGGATTGACAATGATCAAGGTTAGCTCTGGCCAGGAAAGGTCCGTTTATGCTTATCTTCAGCAAAGGCCGGAAGTGAGAGACGTCTATCCTCTCTTTGGCGAATATAACTTCTTCCTGGTTATGCAGGCGGATGGCAAGAATGGGTTAGGTCAAATGCTGAGCCAGATCAAAGAAGAGCAGAACGTTATCAAGACAGGGCCCGTTTTTTTCACCACAGATGGCGATTTAGGCGGAATCAACGAGACGGATTCAGCCTTTGCCTTCCGCTGAATTCTCCGCATCTTTTGCACTATCCGGGCAAGAAGGCTCGACCAGAGGAGCGAACTTTGTGCCGTAGTAGATGATACCCCTATCGCCCTCTTTTCCCAGGATACGAAATACAGGCTGAACACGCATACCTATTTTCACGTCCATTGAACTGGAGACGATCTGACCTGTGATCCTGGGCCCCTCATCCAGCTGGATGATGGCAAGATTGTAAGGTGTCAGCCTCTCGAACTCGTCGGTAGCATTATAGATAGTGGTATAAGTGATGATGGTGCCCGTCCCCTTGAAGGTGTACTCCTCCAGATGCGCTCCGCGGCGGCAGTTGGGGCAAAGATTGCGAGGCGGAAAGAAGTATTCATTGCAGCGATTGCAGTGCGTTCCCAGGAGGTTGTACCTCTGAGGTATGCTTCTCCAGAATCTAGGCGCTTGCGTTGTCATCTTCACCTCGTAAATATGTGAACCAGTGCCGTCCCGCCCGAACCGCCCACATTGTGAGCAAGTCCGACTTCCACCTCATCGACCTGACGCTTTCCGGCTTCTCCGCGCAGTTGCAGTGCGATCTCGTAGGCCTGTTTTATTCCTGTGGCCCCGACGGGATGACCGCAGGCCTTCAGCCCTCCGGAGGTGTTTATGGGCAGGCGGCCTCCCAATGCTGTTAGCCCTTCCTGGGTGGCCTTTCCGCCCAGGCCTTTCTCCACAAATCCCAGGTCTTCGATGGCCATGATCTCTGCAATGGTAAAGCAGTCGTGCACTTCTGCCACATCCACCTGCCGCGGCTCGATTCCGGCCTGGCGGAAGGCGGCTCGCCCAGCATGGACGGTGGCGTCCAGGGTGGTCAGATCGCGGCGATCATGCAGGGCCAGCGTATCGCTTGCCTGACCGCTGCCCACTATTTTGATGGGTGTGTCCGAAAACCTTCTGGCCACATCTGTAGGCGCGAGGACGACTGCCGCCGCGCCATCGGATATGGGCGAACAGTCCAGGACATGCAAAGGATCAGCAACCATGGGCGACTTATTCACGTCCTCGATGGAGATCTCCATATGATACTGCGCTATCGGATTCATGCAGGCATGGTGGTGATTCTTCACCGCCACCTGGGCCATCTGGTCATGCGTTGTTCCATAGCGACGCATGTGCAGTTTGGCCATCATGGCATAAAGCGCCGGGAAGGTAGCGCCAAAGAAGCACTCCCACTCCCGGTCGGCAGCGGCCGCAAGCGCGTCCGCGGCAGTGCCGCTGGAGACATCGGTCATCTTCTCGACGCCTGCTGCGATCACAATATCGCTATAGCCGCTGGCCACAGACAGGATGCCTTGACGGAGGGCAAGACCACCTGAGGCGCAGGCAGCTTCCACGCGCGTGGAGGGCACGTGCAGGCGCGACAGGCCCGCGCAGTCGGCGATAAGCGCACCGATATGCTCCTGCTCGATGAATCTGCCGCCGCTCATGTTGCCCACATAGAGAGCGTCGATCTGCTCGCCTGCAATCTCAGCATCCTCAATGGCCAGGACTCCAGCTTCCGCGATCATGTCGCGCAATGAGACATCCCATCGCTCTCCGAACTTGGTGCAACCTACACCAATAATGGATACAGACCTCATATTCTCAGCTTGCCCTTGTGTTTGGCATACATTGCATAATCAAGATACTCGGCATTGCCGATAAAGTCGCGAACGCTCAGGGCTTTGCAGCGGATATCATCTATCCTGTCCAGCACTCTGATGCTGAAGGCATCGCTCCCCGCACCTGAACCAAAGCTGGTCACGAAGATCCTCTCCCCAGGGCGGGCGACGTCCAGAGTGGCCGCAAGGCCGATGAGGCAGGATGCCGAGTAAGTGTTTCCAATCATGGGCACTATCAATCCCGGCTCAATCTGCTTCTTGCTGAAGCCCAGCATCCTGGCCACGCGCACAGGGAACTTGCCATTGGGCTGGTGGAAAACGGCATAATCGTAATCCTTGGGCTCAGTTCCCATGCGTTCCATCAGCCCCTTCGCGGCGCTCGTCACATGCTTGAAATAGGCCGGCTCGCCCGTAAATCTTCCGCCGTGCTCCGGATAGGGCATACCCTCCCGCCTCCAGAAATCCGGAGTGTCGGTAGTAAAAGAATAAAAGCCCTCAATCTCCGCCGCCAGATCCCGGCTGCCAATCAGATACGCCGCCCCGCCTGCCGCCGCGGTGTATTCCAGCATATCTCCTGGAGCCCCCTGGCTCACATCTGATCCAATGGCCAGACCCAGGTCGATCAGATTGGAGGTCACAAGGCCCAGACAGGCCTGGATGGCAGCTGTGCCCGCCTTGCAGGCAAACTCGAAGTCCGCCGCAGTGAAAGAGGATGACGTGCATACGGCCTGGCCGACGATTGTGCCCGTGGGCTTCACGGCATAAGGATGGCTCTCCGAGCCGGCATAGATGGCGCCGATCCGTTTCGGATCAATATCCGCGCGCTTGAGTGCACTTCGCGCCGCCTCCACGGCAATGGTCACTGCATCCTCATCAAGATCAGGTACGGATTTCTCGAAGACGCGAAGGCCTTCTGAGATGTCGTCTCCATCTCCCCAAACCCTGGCGATCTCGTCCACACGTATCCTGAATCGCGGGATATAGACCCCATAACTGACAATACCTGAGACCAAGAGACTTCACCCTTTGCTCAAAGCACTGGTGATTTCATCAACAGAAAAATGTGTCGTTAAAAGAGGAATATTTTCGACCTCTGCGATCCTTTTCGCCACCGGATCCACGTCGGCTGGCTTGAGCCCCTGCAAGACCACAGCACCGGGCTTGAGGTTGCTGACTCTCACTGCCACCATAGGTGATTTGCCGGACCGCACGCCAGTAAATATCAGGGCTCGAGCCGTGCTGCGCCCATAGATCTTCTGGAACTGGTCGGGAAGCATCTCCACAATGGCCTTCATGCTGTCTATTACCGTATATCCCCAGATGGTGATATCCGTCCGGCCATAGATGACCTCGGCTTCCAGTTTGCCTGCAATATCCTTCGAGAGGGAGTGGCTCCTGGTACTCGCAGACACTGCATATGGAATCAAGGCCCAGGATGTCGCCCCACATATTCTCATAGGCGCGCAGGACATTGCAGCCCCGGCTTTCATCCACTCTCAGCAGCGCATCAATGATCTTGCTCACGATCATTATGCCCGGTGACTTCCTCCTGCCGCTCTCATAATCGGAGATGACGGAGGGGGATATGCCCAGATGATTGGAGAGGTCGGTCTGGGTAATGCCGAAGTTGCGCCGCCACTTTCTCAAGGTGTCGCCGGGACTCTGGGACAGGGTGATCTCTCCTGCAATCTTCTCAGCCAATAGTCCTCGTGCGTTGGAGATCTCCCCACCTGATTTCATAAAGCAACAACTGGTCAAACTAGGATATAAATGTAGCGAAAAAATTCGGCATTTAACGTAATGATGGCCGGATAAAAAGAAGTGCGTCGACCGGGATTCGAACCCGGGTTGTAGGCTTGCTTCGCAGAATCGGTTCTTCTGCCTGGAAGGCCCAAGTCATAACCACTAGACCATCGACGCCCGCCCTCTTAGTCTCACAGGTTGAACTTAACTGTTTCGATCCAAATCCCCTCTGAATTATGTGATATCCGGCTGTAATACCATTAATTTGATATATTCTACCATGATGGGAATCTCTTTAGCCGCCAATGGCTTCCAGTCTTCATCGACCATCGGAACCCATGCGCCACCCTTTTTTTCAAAGCTGAGTATCTCATCGAGGCTGCAAAACCCCGAAGCTATTCCATCAGTCTTATTCACGAAGAAGCCAAAGAACCTCTTGCCTATCGGACCATACTCTGCCAGATACCAGTGCATTTTCTTTTCGTTGTAGAGATGCAGATAAATCCTCTCTTCTCCAATGCAATAGTGATCAAAGGTTAAGGATGGAAGCCTGGCCAGATCGCCCGGATTCAAGTCGCAGAATTTCTTGCTCAAACACACGCCTCCCAGGTTGAATGTCGTCACTTATGCTCCTCAATTGTATGCGCCTCAATAAGTCTCTGGCCCTCCATCAGATAATTAGATATATGGGGGAGACCGCGAAGAGCAATCTGAGTAAGATGATGAAGTCCTGATTGTCGCCTTCTGGCTGATGCTGCCCGCCTATATACCCAACAATTGCGCAGCGCTCTTCGGCGGAGGCATGCCCCTGGACATGGGTCAGACCTTCCAGGATGGACGGCGAACTCTTGGCGACGGCAAGACTTTTCGAGGAACCATCGCGGGAACAGCCTGCGGCATCCTGGCGGGGCTCCTGCAAAACCAGATCGCGCCGATGATTAGGCCTGCCGTCCTTTGGCACAGGATTCGAGCAACTGCCCGTTCTTGTGGGCCTCTCCCTGGGAGCGATGCTGGGAGACATTGTGGCTGCCTTCTTCAAGCGCCGCATGGGGCTGAAGCGCGGTGCGCCTCTTTTTGTGATAGACCAGATCGACTTTGTCATTGGAGCCTGGCTGCTCACCATAATCCTCGCGCCGCAATGGTTCTGGCAAAACTTCACCCCATCGATAATGTTGATTGTGTTGATAATAACCCCCATTCTGCACCGCGTCACCAATATCATTGGCTACAAGATAGGAGCGAAGAGAGAACCCTGGTAAGCGCACCATTAGCCGCTGCCGCCATAGAAATTTTTTCCACGCCAGCTATCGCGAAAGCTTTATAAGTTCAGGTAATTGATACCAAGAGCGTCATAGCCAATTTTATAGTGTAAAACTATGAAATTGGTGAAATGAAAAGGAGGAGGAATAAATGGACGCATTTAGCATGGGGCTCGTAGCTGCCATGGGCGCCCTTGCGACGGTTGCCGGTGCTTCTGAAGATATAGAATCCGATATAGGATCTCAGAGCAATCCCAACTCGCAAGTACAATTGGCCGCCCAGGTCGGCAACCCCCACAGGATTTATAACAAGGCCATCTCGGGAGAACCCCCGGCCAATGCCCTGTGGGGCGCCACTGCAGCTATGGTAGCCTATACGCTTATTACGGCCTTCCAGATGCCCGCACTGCTTGCCCTGGTGGCAGGCGCATCCGTTGCCGCTCTGTTCAACGGTGTCTTTTCAATGAGCGCCTATTTTGGCAGGAATTCCAGCCAGAGGAGGTTCAACCAGTGGGTCTATCTGGATATCGTCAGGTACACCACGCCATCCATTATGGCGCATGCCTGGATAACATCGTTTTGTATTGCAACTATATCTTACATCATGGTATACATGCTGCCAACACCCCATCCCTTCCCGATGGCGATCATCGCCTTGGTCTGGGGATTGGCTGTAGGTGCTATCGGCTCATCTGTGGGCGATATTCACTATGGTGGCGAGCGCGAGTTCCAGAACCGGCAGTTCGGCTGCGGTCTGAACACCATGCTCTCCGGCCAGATTGTGAGAAAGGCCGAGGCGGGCTTGAGAAACTCCATAGATAACGCCTGGTTCTGCACCAAGTTCGGCGGACCGGCCACAGGAATGGGCTTCGGCCTGACGGTCTTCCTGGACAACTGGAGGACAACGGTATTTGATCCCGTAACTCAGGCGACTTATGCCATTCTCATGGGAGTTTTCTTTATCATTGTGATGATCGCTTATAACTTCTACATAGAAAAGTCCGTCCGAGCAAAATATGGACCCTATCCGGAATACAAGGGGGATATTGCAGCATGAACTTCGATGCTAATACTATTGTCTACATTCTGGAGATCCTCGTCGGCGGACTCCTGGTAGGCATTGGCGTTCACTTCGTGCCTGTGGGCGGCGCTCCCGCTGCCATGGCTCAGGCAGCCGGCATCGGTACGGGCACAGTGCAGCTCGCTGCCGGATCGGGCCTGACGGGCTATTGGCCGCCGGCCTGATGATGTCCGTCACAGATAACCTCTGGCTCATCCTGGCCTCAGGAGCTGTTGGCGCAGGAATCATGATGGGCTCTACCATGCTCACCGGGTCCTGGATCTACGCTTATGCCGTAGGAGCGCCCTTTGCCTCGGCCAAGGTCAATTATGACCCCATAACCAGATTTTCCCAGCCGCCTTATGTGGCTCCGGGAACGGTTGGCCAGGGCATTCCCACCATCTGCTTCGTCAGCGGCATCATTGGCGCTGTATTTGGAGGTTTAGGTGGCGCCATGATCTACTATCCGCTCTATCTGATCAACGGCAATGCCGCTTTGAGCGCCATGTTCGCCATTGGTATATTCCTGGTGAACGCTGTGATTGCATCCTGGAACATCCAGGGAACCATCGAAGGCTTCCACGACCCCAAGTTCAAAAAGTGGCCCTTCGCCTTCAAAGCCTGCGCCATAGCCAGCATACTGCTCGCTTTAGCGTCAGTGTTGATCACGGGAGGTGCCTGAAATGTCTTTAGGAGGAGCAGCAGGCGGAGCGCCGTCTGCATTTGACCCCAAGAAGCTGAGAATGTACGGCCTGGTTGGCTCAGTTGTGGGAATATATCTGGGTTCTATCCTTAATAGCGCCCTGGATACCAATGTGTTCTCCTTTATCGGAGCCGTGGCTGCCATCTTTGCCGTAGTCATGGGAGCCAACGCCGTGGAGAGCAGAGGGGGATGCTGTTAGGAGAGTCTGCGCTTATGGTATAGGCACAGGAGTTCCATCCATCGGCATGCTGGCCTTAGGTATGGGCATCATTGCCGTCATGTTCGGACTATCTATGGCTGAAACCTTAGGCTCAGTACTGCTCGGCCCCATCATAATCCTGGTCTATGCCGGAGTCTTCGGTTACGTCATCGGCGTCATCGCCAATAAGGTCATCAAGTTCAACATCCCCGTCATGGAAGAGGGCAACGCTGACCTATCTATGGCAGGTGCAATGGCCCTCTTAGGCTGGAGCTTTGCCATATCCGGCACATTGGGCTATGATGCCATCTTGAACACCGTTCTTAACACCGGCTACATCGCCATCATCTTCATCGCCGGCGGTCTCGCCATCCTGCATCCCTTCAACGCCAATCTCGGCCCGGATGAGAAGCAGGATAGAACTCTGGTGAATGCGGTCATGTGCAGCGGAATTGCAATGATCGTCACGGGAATTGCAGCCTTGTTGACGCAGGGACTTGCTGCCGGACTATTGCAGCTTGTCATCGGCTTTGCCATATGGTTCTACTTCTTCAAGATGTACTACCGTCTGGTCAAGAGAGATGCATCCGCAGTGGTCGGAACTGGACTATTGCCGCCAACGGTGCAGTGAGGAGGTCTAGATATGGGATTTGTTAGAGTTTCACCAGAACTGGGCCTGATCTTCGACCCCATGAAAGGAGTGGTTTCGGAGCAGAGGGCGGACCTGGTTCTGTACACTTTCGACCCGGTTTATGACAGAATAGATAAACTGGACAAGATAGCTGATGACCTGGTCAACCAGCTTGTGCCGGACAACGAGCTTCTCAGTTCGTACGCCCACCGAGGCAAGGCCTCCTACATCGCCGGCCTGTACACCAACATATGGATGGGCTTCATCATCGGCCTGGTAGTATCCTTCGTGGTGCTGCTGTCCATGGCGTTCACCGATCCGGCAACCTTTGAGATCGTAAAGAAGGCATTGGGCGGAGGTGCTTAGAAATGGTACTTAAAAAGAAGCCATCTGAACCCTGGCCGACGATTACCGGCGAATATGAAGTTGGCAATCCGGAGAGCCCTGTCGTGGTATGCACCTGCGGCTCGCATCTTCATGGCGCCGATCTGATCAAGGCCGGCGCAGCTCTTGCCGGACCGTGCAAGACGGAGAACATCGGCATAGAGAAGATGGTGGCCAACGTCATCTCCAATCCCAACATCAGATACGTAGTGGTTACGGGAATGGAGGTCAAGGGGCACATCACCGGACAGGCTGTCGAGGCTTTTACTCAGAGCGGAATCGACAAGGAAGGAAGGATCATTGGAGCCAAGGGAGCCATTCCCTTCATCCAGAACCTGACGCCCGAGTCCATTGAGCGCTTTAAGAGCCAGGTGCAGACGGTCATGATGATGAACACCGAGGACATGGGAGCCATCACCGGCAAGATCAAGGAGCTGGTCTCCAAGGACCCCGGCGCTCTTGACGTAGAGCCCATGACCATCGAGATCAAAGAGGGCGGCGAAGAAGAAACGGGTGCCGGTCTCCGGCCCATGGCTGCAGAGATAGTCGAGGTTAGGGGGAGGATGCGCGGCATAAATACTGCGGTCACCAATTCCGGTCTTCTCAACAAGCTGCAGGCAGGCATCTATGCCGGCAAGATCGAGGGCATAGCTCTCGGCATGACCATGGTTCTCGTCCTCTTCGGATTAATTCTCAAGGTGGCAGGAGGAAAGTAAAATGGCAGAAGAGATTGCATACGGCCAGGGAATAGCGTCCGTGGTCGAGCCCAATATGCCTATGATCGATGCAATAGTAGAGGACATCAGGTACAAGGGCCAGCTTTTGGCCAGAGAGACCAAGCTGAGCTCCGGCGTCCTGGCTACGGTATCCGTAGGATTTGCCATTGGTTTTGTCCTCGCCATTGTGATGATGCTGGCGCCTTTCGCCTTAATGGGGGGGCTGTAAACTATGGCAGAAGACACTAAGCCGGTAGTACCGGTTGCCGTGGTCGACCCTGATCAACTCAGAGATGTAATGGCGAAGCTGGACAAGATCGAGGAGAAGATAGAATTCTACTCCTCAGAGAAGTACATGAGAGCCGGCAAGTCCATCGGCAGAGATCTGGGCGCAGCCTATGGTGTCTGCGCAGGGTTGATCTTGGTTTTAGCTTACATACTATTCGTATACGCAGGCAATTGGAAAGCGGTGATTTGAATGTTCAGATTTGATAGGAAGCAGGAAGTCTTCGATTTCGGTAAATTCAAGATAGGGGGCCAGCCGGGCGAGTACGCCACATGCTGCATCGGCACCATGTTCTACGCCAGGCACAAGATCGTCTCCGATCCGGAGCATGGAGTCTTTGATGCGGCAGCAGCCGAGAGGCTCTGGAATGCACAGGTTGAGATGAGCGATGTCACAGGCAACTCCTGTATGAACCAGATAGTGGCCGAGAGCAATGAGGCCATGAAGAAGGAGATCGACTGGTTTGTAGGTCTATCGGACTATCCGTTCCTCATCGACTCCTCTGCTCCCGAGGTGCGCGCCTTTGGCGTCAAGTACGCCACTGAGATCGGCGTGGCCGATAGAGCAGTGCACAACTCCATCAACGCCTCCATCACCGACGAGGAGCTGAAGGCGGTCAAAGAGAGCGATCTCAATTCAGCTATCGTGCTCGCCTTCAATGCCATGGAGAAGGGAACCAAGGGCAAGATGGATATCCTGACCAAGGCAGCCGGCGGCGCCAAGAAGGGCATGCTGGAGTATGCCAAAGAGTGCGGCATCACCAGGCCCCTCATCGATACCGCGGCCATGCCTCTGGGAGCCGGCTCTGGCGCAACCTATCGCGCCTGCATTGCCGTCAAGGCCCTGCTCGGCCTGCCGGTAGGCGGAGGATTCCATAACGGTGCCTCTGCCTGGGACTGGATGAAGAAGTGGAAGAAGCAGCACAAGGAGGCCTTCGCTCCTGTCGATATCGGCTCCAACCTGGTGGCCGGAATCGTGGGTGCTGACTACTACCTCTACGGGCCCATAGAGAACGCCCCCATGATCTTCCCGGCAGCAGCCATGGTGGATATCATGAAGGCAGAGTCCGCAGAAGAGCTGGGACTGGAAGTTCTGGCCGAGAAGCATCCCCGGAAGACGACCCTTTAGGTCGCTTCTTTTTTTCTTTCTTTTTTGGGGGATTTCTTGCCCCGCGTTATTGTAAAGGCCGTTTTTGAAGATATCAAATTCCAGTGCCAGAGGTGTGGCTCCTGCTGCCATCATAAAAGGCCCCTGGAGTTCGATGATCTTGTTCCCATGGAGCAACTGAAGGAGTTTTGGGAGAAGTCCAATCTGATCTACCTCACAGAAAAAGATGTCAGATGCCATATCCGAAAAGACGGGCAAAAAGGCTGCTGATATCGTAGATACTCTTTATGACTATGACGGATGTTATGTCAAAATTATGGATAAGGGAAGCAAGGTAATCCTCGACCTGCCGGTTATGAAGAGCAAAGAGGATACTACCTGCATCTTCTACCGGAAAGGCTGCACCATCTATTCTGTGCGACCTATTGCTTGCCGGCTTTTTCCCTTCCGGGTGGAAGAGGAGACTATGCCCAATGGAGATATTCTTCTTCAAATCAACTGCAATCCCACCTGCCCGGGCGTGGGAAAGGGAAAGAGAGTGGATAAGAGGAAGCTGGAAAAGCTGGTGGTAGATCAGTTCCTGCAAAGAACAGAGGACATAACCCCCCATATTCAAAGGCTTAAGGCCTCAGGAGCAATCGCGGCCCAGGCCAGGATATTCAGAACTCTGCCGGGAAGACGAGCCAACCAATGACGGCGTTAAGTTCGTGCAATCCTAAGTTCGAAATGGAATATTTGATGCCGGGATCCTATCACTTCTTCCGATCCTCATTTAAAGCCTCGGATATGGACCTGACCTCGGAGATCACGACCTTATTTTCATCCCTCAGGGCCTGGATCTCAGCTCTGAGATCATCAATGGCCTTTTTATTCAATACTGCCGTCTCATCGCTCTCGGCATCCCTACCTATAAAATAACTGGCTAAGGCGGCAGTCACATAGCCAGTTATTGCGAGGGAGAAGAGCCCCAGCAGGAACACCAGGACCCTGCCCTCCGGACTATACGGCCTGTAATCAGTGCTGATGGTTATCGCTATTACTGCGTACCACAGGGCGGCCCCAAAGCTCTCTATATCCGGGTTGATTCCCCTCTCGAAGGCGTACATGCCAGAGGATCCGGCCAGAGCCACTATCGAGGCTAAAGCCACTACGTAGCCAAAGCCCCTGCGGCCCATGGTGAATCTGAGCGACTCTCATGGATCTATTGATGGAGCCCACTATCCTGGTCAAAGCCAGCCCTTTGGCGAACCGAAGGATGCGTAGAACTCGAAAAATCCTGATAGCAGGAACTATCAGGGCTATGATCGTTAGCCAATTAGATTTCAGAAAAGCGCTCTTTTTAGGAGCTAGTCAGGAGCTCGATGAAGAAATCGGCTATGAAGATGATCCAGATGGTGCCCAGAAGGGTCTCTAGAGTGGGAGTCAGCCCCCAGACCAGATCTGCTACCAGAAGGGCAAGCCAGGCGAAGCCCAGTATTGCCATAGGGAGATTTAGTAACTCCTCCAGTTGCTGAAGTAGTTCATAGCGATTTTGGTTGAATTCCTCCTGCTGTTTTGGACTGAGATCCTTCAATCAACACACCTCGATGAGGCTTTCCATACTATCCGGGTGGATCATTATTTATGTATTTGAAGGTCTCCAAAGAATATTATTATCATCAGTATTGCTAATAATAATGCCCAGCCTGCAATAGCCAGCACGGTGGCTTTTTTTGCTTTCTTGGCATCCCACCAGGTTCTGGGCTCTATTCCCTGAGAGAGGAATGTGGCAACTCCTGCCAGATTGACAGAAATGAGATTTGCCAGAAATAGGAGCAAAGCACCCAGAGCCAGCGAATAGTAGCCTGCCCCTAACAGCAATCCAAAAACGACTAAGGGAGGCATGAGAGCAACCGCCACAGCGACACCGATAAGGACGGAGGGAGCGGCTGAGGTAAAGGATAGAGCTCCTGCTGCGCCGGAAGCCAATGCCAGGACGATGTCCATTAGCCCTACATTGGTTCTGGATGATATCTCCTGCAAAGAGGGATCTACTGGCAGCAAGAAGCCAAGGGCAACAGATAGAACTGTGGCGATGGAAATGCCCATAATGATGGTTTTAAGGGCGCTTCTGGCCATGGGCAGATCACCAAGAGCTGTCGCCAAAGACAGGGAAACATTGGGTATCAGCATGGGAGCGATAACCATAGCCCCTATTATCACCGCCACGCTATTATTCAGAACTCCGATTGCTGCAACAATTGAAGAGAGGATTATCATAAAAACATAGATCTTAGTGGTCCTGGCACCCTCCTCAAGATCGTTATGCAGCTCTTCACGGCTCACGCCGTTCTTATGATTTCTTTCTCCCTCTTTTGAAGAGGATGCTTCGAGCTTATCCTTCTCGGAGATGCTGGGAACGGTTGCCTCCAGCGCGAAGATATTTATCCTGAAGCCGTCCTCCTCCATGAACGCTTCTTCCAGCAGGTCGAGCAGGTCCTGGCTTCCCTCTGCCGGCACCAGCATCTTGATAAGAATCTTATCGGTTGAAAAGCGAGTCTTCCATTCACCCTGTATCAGAACCTTCCAGAAACCCACTGCGGGCTGAATTGTTATATCGAGCACTTCTTTTCTATCGCTTAATAAAGCTTCCAAAGATTGTTGCTTATCTTTGGGGAGTGTGATCTCTATCAGACGGAACGTCATGCTTACCCTTTAACAGATATTTGATGTCATTTTACTTCAACATAGAGAATGCTTTTGGTCGTTTCACTCAGTGGCAAGCGGCGAGCTATTAGAAATAAAGAAAGAGATTTTTATTTTGAATTACTACATTAAAAAATATATTTGTTAGTCTATTCCGAATTCCTGTAGGAATCCTGACCCCAAAGGGAGAGGTCGCGCTATCCAGAGCCCAGGGCCCAGATAGCATGCTTGCAGATGAGGTCTATGCCAGATGTCCAGTCAGAGCTGCAACCATAAACACGATTGCAGATATAAGGATGGTGTAAAATCCGGCATCCTCTGATGAGATTGCTCCAGAAACTTCGATATCGTGCCCAACCAGGGGAGGTTCATTGTGTATAAAGCCAGCCATATTCATTTCCTATACCGCAGACCTTGCCGATTACTGAAGACCGCCGTACAAATCCTATGAGATGCATTTCATTTATTTAACCTTTTCCAATAATGTTCAATTTTCTCGATTAGGAATTGATTTATTAGTTGAATGAATCTCATTATTCTCCTTTTAATGTTAAATGGCTTTTTAGCAATTTGGTATTTTCGTTAAATACCTTTTTTACCATTTTAAAGGAAAAACCACGAAAGGACGCGGAAAAAATGGCGCGAAAAAGGGGAATGGTTGCCAAAGCTATTGGTGAGAATGCAATACCCAGCAAAAAGTTTATCATGGTCGGGGTCTAAAGGGCGCTTGGTAATCTGTCCAATTCCCTGGAGGTGAAAAGAGATGGATATCATGTCTCAGATATACGCTATTATAATATTTGGCATACTAGTCGTAGCTCTGCCTACCGTCCTGAACAAGTGGTCGGATAGCAGGTCAGGCGTAAGGTAAGTCTTAATAGAGTTTAATTTCCAGCCCTGGCCAAGCTAGGGCTGCTGTAACTGATCATCCCTCTTTTTATCTCATTTTGCATTTCCTGCCGTAATGAGGACATCTGGTGTTGGTGCAAACATCGCGTGAGGCCTCAGTGAGGGATAGGAGAAGGAGATCGAGACGGTCGACCAAATCTGCCCCGGCATGAGCCTCTTCGGCCCTGGCCAGGCTTTCTTCCACCTCTTCCTTTAAGACCCTGGCCTTTTCGCCTTTAAGATATGCAGCCCGGTCCTCCAGCTCTCGCACCTCTTTCTCCGAGATCGGCTCCATGAATATTCAACAATACCAGAAGGCAGATTAACTTTTCTTCGAGCGGCAGTGCGGCTCATCTATGCGGGAAAAATATATTCCGTAAACCACCAGGATTAATTATCCAGTTACGGTATTTAACCACAAGGAGCCCACAGAGTTCACAGAGAACACACAGAGGATTCGAACATTCCAAACCTGCTTGATACAGCGAAGAGCCTTTTTTTTGGCGTAATACCCCTGGCTCTGCAGCGTGGGACAGAGGGCATACTTATCAATTCAGGGCTATATCAGCTAACCTGGGGTTCCCAACCTGCAAAAAAAAGTTTATCCTGCAAAATATAGTTGTGCCCGGCAGCTTATGCGCCCACGATGGCCGCAATCTCATTATCCAGTTCTTCTGCAGCCAGTCGCAGCGTGGCATCCCCCAGGCCTTTGAGCTTTGCCAGATCCCGGCGCAAAGGTCCGAGGCGGAAGGCCGCTCCGGGCTGGACCTTCTGTTAGCGATGCAGTCTTTCGGAGCCTCTCCAGCCTCTCCATCATGGCATCCGGCTTTTGCAGCAGATCCGATAGCTCCTGCAGGGCCCTGGCAATTCGTCTGCCCCGGTCGGTCAGTTCCAGGTATCTGATCCTGCCCTCCGGCCGGGACTTGACCAGCCCCTGCGCCTCCAGCTCGGAGAGGATGCTGGAGGTATGGGGGAAATGTGGAGTCGATGCGCTTGGCAATCATCGCGGCATAAGCCGACTCCATCTCCCCTACAGCCAAAAGGGCAAGCACAGGCTTCTCCCTGAGGAAAAGCCGCTGCAATGGGTCGCTCTCGCATGGGTATTGCAGACGCTTAAGCTTGCTGGACAACTTGCGGTTGGATCTGGGTTGGGCGGACGACATTGGCTGTTAGAGCCTCAGCCGGCAGGGATTACATTCACTGGCTTGTCGAAGTCATAGTACAGATCGCTTGTCTCTATGCTGACCGAGACTGATGGCAGCTTCATAGATTGATTGAACATCTTCATCTGGCCGGTGCTGATATCCAGTGCCGCCTATGATCTCCGGCGTCATCTGGAAGCTCGTGTGGCTCTGGTATTTCACAGGCAGATAGGTCTCTTGGAGATCCAGATCGTCTTCTCAATCTTGCCGGTCTCATTCAGCTCCGTTCTATTGACGGATGGCATGTACATGGGGTACTGGGTCAGCTTGGCAGCTATGCTAAAGGCGGTATTATAGAGATTATCGTATTCCCCGCTTCCCGTCACTATCTTCAATTTGTAGGCATCTTCGCCATTGACGGTCTCCGAGCCGGCCTCTTCTGCCGCCGACTGGTTGAACGTCTCGGCCATGGCCTTCACCTGATTATTGTTGCCCTGGCCCCAGATCTCTTCTGCGGACCTGGGGTCCTGGAGATGGGTCCAGTTGCCGCTCTCATCCTTCATATAGGTCGAGTTTCCTAATTGGTAGACAACGGCCAATGTAGTGCTGGTGTTCGCAGGGTTCGCGGGCAAGCCCGGCTGCACCATCTGGCTCTTTGTTGAGCCATTCGCCTGGGCCTGGAAGCTTGATAGGTTCACGGAGGCGATAGTCTGGGCGCTTTCCGTGACTGTGGTCGCATTCTCTGGAGTTGCATTCGCCCCGCCTGCATTGAGCTTCCATGTTTGAGTTCACTGAGCTCTTGAAGCTGTAGCTGGTCAGGTTCTCTGCGGATGATATCGACAGCGTCTTGAGGTCGTCCCACACTCCTGGTTTCCTGGATGTCCCACTGGGGCTCTTCTCCGTGCAGCCGGAGATGGCCACGGCAGATCAATACAAGAACTAGCAATAATCTCTTCATATCATCATCTCTAAATAATTTTTGGAGGATGGATTCGCATCCCCCACATCGTTGGGGAAAGGGGGTGCTAATGGCTTAAATCCTTTCCGATTTTCTCAACCATGCCTGAGCATTCATTGAAGCTTCAATCAATGCTGGGCAGGCTTGAACTTCTCTCCCGTGATCATCTCAAAGAGCTTGATGTAGATCCTGCCCGTCTCTTCCACGACGGCAGATGGCAGAGCCGGTATGGGCAGGCTCCTCTCGGCCGGCGTCTCGGGCCTCATAGAGCTGATCTTTGTAGCCGGTCTGGCGATAGTACTGGCGCACATACTCCTTGCTCAGGTCCACGAACTCTCCTGCCTCGTAGCGGGCTTTATCCCAGAAACGGTCCTCGTCTGCCGTTCCGTAGACATCGATCACCATTATTTGCCGGTCTTCATCAAAGGCCAGCTCTTTCTTGCCGTCCACATGAATGAGGCCGCGGGCAGTCAACGCTCCTGCCAATGTCCTCATCGATCTTGAGCACAACCTCCCGGGCATCCTCATACTCCTGGGAAGACAGGCCGGAGATCTCTAAGGCTTCTGTTTTTTCCAGCAATCTGTCGGTCTTCTCAAGCTTCGTGGAGACCTCCAGGAAAGGCTCAGGGAGAGGTTCGCCATAGACCACCTTATGGCCGGCGGAGAAGCCCAGAGACTCGGCCGGGACCTTTCCCTCCAATACCCGGTCAAAGAGGGAGCCTGCCACATACCAGCGGCAGATGAACTCCAGGGGTATGAGGTAGTTGCGAGATCTGTCTGGTGATCTGATGCGGCTGGATTATGTCCACCTTTTGGCAGATCATGCCGTTCGGGGGGAGATACTCCAGGAAGTGGGTCTTGATTCCCATTTTGCGTGGCTTTCTCAAACCAGTAGACGCCCTCCCGGCTGAGGGTCTCACCCTTGAAAGGAATAAGGCTGGGAATGATCTTGTCGAAGACAGAGATATTGTCCGTGAACCGAAACTCCAATCGGTCGCCCAGATCGTAGGCTTCCTTGACCTTGCCTTTCATCAAAAGCTTGCGTTCCATTGCAGTCCATGTATCTGGCAAGATAATAACACTTTTGCTTTTTCTTTGCCGAACTAACAAAAGCTCGAGATAAAAGAGAAGGTTTATGAGGTGAGGACTACTCGCAGTCCTCATTCCGCCTGGCATGCCGCCGGGCATACCGCCAGGCATTCCGCCGGGCGGTCCGCCGGACTTGGAGGCGATGACGTCGTCGATGCGCAGGATCATGACTGCGGCCTCGGCGGCAGAGTTGATCGCCTGGGTCTTGACCCGCAGGGGCTCGACCACGCCCAGCTTCAGCATGTCCACGGGCTCGCCGGTGTCCATGTCCAGGCCTGCGCTCTTCACGCCCTTCTCATGCTGGCTGCGCAGAGCTACCAGGGAATCGATCTGGTCCAATCCGGCGTTCTCGGCCAGGGTCTTGGGTATGACTTCCATGGAGTCGGCGAAGGCCTCAATGGCCAGCTGCTCGCGACCGCCCACGGTTGCGGCATACTCACGCAGACGCAGGGCCAGCTCTACCTCGGGGGCACCGCCGCCTGGAACCAGCATCTTGTCCTCGACGACAACGCCGACGACGCGCAGGGCGTCTTCCATGGCCCGGTTCAGCTCATCGACCACGTGCTCAGTTCCGCCTCGCAGGATAATGGAGACAGACTTGGGGTTCTCGCACTCTTCGACGAAGGTCATCTTCTCGTCGCCGATCTTTCTCTCCTCAACGAGGCCTGCCTTTCCCAGGTCCTTTTCGGTCAGGTCGTGGATGCTGGTGACAACCCTTCCGCCTGTGGCACGCGCCAGCTTCTCCATGTCGCTCTTCTTGACGCGGCGGACGGTGTAGATGCCGGCCTTGGCCAGGAAGTGCTGGGCCAGGTCATCGATGCCCTTCTGGCAGAAGACGACGTTAGCGCCGGTCTTGAGGATGGCGTCTACCATGCCCTTGAGCATGGTCTCTTCCTGATCCAGGAAAGCCTGCAGCTGATCGGGCGAGGTGATCTCGATCTTGGCGTCGACCTCGGTCTTCTCGATCTCGATGGCTGCGTTGAGCATAGCGATCTTGGCGCCTGTGACCTTCTTGGGCATATTGGGATGGAGCCGGTCCTTGTCGATAACCATGCCGTGTACGAGCTCGGAGTCGGTTATGCCGCCGCCCACTTTCTTCTCCACGGTGATGTTGTCGGTGTCCACAGACCCGTCCTCATCGACGACGGCCCTCACGGCTTCCACAGCCAGAGCGGCCAGCTCGTCTCGGGCCGTGCCGGAGCCCTTGCCGGTCATGGCGGTGATGGCGATCTTCTTCAGGAACTCGGCATCATTTACAGAGACGTTTACGGAGATGGTCTTCAGGATCTCCAGGGACTTGTCGGCTGCTGCCCTGTAGCCTGCGGCAATAACTGTGGGATGGATCTCCTGATCCAGCAGCCCCTCGGCCTGCTTGAGCAATTCTCCGGCCAGGACCACGGCAGTGGTGGTGCCGTCTCCGACCTCGGCATCCTGGGTCTTGGCGATCTCCACCATCATCTTGGCGGCGGGGTGCTCGATGTCCATCTCCTTGAGAATGGTGACTCCGTCGTTGGTTATTACTACATCGCCAAGGTTATCGACCATCATCTTGTCCATGCCCTTGGGGCCCAGGGTCGTTCTCACGGCGCCGGCGACTGCCTTGGCGGCCATGATGTTCGACCTCTGCGCTTCGCGGCCAGCCGTTCTCTGGCTGCCTTCTTTGAGAATGATTACGGGTGATTCCACCGAATTGTCCTGCTGCCATTTAATTACCTCCAATGTTATGGGTTCAAAGTGTGATATCGGGTGTTTGAACTTCTATATGAAGGTATTCCTGGGGGTTCTGTTGTGTTTGAAAGTGGTGCGCTTACGATGTTGCATGTGTGGTGGTATTAATGATAAATCGTGGTAGATTGAGGTTACGGGAATAGTCGCATAATTAAACTATTCTTCATAATTAATTTTTATCGCGCAATGTATATAAATCAATCTGGGCTACTTCAAAAGCTTGCTAACAAAAAGAACGTCGCTTTTGAGTCAGTAACATACCCTCTTTTTATACCTTAAGTAAGTCTGATGATCCCCGGCCAAAGCCAGCCAGGATGTCGCATCTGTCCTCCGGCTCCCGCCAGCGCCAG
This sequence comes from uncultured Methanosarcinales archaeon, assembly GCA_963702455.1. GTDB lineage: Archaea > Halobacteriota > Methanosarcinia > Methanotrichales > Methanotrichaceae > Methanothrix. Next base: position 75,605 of record CAVPCV010000007.1, read on the forward strand.
CTCCTCGGGCTTGCAGGAGACGGCTATGCCCTCGTACAGCATGCGCGGGAAAGGTAAGGAGCCGCGAACGATACCCCAGGAAAGTGTCTTTAATTCCATCGCATCCGGCTCGGATCGCCCCGAGCCCATTGGTGACCGTCTACCTGCACACGCTCACCAGCCGGCTCAGGCCGTCGCTGGTTATCATGCCGATGACCTTCTGGCACCCGTCCACCACGGGCAGCGCGGATATGTTATGCTCAGTCATCCTCTTCGCCGCCCTCTCGATGGGGTCGTTCAGACCGGCAGTGACGACCTCTCGGGTCATTATCTCTTCCAGATGGGTCAGCTTCAGGGCCACCGCCTTGGAGACATCCCAGGCGGTGACAATGCCGGCCAGACATCCGTCCTCGCCAATGACAGGAAGGTGAGTCACCCCTTCCGTCATCATGATCCTGGCCGCCTCCTCGACACTGGAGCCATGTCTTATGGTCACGACCTCTTTGAGCATGATGTCCCCTACAGTGGTTCGGGAGAGGAAGTTGCCGATGATGTAGTTCATCTGGCCGGATTCCAAGAGAAAAGCGTCGTGGCCGTAGTTGGACTTGATCTCGCAGTACCTGACATCAATGTCGTTAGCAGTCAAGGCCTCCACGATCTCACGTGATTGGTAAGACGGATAAAGCCAGTCCGAGCTGATGGAGAGGACCAGGAATTTCGCCTTGGCCTGCCGGAAGGCCTCGGCCAGAGATAGCTCACCATTTCGTGTCAGGTCAAAGTAGTCAATGGCCTTGGTGATGTAGAGATAGGAATTGGCATCGAATCGCTTGACAAAGGCTTCGCCATGATAGCGGAGGTAGCTCTCCACCTGAAAGTCCAGTGAAGCGAAGTCAAAGCCGTACTCGCTCTTGCCCTGCAGGCGCCGGCCGAACTTCTGGTGCATGGACCAGTCGCTCAGATAGGTGATGTGCCCAATCATCCTGGCCAGGGAGAGCCCGCGCGCCGGCGGAGCCGCACCGTAGTAGTCTCCCTCTTTCCAGTCGGGATCGGAGGTTATGGCCCTTCTGCCCACCTCGTTGAAGGCTATCTGCTGGGGAGAGGAGTAGGCGCTGGTGGCTATGGGCACCGCCAGACGAACCATATCCGGATAAGAGATCGTCCACTGCAGAACCTGCATGCCTCCGAATGAGCCGCCCACCACGGCAAAGAGCTTGTCTATGCCCAGATGATCGAGGAGCCTCTTTTGGACATCAACCATATCCTTGATGGTGATAAAAGGAAACCCAAGACCGTAGGGCTTTCCGGTTCCAGTCTCCTTGTTGACCGAGGAGGGTCCAGTCGTGCCCTTGCAGCCGCCCAGGACGTTGCTGCAGATCACAAAATACTTATCCGTATCCAGAGCTTTGCCCGGGCCGATGATGAGATCCCACCAGCCGGGCTTCTCCTCGCCCTTATGCAGGCCTCCGGCATGAGCATCTCCGGAGAGGGCATGGCAGACCAGAATGGCGTTGCTCTTTTCCTGGTTTTGCCGCCCGTAGGTCTCATAGGCGACCACAACTCCGCCCAGCCGATCGCCGTGTTCTAGCTCGATCTCATCCCGGAATTCTGTAGCACTCTGTCCGGGCCGGGCCGGCTGACTCCCGCTTCATGCCACCGCCCTGGCCAGGGCCTGATCCAGGTCCGCGATAATGTCTTCGACGTCCTCGATGCCGATGGAGAGGCGAATATAGTCCGGAGAGACTCCCGTCGCCGCCTGCTCCGCGGGCGTGAGCTGCTGGTGTGTGGTCGAGGCAGGATGAATCACCAGGCTCTTGGAGTCGCCGATGTTCGCCAGATGGCTGAAGAGCTGCACAGACTCGATGAACCTCTTGCCGGCCTCACAGACCTCCTTTGATGCCAAAGCCGAGCAGACCCCCGTATCCGCCTTTCAGGTACTTCTTCGCGGAAGCATGACTGGGATGATCCTCCAGGCCGGGGTAGTTCACCCAGGCGACTTTGGGATGGCCTTGCAGATGCTCGGCTACAGCCAAAGCATTGCGGGAGTGCTTCTCCATTCTCAGGCCCAGAGTCTCCAGACCCTGCAAAAAGAGGAAAGCGTTGAAGGGAGAGAGGCACGACCCCAGGTCGCGCAGCAGCTGCAGCCGGATCTTGCTCACGAATGCCACATTGCCCTGGCCGGGAGCGTTCCCGAAGGCCTTCCAGTACCCCAGGCCATGGTAGCTGGGATCTGGATCTGTGAACTCGGGAAACTTCCCCCGGGACCAGTCGAAGCGGCCCGAGTCTACGATCACGCCTCCAATGGAGTTGCCGTGGCCGTTGATGAACTTGGTAGCCGATTCCGCGATTATGTCGGCTCCACAGTCCAGCGGCCTGGCCAATCCCACTGCGGCGGTGTTGTCGACCACAAGAGGAATTTCTGCCCGGTGGGCTATGTTGGCCAAAGCCTCGAAATCGGGTACATCCAGCTTGGGATTGCCGATGGTCTCGGCATAGATCGCCCTGGTCTGCTCCGTGATGGCCTTCTCGAACTCCTCTGGCCGGGAAGAGTCGACGAACAACACCTTTCGGCCAAGCTTGGGAAAGGTGTAGTGGAAGAGCTGGTAGGTTCCGCCGTAGAGGTTGTTGGCCGAGACTATCTCGTCCCCTAGCTGGGTGATGCCCAGGAGTGCCAGCGATATGGCCGCCATCCCTGAAGATACTGCCAGAGCCCCGCTGCCGCCTTCGATTGCCGCCATGCGCCGCTCGAAGGCATCGTTGGTGGGGTTCATAATGCGGCTGTAGATATTGCCCGGCTCTTTCAGGGCAAACAGGTTTGCCGCATGCTCTGCGCTCTTGAAGACGTATGAAGATGTCTGATAGATGGGGACGGTCCTCGATCCCGTGGCGGGATCGGGGCTCTCCTGGCCGGCATGGACCGCCATTGTGCCCAGGCCATATTTCTTATCGCTCATTTGATCCTCTACTTTTGATCATCTGCTGATTTTATCCTCAACTGTTTATGCTTGGATTATACTCAACCAGTATTCAAACCCGCACTCAATTTATATCCAACTCGTACTTGCCCGCAATCTCCAGGATCGAGTCGGCAGCGTACTTCACCTGCTCCCAGGTTAAGCCGTAGGTGTTCAGCTTCCAGGTGCGTGTGGCTCCTGCAAACTCGCCGACGATGCCCCTCTCTTTCAGCTCATCGCTGAAGAAGAAGCCTCGCCTCTTATGCGTCCTGGCAACGGTGTCAAAGCTTGCCGTCGTGTCCACCTTGGATGAGGGTGTGCTTGCGGGGCACTCGCTCAAAACCCGAGAGCCTGAGACCCGTCGGAACTGCTCCAGGAAGTAGTTGGACTTCTGACCTCTTCATCCCAGTGCTCTGTCCTCTCCTGCACGCGCGGGAAGGAAGCGATCATGGAGAGCAGTGTCGCCCCCATGAGGGTGCAGCCCATGTTCTCCACCTCTTTTACGCCGAATTTTCTTTTGGTGAGGTCTCCGACCATCTCTGTGGTGCGAAAGATCCTGGGAGCCCATTCGTCAGTGGTGGCGAGGACGCCCGATGGGGCCGCTGCCGCCATGCTCTTGTGGCCCGATCCGACGACGAAGTCAGCGCCGATCTTTTTGCCGTCCACGGGCATTATGCCGACGGTGTAAGCCCCGTTATAGAGGAAGGGAATGTCGTACTCCTTGGCAACCCTGGCAATGCCGCAGACGTCGTGCTCATTGGCGAATTGATAATCGAAGTGGTCGATCATGATCAGCTTGGGCAGCTTTCTCGTCTCCTTCCTGAACGGCCTCGATCTTCACGGCCACCGCCTCGGCTGTGATGAGATTGTTTTCATTGACAGGAACCTCTCGCACGATACCACCTGCCACCTCGACGGCCAGGAACTCTGTGTAGTGGGCGAGAGCGGAGACGATCACGCTGTCTCCCTTCTCCAGGAGCGACTGGGTGACGGCCTGAAATCCCCGCCTGGCGCCCGGCACAACTCTCGCCTGATCCATGTTCAGGAATTTGGCCAGGTCCTGGTGGAACTCCTCTATGGGAGGCCGGGTGATCTTGTCCAGCCGGAAGGGCTTTCGGCAGTAGTCGCAGGTGGAGTAGCCGTCGCCGTAGGAGATGATGGCCTTTCGCGCTTCTGGGGTAAGCCGGCCTGCTGCCTGAATGGGATGGATGTTTATGAACTCCTCTTCCCGGGTTCGGGCATCGAGCTTTCCCACCCTGGTGCAGGCCGGCTTTCCCTGAGCCGCTTTCCAGATCCGCGATTATGTTCTTTATCCTGGCAACAGTTTCGGAGAACTTTTCCTTATCTGCCTCATCAAAGCCCGCAGGCAGGGACTGCCGGAAGATCTCTCTGAGATCCTCTAAAGCGAAGAGGGCCTCGTATGTCTTTTGAATCTGCAAACTCTTCTTGGACGTGCTCACTTATCGCCGCCTCCAAAGGATTGGCCCCGCGAATGTATTGCCCAATACGACAGGAACTCACGCCCGAGGCCAATTCACGATTGTGAATAAGCGGTTAACACGTGTTATGTATATAAAGCTAAGGATTCAGACAATTCAGACCATCTATGACAGGAGAGGTCTATCAATGACATAGTACCCTTAATTAGTCTGCAGCTTAACCGCCGTCGCTTGGCCGGCCGCGGCCCGGGAAAGGCGCCCATCCCATAGCGCGGGAGGCCAGCTGGCCGACTCGCGGAACCCGGAAGAATGTGTATACATTGTCCCTGCAAGCATCAGAGAGTTCCCATCTGCAAGTAATGGGAACAACACATGTCCCTGTACGGGGTAACTAGAGCGGTATTTGAAAAACGGATCGGATGATGTGTTATGGCAGGATGATAGATGCCATAACACGGATCTGTCCTGCCAACGGAACAATCCTTATCATGGAAAATTCGTTGGAGACTGCCTGACTAACGAGACCTATTTCTCGTACTCCGAGATCAGTATATCATTGGCGACTATATCACATGGACCTTCAATCAGCCGCAAGAACAGGTCAGTGCTCTTGTCCTCTCAGATGTGCAGTGCCCACAAATTCCGCGATTTGCTTTATGGAGGGATATATTTATATACTGATGCCGGCATCTGTCTTCCTCTCATGGAGAATGGCCGGAGTCAATAAAAAATCCGTCACTTTTCTCCAGAGGAATGTTGCATGAGAATATTTCAGGGCAGGGTCGAAGGCGATTCCTCTGCGATCTCCCGCTTGCCTGCGGCTAAAGGGGCAGCGACCACATTGGGCAAGATCGGCAAAAGCGATGCCTATGTTATGACTTGTAGATATTCTGCAATCTCAGACCATTTTATATCGGGACGACGTCCCAGATAAATTCAGAATCCTATTATAGTCGAAACCGACTATGATAGTAATTATACTAACCACTCATTTACTTTGGATTATATCCTCTCGAAGGCGACATAAATGTTAATGGAATTTGCATATGTGGCATTGTTGCTGGTTATCTTGATAGTACTGGCAGAGCCTACTGGAAGGTATATTGCGAACATTTTCAGCGGCAATCGTACACTGCTCTCACCACTCCTGCGGCCCGCGGAGCAAGGGCTTTACAGAATTTGCGGCGTAGATGATAAGAGTGAGATGTCCTGGAAGACCTACACGACAAAACTTTTGATCTTCAATGCGCTGGGATTGTTGGCGGTCTTTCTGCTTCAGGAAGCTCAATTCTTGCTTCCCTTCAATCCACAAGCCCTGGGTCCCGTCCGATGGGATACTGCCCTGAACACTGCTGTCTCATTCGCCACCAACACTAACTGGCAGTCTTACAGTGGCGAGCAGACGATGAGCTATCTGACTCAGATGCTGGGGTTGACGGTTCAGAACTTTCTCTCTGCCGCTATTGGAATAGCAGTTGCTATGGCCGTCATTCGGGGCTTTATTCGCAAGAATACGGCAACAATCGGCAACTTCTGGGTCGACCTCACCCGATCGGTTCTCTATCTGCTGCTGCCCCTGGCAGTCATCTGGGCATTGATATTTGCATCTTGTGGCGTGGTTCAGACCCTGGGCCCTTACGTCACCGCACAAACTCTTGAAGGAGGCGTGCAGACTATCGCCGTGGGACCCACTGCCTCGCAGGACGCCATAAAATTCCTGGGTACCAATGGCGGAGGTTTCTTCAGTGCCAATTCAGCCCATCCTTATGAGAATCCTACGCCCTTGACGGACTTTCTGCAGGTGCTGGGGATGCTGCTGATAGCAGCTTCGCTTCCCTTTACGCTGGGGCACATTATCAACAACCCCAAACAGGGCCGGGCGATATTCGCTTCCATGCTGGTGCTCTTCCTGATGGGCCTCGGTCTGGCCCTCTGGTCGGAGACCGGGGGAAACCCGCTACTGGAGAAGCAGGGCATAGCTGGAGGCGTCAACATGGAGGGCAAGGAAACGAGATTTGGAATTGTCCCTTCGGTGCTCTTTGCCCAGTCTACCACCGTGACCTCGTGCGGAGGCGTCGATAGCATGCATGACAGCATGATGCCCTTGACAGGGCTCGTGTTTCTCTTCAACATGGCCATCGGGGAGGTGATCTTCGGCGGGGTGGGAGTCGGCCTCATAGGCATGCTCTTCTATGCCATCATGACCATGTTCCTGGCGGGACTGATGATAGGAAGGACGCCTGAGATCTTCGGCAAGAAACTTGAACCCTTCGAGATGAAAATGGCAGTGATAGGGCTGCTGGCACCAGGTGTGATGGTGCTGATCCTGGCAGGAATCGCCATAATGCTGCCCATGGGCCTTTCCAGCCTGAACAACGCTGGCCCCCATGGTCTGACGGAGATCCTCTATGCATTCGCATCAGCCTGCGGCAATAATGGGTCTGCATTCGCCGGGCTAAACGCGAATACCGTCTTCTACAACCTGGCGACAGCCCTGGGAATGATAGTAGGAAGGTTTGCCACCATCCTCCCGGCGCTGGCCATAGCTGGTTCTCTGGCCCAGAAGAGGATAGTGCCTGCAAGCGTTGCCACCCTGCCTATCGCCAGCCCGCTCTTCGGATTCGCAGACGTGGAGTCAAGAACGCTCTGTGTCTGACCGCTCGTCGGAACGCAGCCGACGATTTTTGCAGGAGCAGATCCGAGACGACGCTGATGCGGGGCAGCACTTGCCGCGCCGCCATTGACCACTATGCCGTGGCGCTGGCCTACGCGTACGTCTATCTCGTCACACAGCAACATCGTTTCCGACATCTACGACGACCTGTATGAGCGCATCCGGCGGCTAAGTGACACTCTGATGAAGAGACTGTTGGATGAATTGCGCGCCGCCCACGAAGAATATCATCTGGAATCAGATCAGAACTGAGTCGATGGAGGACACGATCCAGTGGTTCGATATTCTGCCTTTTGGCTATCGTTATGACGCGGCGTCCGAGCTGTACAGGAGCGAACATTGTCGGGGACAGCCAGTTTGCAATCAGAATCGATGAGGCGTTCAGGTATACTGCGAAGGAGCCGCAACTGCCTTCCACGGCGCCGTTGTTGATCGTCGCAACGTCAGGATCGGATTGGACTGGAGATTGCGCCTGCCCCAATGGGCGTCTGCCCTTTCTGGTACGCCGGATCAAGCTCGATCTGCGTCCGAGTACCAGACGTCGCGACGGCCTTCTCACACCCACTTGCCCGGCGACTTCCACCTCGTCCTCGGCCCGACGGCGCCTCGGGGACCCAGCGTGTTCAACCCGCCGGCTGGAAACGCTGGCAGGCCTTCCGCATCCCTCACCCGCTACGTCATCCGTTCGACGGCGAACTCGCCAATCAACACTTGATCCAACCTCTTGGCGCACCGCTCGCCCTGGTTTCCGACGCCGCCACCACGCTCACCGTCTGGCTGCACGTCACGAATGCCTGCAACCTCGACTGCCCCTATTGCTACGTGCGCAAGTCCGCCGCGGCCATGGACGAGACCACTGGCCGCCGAGCGCTGCAGGCGGCCTTTCGGCACAACTCCACGGCCTTCGCCGGGTGAAACTCAAATATGCTGGCGGCGAGGCCACCCTTCACTTCCGGCGCATTCGCAGACTGCACGATCACGCAGCGACGCTGGCAGCCAAGGCAAGCATCCAGTTAGACGAAGTCCTTCTCACCAACGGCACGCTGTTGCGCCCAGAGGACGCCCACTGGTGCGCCGATCAAGGGATCCGGATCATGGTCTCCCTGGACGGTGTCGGTGCACTCCATGATCGGCTTCGCCCCTGGCCTGATGGGCGCGGCTCGTTTCCCCAGGTTCGACACGCCGTCGACGAGTTGTTGCTCCCGTACGGCATTCGCCACATCAGCATGACCGTCACCGGAATCAACGCCTGCGGCGCCCCGGACATGGCGCACTGGGCGGTCGTCGAACGCAAACTCCCGCTCAACTTCAACCTCTATCGCTCGAATGCGCTCTCGGCCACGCGTGCAGGCCTGGCCTGCGAAGAATCCGCCATCGTCAAGGGACTGCTGGCCGCCTGCGCCGTCATCGAGGCGGACCTGCCCACGGAGCCGATCCTCGGTGGGTTGCTCGATCGGGTGCAGCTCTTCACGCCATACGCATGCCTGGGCGCTGGCCAGAACTATGCCGTCATCAGCCACGACGGGCGGCTGGCTGGCTGCCACATGCGGCTCAGAAACGCAGCTACTGAATGCCGAAGACGATCTGCTTGCTGTGACCGCGGACGGCACGATCCGAAATGGCGGTAGACAGAAAGAAGGTTGCCACGACTGTGTTTCCCGCTACCAATGCGCCGGCGGCTGTCCCCTGGAGACCTATCGCGCCACCGGGCGCTGGGACGTGCGCAGTCCAAACTGCGCCATTGTCTGGCAGGTGCTACCGGCGATGCTACGTCTCGAGGGACTCCGCTTGCTAAAGGTGCACGGATACCTCCATTG
>CAVPCV010000008.1:0-227430 GCA_963702455.1 uncultured Methanosarcinales archaeon
ACGTTCATTCAGACATACTTGATATATTGTCATTTAAGACATATTAATCTATGCAAATAATTCTTGATTCATAAGGGCTTCTGTATTTTGGCAAATATGAGTAGTATAAATGCAGGTTCAGGAAAGATATAACCTCTATGATGAGAGAGACGGAGTGAGAAATATGAGGCAAGAACTAATAGAGATTGCGATCCAAGGGCAAATCGATCCAGAGACTTCCCGGCGGCTGGCAGCATGCATGGATTCCGAGTTTAAGTCCTCCCCGATTCGATACTTTGCCGCAAGGAAAGCGATCATTGTTGCCGGTGCCAGCGAATTGCTGTCCATAAGAATCTCGGGATTCGGCGAATCCTTTAAAGGGAGACAATTGACGTGCAGCAACATAGACAATCCAGAAGACCTCGAAGTGTGTATGGCGGAAAGCGAGATGGTTTTGCAGTCTGCCAGAGATCCGGATATCCTCTACGTAAAAGGTGGTGAGACTTCAATAACCGGACCAAAGTACTCTGATGTCACAAAAGACCTCGATACCCGGGCTGAGGTTCCTGAAGATCCTGCCCAGAAAGGATCCCGACATAGTGCAAATAGACAATAGGATATACCGCCAAACGGGGACGGTGTATATCAGCGGCCCGTTTTATCTTGTAATCCTGGAGCGGTGAAGCTATGAATGAAATCCAGGAGATTTCCAATTTGATAGATAGAGAGGTTCAGGCGATAACACTTGCGGCCACCTCAGATCTGCCCTCTGGAAAGATAGGAGGAAAAGCCTCTGCGAGAGTCGTAAAGCTTCGCAATCCCAAAATTATTACCGCCGAGAACAAGATAGAAATCCTTGGTCCAGTGTTCCTGTTGAGCGTTGCGGAGCTGAAGAAAGCAATTAAAAATCGCTACAAGACGCCGGGGCAGAATATCTTCCCGGAGGTCGTAGATGATTTCATTTTCAGCAACAGTAAAGATGCCTTGAATCGGTTAAGAACTTTTGACTCCGCTCAAGCCGCCAGCGACCTGGTTAATCTGGCAAGGCTGGTCAAAGTTCCATCAGACTCGGAAAAAGTCGTACTGGTCAGTAAAATCAAACCGCTTGAACTGGTATCCGAGTATATAGTCGATGGCAAGCACACGAGTGGAATCTTCCTGGGAAGCTTCGATCTTCCTCTGGTAGTCATGACCGACAATGGGGCGCAATTTGACTTTGAAAATCCGTCAAACGTTGTAGGCACCAATAACGAGTGGAAGAATCGATGGCTATCAACATGAATAGTATCATGCTGCTTGCAGAAAGGGTGGATGACAACACAATCCAAATAACGGGCGGACTGAAACATGTTGGCTTGGGAAATGCAATGGCGATTGTGTCCTTGATCTGCTTACTGGTCGGTGCTTTTTCATTCATTGAAAAGAGATTGTTTTTTTTCATAATATTATTGATAAGCGGGGCGGCGTTAGCGATCGCAAGATACCTGCCCACCAATTGGAATAGAGAGTTCTTTGGTGTGTCAGAGATACAGGTTGTTGGGAACGCATACACAGTCTTCAAATTTTATGGAGAGATGGCATGATATGCTGTAATTATGAGGTAAATAATCTGCTTTTTTATTCATTTGGCAAAGCTCTTGACGAAAGAGCTAAATTCTCAGACATTCTCATAAAGCCAGGAGAAATAGATGAGCGGATTAGATAGCGATATATTAAGAGAGAAAATAAGGCAGAAGATGCCTAAACCTCCAAATTTTTCTTTTGGATTAAAGGCATTCCTCGCCATTGCAATCGTATCCCTGATACTGCTCGGGCTGGTGGGAGGAAGCTTTATAGCTGTAATTCCAGCTGGTACACGTCGGAGTGCTGGACCGATTCGGAGTGGTTTCAGATACCGTGTTGAGCCCTGGATTCAATTTTAAGGATCCGCTCACCGGCGTCCACGAGATGAATACTCAGACCCAGCAAATAGAATACAAAGAAGTAACTGGGACGCTGACGAGTGAAGGTCTCGAAATAAAGCTTGATAGTAGCGTTCTATGGCATCTTGATCCGACTAAAGCTCCTGAGATATATAGAACCGTAAGAGGAGACTATGTCGACACAAAATTGACACCCTCTTTCATGGGCCTATTACGGGCTGAAATCAAGAAATACACTGCAGAAGACATATACACAAACAAGTCGACCGAAATTCAAGCGGATGTTGAAAACCAACTTAAGCAAGAGCTTGATAAAACTGGCATTATCATCGAAAGAGTCTGGTTAAGGGGAATCTTCCTGCCAGCGGAGCTTCAGGAGGCCATTACAACTAAACAGCAAAAGCAGCAACAAGCTCAGCAGATGCAGTTTACCATCCAGCAATCCGAGCAGGAAGCCACGAGACTGGTCATTGAGGCAAAGGGCATTGCTGAGGCAAACCGCATCAAGGGAGAATCAGTTACGCCAACACTGGTTTCCTGGGAATTTGTCCAGGGAATAAAGACCAATCCCAACGTCTTGTATGTACCCATTGGGTCAGGGGGCGGAAATGCGCTATATAACCTTCCAGCACCTACCCTAAGCAGCTAGAGAGCGAAGTGGTCGCCCTCTTGCCATCATCCCCACCAGCGCCGTCGCAGACACCTGCCCGTATCCGCCCAGCTTGGCTGACTGCTCATCAAATGTCTGCACATTGTCCGGTTCAATTCCATTTCCCATGATGGCGAAGGGCACAGGATCGCTGCTGTGCGTCTTAATGGATATGGGCGTAGCGTGGTCGGGCATAAGAAGCACGCGCCAGTCCTCGCCGCCGCTCTTCAGGCCCTCGATCAGCGGGCCGACCGCCAATCGGTCAAAGAGCTCAATGGCCCTGACCTTCTGCTCCAGGTCGCCCTCATGGCCGGCCTCGTCCGGAGCCTCGATGTGCAGATAGACGAAATCGAGGCGACGCAGTGCCTCCAGTGCCGCCTGCACCTTTCCTTCATAATTGGTATCGAGGGTTCCAGTAGCACCGGGAACATTAATGACCTCCAGCCCGGCATAGACGCCGATACCCTTGAGCAGGTCCACGGCTGAGATCATGGCGCCCCTCAGGCCATACAATTCCGGGAAGCTGGGCATAGCGGGAGCGGGGCCCTGTCCCCAGAGCCATATGGCATTGGCCGGCTTCCTGCCCGCAGCCACGCGCTTCAGATTCACAGGGTGGCGGGCTAAAATAGGCTGCGCAGCATCCATAAGCTCCTGGAGTAGCGATGCCTCCTCACCGCGAGGCAGATGGCCCTGGACGGGCTGATCGCTGATGTCGTGCGGCGGCGTGCAGATGGCCCTGGCTCCTGCTTTCAAGACGAGGAGGTTGCGGTAGCTTACTCCGGCGTAAAGCCTCTATCCCGGCATCAAAGGTTTCAGCGCTTCGATCAGCTCGCGGCCCTCCTCGCTGGTGATGTGCCCGGCGCTGTAGTCCAGCATGATGCCGTTTTCTATTGTGACGAAGTTACAGCGAAAGGCGATGTCGCCCTCTGCAAGGGGCACACCCATGGCTGCAGCTTCCAAAGGCGCCCGACCGGTGTAATACTTTTGGGGCTCGTAGCCCGCGACAGAGAGGTTGGCCACATCGCTTCCCGGCGGAAATCCTTCCGGGACCGTCAATGCCAGCCCGTTTCTGCCCAACCTCGCGATCCTGTCCATATGGGGCTTGTTCGCCCATTGCAAGGGGGTCTTGCCCTGCAAAGCTGCCAGCGGCAGGTCGGCCATGCCGTCGCCCAAAATCACCACGAACTTCATCAGCACTGTCCTTCTGGAAAATAGTATTAATTATTTCTTCTTTTTCCTGTCCGCTTCCGCCTCCAGAGCCTCGAGAGCATTGATCCGTGCCAGATGCTTGTTTAAAACCTTGGCCAGATTGTTGAGCTTGACCCGGGTGCAGGTCGCGCCTCTGGTTATGCCCGTGACAATATCGACCACCTCGCCTTTGGTTTCGATCTTCTGCCGGGGCGGCTTGACGGTACTGGTCTTGACGCCTTCCCTGGCGAAGTCCTCCATGTCCATGGGACACTGGGCCACCACCACCACAGGAAGGTCCACCTGCGATAGCACCTCTTTGGCTTTGTGGATGACATGAGAGCGCACATTTCCCAGATGGAGAACGGCAATTTTGTGGCGCGCTACCTGTTCGATCTCCTTTTCGGATAGTCCGAAGGTCGGGCCGTAGCCTCGCGAACCCTGGGGAAAGCTCTCCGGAACGCCCGTTCCTGCCTCCAAAACCAGCACGCTAGTCTGGATTCCTTCCCGACGCAGTCCATAGGTCATCTCGCAGACCGGTTTGGTTATGTGACGCCGACCTGGAGACATGGCTATGGCGATCACATCCGGCTTTGTCGCTTCGGAGAGAGTACCCCTTTGTGCGAGGCCGCCACCCTTGGCCAGACCCATGCTCTCCCGGCAATCGACCAATTGAGTTGTCCTGCCAATCATGCTCTTTTTTCAGCGGGGATGGGATATAGACCTACCGAAAAGTCCGGGCGCACAAGAATAGGACCTCAAAAATTGGTCTTTGGATGAGAGAGCTTTTTTAAACTCGTAAAGATAGCAAAAACCATGCTCTACTTCATTGGTCTTGGGCTCTACGACGAGAGAGATATCTCCGTCAAAGGCCTGGAGGCAGTCCGCGCTGCAGATACGATTTATGCAGAGTTTTACACCTCCCGGCTGATGGGCACCTCTCCAGAGAAGCTGGAGGCATTGTACGGCAAAAGTATTCACCTACTCTCTCGCGAGGAGGTGGAGGTCGATCCCGCCTGGCTGGAAGAAGCCCGGGAGAAGGATGTGGCCTTCCTGGTGGGGGGCGATGCCATGGTCTCCACCACCCATCTGGACCTGCGGCTTCGGGCCGCCGAGATGGGCATCGATACCCGGGTGATTCACTGCCAGCTCCATCGTCACTGCGGTATCCGGCCTGTGCGGCCTGCAGAACTACCGTTTCGGCAGATCTACTACCATTCCCTTCCCTTATATCTCCAGGGGCAAGCGCATCATCCCAGAGACGCCATACCAGGTCTTATTGGAGAACCTGGGCCGGAATTTACATACCATGCTCTTCCTGGATATTCAAAGCAAACCTGTTGAGCGATATATGACTGTAAATGAAGGCGCAACTCTGCTCATGGAGATGCAGGCAAAAGCTGGCGAGCGAACCCTGGAGGGTATTTTAGGCATCGGCATCGCCCGGGCAGGATCTTTTGATGCCACGGTAAAAGCAGATCTCCTACCTCGCCTGCCCGGCTATGATTTCGGCGGGCCCTTGCATATCATGATAGTTCCCGCAAGGCTCCATTTCATGGAGGCGGAAGGCTTACGGATCCTGGCTGGTTTGCCGGCATCAGCCATGGAAGGCGCGGATCGAACCGATTGACCCCAGGATGCCTCATCAAAAATCCGTGCGCATAAAAAGCTATTAATAAGTCAAAAGTATTCTCCCCAGGGAATGAAGCTCGGAATGATGGCAGAGTTCGACGCTGCTCACAGCCTGCCCGGCTATCAGGGCAAGTGCGCCAAACTGCACGGACACACCTACCAGGTGGAGATGGTAGTTGTTGGGAATGAGGGTGAGGACGGCTTCGTCATCGATTTCTATAAGCTCAAAGAGATCCTGGGAGCGGTTTTGCAGGATCTGGATCACAACTGCTTAAATGAGATTCTGCCCAATCCCACAGCGGAAACTATCGCCCAATGGATCTCGGAGCGGCTGAAAAAAGAGATGGAGACGACATCGGTCAGGCTGTACTCCTTGAAGCTCTGGGAGGGAAAGAACAAATGGGTTATGGTAGAATGATTTACTCTGATGTCGTGTTCCAGTTGCAGGTTGACTCAGGGTTATCCTTCAGCTCCTTCATCCTCAAGCGAGCCTGCTCCTCGTAGAACTCTTTATATTTCTCTTCTTTATCTTTCTTGCCCCATTCTGCAATTTTTTTGTCCAGGGCCTCGAACATGTACTTCTCGGCGGCCTTGACCGTCTCCAGGTCGCCCCTCAGCACCAGAATTTCTCTGTCCATCACTTCGCCTGTCATCTCCATCTTGCCCGGCCGCAGGAGAGCGTCCAGCTCGAATTTCTCCACCAGCTCGCGGATGACGGAGACGGGCATACTCAGAGGAATCGCCAGGTCGTAAAGACCTGACAAATCTTCTTTATTTTCTTTGTTTTCTGTAGTTTCTTTATTTTCATTCTCAGGAGAGTCCATAAGCATCACGGTGATTAATCCTTAGTGCATCGATTTAAGGTTGTCGAAGAGCCCGGCATCAATAAATGATTCATCCGGCAGAAATCGGCCCCTAGGAGTGCAGGCTGGGAGGTGCGCGCATCTTTAAGCCCGGGGACTCTGCTCTGGAGTCGCTCAGGGAAACAGTTATTAATGGGATCATCAATGCAAAGTGCGGACCGGGCCCGTAGCTTAGCCAGGTTGAGCGCACGGCTGATAACCGTGAGGTCACGCGTTCGAATCGCGTCGGGCCCATTCTCTTTTTTCCTCAATTTCAAGTTTCACAGTGGTCGCCAGGGAGAGATCGCCCTAGAGATCCAATGAATTTTGCCACTCCTTTAGACTCCAGTGCCTTTGACGATTCAAAACGTTTATGAGGATAGAACTGTCTCTTGCCCTTTGATGTCTAAGAGATCTGTGGATAAGGGAGATGTGGATAAAAAAACCTCGGCGGGAGTTCAAAAGTCCAAGCCGATAATTACTCCATCGGTCCCCCTGGAAGAAAAGGCATACGCCAAAGGCAATGCCGATACCAGGCAGAATAGCGACTTATACCTGTATGCAGGATTGATAATGGTGGCACTCTTATCATTCTATCTGCGTGCCATTATTCCTCTGAATAATGTCTTTTCAGGCAGCAAAGTCATCTTCAGCAGCGAAAGCGATGCCTGGTATCACATGATGCTCGCCAAAGGAGTTGTGATCAACTGGCAGAGACTCTGGTTCGATCCCATGACCAACTTTCCCAATGGAACGTCATTGCACTTCGGTCCCTTCGTCAGCTGGGCTATTGCCATTTCATCCAATATCTTCGGACTGGGCAATCCCAGCATGCATCTCGTTGAGTCGGTGGGTGCCTTCATGCCCGCGGTCTTGGGAGCGCTCTTGGTCTTCCCTGTCTACTTCATAGGAAGGGAGCTGGGCGGCAAAAGCTGCGGCTTCATCTCGGCGATAATTATCGCCGTGCTTCCCGGTCAGATCCTCAGCCGCACCACCCTCGGATTCACAGATCATCACGGGGCAGAAATCTTGTTCAGCACCTTGACCATGATGTTCTTGCTCTTTGCACTGCGATCCGGGAAGAGAATGACCTTCGGGTCAGTGCGAAGGGACTGGTCCACATTCAAGAATCCCCTCCTATACTGTGCCTTGGCCGGGGTTTCGCTCGGCCTTTACATAGATGCCTGGTCATCCGGATTCCTCTTTGTTGGCGTGATTTTGCTCTTTATCTTCCTGCAGAGCATTTTTGATCATCTAAGAGGAAAAAATGTAGAGTACTTGAGCATCAGCGGCGCCATAACTTTCTTGGTGGCCACACTGTTGGTTCTCCCCTTTGTAAAGCCTTACTACGGATTCAACCATTATCTTTACAGTCTCTTCCAGCCCACCATACTTCTCCTGGGCGTGGCGGCGGTCATCATTTTCGCTATCATGTCCAAATATATTAGAGAAAAAGGCTACGATAGATACTACTATCCTGGCGCAATGGTGGGAATTGCGGCAATCGGCACAGTGATACTCTACTTTGCCATCCCTCAGTTCATCAAGCCCCTCCTCGCAGGGCTGAGCATATTCCAACAGAAGACAGGAGGCTCAGCCACTGTTGGCGAGGCAGGACCATTGTTCTCCAATGGTTTGGGCAGTGTTTTAGCCGGATTCCCTGGCCTGAGGTCCTTTGGTCTTGGCACCACATCCTTCGTTCTGCCTGATGGCCTTGCCATACTCTTCACCACCTTCGC
Source organism: uncultured Methanosarcinales archaeon (assembly GCA_963702455.1). Lineage (GTDB taxonomy): Archaea > Halobacteriota > Methanosarcinia > Methanotrichales > Methanotrichaceae > Methanothrix. The sequence goes on from CAVPCV010000008.1 coordinate 7,952, forward strand.
ATTTGCCTTTGTGGCACTGATTTTGCTATTGATTCGGAATGTCAAGAACCAAAAGCCCACAGAAATATATGATCTTAACCTGGTCACTGGTCATTCTCGTCATGGCCATCGCCCAGAACAGATTCACCTATTACTACGGAGTCAATGTGGCGATTCTCACTGCTTTCCTCATGGTATGGGTATTGCAGAGGTTCGGCATCACGGACAAGGAGTGGAGTTTTGAAGGATTCAAGGAATCGGGAAAGCTGATGGGCTCGAACCTCAAGATCGTTCTGGCTGCAGTCCTGATATTCGTACTTGTCATCTGGCCCAGCCTGACCATGAGCATAATGTACTCCAATAGTACAAGCGGCCCTGATCCTGATTGGCTGACCTCTGCTGCATGGCTGCAGAACAATACACCAAGTCCAGGAATGGATCTCTATGCGAAATACGAGCGACCCGCCGAAGGCCCGTATGTCTATCCGGATGCAGCTTACGGCATCATGTCCTGGTGGGATTATGGCCACCTTATTGAGACCGTGGGCCATAGAATTCCCAATGCCAATCCCTTCCAGCAAGGCATAGGCAGCGTCACAGCGAATGTGCCCGGGTCCTCGCCCTTCTTCCTGGCCGAGAATGAGAGTCAGGCAGAAAAGGTGTTGGCCGAATTGGATCTGAACAGGTCGCGTTACATGAATGCCAAATATGTGATGGTTGACCTGCCCATGGCCACCGGCAAGTTCCATGCCATGGCCGCATGGAGCAATCTTCCCTATACGAAATACATGGGATCTGTCTACCAGCCACAAGGCGATCAGTTGGTTCCGACCATGCTCTATCGCGAACCCTACTTCAAGTCAATGACTGCACGCATGTTCTTCTTCGACGGCACGGAGGTAGTAGGGGATCAGGGGGTGGGATTGGCGTACCGCGGTATGGATGTGGGAGATGGAATGATGGTACCAGTGCTCACCAAGGCGCCCCTGATCTCCAAGAATCGCACCGAGCTGGAAGCTTTCGTCAACGAGAGCCGAAGCCAGGGGGACCTTGCCGAGATCTATTCCACCAGCCCCACCAGCGCAGCATTCCCACTGGAGGCTTTGCAGCACTTCAGGCTGGTGCATGAGTCAGAGACAGCTGTAACCAGCGACGGTCAGAAGGATGTTAAGATCTTCGAGAACGTCCCCGGCGCGGTGATAAAGGGAAGTGCACCAGCAGGAACTAAAGTTATAGCCGCGGTGCCCATCATGACCAATCAAAACCGGGTCTTCCTGTACCAGCAGTCCAACATCAGCGATGCCAGCGGCCAGTTCACTCTGGTACTTCCCTATTCGACGGAAGGTCCCATTCCCAATGGAACGCAATTCGACACCAAACCCATGAGCGCCTACCAGCTGTCTGTGGGAGACAATACCTACGAATTGAAGGTGCCTGAGGAGTACGTTCTCTCGGGAGTTGTCCTCAACGTATCCGGATCGCAGCAGACCTCGGATGCGGTAGAGGCTCCATGAAGCTCCTGGAGGAGATGAGCTGGCCCGAGATTGAAGCAGGACTCGGGCAGACCAGGACTGTGATCCTGCCTGTGGGGGCCACAGAGGAGCACGGCCCTCACCTTCCCACGATCACGGATACCATTCAGGCTCTGGAGGTGGCGCGGGCGGTTGCTGACCAGAAGGACGTATTCCTGGCTCCTCCCCTGCATTACGGAGTCTGTCGCAGCACGCGGGGCTTTCCTGGCACCATCACCGTGGGGCATGATGCCCTGCGGGCCTTCGCAAAGGACCTGCTCATCTCATTCGCAGATAGCGGCTTTACAAAGGTCATGATTCTGACCGGGCCACGCCGGTGGGCAGCATATGGCGGCCCTGGAGGAGGCATGCCAGATGGCCGTGGAAGAGCGCGATTTTCGCGTCAGCCTGGTATCTTTATTCGATCTCATAGACTTCAAGGCGGTAGAGACACCGCACGACGGGCACGCCGGTGAGGTGGAGACCAGTCTGATGATGGTGATTCGCACTGCTCTGGTGAAGGGAAAGCCGGCCCTGCACTTCCCGGTCCGACCCAGGTTTTTGATCCAAAAGGATGTCCGCCATCTCATGGGCAACGGCGTCATGGGCAATCCCCAGCCAGCCTCCCCGGAGAAAGGAAAAGCCTTCTTCGAGATGGCGGTTAATGGGGTTATGGATGCCCTGGAAGAGCTGGAGAGCGATTTCGGGGAGAAGTGATGCGAAATCTCTTTTGGCTCTTCGCTATATCGAGTGTGTAATGGAATGTTCGATTCACCTGTGCGTAACAGGATAACTAACCCTGGTGGTTTACGGAAGAAAACCGCAGAGTCGCAGAGCGCACGGAGGACGAACGGACGGAGACGACTATTTTGCTCAGAAGAAGATATGTCATTCTTTTCAAGTGCTGGTAATAGGGTAAATTCCACGTCTCTGCGAACTCTGCGTCTCCACATGAAACTTTCATGCCCAATTGGGCACCCATGAGGCATGAAAATGAGTAAACATATATATTTAGGAAAGCACTCAGCGCGATCATGAGACATGCAGTAAAGGGTGAGGTTTTTTGGAGGATATGATATCCCCGAACATGAAACTACCTATGCAACACTTAGAACCCATGAATGTCGCCATATTAGGCACGCGTATCAAATTTACGCACCTCAATGTTGCTTTGCCTGTCTCAGGGAGCGTTTATCATGGAGCCAGTTCTGAAGATTTGTGCCGGAATGGATGTTCACGAGAAGAAGGTAGATGTATGCATTGCTTACGGGCCTTTTGATAAACCTCCGAAATTCGAGATCAGGACATTCCCAACTATGACCTCGGATCTCGAGGATTTAAAAATATGGCTGAAAAAATATCATGTCACGACGATTGGCATGGAAAGCACCGGTGTCTATTGGAAGCCGATCTTTAATGTAATGGAGGGAGAGTTCGAAATAGTTCTTGCCAATGCTCAACGTCTCAAAGCTATTCCCAGAAAAAAGACGGACATCATGGATTGCAGGCGAATCGCGAACTTGCTGAGATACGGATTACTTCCTAGCAGCTTTATACCACCAAAAGAGATCAGAGAGCTACGGGATCTTAACCGCACTCGAAGAAAACTTGTTGGAATGATGACCTCAGAGAAAAATAGACTTGTGAAGGTATTAGAGGCAGCCAATATAAAGCTCAGCTCTGTTGTCACTAAGATCTACGGTGTCTCTTCATTGGCTATGATTCGATCTCTTCTTGAGAAGGACAAACTCTCAAGAGATGAGATTTCCCAGATGGCTAAAGGCAAGCTCAAAAAGAAAGTAGATCTACTGGAAAAAGCTCTTAATGGGAAGCTAACAGATCACCATAGGTTCCTTTTGGGAATGCATTTGGAAAACATAGACCATCTTGCTAAGCAGATAAAGAAGATGGATGAAGAGATCGCGAGAAAGATGGTCCCTTTTCAGAGAGAATCGAAGCTGATTCAGACGATTCCAGGGATCAGTGACGTGAATGCATCAGCGATCCTGGCGGAAATTGGAGTCAATATGTCTCAGTTTCCTGATGAGGCACATCTCTCCTCTTGGGCCGGCGTATGCCCAGGAAATAACGAAAGTGCTGGAAAGAAGAAAAGCGGCAAAACGCAGAAAGGAAATTCCTTTCTGAAGGGAGCCTTGACTGAATCTGCATGGGCAGCCTCAAAAACCAAAGACTCTCATTATAGTGCCATCTATCATAATATCGTAAGAAGGCGAGGCAAAAAGAGAGCTCTTGTTGCTGTGGCGCATCGTATGCTTATCGATATCTACTTTGTTCTCAAGACAGGTGAGCCTTATCAGGATATGGGTGCTAAGGCTATTCACGAAAAAACAATAAAGAGGAAAGAGAGTTCAATGATTAGATCGCTTGAGAAGGCCGGATATTCGGTGACAAGGGCGGTGACTGCATAAATGCAGGCGGGTTCATTTTCATATCAAAAACTTAAAAAAACAAGATGCTGCGGTTCAACCGCATCCCTCCTTTAAATCTTTCTCCACGAAGTATCCTGCCTGACTGATGATTTTTATCATCTCGTCGATATCCATCATGCTTATGGGCGAAACAGAGCTGGGTATTTTTGGTTTGGTTTTCTTGACCTCTGGCTCTTGATAATTCTCGTGATTCATAAGCAAATGATAGAGAATGCAGAGCACTTTTCTGGCCAGCGCGACGGCTGCAATGTTCTTCTTTCCGCACCTTGCAAAAATCCTCTGGAAGAATCTCTTTAACCTTGAATTTTTCTTGGTCCTTGATATGGCTTTTGCAACTTCCACCAAGATCCTTCGCATATGCTTAGATCCCGTCTTAGTGATCTTCCCAGTTCGCAGCTTCCCTGCCGATTGGTAGACCGAAGGCACAATACCGAAGTATTTTGCCATCTTATCCGCACTCGAAAAGTCCCTGTATTCGCCCATTTCTGCAATAATGGTAGCTGCCGAAATGAATCCAACGCCTGGCACGGATAAAGCAATTTTCAAATCCTCTTCGAAGGGTTTGACTCTTACGGCGATCTCAGCTTCCAGGATTTTTATCTTCTTACTGATATCGTCTATGACCTCAAGATTTGCCTTGATCAAAAATACCTGGACAGGATCTATTCCATTCTTAATGGCTTCTCTGAGTTCGTCCTCTTTTTTCTTGACCCTCTTCGAAGGTATTCCAGATATGATCTGATCGATAGTCTTTCCTTCCAGAAGCCTATCAATGATATATCTTCCAGATTTGCCAAAAGAGTCGGATATGACTGAGGAGAGCTTGATGCAGCAGGTCGAAAGTGATTGATGAATCTGGTTCTTGACTTTGGACCTTGCATTGACCAGTGCCTCACGAGCACGAGTTATGCTTCTTAGATCTCGGTAATCCTTTGGATAGATTCTGGAGGGCTTGATGAGATTGTTGAGACAATAAATCGCGATTCGTTCCGAGTCGAGTTTATCGGTTTTCTTGTGCTCAATATTCCGGATCTGATATGCATTGGCCAGGATAAATTCGACATGACCTTCCAGAATGATGAAGATAGGATACCAAAAACCTCCTGTGGATTCTACAGCCAGCCTCAGGCATCTGTGGTTTATAATCCAGGATCTGAATGCCAAGAGGCCATCTTGGTTCATATTAAAACGTTCTTGGAGTTTCAATCCACTCCGGGATATCATTGTAGCAATAAGAAAATCCCTGTGGATATCCGCTCCGCAAACTATTTCCTTATCCGAGTCCATCGTATCCCTTGCCTGATATGGGCAGATGATGATCACTCGTGCGTGCAACTTCACATACGCGTTCAAAGACGCATTTGGGCATCCGCGAGATCATGGCTGTCTTTGCGTCGAGATCAAGTCTCAGGGCGCAGATCAGCCTTCACTGCCCATATCAGCCTTGCCTATAGCTCTATGGGTTTTTCATGCTTTGGGTATGATCCCCGCCTGAGGATCATGGGCTCTTTGCGGTTAATATTCGTAGCTGGAATAATCAAACCCAGAGGGTTGCGTAATAAAACCACAGAGTCACAGAACGCATAGAGGACCACGAAAAAATGTCGGATTCCTGTGACCAGCGCACGAACCCACACTAAATAGCGAGGAGCCCTCTTTTTCTTTTTTCATTATTTTCTTTTTCATCAATGGGCGTTTTTGGAGTTATTCGACAGATTTATAAATCATCAATCTAACCGAAAAAAACGTGCCTGGGAATACCGCTAAATGTTCATTTGTGAATCATCAAATCAGGCTGCTGAAGCCTGGTAGGCTAGCTTCAGGCATCTATGGTCATTTAGTCTTTTCTTTCTTTTGATGGCGGGGCGACATGAGCATAAGTCAGCTGCCCGGATTTCGTCTGCTGCGGGATGATAATATGTTATCAGAAAACGATCTCAAGGTTCTGAAAGCGATATCTGCTGGAGATTCGGATCCACAGAGCATTGCCAAAAAATGGAATGAAAGTCGAGACGGTGCGAGCCTCCGCGGATATTTTGGGCGAGCAGGGACTCGTCAAGGTGATCAAATCGGTAGAGGAGATACGTCTCACTGACGGAGGAAGGCAAAAAATATGCCCTGGAGGGCCTGCCGGAGAGAAATCTGCTTTCGATCATCGGCCCAGGCAAACCTATGTCCGAGTTGAAGGATCCGCCATCAAGATCAGCCTGGGCTGGCTGCGCAAGAAGGGCTGGGCAGCAATCAAGGCAGGAGAGATCAAGCCCATTGGCGATGCGCCGAGAGGAAAGGACGAGGAAATTCTGGAAACGCTGCTAAACGGACCGAAGAGCAGCGCAGATGCTGGACTAGAAAAGGGCCTGGCTGATCTTAAAAGTCGTGGGCTTGATGAAATCAGCAAGAGCAAAGATGGCGGTATGAGATCACCGAGGATCTGGGCAAAAATACGCAGTTACGGAATAGATCCTCTTTCGCTTCACGTGAGATTTCCAATATAACTTCTGAAATGATAAAAACAGGTAATGGTTGGAAAAGAAAGGCGGCCTGTATTGGGAGAAAAGGAGATCCTACTCTATCATCCCGCCCCTACGACGTCACCCTCACCGCAGACAAAATCTACCCCGGCAAAAAGCACCCCTACCAGCGCTTGATCGATTTCATGCGGGAGATCATGCTGGAGATGGGCTTTGTCGAGATCAAGGGCCAGATCGTCCAGTCCAGCTTCTGGAACTTCGATGCCTTATTCCAGCCGCAGGACCATCCTGCCCGGGAGATGCAGGACACCTTTTATCTGGATAGCCAGGCGGAGATTCCCGACTATACCCGCGTCAAAGAGATGCATGAGTGCGGCGGAGCCGTCGGCTCAACCGGCTGGGGCGGTTGCTGGAAGCCGGAGGTGGCCCGCCAGGAGGTGCTGCGCACCCATACCACGGGAGTGACCATCAAGTATCTCGCCGACCACCCCCAGCCTCCCATCAAGGCTTTCGGCATAGATCGCGTCTACCGGCGGGAGGCGATCGACTCCACCCACACTCCGGAGTTCGAGCAGCTGGAGGGCATCGTCATGGATGAAGGTGTGACCTTCTGCCATCTGCTGGGCATTTTAAAGGAGTTTTATGGCAAGATGGGATTTGAGGAGGTGCGCTTCCGGCCGGGCTACTTCCCCTACACTGAGCCCTCTGTTGAGCCGGAGGTCTTCATAGACGGCCTGGGATGGGTGGAGCTCGGCGGGGCGGGAGTCTTCCGAAAAGAGGTCACGGCGCCATTCGGCATCGAGCATCCCGTGCTGGCCTGGGGGCTGGGAGTCTCGCGGGTCGCCATGCTGAAGCTGGGCCTCAAGGACCTGAGACTGCTTTATCAGTCGGATATCGAATGGCTGCGTCAGACGCCCGTTTCCATCAAGCTGTGAGGAATTTTTCATGCCCGTTGTCAGACTTTATTACGAGGATATGGAGAGGCTGATTGGAGCCTCCCGCGAGACGATCATGAGCAGGCTGGCCATGATGGGTGCAGACATAGGAAAGAGGGCGGAAGAGGACCACGTGGACGTGGAGTTCTTCCCGGACCGGCCCGACCTCTACAGCGCCGAGGGAGTGGCGAGAGCCATGCAGGGGTTCCTGGGCATCAAGACCGGCCTTGTCGAGTATGCCGTCGAAAAGGGGCCGGTCGTTCTGCAGGTGGAGGAGTCGGTAAAATCAGTGCGCCCCCTCATCGGCTGCGCCATAGTGAGGGATCTAGAGTTCACCAGCGAAGCCATTGAGTCGCTCATGGGCCTGCAAGAGGACCTGCACTGGGGTCTGGGAAGAAACAGACGCAAAGTTGCCATCGGTGTGCATGACATATCCCGCGTCACGCCTCCCTTCCGCTACTTTGGTGAAGATCCCTCTCGCAAGTTCGTGCCCCTCGGATTTCACTGAAGAGATGACAATGCAAGAGATGCTGCATAAGCACCCCAAGGGCAAGGATTACGGCCATATCCTGGAAGGCTGCGAGCGTTATCCCCTCATCGTTGATGTCACTAAATCAGGTGCTCTCCTTCCCGCCCATCATCAACGGCGATTTGACGAGCGTCACGGAGGACACCCGCGATCTGTTCATTGATGTTACGGGAACCGACCCCATGGTCTACAAGGCCCTGAACATCGTGGTGACCTCCCTGGCGGAACGGGGCGGCAGGGTGGAGAGCGTTCGGGTGTTGGGAAGTGAGGGCGATTTCCTATCCCCCAACCTTGAGCCAGCCCGCTGGAAGGTTAGTGCCGATGAGGCCAATAAGCTCATAGGCTTTGAACTGACGGGAGAGGAGCTGGCGGAATGCCTGCAGAAGATGCGATTCGGTGCAAAGGCGGAGGGCGACCAGGTGCTGGTTCGGGCCCCGGCCTACCGGGCGGATATAATGCACTCCTGGGATATCTTCGAGGATGCAGCCAAGGCCTTTGGATATGACAAGCTCGAGGCATCGCTGCCCAGAACGGTCACAGTGGGCCGGGCCCATCCGGCAGAGGTGCGAAAAGCCGAGATTCGCGAGGTCATGGCGGGTCTGGGCTACCTGGAGACCATGCCCTTTACTCTGACCAATGAAAAGGTGCATTTCGAATGGATGAGGCGCTCAGCGGCGGCTGCAGGGGATGTGCGCGTCCTTCACCCCATCAGCGAGCTGCATACCATCCTGCGCACCTCTCTGCTCTCCTGCCTCCTGGAGATCTTCGCCATCAATCAGCATCACCCTCTCCCCCAGAGGATATTTGCTGCCGGAGATGTGGTAGTGGACAGGAAGACCCGGATGCATCTGGCTGCGGCATCCATTCACAGCGGCGCCAGTTTCTCGGAGATCAGATCGGTGATCGATGCCGTTCTGCGGGAGCTGGATATACCGGCCGAGATCATTCCATCTCAGGATGGGGCTCTGGTGCCCGGAAGGCGTGCAGATCTCATGCAAGGGGGCCAGAGGATAGGCTGCTTTGGAGAGCTGCATCCTCTGGTCTTGCGAGCCTTTGGCCTGGAGCAGCCCGCTGTGGCCCTGGAGCTGAAGTGGGGAGAGCTCTAAGGGAACAAAGGACGGATGAGAGTAGAAGAGGGATGAGGAGAAGGGAAGAGGAAATTGCAGGCGTAAGCGTCCTCTTTTCTTTTATTGCGGGTTTGCAGCGGCCCGGCAAAATCAAGAACGACTTGCCCTCCAGTAGCGTTTGCTTTATCTTGGTAGAATGACAACATGGCAGATAGCGCAGATGAGAACTCGCGAGTGTTATTCTCTGAGCCGGCAGAAGGAATGATATTGCTATGAAGGTCCGAGATCTGATGAGCTATCCCATTGCCACTGTGACGCCTGAAGCCACAGTATTGGAGGCCATAAGAAGGATGGCTGGCGAGAAGAAGGGCAGTGTGCTGGTAGCAGGAGAAGGGCTCCTCAAGGAATGCCTGGGCATCGTCACCACCAGCCAGATCTTCCTGAAGGTATTTGCCAGAGGGATGGACCCGGCAAAGGTGGCGGTCTCGGAGATCATGACCCCGGCGCCGCTCATAACCATCGACCTTGATGCATCCACCCGCGAGGCGGCGGAACTGATGCAAAAGCATAACATCAGAAGGCTCCCCGTGATGAAGGAGGGTACCCTGGTGGGGATAGTCACCAGCAAGGACCTGCTCAAGTGCGTAAGATGATGCGTGCGGGCTATTGAGTTGCCTTTCCTGGGGCCTGCAAACGCAGAGTTTAAATAGCCAAAAGTCAAGTCCCAGGGGTCGGGTCGAGGTCGCCTAGCCTGGTATGGCGCAGGTTTGCTAAACCTGTTCCGCTCCGCGGATCGTGGGTTCGAATCCCACCCTCGGCGCTATTTTATGCGTAATTGAATAGCGTTTTATGTGATATTAACGGGGAATATCTTGCGCTCTGCAATGGTGCTGTTCTCCCAAGGTTGGAGTAGAAGCATGATCACATCTGTGTTCCCAGCCATCTTAGCGTTGAAGGTTAAGTTCCCTTCTCTTGGGACTCCTACTATCATCGAACCAGAATCCTTGGCCTCTTCAGATGAATTCACAAGGTTTAAATACGCCGGATCGAACTTAGCCCACCATTCAAAGCCAGTTCCAGAATAGGACGGTAGGGAGATTGCGAAATTTTCACCTACAGTGGCGTCGATGGTTTTTTCGCATGGTGCATTGTCGCAGATGCTGGCAGAAGCTGCTGCGATTGATAAAAATGCCACAACCAGGATTATATATGCAACTTTCTTCATCGGACATTCCTCAAAACCATACTTCAACAATACGAATATTTAAGAGTTATTAGCCATTGGTAGGTAAGAGAACATTAAGAGGCATTTCTCAATTGTTTAGTCTTCTCTAGTAGGTTCAAGTTCTAATATCGTTAACACTTGACATATCTTTTTCCATAGTCCTCATTCACATTCGCTCCACGCACAGCTCGATCTTTAATCCTCAAAGCTAGCGTGCAGGGAGCAGGCGAGCAATCCCTACGATCTGCAATTCTAATTATCCAATCTAGTCCATCCCTTGTACGATTGGCCGGATCTCATAGACATCCAACTGGCGCTGGATGGTGAACATCTCGTTGCCCATCTGGTGGCTCTTAAGCAGGGAGTTGCCCACATCCTTGGGCAAATAGAACTCCTCATTGTCCAGTTTGACGCGGAAGAATTTCTGGCTTTTGCCCATCTCCATGCTACTGTATCTGCCGGTGACCTTCTCGCCAATCTTAAGAATCCTCGGTTCCATTTGATCTCACCTCATTGATGATTATAGTTGTATCTTGCTACTACTTCTAACTTCCGGGGCGAAATTGGGGATGAAAGCCCTGGTTCGTGGGACGGAAATGAAAACGAAAGTAAAAAAAAGTGAGTGCATCTAAGCCAATTGCGTTTTAACCGAATCGAATAAGCTCTTTGTGGCCTCCCAGGGGAAATCAGAGGAGACAATACACACTATGGATCCCGATCCGTCTTCCTGATCCGGGCTGTAGGCCACGATATACAGAGGTTTTTCTGGATCGCCATTGAACGTAGCGAGCTGTCCCTGATAGCCGTCAATGGTGTAAGGCTCTGTCTGCATGTCCTCTCCAACGGGCAACAGGTTCGATCTTTCCATGCAGTGTTCCAGGCCGCTGGCGGGATCCTTATTCGAGATTGAATCCTCCAGAGGCTCAGAATTGCTCATCTGGTGAACCTCCAATTGCACCTGGTCAGTGGTGCCATCGACATTTATGCTAGCCGGAAAGATTTCGTACTGAAAATCCGGTTTTTTATGGTCAAGTTTTGAAGCGTCTCCTCTCTCTATCGAGTAAGATCCCAGGAGGCTCAGGTCCATGGAGATTTGGGCAGGACCAAGCTCCATTGTTTCGCCATTGGCGAGGGCAATTGCCACAGTCATGCTTATCAGGCAAAAAGCTGCTAACAGTCTCATTGTCTTCATTTCACACATCCTAATGCATTATTCCTTTAATGGTTTCGTAATACGGAACGATATAAAAAAGTAAGACCGAACGAACGGCGAACCTAACCGGGTGCCCGTAGTCCAGGAATAATCTCGATCGCTCTTTATCACTCTTTTTTCGAAAAGAGCATTTGGAAAGATCTATTTTATTGTTCATATTCGCAGGGAGGACTCAAATAGAAGTCTCGATTATTCTCTGAATAAAGAGCCCGAATTGAACCATTTGAGCCATCCTATGTACAAACGGAACAATTTTACCGGGATTTATTGATAAGCTCCACTTTGGACATCAAATCGTTCGTTCGGCTCAGTTTTTATATATCGTTCCATGCACGAGGAATCTGTCTGGTCTAAACATTAATTGGACGCGGCAGCAATTTAGGAGTTGGATCATGAAAGCGATCAGAGAATACCTAGAACATAAGCCATGTTTGCGGGGTCAGATCCTTGATCGTGGAGAGCTAAAACGTGTGGCCCAAGCCTGTGGATTGAGCCCTCAGGACGCCAGATCGGAACTGAGAAAGCTGGGATTCATCTTGACCAAAAACAATCACGGTTTGACGATCTGGACGCGAGGGGAAGAGGATCCTATGGGGGCAACATCGGAATCTAGAGATTAAATCAAATGTCAATACAAAAATGGATGCCAACGACCGAGAGCGACCAAGAGGGATCTCCGTATGCAGTACCTGCTGGAGTCCGGAGTTCTGGGCGCGGTTTCAAGCTGTATGGGCATTATCCTCGATGTGGTCGCATCTTTCCTCATAAGTAGACTTGCTGGGCCGGGTCGCCCTCATCCATAAAGCCGTAGTCCATCATTCGGGGGATAATCTTTGGTGTGCTGACGACGATTGCCAGCGTCTATCCTGCCAACAAGGCGGCAAAGCTTGATCCCATCGAGGCGCTCCGGGCGGAGTGATGCCTCAGAGGGTCTAAATAGTGCTAATGGAGAAAAACGGTATGAAAAATTTCGTGATATATTCGGCAGTGCTCTTGCTCTTAGCCGTGAATTGCCTGGCAGTATCGCCTCTGCCTCTCGAAGGAGCTGCAGGCAAGGCGATCTTGGATAATGTGACAGACAGGATGCTGAATCAGACTGATGTGGTTAATCAGACACAGAATCAGACTGAGAATCAAACCGGCGGGGATCTGTGGAGCTGGGGCAGCCTTCCAGCAGGCTACACTCTTGACGAATTCGGAAAGCTGACAAGGATTCCCATAGGCGAGGTGGAGTGGCTGCCGGGACTTTGAAGGTGGGCTCACCCTAAATCCACGGATAATTGGCCAAGAGCATCAAGGTCATCCACATCAACCCCCTGGTCCCAACGCATATCCTTCCTATCAGATAAGCTCGGGCTGAGATAGATCGCCATCAATTGTTGATACAGGCAAAAGCAACAAGGAAGTACCCCGCAAAAAGAGGGTAATTCTCAAAATAGATACCAAGCTTTATTCTTTCAGCCAGAATTCCTGCGGCCATAGCTCTTCGCTGCCAATAACCTCATTGCCAATTTCTCCATTGCCAGCAGCTTCAAAGCGGCTCAAAATCATCTCATCCACATCAGAGAGCCTGACCCTGAAGACCTCAGCCAGGATCTCTTTGGCGGCCTCCAGCTCCAAAGCCGTTGCATCCACCTGGAAAGTGCATTGCTCCACGGCTCTCTTCTGAGGCCTTATTAACTGCCCGAGGACTCCTGCCATAGCATGTTATTCTACGTGTAAGGATAAGTACTTTCGCCAGAAAACAATAGCAAAGAACCATTTTTACATAATAGAAAGTATGAATAAGATACAAAAGAGAGAATGAAGATCCGCCTGGGCAACAAGCTCCGAAATGCAGGTACACTGCATCAATTTTGCATCTGGGTTAAACGGGTTTGAGTTATGATTTAGCTAAGTATTTATGCCAACAGGGTGCATATAGAATTAATGATCTCCTCTCCATCTGTTCTCTTTTTTCTGGGATTGTTGCTGGCGTTGGCAATTTGCTCTGCCGATGACCTTCAACCGTCAGCAGAACCGGAGAATACAATGGAAGATGAAGAAAAATCAGAGATCGGGGATTACCGGAGTGAAAATGAACTGGGGCTTCTTTGTGGACTTTAACAAAAAGAAGGCAGAGCAGGAGGTGAGACGGGAATGAATGACGAGAGACAGGCGGCTGTCGTGATCGGCCTTGTGATCTTAATAGGCCTCGTCGGGCTTTTTCTTACTGGCGGCATTCCTGGGATGAAAGCATTCTCAGAAATGAGCTTCAATTTAGGGGATGTATATGTGGACAACTACAGGGCTGACATCTACCTCAATGGCACACTAGCGGAGCGGTTCGTCTACAGGATAGAGTCCTCCGGAAAATACAGGATGCTCTATCGAGAATGGAAGATGCCTCTTTCAGCGCAGAATCTGAGCATACCCTATGTGGAGCCCCTAAAGATCACACCTGCTGCAGGTGTAATCCCTTACTTCAGAGACAACAACGGCAACGCCCGAATCCTATCTGCAAATGACAGAGAGTATGAGAATGAAGTCCAGTCTCTGGCAGAGCTGAATGAGGCTGGCGGCTATTATCCCTCGCGGTTCTCCTCCGGACGGTTTCAAATGGATTATCTCTTTAGAATTCATCCCTACCTGGAGTGCGACCAGGAGTTCTGCCACTGGAATCTTATGCTGGCAGATGAGCATCTCCCCTACCGGCAGGTGACAATCTATATCCACGATCCCGATGATCTGATGGTCCAATTCTTTCCCCACCCCGATATGAATTACCGGAAAGAGGGAGATTCCTGGGTCATCACTGGGAGCAGCCCCGAGGACGAGCTCATAGGGGTGGAGATGCTCCTCAGTCCGGAGGCATCCGGGTTCATACAGGGCTTCCCACGCCAGGTATCAGATGTCCGGTCGAAGACCATCTCCGCCCAGGGAGGAGGCTTTGACCTTCTCTTCATATTGCGAGCAATGGTAGTAATATTTCCGCTCCTGCTCATACTCATCTATAACAGGTTTGGCAGGGAGAAGCGCTATACTGTGCCCAGGGTTCTCAGTACCATGCCTTCGAGTAGAAAGCCATGGCTGGTCAACATGGTCTTCAAGGGGGATGCCTACGACTTTGACCAAGACGGATTTTATGCCACGGTGCTGGACTTATCCCGGCGTGATATCATCAAGATAGATACAGCACTTGGCACAAAGATAACACTGCTTCCTGCGATGGATAGCGATATCGATAGCTATGAAAGAAAAGTCCTCGATTTCTTCAAAGACAACTCCTCGAAAAATGCTTTTTCTGCCCAGGGCTTTGAGGAAAAAGTTAAGACTCTGGCCAGGTCTAATGATACGGATGAGCTGGCCCGGCTGCATAAGAGTATGGATGGACTTCTGCATTATATCAATGAAAATGCGGTTAGTGATTTCGTGGTTGGAAGGGGCATAAGAACACTGGGTTTAAGGCTGCCAATCAGGCAATTGGCCATTCCTCTAATTTGGGCTGCAGTCTTCCTCTACGTCTTTCTAAGTGGATCGAATCTCCTTTCCAATCCACTGGCAACAACTTCGATGATCCTGGTTCTACAGTTTTCCGTAGTTGCATTTGCTCCCTCAACCCTCTTTGGCAGGTGGAAAGATGAATTCTATAAAGAAAAACTGGAGTGGGATGCGTTCCGAGCATTCCTTTCCGACTTCGCCATGATTCAGAGGTATGCCCCACAGGATCTGAACATGTGGAAGGAATGGCTGGTCTATGGTACGGCTCTCGGTGTGGGGAAAAAGGTGGCGGAGGCAATGGCCGATTTGAACATCGCCATTCCTGAGGCTGTGGCCATCCACAGTATGAGTACCAGCTTCAGCCACGCTTACTCCTCCAGCTCACCAAGATCAAGCGGCTCTGGTGGGTCCGGTGGAGGCGGTGGTGGTTTTGGAGGGGGTGGCGGCGGAGGCGGTGGAGGAGGAGGCGCCAGGTGATCCTTCCTGGCTCTTTTCCATCCAAATATCGAGCTGCTATTATATTACCTTATTACCAGCACTTGAAAAGCATGGCACAACTTCTGAGCAAAATAGTCGTCTCCGTCCGTTCGTCCTCCGTGCGCTCTGCGACTCTGCGGTTTTCTTCCGTAAACCACCAGGGTTAATTATCATTCTACGGTTAATAACCACAAGGAGCCCATAGAATTAACAGAGAACGCAAAGAGGAGTCGAACATCCCTTTGCCCACTCGATACAGCAAAGAGCCGATCATTTCTTTAACCCTGGACGACCAAGGGTGAGCGATGGATCTAGAAACCAAAGCCCAACTTCTTGCGGTGGGAACGGTGCAGCTGGCCAGGCCTCAATCCCGGGGCCAGGTATCCACAGCGGGTCCTGGCGCTGGAGGCCAGTCCGTCTTTTTCCAGTCCGGCCCGCGGATGGTGCGCCTTTCCGTAGCCGCAAGCTCGCCGTTGCACCTGGAGAGCCGTCCGGGCGAAGTGGCAATTTTAAGGGAGGGTATAGAGATCGCCTGTGGCCAGCTTGTTCCTCCACTCCTGCATTGCCCGGAGCAGGCTTACATCACCGTCTCGGAGCGCTGCATCTATGACTGCAAATTCTGCGCCGTGCCCAAATTGAAAGGCGGTGTGAAGTCCCGGCAAGCAGTGCGAAGAATGGTGGAAGAGGCAGAAGAGACGGGAAATCTGCGAAGCATCTCTCTTACCAGCGGGGTGGAGGAGTCGCCTCAGCTGGAGGCGGGCCGTGTGGCTGAAGTCGTTCGCGATCTGATGGACTTTGGCGTGCCCATCGGCGTCTCCATCAGCCCCTTTCCCGGGGTCAATCAAATTCTTAAAGATGCAGGCGCAGATGAGGTCAAGTACAACCTGGAGACCGTAGATCAGGAGCTGTTTGCCAGGTTATGCCCTGGCATCTCTTTTCAGGAGATCATGGATGCCTTGCAGGAAGCAGTCGCCATATTCGGCCGCAACCGGGTCTTCTCCAATGTCATTATGGGCCTGGGCGAATCTGATGAAACACTGCGCCAGGGAATCGACAGGTTGACTGAGATGGGCGTCCTGCCGGTCTTGCGGGCTGCATATCCTCATCCCCTGCGGGCAGGGGAGGTGGAGATCAACCGTCCCTCTGCGGAGAGGCTGCTGGAAATGGCTCGCTATCTGAAGAGGAAGCTGGATAAGAATGATCTGGACGGCAGACTTGCTCTTACGGGCTGCTACCAATGCTCGGGCTGCGATCTTGCCCCGGGCAAGGATCTTTAGGGCGCTCAGAACTCAATCGCCTCGAAAGGATTTAGTACTCAAGAATCTATCGCCTCTTAATACGGGATTTGTGAAAAGTAATACTGGTGTTTCCATGAAAGACGTAGGCATACTTGTACTCGGGCATGGTTCCAGCCTGCCTTATAATAAAGAGCTGGTGGAATCGCTCGCCCAGATGATCAGCAAAAATCACACGGGGCCAGTCAGGACCGCTTATCTCAATATGAACCAGCCCGACATCCAGGCAGGGCTGAAGAGCTTCGAAGGCACCAATGTGAAAAAGATCGTGGCCTTGCCGCTCTTCCTGGCTCATGGCGTTCACACCCGCCAGGATATCCCCCACGAACTGGGCGTGGACCCGGAGAAGCGCAGAGGCATTTTGAATATATGGGGCGAAGAGGTGGAGGTCATCTGTGCTGAGCCCCTGGGCGTGGATGAATGCATTGCAGCACTGGCATGCACGCGGGCCGAAGAAGCGCTAAGATAGCCGTACTCGATACCATCCACGGGGGAGCCGCCATCGCCCGCAAGATGGTCGATTCGGGGCTGGACGCTGTTGCCCTGGAGGTGTATCACCACACCGCCAGCCTGGCAGGATTTGATGAGGTTGCTGCCCCCGTGCACCTGGGGCCGAATAATCCTCACTTAGTCGAGGCCAGGAGACTGAAGAAGAAGATCATCACTCACCATCAAGCGGTGGGCGAACTCCTGGGGCCAGCTCTGAGCGGGGTGGTGGTCTTCGAGGTCACAGGGACGCACAGCAAGACCTCGACGGCGCTGTTGCTTGCAATGATCCTCTCCCGCCAAAAAAAGGTCTTATCGCATACCACCCGCGGCCTGGAGATCTGGAATGCGGGAGAGCCCCGTCTCCTGAAAGAGAATCTGAGCATCACTCCGGGAAATGTGATCATAGCCGCCGAGGCGGCCGCGAAGCAAGGGGCAGACGCACTGGTATGTGAGGTCTCTCTGGGCGGCACGGGCCTGGCAGACTATGGGATACTGACCAGCCTTTCCGGAGACTACCGCATTGCAGATGCCTCGAAATGGGCCAGCACTGCCAAGCTGCAGATGGTCTCCCTGGCCAGGAAGGGCGCAAAGCTGCTCGCCAATACTGATACCAGAATCTCGGCCGATATTTCGTTTTCCATTGGAGGACAGGTAGATGCCAGACCGGACAGATTGATCTTTGGCAATGACGAGCGGGCGTTATCTTTAGGCCAGGATCTGGACTTTATGGGCTACCAGACGGCAATAGCCGCAGCCTCAGCTGCTGCCGATGCCTCAGAATTGGAGAGAGAGGAGATTGCCCTGGCTTTGCAGGACTTTGATGGCTTTTCCGGACGGATGAAGATCAAACGCCTGCACGGCATGACCTTCTTCGACAACTCCAACTCCGGTCTCAAAGTCAGGGACGTGGCAAGGGCATTGGATCGGGCTCAGGGTCCCGATTTGGCCGTCGTGGTGGGAGAGGATTCAGAAACCGTATGTGAGGGCCTGGATATACCTGCCCTGACAGACCTTCTCCGGCAGAGGCGCGTCAAGATAGCAAAGCTGATTCTGGTGGGGAAAAGGCTGGAACCCCTGGCAGCGGAGCTGGGGGCTGAAACCGCAACGAACCTGGCCGAAGGGCTGGGAAAGGCAGAGAAATGCGGCCTGGAAAGGCTGCTCTCCTGTGTGAAATGCTTTAGGTGATATGAAATATGGCGAACGAGAAAAACTTGACAATACTTCATCCCAGGCCCAGCTCCATCGTGGCTGCTCTTTACACTCTGCGTGACCTCGGGGCCGAGGTGGTCATACTGCATGGCCCAAGTGGATGCTGCTTCAAGCATGCCCGGCTCCTGGAAGAGGATGGCGTGCGCGTTCTGACCACCGCTCTGGATGAAGCGGGATTCGTCTTCGGAGGCCAGCGGCCGCTGACCAGTCTTCTCAAGAAAGCCATGGAATTGTTCCATCCCCGGCTTATGGCGATCTCAGGAACCTGCAGCAGCATGATCATCGGCGATGACCTGCATCAGGCCGTGCTGGACGCAGACCTGGGAATACCCGTCCTGGAGGTGGAGGTTCATGCCGGCTACAGAGATAATACCAAAGGTGTGATCCTGACACTGGAGGCGGCCAAAGACATAGGGATCATCGATGAGGCAGAGTTCCTCCGGCAAAAGACCCTGCTTGAGAAAGCCACCGAGGTGGAGAGGCTCTACGGGGCGGCAAGCAGTGAGTACCTGGCGCCGGAAAGAGGCGACCTCAAGTTCGAGGCGGCAGGAAGACTTCTGCAGCTTATCCGGGAAGGAAAGCGCGGCCTGAATATCCTCAACGCCAAGAAGGAGACCGCATATATGTTTGCAGATATAACTGCAGCCGTGTGTGAGGTTGCGGGCGACCAGGTGGATACTCTGGCCAACCTGGATGACCAGGTAGGGCTGCCTAAAGTAAGAAGGGACGCCGGCAATGTCGCTCGCGACCTGAGAGAGAGAAACGTGGACTTCAAGCTCATCGGCGGACTGGACGAGTATCCCGTGACAGGTGATGCAGTCACAAGACAAGCCTTGGCAGGCCGTTACGACTTTGCCGTCATCTCTGGTGTGCCCCATGCCCTTCCTGTATCGGCTTTGCAGGGCCTGGAGATCTTTTCCATCACCAACGGGCCCCGCCAGGTCAGGCCGCTGCGCGACCTGGGCCACCAGCATGTCATGGTCGAGATTGACCTCCATCCCAAGACCATGGGCGTGACCTCCCTCGTGGAATCAGAGTTCGGAGCTACACTCCGGGCTCTGAATAAGGCCAAAGCTAAAGAAGAGATGCTCTGAAAAGAGTAATTTTTTTTAGAATGCGTTGGGCACTTCCGTCAGCAACCAATATATGACAAAACCAATGGTACCGATGATGCCGATGCCTGCCATGGATATCTTGGCAATCATGGTGAACTCTTCCCGGTTGGGCTTTCGGGCCAGCTTTAAGACCCGGATGTACTCTTTAACGTTCGTAGACGGCATGGTGACGCCGAGATCCACGTTATCCAGCTTATTCTTGAGATCGAGCTTCCCCTTTGGAGAGCTCTTCTTCTCAGTCTCATTAGTTCCCTCGCTCATTCCCCACGTGGAATGAATTGGAGTATTAAAAAGCTTTCGATCAAAAGAGCGTCAGGCCATTGGACGGGTGCGGTAGATATGGAATTGCAGGGACCGGCGGATGCCGGTAAGACGGGCATCTTTCCCCCGAGCAGACAATAAAAACGGAGGAGGTTGACTATGTCGGCCAGGCGGTCAAAATTCAGGCATGAAAAAATATATAAAATGTGGCTTAGCTTACCTGGCTCCACCACCACCTCCACCGTGTCCTCCTCCGCCACCGCCGCCACCACGTCCACCGCCACCAAAACCGCCTCCTCCACCGGAGTGAGAGTGGGATCCCCCCCAACTACTGCCAGAACTCATGCGCTCCCGAGCGGCAATCTCCGATTTGGTAATCACGTGCTCTGTTGACCTGGAATAGGCGCGCTCGAAATGGACGGGCGCAAAAGTGACCGCATGAACCTCCGGAATGGCTGGTATCGTGAGCTGATCCATGGACTTGACAACATTCTTGCCCACGCCTAGAGCGGTTCCATAGATCAGCCAATCCTTCCAGATGCTGATATCCTCTGGAATACACTTCTGTATCATGGCATAGTCGGAAAGGAATGCGCGGAACGCATCCCACTCCAGCTTCTCCTTATAGTAATCCGCGTTCCACCTGCCAAAGAAGGCACGAGGAGCCGCGAAGGCTGGGAGGCAGGATTGGGCCAGGAAGACCAATGCCGAGTAGAAAGCCAAATTCAGTTGAGGATAGTCATCTGCAAGTATGAGGCATAGAATTCCGGAGCCAGCAATCAACGCCATGGGCAATATTGCCATCATCGCCGTTGCTTTGCCGTAGTTGGTGAAGAACTCGCGCCCGAAAGCTTCGCCTGGACCAGCCATCAGATCGGTCATGTCGCCACAAATTTCATTAAGTTCATTCAATGCAGATGTTGAGTCGTTATAGGCGCGGTTGCGCAGGCTTTCGATCTTCCTCTCGAAGGAGTTGTAGGAAAAGACCCCTTCCACTGCATCTTTGTGAAGGAAGTTCAACACACTTCTCTCATAATCATCTTCGGCCTCAGCCGGGTCCTTGAGCAGCCGTATCTTCAGGTCGTTTGCCTCATCTGATAAGATTTCCACCAGATCCTGTCTGTGTAAGTTGAGGATGGTTGCATAGAATCCATCTTTATCGAAGTCAAAGGGATCGCCTTTGAAGATCAGGTTTACCTGCCAGGGCTTTCTCTTATTTGGGACATAGCTCAGGCTGGCTGGAACTGTAAAGAACCTCTCTTTGCCGAATCGGCCATAGACCAGTAAGAGCATCAGAGGAGCTAGAAGAACCAGAAGCCTCATGACGATGCTATAGGCTGTGGCCAGGAGGTCACTCCAGGAACGAGATGCCTCTTCCCTCTGAAACTGTGCTGCTACATCCTCGGATGGCTGCACAAATCCCCGCATTGACAGGGATACCTCTGACTTAAGGAGAAGATTGATCTGCAGTGGTTGGTCCTGACGGCTGGAGCCGCTGATGACCCAATCTGTGCCTTCTCTCTTGACATCCATTTTAGGGACGGTGAAAAGGCCATCGATGTACTCTTCCGGGTCATGGACTGTA
Organism: uncultured Methanosarcinales archaeon; assembly: GCA_963702455.1. Lineage (GTDB taxonomy): Archaea > Halobacteriota > Methanosarcinia > Methanotrichales > Methanotrichaceae > Methanothrix. The sequence continues at coordinate 29,243 of CAVPCV010000008.1, forward strand.
ACCGCCAGATGCCTGTAGGGGAGATGTTCATCCGTCAAATTCAGTCGGATATAAGAATGGTCATCATCGGAAAGAATGGCGGGATGGACAACAGATTTGTAGCCCGCATCCAGAGATGTCCGGAAGAGATGGCTTATGATGTAATGGCCTATTTCGTTATTGTCAGAAATGTCAGCGATTCTCCCGCCGGAGGGCCACAGCTCATAACTGGGCGAAGGGTAGTAGGTTCCATTGGGTGCAAGAATCCTCGCCCCGTTAATGTCATCTTTTACATAGGGAATGGTCCCTTTCGGGGCAAGGACCCTGACCGGCTCGACATAAGGTTCATTGAGAGGCTCGGCGCTGAGGGGCGTCTTCCAATTTCGATATAGCATCCTGTATTTGCCGGATTGGCGAATTGCGTATTGGAAAGTCTCCTTAAGGGTCCCATTCAGGTAGACGTCTGCACTGTAGCTATCGACCCAGATGGAACCAAGCGTCCCGGGTAAGGGGGCAATCTCTTGAGCTGGATCCAGGGATACAGTGTAATCTGCATTTGCGGATAGGGTCTTGCCTTTGACATCAGACACATTTCTGGGAAATCCGTCTATGAACTTCGCGGCTCTTGACTTGAGGAGCATCTCCACCCGGAGGGGCTCATCCTGGGGACAAAACCCGGTCATCACCCAGGTATCGCCGACTTTTTTGGTGGCCATTTTGGGTTGGGTGAAGAGCTGCACCAAATCGCCCCGGGGATCGTGTACTTTGATGGTCGAATTCTCATAAGGCAGATGCGTGTCTGCCAGCAGAAGATTCCAGTGAATAAACTGCTCATCCTGTTCCAGTGGCGGATGGATCTTGAAGATGTATCCAATCTCCTCTGAGCCGACATCAAAGTAGGAGGGATTGTAACATCCTGCTTCGTCCCATTCTGCCAGGGAATTGACCACCCGGGTGTATCTGAACTCATCGGGAAAGGCGACCATAGTACCGTCCTCCTTCATTGCCAGCAGGTCTCCTTGCCAGTTCCGGGCATAGGACAATGTTCCCGGGATGGGCACAAAGCCGGATGTCTCAACGTAGGGACGGTCAAGTTTCTGGAAGGATAGGGGATAGGTCCAGGGGCGAAAGATCCTGTTTAGATATGAGCCATCCATTTTGTATCTGAACTGCTCATTTAAGGTTCCATTCAGAAAGAAGTCTGCCCGGTAATCGTCCACATACTTGTTTCCCAAATTGATATTCTCGCGGGCAAGGCCTGGGATGCCTCCCATAAGGTACAATCCTGCCAGGCCGACGATGAATACAGCTGCCATGAGAATTGTTATCTGCTGCTTCTCTCTCAATTATCACGCCCCCAGATTTTTTTGATTACACCCCAGGGCCCATGCCAGCTCTTTAAAAAAATTGCTCCTATCAATTGGATTTTTTCATTTCAATCCCACTTGGCCTCCGGCATGCTTGGCTCGATCTCCTCCGAGGTCAGATACCCCTTCCGACGCAGCTCATCCTCTTCGAAGTTGAGATACTCCTGCTTATGCATTCTCGCATAGGTGCCGATAAAGCTCGATGGCAGAGTGTCAAGCATGGTATTGAACTCCTGGATGATGTTGTTGTAAGTGTACCTGTGCCTGGAAATCTCGTCTTCCACCTCGCGAATGGCATTCATAGTAGTGATAACGGCATCAGAGGTCTTGAGAGGGGGATAGCTCTCTGCCACCGCCTTGATGTCGGCAAACAGGCTCCGGCTGTCACTGTTGATCTTCTGGATGTCCACCGGCCGGGCATCCCCCAGGCCCGTACGCAGGCGGGTGATCTTCTCATGTGTCTCCTGCTCGAAGTGAGCATAGCTCTTCACGGAGTCCACGAGCTGCTCCACCATATCCAGCCTCTTCTTCATGGCCACACGGATCTGAGAGAGGGTTGCTTCGGCGCCGTTTCTCAGGCTTTGCAGGCGGTTATATGCGGTGACGAAATAAAATATTATTACTATTAGCAGCGCCAACAAGACAAAGAGAATCGTGGATAAGTCCATGGTCAGGGCTCTTTTGCCTGCTCGACCTCCACATGAGTCTCCTTCTTGCGGGAAAGGCCATCCAGGAGCCCAGGGATGGCCTCTGCCAGATGCTCTGTCAGAGAGTGCTGGCTCTCCTTCAGCCGCTCCACTCTGACGCCCTGGTGATCGATTATTATCACAGCCACAGGCTTCATGCCCAGTGCGCCGCCGCCTCCACCCGGATTATCCTCCTTTCCAGATCCGGAACCTGCGCCAAAGCCCATGCCCACGCTCATCAGGGGGACGATGGTCCTGCCTTCCACAGTGATTGGATCGCCCACCGCAGTTCTGGCGGAGAGGGACTTTTGCATCTCACCGGTTATGGTTTTCAGTATGTCTGTAAGTCCATCCATGTTTCTAACTCCAATTAAATATGGTCGGTGATGGATGAAAAAGCTTTCTTTCTGCCCGGAGTGAAAAGAATGTCAAGATCACTCTGGTCCTGTCGACCGGCCATGCCCCTGATTTTGCGGCTTTTCCTTGAACTTTATCAGAGCTGTGAGAAGATCGTTGTAGGGCGTAGAGATACCAATTCTCGGGCATATCTGGAGATGGCCCCGTTCAAGGCATCGATCTCCGTTTTCCTTCCCTGCCTGAATGTCCTGCAGCATGCTGGCGCGGTGACCTGCCGTGGGCGGAAGCTGCCGTCTCCATGCAGATAATGATAGTACTCATCTGCGTCCCTGATAGGGAACCTTTACCCCTGGGCCTGGCATCACCAGGAAGATCTCCTCTATTATGATCCTGATGATACCCCTCGTCTCCGCATTATCTCCCAGTTTTCCATAGGGGACCTCAAGCAATGCCCCCAGTGGATTGAGGGAGCAGTTGTAGAGCACCTTTCCCCAGATGGCCGCCCAGATCTCATCCTTGCTAACGATTCTGGCAGGAATCCCGGAGAGGTGAGATCCTCCTGCAGGGCTCCAAAAGCGGCCGGTTCACAGGCCGGAAGGGCTCGCCCAGCAGGACGTCATCGGCGTTGACGGTGACCTTGGCTGGCCCGGCCGGGATCTCGGCTCCAAAGATGACACGCGCGCCCACGGTGCGCTCTTCTCCAACCTGACGGGCGATGGCCTCCCAGTTGTTCAGGCCGTTTTGTATGGAGACCATGATGCCGCCCTCTTTCAGCAGCGGTGCCGCCTCGGGCCGCGGCCTCTGTGTCTTTGATTTTACGCAGAGGAGGATGGTCGGAGAATTCTTTTTCGGGAGCCTGCATGGAGAGGGATCTGCATCTCTTCTGCGCGGGACGAAGTGTTCTCCCCAGATGCCCGTGATCTTCAAACCATGCTCCTGAAGGGACACGGAAATGCTCGCCTCTGCCAGCGTATGTCACACGGCGGCCGATTTTCTGCAGAAATCCCCCCAGGACGCTGCCTAAGGCGCCTGCGCCGTAGATGAGATAATCGGGGTTGTGGCTTTGGTTCATAAACGCGATTTGGAGTTGGCTCTTTAAGAGGGTTTCGAAAAATCACAGCGAATTCAGGTCCAGAAGTCAGAGCGGTTTTGCGGAGAATACGAGAATCATAGGTCAACCTTTCGTTCGTTCGAATATTTCATAGGCTGGCACAACGATACAGGGATATTCTTAAGACGGAAAAAGCTAAAGAGAATCAGCCATAGTCGTAGCGAGGTGACTTTATGCCAACGAGTAAGAAACAGATGGAGAAGCTGAACAGAGCGAAGAAGGCCAAGGCAGAAGAGCTCTCGAAGCAGGTAGCTTTGGGTAACGAATCCGCCAAGAAGAAGCTCAAGAAGCTCGAGAAAAAGATCAAGTGAGCCGCCTGGCCTTTCACCTATTTTTATTTTCTTCTCTTTTGCCTTTATTTCCTCAAGGGAGCAGACTGCCAGCTGATGACGGCCGTCTCCCCGGTTCGCCAGGGCCAGAAACGCCCAGCTATCCACGAATATTTTTCTGTTGGCCTCCGGGCTCGGGCGCGCGAATGCCCGCATGCAGGGGAGAGGGCGGGCGAGGCCTGGCAGTGGCTGCTCTAGCGCGGGAGCTGGTGTGCATCATGTATGGGGGATTCAAGAGGATCGATACAGGTGGGTATTGGGTGGATCTGGGCGACGCAAGAATTGTCCTACAACCTCTTCCGGGTCCCGCGCAGGTGTTACGCGCTGGGGCGACGAGGGCCAGACTTATGGCCGTGGCGGCCCCCCTAACCCCGCGTCCGCGGGGAACAATCTATGAAGCTCTGCCCTTTTTCATTGAACGTGATCCAGAAGGCCCCTGGGCAGAGCGCGAGTGAGTACCGGACGGAGCACTCCATCTTTCAATTACTTCGATAGACAGGGAGGCTATTCTATTCCTTTCTCTCCCGGCAGGCTTTGATGAAGTTGGCAGGAAATCCCCGGAACGATGCGCTATGAATGTGAGCATAGCTGGCCACCATATTGCCCTCGCATACGCCATCCCAGCCACCTTCGATGCCCGTGCCCCGCTCCAACCGGATGGCGTAGTTCACTTTCGCCTTCTCGTCCATCAGCATCTCGGAATGGTGGAACTCATGGCCCATGATCGGCTCGCCCGCGCGCCCAAGCGGGCTGTCCTTCTCAAGGCGTCCATGCACATAGCTGACTATGCGATTTTTTCCCCGCCTGGCCTTTCCCGGAACCAGGCCGACCATCTCCTGCCGCTCGCCATCCCACTCGATCTCACGCGCGAGGTACATCAGCCCGCCGCACTCGGCGTAAATGGGCAGATCCTTTTCGTGCGCCTTCTCCAGCGAGCTGATCATCCCCTGATTCTGGGATAGCTCCCGGGCATAAAGCTCAGGATAGCCTCCGCCGATGTAGATGCCATCCACATCCGGCAGGGCAGCGTCGTGCACCGGGCTGAAGGGAACCACCCTGGCTCCGGCCAGCTCCATCAGCTCCAGGTTGTCCCGGTAGTAGAAGTTGAAAGCCTCGTCCCTGGCCACGCCGATGCTAATGCCTTTCCCGAGACTGCTCTCCCGGTAGAGGTCGAGGTCCACTTCCGGTAGAGGCTCCGCAGACCTGGCGATCTCCTGAATGCGATCCAGGTCCAGCCCTTCCTCTACAATCTGGCGGATCCTGATCCACACGCTCCTGGAAACCCTCATGGCGGGTCTTGCCCTCCAGCACGGGCACCAGTCCCAGGTGACGCATGGCCAGGTGCATGTCGTCATTGCGGCGGATCACGCCCACCACTTCCACGCCTGCGTAGCGCTCGATCTCTTTTATGGCCTTCTCGGCATGCCTCGCGGACCCCACCTTGTTCAGTATGACTCCCTTAAACTGAACCTCGGGGTCGAAGTCCATGTAGCCCTTCACCAGCGCGGCACAGCTGCGCGTTATGCTGCGCGCGTCCACCACGAAGATGACGGGCATGTTAAGCATCTTGGCGATCTGAGCCGTCGAGCCCAGGTCGCCGTCGTAACCCTCGTAAAGGCCCCGCACACCCTCGATCACTGCCACATCCGCGCCCGCTGCCGCGTGGGCGTATATCTCCCGAACTGCCTTTTCTGGCATGAGGTAGCCATCCAGGTTGCGGCAGTTCCTCCCGGTGATCCAGGTGTGGTAGCTGGGATCGATGTAGTCCATGGCCACCTTGAAGGGCTGCACCTCCTGGCCGCGACCTCGCAGGGCGGAGAGCAGACCGGCAACTATGGTGGTCTTGCCGCTGGAGCTTCTATCGCCTGCCAGCAGAACCCGGGCACAGTCGGCCTTCATCTCTTCTCAACTTCCTTTTCTGGCTTCCTTTCCCTTCTCAATCGCAGGATAGCTCCCTGAGTCGCTCATCGCTGAGGGGCTGCGGGATTTGGGGGGTTGCCCCGGACATGATCTCTCTGGCCAGGGCCCGGTAGACATCGGCAATCTTCGAGTCGGGCGCACCCTCGATGACAGTTACGGCTCTCCTCTCGCACTGCTGGACTATGGGATCCTTGGGAATGAATGCCACGAGGCGGCTCTTCAGCTCCCGGGCAAATTTCTCCACAATCTCCTTCTCCCGCTCTCCAGCAGCCTCGCGAGAGTTGCAGATCACTCCCGCCAGAGGCGTGTTCAAGCGCAGTAAGCCTTTACTGATATTGTTCGCGGCATAAAGAGGCATGTACTCTCCGGAGGTGATGATGTAAGCCTGGCTCACCAACCCCTTGCGGATGGGCGCAGAGAATCCGCCGCACACAATGTCCCCCGGCACATCGTACAGCACCAGGTCTACCTCTTCCATAGCCTTGGAGACCTTGCGCAGGAAATCGATGGCGACGATTATCCCCCGGCCGGCGCATCCCACGCCCGGCTCCGGCCCTCCGACCTCAATGCACTTCACTCCCCTGTATCCTTGAAAGACCACATCCTTTTCTGCAATCTCTCCACCCCGTAAGATGAGATCCATCATAGTGGGAATCCTTCTGCCCACCAGAGTTATGCTCGAATCGCTCTTCGGGTCGCAACCTACCACCAGCACCTTATGGCCTTCTTCGGCACAGGCGGCGGCAACATTCGAGGCAGTGCACGACTTGCCGATACCACCTTTGCCGTATATCGCAACGTGTTTAATAGATGACATCTAACTCCGCTTCGTTTGTGGTATCCCCATAGGATATACAGCTTATCCAGCAATGATTCTTAAGAGGTGGATGGAGATCAGGAAAATCTGGTTGATGGTTGCATTGGCAATCATAGCTATGCATATCGTGCTTCTTTCAGCGGCATCGGCGCAAGAGCCGGTGGAGGCTGCCGAGGTGCGAGGTCATACTAGCAATGGCAACGGGACCTGGAGCGCGGGTGACTTCGGCTGGTTCTACTATGACCTGGACAAGGCCACGGGTGGCGAGCAGCTCAAAATAGCCTGCAGGGAAGGTCGGCGGAAAAAGGCCAAATCGTCTATACCTCTAAACCATGGTCGAGGCAGTTTGAGTATGAGCCATGGGGTAGCTACCATGCGGTGGCATTCCTGGGCAAGCTCTACCTGGCCGGCTATCCAGAGAGCTCTTTTACCGAAGAGGTCAGCTCTCTCGGCAAAGGAGAGCTGCGAGAGATCCTCAAGGACGAAAAAGAGACCTATACCCTGAGCAACAACAGAACACTTCCCCTCGCACAGGGCTATGAACTGGCCGCATGTGGAGACCTCAGACAAGAACGGCGCTGTGAACTTCATTCTCTCAAAAAATGGAAAGCCGGTCTATGGAGCAGTGGTAAGCCTTGGTGACACCTTCACTTATAAAGTCAATGACGTCCCGGTGCTTCTGGTCCATCTGGCCGATGCCATGAAGGGAGAGGATAACGGATTTGCCGAGGTGGACGGGATCTTTCAGATCAGCGATCTCCCCGACATTAAGCTCTTTGAGGGCGGCAAGCTCGGCAATATGGAGCTTAATGATTTATCTGAAGACGGCATTGAGTTTCGAAATTAGAGAACCCTCACCCTCCGCAGAAATTTTTTGGTTCCTCTGACACCAGATCTGGGAATAATCGTGCTTGATCAGCCGGATCTCGTCTATTATCCTGTGGGTACGATCTTCGATTACGGAGTCCACGAAATAAGAGGGCCGGTCTTCGATGCCAGCCCTGCCATCCCAGTGAAGCTAGGGCTCCTATGAATCTTCCGCCGTAGCCAGGTGGAATTCCCAGAACTATAGCGGATTTTACTTCGATCCCACGAAGAATTTGGGTGATGAGACTCTTATCCTTCATAATGTTCAGGGCAGAAGGGTACCCTCTATTTTCCAGAATACCGCAAATAGGGAGAGCGATAACCCGGTTCCGGAGGGTTTTCAGTATACCACATTACTGCAGCCCAGAGAGTTTGAATTCGATTCCTGGGGACGATACTATGTCATAAGCTTCCTGGGGTCGCAGTGGTTCGCAGGATATGACTCCAGCATCGATGGGCAAAAGGCAACTAAGAGCTTGCTGGAGCATGAATACCTGGGAAAGGTGCTCGTGGACATGGAGCCGCAGGGAATAGTCCTCGCCGGCAATTATTCTCTGCAAGAAGGCTACGAGATGCGAATTCGCGACGTAGGAAATGACAGCATATTCCTTCAGCTCTTAAAAGATGACATACCGGTTGAAAGCTCCGTAGTCAAATCCAACTCAACCTATATTTATAAAAAAGATCTGGGTGATGTCAAAGACCTGCCAATAATAATGGTGCATCTCAACAATGTCTTCAACAATGATACGAAGAGCTTCGCAACCATCGATGGTGTCTTCCAGATCTCCGATCAGTATGTCATTTCTATCGAGCCGGGTCTTGGCATGGAGGATCTTGAGATCGTATCCGTCCAACCAATTGGGATATTCATGTTCAACGACGAATATATCAATCTCAATCGCGACTCTACGGTCTCCCTCGGGCCGGGAATGAACATCCGGGTAGCGGACAACGATACTCTCCGTTATTATCTATATACGGCGGCATATGTTGTTCCTCCGCCAAAGCCGCCGCTGATCAATAAGCCCGACAACGTAACCTCAGGAGCCGCGGCGAACTTTTCCATGATAGTTCAGGCGGCAGAGATTCGTCAGGTTACAGCAGATATCCTGGATTCCAGCAATAGAACTGTCTTTGTCGAAGATATCACTGCCTCAGGCCAGGGCTCGGGAGATGTCTGGGGATTTGCCTGGAGATGGAATGCCACGACTCTGCAGCTCAGCGATGACAAGAGTCCCATTCTGGATGCAGGAGCAGGCACCGTGCCGGCATTGCTTTACCTGAACCAATCTGTGCCTCCGGTGCAGGTGAGGGTTGTATTCGACTCTACGGGAAGAATCAGCAGAATCACGAGCAGTAAATCTGTCTATTACATCACCCGCAGCGAATTCAATAGAGCAAATGTCGGACATGGACTATGATGACATGCTGGCCAATGAGACCGCCCGCAACAAGGTCCTCAAAATCGAGCCCGGAAAGAGCATTCTGCAGTTTTATGATGTCATCGATGGGAAATTGGTTCCAGAGCGGCATAAATCATACACTGCAGGGCACTCTGGACGGTCCTGGAGCCTCATGCAGTCAAGGTGGGAGCCAAACCAGGTCGATACGAGCTGCGGGTGAGGGTAGAGAACGCCGTCAATGCCATTCAGGCTTTTGGAGAGTTCTTCAATGTGACTCCTGCCGAGGTGCGTGGCATATCTCTGGGCTCGGCTGAAGCCCTTGCTGGAGAAAGCGTTACCATTCCACTTGAGGCTCCAGTTATCGGGAGTGAGAAGAGAATAAACATCTCTTATAATGCCTCCATGGTGAAGGCCACGGGCATTTCAGGAGAGTGCAAACCCACCTGGCAGGTGGACTCGAATGCAGGAAAGATAACCGTCCTGCTGCCTGAAGGCTGCGGCGCCGCCAATCTCACATTTGACGCCAAGAAACACTGCAGCCCAAAAAGCGAATGTGACAGTAGATCTCAATATAACGGGCACGAGTGGCTTTAAGCCTGAGACTATCACCAACGGCTCCATCACCATTGTCGCGGATGGCACTGCGGCCAAGAAGAGCGACGCCCTGGGAATCATGGCAACAGTGGCCGCCTTTGTCGCCGGAGCCTATGCCCGGCGCAGGGGCTAGGGCTCCGCTCTTGTTTCGAACCAACATTGGAGCTATATCGGCAGTCAGGCTTTGATCCACAAGGCGTTGTCTATGCATCGCGTGCGGCCTTTTTTATCGCTCTTCCCAGGGCCAGGCTGATGGCCTCGATCTTGCTCCGATCGTCGCCCCCTTCCGCGCGAATGACTAAGGAGAACCGGCCATTATAAGCCAGAGCGCGCAGGAAGTGGCTGAAGTTCTCCAGACTCATGCCTGCGACACTCCCGGACTGCAGATCGAAATCCCCCCGGTATCCCGGCTCGCCGAAACGCACTGCCGCTGTGGCCATGGCCTGGCCTGATGGAACAATTGAGCTTCCAATGCCGCTTTTTATGACCTGGGCCAGCGCCCCTCCCAGGGCGATGCCTATGTCCTCGGTGGTGTGGTGGTCCCCTGTCTCCAGATCGCCCCTAGCCTTGACCGTCAGATCAAAGAGCGCACCTCTGCCCATCGTCCGCAGGATCTCATCCAGGAGCTCGATTTTTGTATCGACTTCAGTGACGCCCGCGCCGTCGGTCTCCAGAATTACATCGATGCGGGTCTCTTTTGTCTCCCTTTTCTTCGATGCCAACATGATGTATTCTACTTATCTGACATTTTTAAGCTCATCGATCTGGACCGGATAGTTCATGGTCGATCGTCTCCGAAGAGCTTATCTACCTTTGTGCCAACCCTGAAGTTTCATAGGTCATAGAATAAAGGGTTATCACCATGATTTCTAAAGAAGATATCCAGGAGATTTTGAAAGGATACGACAAAGACGATCTTACCATCGCTACCATCTGCTCTCACAGCAGCCTGCAAATCTTTCATGGTGCGCGCCAGGAGGGCTTCAAGACCTTGGGCATCTGCATCGGCCAGCCGCCCCGGTTCTACGATGCCTTCCCTCTGGCCAAGCCAGATAAGTTCGTCAGTGTAGAGAGCTACAAGGCACTTCTGGGTTATGCAGATGATCTCGTGGATGAGAACGTCATCATAATCCCCCATGGCTCTCTTGTCGAGTATTTAGGAATAGAGAGGTTCGAGTCCCTGGCAGTTCCCACTTTCGGCAACCGCCGCGTCCTGGCATGGGAGAGCGACAGGGAGATGGAGCGCGAATGGCTGCTCAAGGCTGGAGTCAATGTTCCCATGCGATTTGAAAAGGCTGAGGATATCGACCGGCCGGTCATAGTCAAGTATCATGGTGCCAAAGGCGGGCGGGGATTTTTCATCGCCAAAACCAAAGAAGAGCTGCAGTCGAAGATGAGCACCCAAGAGAAGTACACCATCCAGGAGTTCATCCTCGGCACCAGATACTACATTCATTTCTTCTACTCGCCCATAAAGTCGGAAGGATACCGGCTGAGCAAGGGATCTTTGGAGATGCTGGGCATCGACCGGCGCGTGGAATCAAACGCCGACGAGATCTTTCGCATCGGAAGCATGAAAGAGCTGGCCGAGGCCGGCATCTATCCAAGCTTCGTCGTAACAGGCAACCTGCCGCTGGTGCTGCGCGAGTCGCTCCTTCCCCGGGCCTTCGAGCTGGGCGAGAGGGTCGTGGAAACCAGTCTGGATCTCTTCGGAGGCATGCTGGGGGCTTTCAGCCTGGAGACAATTGTCACCGACGAGCTGGAGTTCAAGGTCTTCGAGATATCGGCTCGCATCGTCGCAGGAACCAATCTCTATATCAGCGGCTCTCCTTACACCGATTTCATCGAGCCGGGACTCTCTAACGGCAGGCGCATTGCCCAGGAGATCAAGTCGGCAAATGAGAAGAACCTGCTGCACGAGATCGTGACCTGACTGATCCGCCAATAAACTGGCAACGCTAAATGATAGTGGCCTGGAAAGGCTTATCTTTGGGGGTCACTTTAGCTGCCCTATGTCAGGCCTGATCGAGACCTTCCGCGATGCCACGATCCTGCAATGCGGCTTTCTGGAGAAGCTGTTGGATCTGGACATGGCAAACGTTGCCGCTTTCTCCGACTCCATGGTGGAGTTCCTGAGACCAACACCAGAGAACAAGTTCGTCTATGGCCTCGCGGCGGGTCGATCAGCCCTTGCGCTTTACAGCTTTCTGCAGCTCATCCAAAACCATTTTGAAAACGTATTTCCTTTTACCCTGGAAGATCCTCTGCAAAGGCACTACCGCAAGGGTAAGAACCTCGGCATTGCCATATCCGGCTCTGGTGAGACCCTGTCCGTCAACAAATATATCGATGACTTAATCACCCGCGGCGGCGAAATCAAGCTCATAACGGCCAACGAGAATGGTATGGCCTACAAGATGGTGAGCGAATACGAGCGCGGCTCGGCGCTCGTGATCAAGGCCCGAACAAAATATGCCACAGATAAGGATATGCGGTCCAGACTCTCTCCTATGGGGACAGAGTTCGAGCTGGAGGTTTTGGCCTTTCTAAATGCCCTCTTCGTTGATATCCAGTCCAGGCTTAACGGAGTATGTGATTCCTCCTGTCCTGAATACCGATCCAAGATAAAGGACTTTGAGGAGAACGCCCGCCTCATCTCTCGGATGGACGAATTGAACCCTGGCCATCTGGATTACTGGTTCAAGAGGCTTCTGCCCCGCAGCGGAAGATACATCATCGGCGGCGTGGGAAGATCCGGCCTGGTGGCCCGGGCCTTCGAGATGAGGTTCACCCATTTAAATAAGATCAGCTATTGGGAGCGAGATTTCAATACGCCAAGTTTCCAAATTGGCGACGTCTACATACCCATAACCGGAATCGGCAATACCTATGAAGCTCTGGAGGGCACAATAACTGCTCTCAGCAAAGGGGCAGATGTTATGCCCATAACTGCCAATCCCTCTTCCCGGCAGGTCGCTATTCTGGAGAAGCACGGCCGGAAGAAGGACATAGCGATCATTCCTGTAAAGCCAGAGTATGCAGAGCTTTTCAGCGGAGATACCAGCTCCACCACCTGGTTGATGTCCGACTACACCAAGTTCCGCTATCCCATCTTCGAGATAAATGCCTCCATATTCACTAACAGCGTCGTGGCTGTGGGAGCGGAGTTTTTGGGGATTATGGAAGAGGGAATGAAGAGGATGCACGTTTGAAACTAGTTATGGGTGATCTCGGATTCTGAGGCAAGTCGAACTACCATGACCAAAATAATTGCGCTTTCTGATACTCATCTGGAAGATGAAGAGCTCCCCCCAGCAGTGATAACGCTTGCCAGGAGTGCCGACATAATCCTTCACGCCGGCGATTTCGTCTCTGCCAGGTGTTACGCTGCCCTGGCAGAGCTGGGACGGCTGGAGGCGGTGCGGGGAAACTCCGACTCTTTTGAGCTGAAGAGGCTCCTGCCGGAGAGACTGGTAATCGAGGTGGATGGCATCAGAATCGGCCTCGTGCACATGGCCTCGCATGGTTCGGATCTTGTAGGTGCCCAGATGATGGCCCGGGAGATGGATGTGGAGGTTCTGGTGTTTGGGCACATTCACCGTCCATTGGTTGAAAAGGGCAAGAGGCTTCTGATCTGTCCCGGAAGCACCACACTGCCCAGAATGTCCGCCCCATCTGTGGCGGAGCTGGAGATCATTGAAGGCAGAGTATCTGGCAATATTATTCCCATTGGAAGCCCGGCCTGCAATTATCTGAAGTATGCCGAAGAGCTGGCAAAAAAGTCTGAAGAATAGAATATATCTTCAGGGTTTCATGGGCGGGAAGTATGTGGTATTGATGATGAACCAGACGTCATTGACTCCCTGGCCAAAGACGTCTCCTGGCTCTTTATCCTCTGAGTATAGGTAAAGAGGCCATCCCTGATATGCAGTCTGCTCAAGCCCATCCGTTCTCGTGGCATTTGTGAATTCAGAGGAGTTAAGTCCCTGCGGTACTGAGATTTTTTCAGCATAAAACGGAGGCCAGATTTCGCTGCATTTGCCCGTGCAGTTGCTGCTACCGTTTCCAGGGGCATCATTTTCGAAGGAATAGAGCGCAAATCCAGTCTGGTTAACCAGATACGATCCTAATGTATCATTAGTCGCCAGATTCACAGTATACTCGTTCATCTTTTCAGCGGCAATGGCCGCTCCTGCCAGCAAAGATATGGCCAGCACTAAAATGCTTATCTTAGATCTAATAGGCAATGAATCACCCCAAAGATACCGCTCCTATAAATCTTTAAAGGTTTCGATAGTAAAAATTATATAATATTTGATCGAAGGATATATCTCTGAAGACAGCCGCAGTGATAACGGCTGGGAGCTGCACACCCATGAAAGGCATCAAAGACAAATTCCCCGATCTGCCCGAAAGGATCTCCGGGCTGAGAGAGCTGGCCTACAATCTCTGGTGGAGCTGGCATCCGGAAGGCAGGGAGCTATTCAAGCTCCTCAATCGTCAGGGCTGGTATCTGAGCAACCATAACCCTGTGAAGATGCTCAATCAGATAGACAAAGGAATGCTTGAAGCTGCATCTAAAGACCACACTTTCTCAGGCATTATGATTCTGTGATGGCCAGGTTTGAGGGCTATATGAACCCAACCAGCGGCTGGTTTTGTGCCAATGTGACTGACCCTAAAAAATGCACTGTCGCCTATTTCTCAGCGGAGTACGGCTTGCACCATGCGCTCCCATTTTATGCGGGAGGTCTGGGCTTTCTGGCGGGAGACTTCCTGAAAGAGTGCAGCGATCTTGGCATTCCCCTGGTGGGTGTGGGATTCATGTATCCGCAAGGCTACCTCCGCCAGATGATATCGCCGGACGGCTGGCAGGTGGGGGCCTGCGAGATCCTGGACCGGGAGAATGCGCCCATTCGCAAGATGGTCGATTCGGATGGCAATCCGATCACGATTAAGGTGCCGATCATGGACCCACCCATCAATCTGGAGGTCTGGAAGGTCCAGGTGGGAAAGACCCGGCTCTATTTGATCGACACCTCCAGCGAGGCCAATGAGCCCCCCAACCGTGTCATCTCCGATCGGCTTTATACCGGAGATATTGAGAGGCGTCTTCGCCAGGAGATCGTCCTGGGGATCGGGGGAGTCCGCATTTTAGAGGGCCTGGGTGAGAAATACTCCGTCCTTCACCTGAATGAAGGGCATCCTGCCTTTGCTGTTCTGGAGAGGATCAGGATGTTGGTAGAGGAGGGTTTGAATTATCAAGACGCCTTCGAGCAGGTCAAGGAAACAACAGTCTTCACCACTCATACACCAGTACCCGCGGGCCATGATATCTTCACCTATCAGCTCCTGGACAAGTACTTCGGCTCCTATCTGCCTTCAATGGATCTATCCAGGGAGGAGTTCTTCCGTTTGGGGACCGACCCCACTAAGCCCGACGGCTTCAACATGACCGCTTTTGCCCTTCGCTCCGCTAAATATCGCAATGCTGTGAGCAAGAAGCACGGAGAGGTCAGCCGAAAGATGTGGCAGCAGCTCTGGCCGGAACAATCTCTGGAAAAGGTTCCCATCGATTACGTAACCAACGGTGTGCATGTGCCTTCCTGGATTGACCGGCGCCTGGGTGATGTGATCTTCAACCGCCATCTTGGCCGCACCTGGCTGGAGGAGCACGACCAGAGCCGTATCTGGGAGCTGATCGATGAGATACCGGATAATGAGCTGTGGCGTCACCATCATACCATGAAAAGATTGCTTATCGAAAAAATAAGAGAACGGGCGCGGAATAAATGGCTGAATTCAGGGTCTGATCCGAATCTGGTAATGGCTTCAGGGATTATGCTCGATCCCAAAGCCCTCACCCTGGGGTTTGCCAGGCGTTTCGCCTCTTATAAGCGGCCCACGCTTCTCTTGCAGGATCTTGCAAGGCTCAAGAAGATTCTGAACGACCCCTGGAGGCCGGTGCAGCTCATCTTTGCCGGAAAGGCTCATCATGACGACCAGCAGAGCAAGCTGCTCTTGCAGCAGGTCTTCAATGCCGCCAAGAACCCGGTCTTCGGGGGCAGAGTCGCATTTGTGGAGGACTATGACGAGCTCTTGGCTCAGTACATGGTGCACGGCGTGGATGTTTGGGTGAACAATCCCCTGCCGCCCATGGAGGCGAGCGGAACGAGCGGCATGAAGGCCTCACTAAACGGAGTTCCGCAGCTTTCCATACTGGACGGCTGGTGGATTGAAGGCTACAACGGCAAGAACGGATGGGCGGTCTCTGGCGCGGAAGAAGGGCCAAACCGGGATGCAAATGATGCCGCGGCAATCTACGAGCTGCTGGAGA
Organism: uncultured Methanosarcinales archaeon; assembly: GCA_963702455.1. Taxonomy (GTDB): domain Archaea; phylum Halobacteriota; class Methanosarcinia; order Methanotrichales; family Methanotrichaceae; genus Methanothrix. Next base: position 45,013 of record CAVPCV010000008.1, read on the forward strand.
AGGATATTGTGCCCCTATTCTACAATGTGGACGAGGATGGCGTCTCTCACGGTTGGGTGCAGGTGATGAAGGAGACCATCAAGATGTCCGGGCCTAATTTCAGCGCTCGCCGCATGGCCAAAGAGTACATGGAAAAGTTCTACCGCAAAGGCTTTGAGACGGCTATGAAGGCAGAGGACAGAAAGGAGAGGGGTGAACTGAAACTCGATCCATTCGGCGGGGTGTGATTAACTTTTAATATTTATTACATCGGGAGCGCGGAGGATCACGAATACCCCGACCTTCAGGTCGGGGATGAAGTGAACCCTCGCCCGGTTTTCATATTTTCTTAGATTTGATTAACAAGGACTCTCTGGGGCCGAAAACAGAGTTACGATAATTCTGATCAAGGAGATCTGGGCAACGAAAGCTCGACGATTTCTGGATTCCATAAAACCAGGCATAAGTGCGTGCGGCCCGAAGCATACCCCATCCGTTAGGGTGCAGAGTAAAATACCGGTATTAAATCTTCTCTAATTCTACTGGTCAGGCCCCGGAAAACCCAGGCCAGAATCTCATCGGCCATCTCTAGTTTCCTGGCCACTCCGTGAGGACATCAAGTCAGAGGGAAAGACTCTGTTCCTACCCTCGATGGCATAACTGCGGTGGATTGCTTACTCGCATAGTCACTTGACACCGTTCGACGATCAAGGATGATCTATAGGGGTATCTACAGCCTCTTAGACGAGCACTCGTGTCGCAGCATAGCAGTTTGGCATAACGCCACAACAATGCGACTAACACAGTACAAAGGCCATTTCTGGACATATAATTCCCGGCATCCAACCCCGATGCCGTCCTCTCTGGCTCCACCTCACACTTGACTGCATCGCTTACCACAAAGCCGATCTCCATCCCCGCGAGCTGGCCAGGGATGCCCGAGACCTGCAGAATGTTGCCCGTGCACCCGCGGCCCGCCAGGTGGCCAAAAGGCTGCAAGGAGAGGTGGATCTGGCCCTGGCAGAGGCCGAGGCCCTCAAGCTTCAGGCTAGGCTGGAGGACCTGAACGTGTGGGAGATGGAAAAGTTCAAACAGAGCCGGAAGGGCTCCAGGACCTATACCTACTGGACGATCTCCTGGAGCGAGGGCGACAAGACGCGCAATGTGCACCTGGGAAGCAGCAGGAAGATGGATGCGGAGGCTGCCAGGCAGAAGGTCAGGGGAAGAAGGCGGAGTCGCTGGGCTACCATGAGACGGGAGATTGATGATCGTGCCTGGCCTGGGGGTCAAGGCCGGGCGGGGCGATGGAAAGCGCCCTGCAGGATCTTGCGGCTTCCCGCCTTCGCCCCCTCAGGATCACTGCGTCGTATCGATCTCCCGCCGCCGGTGTCAGGCTCTTGTGGGACTAAGGCCCCAGGTTACGAGAGTCACGCTGTAGAAGGTTGCCCGGATACCTGATTGATATTCGGCCTTGCTACTCATCTTTGCTCCCTAACATCGACTGGTGATTATGGACTCAATTTCGTCTTCTTTGACCGTAGAAGCAATTTTTCGATTAATCTGTATCATTGAACTTAGAAAGCCACCCTATAATCCGCTGCGCACCATCACAGAAGGTTTGAGTTCGAAAGTATCCTTATAATAATATCTAGCCGTTTAATGCGTATCGAAAAAAAATGAGGTGGGTTACAGGTTATACACACTCGTAGAGTTGGGATCATCCCGTATACCCCAGCTCCTTAATCTTGGCAAAGGCGGCAATGCGTTCGCATTTTGCGAATATATCTCGATAGCTTGTCGTATGTCAGAATGCGCTCGTCGTACTTTCCCTGAAAGTAGAGAGCTACACTCTTAGTGACCCAGGCGTTTAGATTAGGCAGCACTCAGGGAACCGATCATCTTGCTTATGTCTCCTGCAGACTCATCATAGCGGTCGTCGGGAGTATTATAAGTGAAGGCATAAGCTTTTTCTTCACGCAAAGTCCAAGCTTTTAAGACTCTGAAGGTTACAATCATTGACATCAGGCTCCTGAACAATCCAATTTATTGGATGAGACATTCCGAAACCATATTGAGCATTCTCATAAAGCTGCACCTCGTTCGTGTCGGATAGACGAAGGGTGCCGGACGTATTCAAAGGCTCGTTTTGGGGCGATTGGGCCTTGGCCGAGTTTGCAGAAGGCACAGGATCGAAATAAGACTGGGACTCCTTGGCGTTGGTGTCATTGAGTTCGCCGAGAGACCATCCGGCATACCCTCGGACATCTTCGTCTTCGTCATTTAATGCTGACTTTAAGGGCTCTACCGTTCTGATGTCACCAAGATTGCCGAGAGACTCTGCGGCGTTCGATCGGACTATGTCATCCTCATTATCGAGCGCCTGGATGAATGGCTCTACAGCTCTGATGTCATTGAGATCGCGAAGAGAGCGTGCAGCATCCTCTCGTACACCCGAACTCGTATCATTAAGATTCTGAATTCACTTGTCCACATCGTCGGCAAAAGGCCGGCATTGCGAATAACGCCAGCAACATGATCAAGATAGCCAACTTCATCTTCATGACCACCCTTTTAGAATAGTTCAAGGAGATACACCTTCCGGAGATCTGCTCGGACCAGTACCCCAGGTCATGCGATCCGGTCTCAAAAATGAATTCCCGGGCCGAGGGGAAATCAAAAATGGTGTGGGATCGAGGTAGAGCCTCGACATGTTGCATGTTGCCCATACGCCATCTTATTGTCCTATTTTATCCCCCAAACAGTGAGATTATCGAAACCGATGGTCACATTGCCCTCAGATTGAGTTCCAGCATATAGGCCGATGTGGCCGTAAGCAAAGCTGCTATCACTATAATCTGTCAGCTTCACGCCATTTGCATAAAAGGACTGCTTATCTCCATTGCAAACGACCTTTACTAGGTTCGTAGCATTGCCGGTCTTTATGGCACTCGATTTTTCCCAGGCTGAAGCATATGGCCAAGAATTGTTCTGTAACTTAGCGACCTGATAATAACCATCACTGGAGAGGAGATAGGCGTAATAATTACTCGAATTGATCTCGCGTACTATGACTCCAAATACATTATCATCAGGGCCAGCTTCTTTGGTGGCTTCAATCTCCAATATGAAATCGCTGAAGTTCAGGCGGTCGGGCGAAAAAGCGCGTCCCCAGACATTTGGTGACACTTCTGTTAGGTGATATTTTCCGTTTTTATATAATGCCATGAAATCCCCACTCGTGGAAGTGTACCAGCCAGATTTGCTGCTGGAAAAGTCGTCAGAGTATAAGAGTGCTCCGGCAAGAGGCTCCTCAAGGGTCTGATTTGACTGTAGCTGCATATTTGCAGCATCATTAGCGGTCTGCTGACATTGTGCTAATGTCGTCAATGCCAGAAGGAGGATGAAAACGGCATAGATCAATTTCAATTTCATAGGACCGAGTAAATGCTTAAAGATGATATGTTTTTCGGCCTCTACCATCCGACTTACAATTTCTACATATTAACACTTCCAATTTAGAATTTTTAAGCAATATAAGAACCGAAAAGATATAAATGCTTCGCTGCATAACGTATATTTCCAATGCAGAACTAATTACAGGTAAACATTATGTTAAATTAGTAAGAGTTATATACTTTCCCGACGCCCTCAACATATCATCACAATAAACTAATCATGATGCTCACTATCAGTCAATAAGTTTTTAAAGAACTTTGTTCCTTATTTCAAATAAGTAATAAAGGAGAGAAAAGATGTCCGGCTGTGAACACAAGATATCAGGCAGCAGAGAGAAGATATGGCTGCCATACTACTTTGAAGGCAGAGAACGAGGACTGAAACCTCATCCCTATTGCACAGAATGCGGACTGATCAAGAATCTGTCATCGGATAAGCCGCGGAGTCAAGGGTATTTCATGAATCTGATTGCAGAGCTCGGAGAGCGCCATAAGATTGCACAGATCCAGACAAGGCTTATCGCTTTGGAGATGGAAAAACTTGAGCTGGACGATAAATTCGGCATGAATCGCCAGCAGCAGGAGGATCTATTCGTGGAAATAACTACTAGAATTCTAAATTTGCCGGCAAAAGCAGTCTCGCAACTGCTGCTGTAGCAGTCATATCTGTCTCGAACCAACATCAATTTTTGAATCAATCCGCGCTATTCTCATCCTGAACTATTCCATCACACAACCATCCGTCCTTGAAACCATCAGTCCTTGAATCATTGTTGCCAGCCGCGTCTTGGGCAGGCAGGCGTCCACCCTGGGTCTGTGACCTTGGCGATATTTCCCGGGACATAGAGCTGCAGCTCCGCACCCAGGCGGGCGCGCTCGGGCGCGGGTGGGAATGCTACTGATCTTTGATTCCAGGGACTTAGGCTTGAGTGCCGTTTGCGTTCTTCCCTGTAGCTAGTTTCGGTGGGGTTCCGCGCGCGGGTGTTACGCGCGGGCGGATCTGGGCGCCCTCAACGCCGGGCGGGCTTGGATACTTGGCGGCAAAGCGGTTGATGGATTTGGGCCGAGTTTACTTTTCCAGTTTTCCGGGATTTGTGCTTTGAGAGCTTTTTATGGTCTCCAGTGATTTGGGAGCAATGCAGCCTAAACTCCGGCTTGAATAATAACCATTTTTCCTATTAACTTCTTCAGCCTTCGAACTTACTGTGTAGTCCCGAAACCTTTGACTTTATATACCCACCAATGTGGCATGGGAAAGAAGAATAAAGTTGTAAAGCTAACAGAAAGGAAGATCAGATATATCATTCGGGCCAAAAAGAGAGGCGAGAGCACCAAAAGAATCGCGGAGGATATGAAGTTGAGTCCCTCCTCTGTGAAACGTGTATGGATGCACTGGACGAAAACCAAGATGCTGCTAAACATTAAGAAATTTAGAAGAAAGAAAAAGACCCCGGATGAAGAGTCAATTAATCTGATACTCGAAGTCCACAAAGAGCAAAATTTGGGCGCAAGGCGGCTGGAAAAGATCATTGATTTCACGCATGGAAAGCATATCCCGCATAACGCTATTCATAAGGAACTGCTATCTCATGGCTTGGCCAATGTGAACCGCAATAAATCGAAGCGCAGAAAACCTTGGATTAGGTTCGAGCGCAAGCACAGCCTGTCCATGGTGCATTTGGATTGGCATACAAGCATTCACGATGGGAAAAAGGTGTTCGTCTGCGCGGTCCTCGATGATAGTTCGCGGCGCATTCTCGCGGGCGGGGAGTTCGATGCCGAAACAACGGATAACGCTTTGCAGCTCCTCAAAGAAGCCATGGGCGAATTTGGCTGGCTGACAGGTATTCGGGAGGTTTTGACCGATAGGGGAACCCAATTCTATGCTAACAAGCGAGACAAGAACGGTGATGCAGATAGCAGATTTGAGGACTTCCTTGAGGAGAATAAAATCAAACACATCAAAGCTCGCGTCAAGCATCCTCAGACAAATGGAAAACTGGAAAAATGGAACGATACTTACGAAATAAACAAGTTTAGATTTGATAATTTTGACAATTTCATGAATTGGTATAACACGGTTAGATTTCATGAGTCCCTTGATACAAAATGGTATCTACAGACGCCGGATATCGCATTCTGGTCAAGGCTGCCGGAAGGATGCAAATTGGGAATGTTCCTGAATAGGATGGAGACTGAATTAAATGATTAATAAAGAATGTAATTTGCGGGCAGGAGTATATAAAGTCCAAACATTCAGGACTACACACCCGAGAAATGAAAGCTAAAAATTTATATTTGAGAAGATTCATGAACCATTAAGGAAAGACGAGGTGAAAATCATATGGGAATAAAAGAAACCTTCACGAACGACGAATGGAAAAACCTGCTGGAACTGCCTTATGCGGTTGGAGTGACGGTGATTTTTGTGTCGCCATCTGGGCCCATCGGCATATACCATGAATCCAAGGAGCTTCTACAAGAGCCTTCAAAGTTGGCAGCTCAAAGCGGGTCAAGTGGATTGGTAAACGTGCTGGCAGTAGAATTGCAGACAAGAGCCAAGGAAATAATGAAGGAGCAGCAGAACGATATCAAGCATACTTCACCAACAGCCTTTAAGGACAAAACCCTCAAGGCTTGCGGTTCTGCAGCTTCAGCTCTAGGAAAAACTACTGCGGAAGAAGCTTCTGCGTACAAGCAATGGGTGTTGGCTCTGGGTCAAAAAGTGGCTGAGGCAGCCAAAGAGCATGGAGTGTTGGTGAGCCCGGAGGAGAGTGCTGTTTTGCAGGAGATCTCCAAAGCTCTGGGTGTGAGTTGATCGAATAATCCCTTTGGGGTAGGTCTGACGAGACTGCAAAACAAGAAGAACTCTCGGCTTCCCTCCCTTCAGCTTTTGCCATGACACTTTTGTGCTTTAACCGCTTCCGCAAAGGCAGGGATCGTTTCTACCTGCTCTTGGGCCCTTTCTTCCTAACCCGGGTCTCTGTTTCCTTCAAGATCTTCATGATGCCGTCAGCGGTCTGACCCCTGCGTAGTAAATCGGCCATTATTTGCATGTAACGATTCGCGTGCTCAAAAAAAGCCCGGTAGCCAGAACAGAGGTAGTTAAGATTGAGCTCGCCGTCAGGCGTTTCGATGAAACGATTCTTGGGGCACTCGCCATTGCAGGCAAAGAGGAACCGGCACTGCCGACAATAACGGGGCAGAGTGTCACGCTTGTCTTGCCCAAATTTGCGCTGCTTTTCCGATTTTACGAGCTCGATCATGGATTTTTGCATGATATTTCCCAAATAGTAATCGGGCTCGACAAAATGGTCGCAGGAGTAAAGGTCCCCATTATGCTCCAGGGCCATTCCCAGGCCGCAGGTGGGTCCGAAGATGCACAGCGTGCCGGCCATCCCCAGCCACCCTGCCAGTATCCCATCAAAGTTGAGTACAAATGTACTGCCCACGTCCCTTCTTACCCACTCGTTGAAGATCTCGGTGAGGAAGCGGCCCCATTGTTCCGGCCTAACAGAGCGATCTGTGACCCTACTGCCCTCCTGATAGCCGCTCTCATTATCCCGCTCTACAATGGGGATGAACTGGAGAAAGTGGGTGTCAAGCTCATCCCGGAAGAACCGATAGACTTCCAGTGGATGGTCGCCATTTCTGGAATTGACTGCGCAGAGTATGTTGAACTCTACCTTATGTTTCTGGAGCAGCCGGGCCGCGCGCACCACACGTTCAAAGGTTCCCTGATCGCCTTTGTCCTTGCGGTAGCAATCGTGAAGTTCTTTTGGTCCGTCTAGGCTGAGGCCGATCAGAAAGTTGTTCTGGTGAAAAAACCGGCACCAATCATCGTCGAGGAGAATGCCGTTTGTCTGGAAGGTGTTCTCTACATTGAGACCCGGCCGTCCATATTTCTTCTGAAGCTCTACCGAGCGCCGGAAGAAATCTAACCCCATGAGGGTTGGCTCTCCTCCCTGCCAGGCTACCGTTACCTGAGGAATCTGGTGGGCTTCGAAGAGCTGCCTGATGTAGGATTCATGCACCTCATCTGACATCCGGAAATTGCTTCCCGGATATAGCCTATCCTTTTTAAGGAAAAAGCAATAAGCGCAGTTGAGGTTGCAGGCGGAGCCTGAGGGCTTGGCCATAACGTGAAATGCTAATGGCGGGTCAGTTATTGTCATAGCTCTTCCAACACGACATATCTATTATTTAAGGAGTTTATGTAGTCAACGATTTCGGGAACTATAGAGGCAAAAGCCTTAAACATATTGTTTTCCGTGTAATACTGACGTGAAAAAGATCACAAAAGAGATTGGATCTTCCGAACCGAATCATTGTCAATACCCACTCGGACACCGTCTAGGCTTTTGGTTGAACGAGAAGATTCAGCGAGCAAGATCTCAGCTAAATTACAGAGTGGGTGACACCAGCTTTAGAGCAAAGGAATTCCAGATCGTTCCCATCTCCCTAGCCATCCGCGGGCTTGATCCTGTCTTTGAGGGATACCGACTGGTTCATATCTCCGATATCCATCTCGGCCAGTGGATCACTGCAGAACGTCTGGAAGGAGTTGTAGATCTGGTCAATCAGCAGGACCCAGATCTCGTGGCGATTACGGGCGATTTCGTCTCCTATGTCCTAGATGACCATATCGAGGAGCTGGCCAGCTCTCTTGCCAGATTGAGCCCCAAAGATGCCACCGTAGCGGTCTTGGGCAATCATGATCATTGGGTAGGAGCTGATGACATCCGCCTGTTGATCAAAAGCAGCAATGTCATGGAGCTCGGCAATAGCGTCTTCACCGTTACGAGAGGCCAGGCGATGCTGCATATCGCCGGCCTGGATGATATCATGGTAAATAGGCATCGTTTAGATCTGGTACTGGGCAAGCTGCCGCCATCCGGACCCGCAATCCTGTTGGTGCATGAGCCCGATTTTGCCGAGGTAAGCGCCCGGACCGGCCGTTTCAGCCTGCAGCTCTCTGGCCACTCCCACGGAGGACAGATTGTGATTCCAAAATTGGGAACACCGGTTCGCAGCAAACACTTCTGGAAATACCCGCTGGGCAGGTATCAGGTGGGCGACATGGTGCAATATACCAATCGAGGATTAGGAACTAATTTGTTCTGGTCCAGGATCAACTGTCCACCAGAAATCACTGTCTTTACTCTCCGCTCAGGAAATTGTTAGGGAAGGCAGCTGGCCATGAATGGAAAAAAATAGATCCTGCCGAACTAAAGCATACCCTGTGTGCTCTGGCTCGGGCCGGCCAGGGTGTTCTGATCCATATCCTGGAGTGTATATCGCCTGTTCAGTTGGGCTCCCTCATGGGTTGGATCGAGAAGCAGGGCCTTATTAAAGCTGTCCAAAGCATCCTGGTACCTCCCCATTTCCCGGAGAACTACACCTCCGTTAATCCAGCCCGAGGGATTCAAGGGCTCTATTTGGGTGGCAGTATCGAAGCAGGCCAGTGACCCGGAAAAGTCTCCGCTATTAGCCAAAGCCATGCCTTTTCCAATCCAGGCATCAAAATTTGAAGAATCTAGCTGCAGGGCCTGGTCAAAGCTGGCTATGGCTTCATCATTTCTCTTTAGACCCTGGGAGAGGGCAACGCCTTTCAAGTTCAAAGCTGCGACATAGGTGGAGTTGATTGCAAGCGCCCTATCAAAACAGGCGATAGCATCCTCGAAACTGCCCAGGTTGGCGAGCGCTTTTCCCTTGTTGTTCCACAGGTCAACGTTACTGGGGTCCAGCTCCAGTGCCTTATCATAGCTTGCTGCCGCCTCTTCAAAGCTATCGTTGAAGAAGTACTGATCTGCCTGGTTGGACCAGTACTCTGCGGTGTATTGACCCATTGCCTGCGGAATGCATACCGCCACCAGGGCAGTGATGATGATAATTGCGAGCTTCATGGGAGACCCCTCTACTACCAGGGGGTAAATATCTCTACCCCTTGACTTGTCTTTCAATTCAGACCTTTCAAAAAAAGCGGTATTTCGATAGCATCTCATCCCTGGTTATGGGAATGGTCTTTCGGGCACAAAAGTTAATTAATTCCCTGCCCCTATCATCACCAAACGCCAGGGCGTTCCTTGCGGGGATATCTTTGGCAAAGGCGTGAGGAGGTTCTAATTTGAAGAGATTTGATATGATGCTGGAGAAGGACATATCCGGTTATGAGGGCAAATTTTCCGAGCTTATTCACCAGGCTCCGGCTTTATACAGGATGATGACCAAGCTGCTTGACGACAGTGCTCTTCCGAGATCCATATCACCCCTGGTCATCGCTGCCATCGCATACTTCATTCTGCCCGAGGATATCATACCTGAGGATAAGTACGGGCCGGCTGGCTATGTGGATGATATCTATCTTTGCGCCTATGTTGCCAACGAGGTGACGAAGGCATCCGGATCTCCAGAAATTCTGGCCAGAAATTGGGACGGAATAGCATCGATCGTGGATTTGGTAAAAGAGATACTTGATCGCGAGAATGAGTTGATTGGCACCAAGAAAGATCGCATAATGCAGTACATAGGCCTCGATCAGCTTTAGATCTAAATTGATTGAACAGCATTTGGGCGTGTGTGCAAAACTGCAATAAAGATCCATCTTTGGACTGCTCAAAATTCAAATTTTCCGCGTTTTATACGGCATTCTCATCTGCTGGCCGCAGGAGAGACAGGTAGTGGTGAGAACACCATCACGAAGCCTCACCCTGCAGGCTTTTGGGGAAAGATAGCCTCCACAGTGCTTGCAGAAGAGCCTCTTCAGCGGACGAGGCATTCTGACTCTGGTGCGGGTGCTGATGCGGCAGGCGATCTGCACGTATCTCTTACTCCTCTCGGGATGAAATTCATGCGCCGATGCCGCCAGACTAAAGAGCCTCTCCATGCGCTGAAGTGCCAGATCCCTGACCTTGTGGCTGTCCTTTCTGCGTCTCACGGCTATAATTGAAGCGACGGGGCTATAAAACCTATTTCGTCAACTCTTTGAGAACCTATTTCTACACCGGTAGCAGTCTCTCCTGCCATGCCCGCTAAACCATTTTCCCTCAAGATCACCCCCGAGATGGAGGATTACATCCACGCCCGCTCGACAGACCTGCGCGTGGCCACGACCTGCGAAGGGCCTCTGATCTTCTCGGTCAGCACCAGCCCGCCCAAGGCGACCGATCACATAATCACAGTAGGCGAGCGAAAAGTCTACGTCTCAGCAGTGCAGGCTCCCCACATCAAAGCAATCGACGCCGGTATGCTGCCGCGCTGTGCTCTTGAGAAGAAGCGGCATTGAGTTTTTCTGCCCGGCAAAAACGCAGGCTCAGATGCATCTAAAAAAATAATGCTAAAAAATATGCGTTTGATTCAATTCAACAGCATTTGAGCGGTCTCATCTTTTTGGCAGACGGTACTGGCTTTCAGCCGATTGGGGCCGGATTCTTTTAACCCGGATACTGCAAGAAACGACCACCAAAGGACCAAGCAGACTACTACCGCCAATGAAATAGTGATATAATCCATCATCAACATCGCCTTGATACTACTTCCCATTCTAGAATATTATAGACGATTGTGATAAGCGGATCCGTTCATAAATTGTACTTTTTATCAATTGTATGCGAAGACAAAATCTTGAATTGAAATATCAATAGATGGAAATACTACTCAGAAACAATGTTGATTATATGTTTAAGATAAGCGATTTGTATCAGGGTGATAATTGAAAATTTCCATAATCTGGTTTGCTCAAAGCCCCTGAGGCACTATCTAGATCCTTCTCGAAGAAAGGGCAAAAAAAAAGTTTAAAGGCCGTCCAGCCATTCTTTCAGAGCGCGCATGGACCCCGCACGGTGAGAGATCCGGTTCTTCTCTGCTATCTCCATCTCACCCAGACTCCTCTCATCAACGTAGAAGATAGGGTCATAGCCAAAGCCAGAACTTCCTCGCGCCTCATAGCCAATCTGGCCATGAACAATCCCTGTGAACATTTGTGGCTCCAGCCCCGGCTCGGCATAAACGACCACGGATTTGAAGAAGGCTCTGCGGTTCTCTACTCCTTCCATAAGCCGCAATATCCCATCATTGCCGATGGTCTTTTGGACATAAGCCGAGTAAACACCAGGAAAACCCTGCAGAGCTTCGATGAAGAGCCCCGCATCCTCAAGCATCACCGGCTCCCACCAATCTGGCTGCGACCTCTTTCATGCCAAATATGGCCACCTCTTCCAGTGTGTCCGCCTGGATCTCAGTGTAGCCTATGTCCTTTTGCTCCAGATCGCCGAAGATGCCTCGGGCTTCCACAAACTTTCCCTTATTGCTGGTAACAAAATTGATCATTTCTTCTCCTGCGACCTGTTCTTCACATGATTCTTAAGCTTATCTAGCTCTTTTCGGCTTCCACCTCCAGCCTCACCATCTCGACATGAACATTTCCCACTTCATCGAGTGGATGTTCCCGGATGTACCTATCAACCACTTCGCAGATGAAATCCATTTGCAGGTCTTCCGGTACTCTTTCGGTATATGGCAGCCATGTAGCCTTGACCCAGGAGATCAGTCCCTCCCGTCCCCTCTGGACCATATCCTTTGCCACCAGCTCCACCCTCAAGGCTCTCAGGCCGGACCGATTGAGCCAGGTCCGATACTCGTCAGGGCCAAAGAAGCTGTAAGGAAACCTGAATGCTTCGAAGTACCCGGACCATTTCTCCAGAGAGATGATCTCGTCTGCGACCTCCAGTATTCCGGCGCATTGCCCCTGCCTCCAAACTGCATCAAAACCTTGCCGCCTTTCTTGAGGCTGCGTCTTATCCCTTCCAGAACCGGTCCATGATCCTGCACCCAATGGAGAGCGGCAAAAGAGAGAACAAGATCAAACTTATCTTCGTACTGTAAATCCGAAGCGTCTCCATACTGGAAGGCGAGGTTAGGCCAGGCAGAAGGCGGAAACCTTTCCCTGGCGAAGCTCAACATCTCCTGGGAATTATCAAGGCCGGTGACTGATCCCCTGGGAACGAGTAGCGCAATCTCTGCCGTGATTTTGCCATCTCCACATCCGATATCGAGTATCCTTTCATCTCCCCGGATCGAGATCTTGGATAGAAGCTCCTGCGCCCATCTCTGCTGGGCAGACGAACTCTTCTCATACACTTTGGGGTCCCATCTGTGCATCACTAACTCCTCTGCAGTTTAACTTCCTTTTATGACTGAGTCTTTTTAACATCATCTGATCCAAGGGCAACGTTTTTAGATGCCTAGCATATAGTAGCAGGCGTTAACGGCAATCTGGTGAGAACAAGATGGATCTGGGGGATAGAGTCTCCGTGGAGAGGAACGGCACATCCTACGAGGGCGTGCTCATGCCATCCCGGCGCGTTGGACATGTGGTCATAAAGCTGAACAATGGCTACAACATTGGCCTGCGGGCTATAGAGAGCGACCTTGTGCTCGTGGAGAAGGGCCAGGATCTGAAGCCTTTGCAGAAAGATAAACCGCTGCAAAAGAAGGCAGGACTTCCCCAGGTGTCCATTCTGTCCACAGGCGGGACCATTGCCAGCAAGGTCGATTACAGGACGGGCGCGGTCACCAGCCAGTTCTCTGCCGGCGAGATCATCTCCGCCATCCCGGAGCTGGAGGAGATTGCCAACTACCATGCCCGGGTGATCTATCAGATCTTGAGCGAGAACATGCGCGCCGACTACTGGACGACGCTCGCGCGGGCTGTGGCAGAGGAGATCCAGAGCGGCGCCGAGGGCGTTATCATAACCCATGGCACCGATACCATGATGTACACTGCGGCAGCGCTCTCTTTCATGCTGAAGACCCCTGTGCCGGTGGTCATCGTCGGCTCGCAGAGGAGCTCTGACCGGCCCAGCAGCGATGCTTCCATGAACGCCATCTGCGCGGCCTCTGCTGCCATCAGCGACATCGCAGAGGTCTGTGTGGTAATGCATGGCACGACCAGCGATGATTACTGTTCCATTCACCGCGGCACGCGCGTTCGCAAGATGCATACCTCTCGCCGGGACGCCTTCCAGAGCATGAACCAGCCGCCCTTAGGGCGCGTCGATTACCTCACCAGAAAGATTCAGACTTTCCTGCCTTACCGCCGCCGTGGCGAGGTGGAGCTGCAATTGGCAGAAATGCTTGAGCCCAAATGCGGTCTTGTCAAGTACACACCCGGATCTTCCCCGGAGATCTTGAACTACTACATCGATAAAGGCTATCGGGGAATCGTCCTGGAGGGAACCGGCCTCGGTCACGTGGCTTCCGACTGGATAGACGGCATAAGAAGAGCCACAGAGGAGGCCGTCCCCGTGGTCATAACCTCGCAATGTCTGCGGGGCAGGATATGCGATAGAGTATACGACACCGGGCGCTACATGCTTGATGCAGGAGCAATCGAAGGCGAGGATATGCTGCCCGAAGTAGCACTGGTCAAGCTCATGTGGGTACTGGCAAACAGGCCGGATGAGGTCCATTCGTTGATGAAGACGCCCCTCGCAGGCGAGATCTGCTTCTCCACGCCCATCACTGTATAGTAAGTCTGCAAAAGGAAAGGATAAAGGCCAAACCTTATAAGCAAGGTGAATAGTGCCACAATCTCAGGATTATTGGAGGAATTCGTTTTGACACGCAAGCCAGCAAGCATGTATAGAAGACGGGAACGGCCCTATACGCGCAGGATGTACATGGGCGGCGTCCCGGGAAGCAAGGTAGTTCACTACGATATGGGAAATCTGCAGGAGGACTTTCCCATAAAGCTCACGCTAGTCGTCAAGGAGCCCTGCCAGATCAGGCACACCGCTCTTGAGGCGGCCAGAGTTGCAGCCAATCGTTTCCTTCTGAAGATGGTGGGCAGGACCAACTTCCACCTCAAACTCAGGACTTATCCTCACCATGTTATACGTGAGAATAAGCAGGCCACGGGCGCAGGTGCGGACCGTGTCTCCAGCGGCATGAGAATGGCTTTCGGCAAGGCTGTAGGAACTGCGGCCAGGGTCGAGGCCGGCCAGAAGCTCTTCACCGTTGGAGTAACCCCTCAATACCTTAACGATGCCAAGGAGGCATTGACAAGGGCAGGGCATAAATTGCCGACACCCATCCAGATCGTCGTGGATTCGGGTCAAGAGCTGATAAGGTAATTTGGATGGATGACTATTTAGCGGGCCTGGATCGGGCCATAAAAAAGATGCCGGCCACTCGGGAGACCAAAGAACGGTTCGTCATACCTTCCGTCAAGGTCTTTTACGAGGGCAAGACCACTGTCCTGGAGAACTTTGGGGCTATAGCGGATACTCTGAATCGCGATCCGGAACACCTCATGAAGTACCTGCTCCAGGAGATGGGAACAGCTGGCAAGATCGAAGGGCAGCGCGGGATCTTTCAGGGTAAGTTTGGCGAGACCGCCATCGCCCGCCAGATAGAGTCCTACTTCGAAGAGTATGTGGTCTGCACAGAGTGCAGGCTGCCTGATACCCATCTCATCAAGAGCGATCGTGTGCTGACGCTTAAGTGCGATGCCTGCGGTGCTCACCGGCCTGTGCGCAAGAGAAAGGCCACGGCGGCAGTGCAAAAGGATGTCATTGAAGAAGGTGAGACCTATGAGCTGCGCATCGAGTCCGTGGGCAACAAGGGCGACGGCATAGCCAAGGTGGACAAATACCTCATCTTCGTGCCCAGCGCCGTCAAAGGCGAGATCGTCAAGGCCAAGATCAAGAAGATCAGCGGAACTCTGGCCTTTGCCGAGGTTGTGGAGCGGAAAGGCAAGGTGTCTTAGATGGAAGAGAAGATCACCCTCACCTTCACGGAGGAGCATAAGTATCAGCTTGAGTTCTCTCCGCCCGCCTTTTGGATGGAATATGCGAAAGGTTATGGTGGTCTTCCCTGGATAGAGATCAGCGACGAGAGAACTGCTATCGTCGCTGAAAACTATTCCTATCTGCTGGACCTTCTGGTTCAGGCGAGGCTGTACCGGCTTAGCAAGCTGCCTTTTGAAGCGCGATGAAGTAAATCATTAAAAGTCGATAGATGTCCGAACCAATGGCATCCATGCAGGGCTACCTCATTCGAGGCCTGCCACTCATCAACGAGGGCGATGATGTCGCCTCATTGGTCCAGTCTCTTTTTGAGTTTCAAGATGGAGATGTGCTCTGCCTTGCCAGCACCATTGTTGCCAAGTCGGAGGGCCGTTTCCGGAACCTCGAGAGCTACGAGCCAGGCGCACGCGCGGCAGACGATTGCCCGGGGAATTGGGAAAGACCCCCGGTTTGTGCAGGCGGTCCTGGACGAATCGGTGGAGGTCTTGCTTGACCGGCCTTTTCTGCTGGTGGTGACCCGTTTTGGCCACACCGGTGTCAATGCCGGAATCGATCAGTCCAATGTAGGTGACGAACGGATACTGCTATTGCCTGAAAACCCCAGCAAGAGCGCCGAGCGGCTGCGCGCGAGTCTGGGGAAGGATTGCGCCGTTATCATCACCGATACCTGCGGCCGGCCTTTTCGCACTGGCGTGGCGGGTGTAGCCGTGGGCTGGTCAGGCATCGCTGCCCTGCGGGACTGGCGCGGGGAGTGCGATATGCACGGCAAGGTCCTGGAGATCACCCTGGAGGCGATCGTGGATGAGATAGCAGCCGCTGCGAATCTGCTCATGGGTGAGGCGGGGGATGGGACTCCCGCGGTGGTTTTCCGTGGATTGAAGTACCCACGCTCTGGCGGCGATGTCTTCATGGCCGAGGAGTAAGGACGTCATCCGGCGGCGGCTGAAGAGTTAAGGTTTTATCAAAGCCGCTTAGAGCTATTATCTCGTGAGACCGCCAATACACGTGGTAATTCCTTTCAAGAATCAGGGAGCAAAGAGCAGACTGGCGTCGGATCTCTCTCCCAAAGAGCGGCGGCTTTTGTCATTTGCTATGCTTAAGGATGTCCTGGATGCTGTTTTGGGTCAAGGCCGGGCGACGATCCTCTCCCGGCCGGGGTTGAATATCGCGGATGTCGGCTATGATGTCGAGATCCAGGAGTCAGGGCTGGGCTTGAACGATGCCCTCAACGCATTGATCGCAGAAGAGGCTCAGTCAGGGATGGCCACGGGATATTCTCATCTGTATGGCCGATCTGGCCCTTTTGACAGAAAAAGAAGTGGCTGGAATTCTCAATTGCCAGGGCGACGTTGTACTCTGCCCTGGAAGGGGCGGCGGCACCAATATGATCCTCATCAGGAATCCTGGGTTTCGCACCTGCTATCAGGGGTCTGAGCTTCCCCAAGCACCTGGCCTATGCACGGCAATTGGGCCTGGAGGTCTCGGTCTTCGAGTCCTTCCGGGCGGGATGCGACATCGATGAGGCGGAGGATCTGGCAGAGGTGCTGCTACATGGACGGGGCAGGTCTAAGAGGGTTTTGGAGGAGATGGGATTCATTCTATCGGAAAAAGGGAGAGCAGGCCTGATTCGCCGCTCAGGCGGTGAGATTTGAAATTTGAAAGGATAACTTTAAGACCTCCTGGGTAGCGTACTATTGCGGAGGTATTAGGAGAATGGGATTTAAGTGTGTGGTAATAGCTTTAGCCTTGGTAGTATGCCTTTCAGGTATGACCTTAGGCCAGGGCCCAAAGGATAACATCGTTAAGCCGTTCCCTGAAGAGGGCATGTCCGGCAGCGAGATCTACAAGGAGGTTCAGTACGGCGTCTATACCGAGAAAAATGACTCTGCGCTGTCCTTCCGGAATGAGAGTCTGTTCCTTATCAATAAGTATACGGGTATGAGCCCCAATGTGGGCAAAGGTGTCAGGACGCCTGTAGTGATCTATTGGAATGGAATGAGTTATGCACCTGTGGCAGGAAATTGGTCGTTTACCCTGACGAGTGTTGATAGAAGCTACATGATGCTCAGCCTCTACCAGAATGCAGATGCTGTATCCGGCTCTGGTGTGCTTACGGCTAATGGATTCAACACTCCTGTCACCGCGGGAGGCACTGTCATGGGAGATAGGCTGGCATTGTTCGTGACCCCTGTGGGCACCCAGAACCTTTATCGCTTCAGCCTGACCATAACGCCCGGATCCATGAACGGGGATTACGTCTTCACGGCACCGGGAATAACCCAGCCGGGAGTGGCCTTCGGCAGCCTTTTGTCATCGCAGGCCCCCCCTGTTCCATGTCCAGCAGACGGCACCAACTTACCAGGCCAATCCGGCCATGCAAAGCAGCCCGACTCAACCGGCAGTACCCGTCTACTAAAACTATAGCTGATGGAACTTCCCGGGAGGCGCCCGGGAGGCATTTTTTTGATATATTTCATTTTATCGAGCTTTTCTTTCTCTATATTTTGAGAATTCTATTTCTTGCTAGATTTGCAGAGCCAGGCCACTACCATTATTAATAGCTTCAACCTAATTGAGCACAGGAGGTTAGTAAATATGGCGTCAAATAAAATTCTGATAGCAGTAATACTATTCTTCAGCCTGATAGCGAATGCATCTTCACAGGGGTACATGGGCACAATAACCACGGGCGCGGGAATAGTGCCACCTCTGGCCGTCGGCAAGGGAACGATTTCTCCCGCGAGTGTAGGCGCACTCTCAACCCAGGCGAACCTGACTGGGAGCTGGTCGGTCGACCTGAAGGGCTCCAGGGTCAGGCATCTTGACCTGCAGGTATTTCAGGAAAGCGACCTGATTATGGGGTCAGGCCAAATGCTTGCCGATGGTGCCAGCCTGGCGGTGACTGTGGCAGGGTCTGCTGCTGGGGATAGGTCAACCATATTCGTCTCCTCCATTGAAAAACCAGAGGTCTTCAGGCTGGAGCTCTCGGCCTCTGGATCCGCTCTTGCCGGCGAGTATGACTCTCTTGCCAGCAGTTCGAGTCTCGAATCGGGCACGGTGACTGGAAGCATATCTCTCCCATCTCAGCAGAATCAACCTGACGCCGGGGGAATCTGAGATGAAAGGCCTGATCGCGATATTGATTCTAATAACGGCCGCCGCATCTCCTGCCGCGGCCACATGCGCCTGTTCATCGGGAGGCGGAGCCTCATACAATTTCCTGGGCGACTCTGCCATGAACATCAACATGGGAGGCTATGAAGAGTTCGTGCGAGATAATGTTCCATTGAGCTCTATCGCCATCCCGGATGTTAAGACGGCGGCATTGAGCCGGTTAAGCCTGAATTTAAGAGATAAACGCAGCATTTATCTCATTCTATCAAAGATCCAGGGAAACATATCCGGCGAGGGAAGCATGACGGGATTTAATGGAACAGAGACTGCAGATGCGGTGGGAACACTTCAGGGAAATACGCTATCTCTCAACGTAACTACCAGTGGTGGCGAACTCTACAAATTCAATCTGGCTAGCCAAGGCAGCACGGTAATGGGGGATTTCATCGAGACTCTGCCGGATGGAGAGAGACTCAACGGATTGGCGGAAGGCAAGTGGAGATCTGAAGCAATCTGATGAGAATTGGAAATTGATCTCAAGTCTTGGTTCCCGGGCTGAACTTCTTCATGATGCGTTTCATATTCATCTTGCCCACGCCGCCCCTCATGCCTTTGATTGCTTTTTGCATGGCCTGATGGGATTTGAGGAGCTCACGAACGAGATCTGGGGACGCACCGCTGCCCCGGGATATGCGCTTGATGCGCGAGGCGGTTATGACCTTCGGATCCTCCAGCTCTGCGGCGGTCATGGAGTCCATAACCACCCGGTACTTATCCAGGCGGTCTTTGGTCATCTGGTATTCTTTGTCAGACAGCTCAAACCCCAGGCCTCCCATGGGCAGCATCTGCATGATCTGCTTCAAGGGACCGAGCTTGTTCATGGCCTCCATCTGCTGGTACATGTCCCGGAGGGTGAACTTGCCCCGCATGAGGGAATCGACGTCGACGTTCTGGTCCGTCTGGACCTCCTGGGCCCTCTCGATAAGAGTTTTGATGTCGCCCATGCCCAGCATGCGGGAGATGAAACGGTCCGCCTCGAACTTCTCCAAGTCGGCTGGCGTCTCACCCACGCCGATGAAGGCCACGGAGGTCTTGGTCTCAGCGACCGCAGAGAGAGCTCCGCCGCCCTTGGCGGTGCCGTCCAGCTTGGTGATGATGACGCCTGTGATCGAAATTGCCTCGTTAAATGCTTTGGCCTGTTCGCTGGCCTGCTGGCCCAGAGCCGCATCCATCACCAGCAACTTTTGTTCTGCATTGACCACGCTATGGATGTCCTTCATCTCCTGGATCAGATCGCCCTCCAGGGCATGGCGTCCTGCGGTATCGACGATTCTTATGTCGTACTTCTTGGTGGCCTCAAGGCCATTCCTGGCCACAGCAGCGGCGTCCGTGTTGCCCCTTTCGCCATAGAAGAAGATGCCCTGCTTCTCGCACAGGGCCTTGAGCTGATCAAAGGCTCCGGCGCGAAAGGTGTCGGCGCAGATGACGGCCGTCCGGAGGCCTTTCCTCTGGAAGTAGGTGGCCAGCTTTGCAGCGGTCGTGGTCTTTCCGGAGCCCTGCAGACCCACAAGCATTATGTTCTGCTTCTTGAGGGGCACGTCGGCACCCCGGCCTACCAGGTTGATCAGCTCCTGATAGACGATGTTGATGACGTGCTCGCGCGGGTTCATGCCAGGCGCAGGCTTCTCATTGAGAGCTCGTTCTTTGATGGTATTGGAGAGCTGCATTACCAGCTTCACATTCACATCCGCTTGCAGGAGTGCACGCTGAATCTCCCGCACGGCATCATCTACCAGAGCTTTGTCGATCTTATTCGCCGACGCTATCTTCTTCAGAGCATTGCGCAGCGATCCGCCTAAGTTGTCGAGGACCATAATGCTTCGCGTCTCAAGTGGTCTCTAAGCCATATAAAATGTTCCTTGAGGCATCAGGCTGGCGACGGCGCAGATATTTTCAAAGGAGATGAGAGGAGTTTGGGATATAGAAAGATCTGAAGGCAGACTTTGGGAGCGGATATCATGAACCTGTCATCTCTTGTAGCTCCTCTGGGCGATAAGCATGCAACTTTCAGCCGCGAGATCGGGCCTTTGCCCGGATTGCATTCGTCCTCCATAGACTAACTATTTATTTTCATCCAGCCTATTATACTATTAAAATATGATGGATCGTCGGCTTCAAGGTGTGACTCAGGTGATCGAACGCTAGATTCCTCAGCATCTTGCTGCTGTGCCGCGCCTCTCGCTTACTCTGCAGAGTCTACGAGATAACGAATCCGATGAAAATTAGCCATTAAACGGTAAAGGAGATGAAAATATATGGGAAAAACATATCCGACCGGACTGCAGATATCACCTGCAGAAATTCAGCATAATATGAGCATGTTCGCTTCTAATGCAAAGCTTCTGATGGCCGTATCGTATCCCACATCATTTGATTGGCGAAAGACTGACAAAGGAGATTATACAACTCCCATCCGCGACCAGGGCAAATGTGGTAGCTGCGTCGCTTTTGCTACGATCGGACTGATGGAGTCCGTCTCAGAGATAGCAAAGAAGGATACAAGTCTGCAATTGGATCTATCCGAGGCTTATCTCTTCCCGAGAGGCGGCGGGAATTGCGCAAGCGGCGCTCAGTTTGTGAGGATGCTCATGGCTGCCGAGTCAGGCGTATGTGATGAGTTGTGCTGCCCATATACAGGAGACTGGAAACCATGCCAGGATTACAAGAATAGGTTAACAGCGATCTCTTCGTATAGTACTCTTTACAGCGCAGACATGGCTAAAGCCCACATCGCCACCGTTGGACCACTCATGTCCGGCATGGAGGTCTATACAGACTTCTTCGATTATGATGGCGGGATCTACAGCCAGGAGTACGGAGACTTCGCTGGCAATCACGCTGTTCTCATTGTGGGTTATGACGAAAATGAAGATTACTGGATCTGCAAGAACTCTTGGGGCACGTCCTGGGGCGAGTCCGGGTGGTTCAGAATCAAGCAGGGCCAATGTGGCATGGGTTCAAGCTTCCCGTTCTATTCGGCTCTAATGGGTTCAGGTCCAGTCCGCCCACTCCATCTGGCCCAACTGCTCCAGATCTCACAGTTCCGGTTGATGGCACATTCTTTGTCACCATGACCAAGAAGCTCGCGACGGGAGATGCTATCCTGGTAGTGAATAACAAAGAGATCGGACCCTTAACCCTCAATAAAGTCGCAACTGCTGGAGCTTTCAAGAAGGGCGACACAATCCAATTCGATCTTTTGGGCGTTGCTCATAAGAACTCCTGTTTCCCATCGGGCTGGAGGATATGGACTCTCAGGATGGGAGACGGCAAATACGAATTCAGAGTTCAGGAGAAGTGAACAAGAGATCAAGGATGAAGGAGTTCAGCTTCGTTTACCTGTTCTCCTTTTCATTATTTTTCAAAAAATATGGGAATGTTTGTATCGGAGCTATGCATAGCGGACCAATATGCTTGCCCGGACCAAGATACCTGCCCGGACCAGCTTGTAGCGTCATATCCAGACGGCGCACTGTCGCGGGGAGTTTCAGATCGCTTTGCTATTTTATGCCGATCAACATATACCACCAGCTTCTCAAGATCGGTCTCACAGGCTCATAGCCGAATGCATTTTTGCGAAGGCCGGCATATTCTGAAACAATGAAATTTTCTCGCCTGGGAACAGCTACCTGTGGCGGAATTAGGATTAGAATTAAGTACGTCAGGATATAGGAACCACAAAGTTTATAATCATTATTGTTTAAATCGTCATCTGCCGTGAATAGAAATGGTATTTGGTTCGGGAGAGCCGCATAAGGGTTAGGCCTCGGCCATATTTTGTCCAGAACCAAAAAAAGTGGAGCTAAATGCATATCCTGGAGGCGTTACATGAAAAGAAATCTTAATATATTAATCGGAGCCATTTTGATCGCTTTGATAGCACCTATGCTTGCACAAACAACACCATCATCTGCAATAGAAAGCTATCGTGAAGCAGTCGCGCAACCTTCCACCCCACCCATAATAAATCCAATGGACCCCAATTACGTTTGGGGCAATCCGCTAGCAATAGATCTCAGAAACATTAATCCTGTTATATTCCAGAATGCTGCTTTCGCCAATGAAAGAGGCGGCATATTAGGATCGAGTTTGTACACTACAAGCATCAATGATTTCTTAAAGGCTGACGAGAAGGCAGGTTACAGCAAAGTCCCCAAGAAAGCGGCAAAGGTAGGACTCGTTGCCACTCTCGATAAAACCCCTGTTCCCATTATCGCTCTAGCTAATGCTTCCCTTAACACGTCCCAGAATGAGACAATAGGCCTTCCAGCCTTAAGGTAAAGCAGTTAGGGATACAGGGATCGATCCATAGCTCAATTGCCCTGGCCCATCTGCCATGCCTACCAAACATTCCTTTTTCTGGTTAGGTGTCTGTTCATGATATGGTGCAGTTTCTCATTGTATCAACAAGCCTTGGACTTGGCTAACCCCAATGGAAGAATTTGCGGATAGATACGGCAGCCATTTTATGAAATTAGTAGATAGCTGCGCTAGCGGAAAGGAGTTTGAATTCGATCAGGTACTGCTCATGCCGACGGCAGCAGGCTATCGTGCCCTGGTGGAGCAGGCCAGAATCGAGATCAATCCCAGGATAATGCAGTATCTATCCAGGAGATGGTCGGAGGGGGCCATAGAGAACTTATCCTTCTTTGCCATGGCGGTAGCCGTTTATGCCCGGAGCGTCTCCGATCCGCCTCTCACAATCGATGTGGGAAAGGTGCTGCTCAGGACGGCGGCCTTCTGCAATCACAGGTGCGCCAACCGAAAAGGATCAGGCGGTGGATGCCGGCTGGCCATGAATAGAGAGGAACACCATCTTCCCAAATGCATAAAAATCCCCAGGGACGTTGCCGCTATCCTGAGCTGCCTGAAGAGGTATATCGCAACCGGAAAAGCCACAAGCTGGCTAGATGTGGGCGTGCGTGAGGCCATGAGCGTGAAGGTCGATCCGGGATCTGACTTTGCACCGGCGACGTCGTGCTGAGCATTTTGCTTCTAAGCTTCCTCAACAGGGTAGTAGTACTCGCCCTGCTCCTTTTGCATCCTATCCAGCCGGGACTCCGGTTTATTCACCCGTGGTCTGCGGGTCTCCTCATCTCGCCGGAAGGTTATGCCGATCCCCTTGAGGAAGGCATTCATGCCCTCCCGCATCTCCAGAGGGGTATGGGCTATTCCCAGGGTTCCGGGATCGCCGTCAAAGACCATCAAACGCTCACTGAGCAGGTCGATGAGATAGATGTCATGGTCCACGACAAGAACTGTCTTCTCTGTGGACTCGGCGAATCGTCTCATGACCTTGGCAGCCAGCATTCTCTGCTCCACATCCAGATGGGCGGACGGCTCATCCAGCAGATAGAGGTCTGCCTCGCGGCTGAGGCATGCGGTTATGGCCACGCGCTGCAGCTCGCCTCCGGAAAGCTCAGTCAGGATCTGATCCATAAAAGGCTCCAGGCCCATGGGCTTCAGGATCTCAGTCTGGTAGTAGCTGCTGTCGAAGTCGCGGGTCACGCTGCGCAGCAGGCTCCGCACTGTCACATCGGAATCAGCCTTGAGGTACTGGGGCTTGTAGGATATCTTGAGCTGGTTCTCAAAATCTCCCCATGTGGGCTTCTCCACACCGGCCAGGACCTTGATGTAGGTACTCTTTCCGATTCCGTTTGGTCCCAGTATGCCTACCACCTCACCCCGGCGAATGATGCCGGGCTCGGCCTCAAGCCGGAAGGACGAATACTGCATGGCAAATGCGTTGTAGGCAATAAGCGAGGGGATCTCCTTTTCTATCCTGGGAGCATGCACCTCGAAGCTGATGGAGGTATCGCGGAACCGCACGTTCTCTTCCGGCAGGTTGCCCCGCAGGTACTGGTTGATGCCCACCCGTACCCCTTTGGGCCTGGTTATGACGCCGTAGGCTCCGGGAACGCCGTAAATGAGGTGAACATTATCTGCCAGAAGATCAAGCAGCGCCAGGTCGTGCTCCACCACCATGACCGCCTTTTCTTTGGCCAGGCTCTGCAGGATGCGAGCCGAGTTGATGCGCTGGTAAATATCAAGATACGGGCTGATCTCATCGAAGAAATAGAAATCCGCGTCGCGCGCTGCCGTGGCCGCGATGGCGACTCGCTGCAGCTCGCCACCGCTGAGGCTCGATATCTCCCGATCCATCAGCGTTGATATGGAAAGCTGTGAAGTCAGATCCGCTAAAGCACCCCGCTCATCGGTCTTTTCCAGGAGACCGGAAACCATTCCTGAATAGCTCTTAGGGATGCGGTCCACATACTGAGGCTTATAGGAGGTCTTGACGCCCTTATCCACTACCCGTCTTCAGGTAGTCTCCCAGGATTGAGCCTGCGAAACGCTGCAATACATCATCCCAGGAGGCATTCTTTCCCCAGGTTCGGCCTGAGGATGCCGGAGAGTATGGATATGGCCGTGCTCTTTCCTATGCCGTTGGGGCCCAGTATTCCCGTGACCCGGCCATCAACCGGCACCGGCAAACCATATAGCGCGAAGCCGTTCTGGCCGTATCTGTGAACTGGATCCTCCATCTCCTCAGGCAGGTTGGTGATGGTGATGGCCCCAAAGGGGCATTTGCGCACACAAATACCGCAGCCTACACAGAGATTTTCGGTTATGAGGGGCTTGCTGTCCACAAAGACGATGGTCTCATCGCCCGTACGGACAGGCGGACAGAAGTACTCGCATTCCTTGGAGCACTTTCTGGGCTGGCAACGATCGCGATTTATGATGGCTATCCTCATATTTACCTCAGTTGAGAAGGAATGTCCATGTAACCAGCCAGAGGGATACCATAATGAACTCCACATAGAGCCAGTCTTTGGTTTTGAAAGCTTGCCACGTCTACCTTCAGGAAGGGATAAGTGAACTTTTGAATGAGGGCGGTGGCAAGGATTACAGACATCATTACAAAATGCCAGGGGAGAGTCGCCTATTTGCCAGTGGTTGGGGCCAACTTCACCTGCTACAAAATAGCAGGCGAAGCCCGCTATGACTCCCAGAACGGCGGGATAAACTGTCTTCGTTATTCCATCGATGCGGTCTTTTCTGCGGTCGGCTGCGCTCTTGGGCTTGGGCTTGGCTTTGGGCGGCGCTTTGGCGATACGTTCATTCTGCTTTTCCAGGGATCCTGCGCCAGGCCCTTGGGCTTCCTTATTACCAGCCTTCTTTTCTTTCTTGGCCATCGAACCCTTGGATTGCATTATATGATAATAGCGTTTTGGTCCGGGAAAAGTCCAAGTACTATAACTTTCAAGAGCCAATCATGTGTATGTCGTAGCGGACGCCTCGGTATTCATCTGGGGCAAAAGACCGGAGGGGGAGCTGATCACCGTCCCGGCAGTTGAGGCGGAGCTAAAGGATATAAGGACAAAATCGAGGCTCTACCTCTTCGAGGCACGGGTGGAGAGCCCCACATCCCAGGCGCTGAAAGCGGCACGCAGTGCAGCCGCAGAGACCGGCGACCTCAAAGCTCTGTCTCCTGCCGATCTGGAGGTCCTGGCCAAGGCCCTGGAGTATAGAGCCGTTCTCGCTACCGACGATTACGCTCTGCAAAACGTCGCTCTTCACCTCGGCCTGAAGATCGAGCCCATCGGACAGCCCCGGATAAAAAGAAAGCTGAAACACGTCCAGAGGTGCCATGGCTGCGGTCATAGCTTCGAGGGGGAAGCATGTCCTGATTGCGGAACTCCTGCCCGAAAGAAAAAGAGGTGCATAAGATGAAGAATATTGAGACTTTGATGAAGAAAGCAACGGAACTGAAGGCGGAAGGGCTGGTAGAAGGCCAGATCTCAGAAGAGCTGAATGTCTCCAGCGAGACTGTGACCTGGCTTCTTACTCATGCTGAGAAGACGAGCACCACTCCCGGGCCCAAGGATATTTCCGTGAACTGGTCGATGATCGGCAAGAGCGCCTTCCGGCTGGGCCACATCTCTGAAGCCCTCTCCGATACGATCTATGAGACTCTGGACGCCAATGATTGCGGTGTGGATGTCGTGGTGGGCATTGCTCTGAGCGGCCTGCCCCTGGCGAGCATGGTGGCCGATGATCTGGCAGCAGAGCTGGCCGTCTACACTCCCAGCAAGCAGATGCTGGCGAGGGAGAGCAAGAAAGCGCGCGGAAACCTGAGCTCCAACTTCTCGGATGTCAAGGACAAGGAATGCATCATCATCGATGATGTGGTGACCTCCGGCCAGACTCTGGAAGAGACTGTCGAGTATCTGGATGAGCGCGGGGCCAAGATCAATGCCATCGCAGTTTTAATTGATAAGAAGGGCACGGATGAGATCGCAGGCGTGCCTTTGGTCTCGCTCTTGAAGGTTATAAGGGTAAACTAGAAAGGTAAATAATAGCCAAAAAAGGATGGCCGGAGCCCGGGCGGCCATTCGCACCCATTTTCTCGACTTTCTGCTCCTTTGGAAAGCCTTTTAGCAATCCTCGCCATTCTTTTGGCAAAAGCTGATTCACATGTTCTCCGAGGACGAATATCGATTGGACTTCTTCGTGGATGAGGGATTCCTGCGTATGAAGTGCGAGAAATGCGGCAAATTCTTCTGGACCAGGGACGGCGCTAGATCGACCTGCGGGGACCCACCCTGCGATCCCTATACATTTATTGGCTCGCCCATATTCAAGCGCGAGCACAGTCTGGACGAGATGCGCGAGCACTACCTCAGTTTCTTTCAAGGCCGAGGCCACACGCGCATCAAGAGGTATCCTGTGGTGGCCCGGTGGCGGGACGACATCTACCTGACCATCGCCTCCATCGCCGACTTCCAGCCCTTTGTGACCTCAGGACAGGTGCCGCCGCCTGCGAACCCCCTGACCATCAGCCAGCCCTGCATCCGGCTGGATGACCTCGATTCCGTAGGGCGCAGCGGACGCCATCTCACGACCTTCGAGATGATGGCTCACCACGTATTCAACACCCGGGAAAAAGAGCATTACTGGAAGGACCGGACGGTGCAATTATGCGATGAGCTGCTGGTGGGCCTGGGGATGGACCCCCTGGCCGTGACCTATAAGGAGAACCCCTGGGCAGGTGGAGGCAACGCCGGTCCCAGCGTGGAGGTCATGATTGGAGGCCTGGAGCTGGCCACGCTGGTCTTCATGGACCTGAAGGCCACGCCCAGGGGCGCAGTCGAGATCAAAGGCGAGCGCTACGAGAAGATGGACAATTACATCGTGGACACCGGCTACGGCCTGGAGAGGTTCGTCTGGGCCTCTAAAGGATCGCCCACGATCTACGACGCCATCTTCCCGGATCTGGTCAGAAAGGTGGCGGACCTCTCAGGCGTCGAGCACAATCTATCGGACCCGGAGTATGCGGAGATCTTCGCCCAGAACGCCCGGCTGGCGGGGATGGTGGACCTGGACGAGTACTCTATGAAGGATCTGCGAGCCAAGATTGCGGGCAGCATCGGCATATCTCCTGAGAAGCTGGAGAAGACCATCGAGCCCATGGAGCGCATCTATGCCGTGGTCGATCACACTCGGTGCCTGGCCTACATGCTTGGCGACGGGATAATTCCCTCCAATGTCAAGGCCGGCTACCTGGCCCGTCTGGTCATTCGCCGCACTCTGAGGCTGATGAAGGAGCTGGGATTGGCTCTGCCCTTGGCGGATCTGGTCGAGATGCAGATGGCGCGGCTGGACTACTCCGACTGGCAGGAGCGTTTCGTCACCATCAAAGAGATCCTGGACCAGGAGGAGCAAAAGTACGCCGAGACCCTGGTGAAGGGCATGCGGCTGGTGAAGAAGACGGCCGAGAGCTACCGCAAAAAAAATCAGCCCATACCGCTCTCGGAGATGATATCCCTTTACGATACGCACGGCATTCCTCCCGAGATCGCCCGGGAGTCAGCTCTGGAGATGGGGGCAACTGTGGAGCTGCCGGACAACTTCTACTCGTTGGTGGCCAAGAAGCACATTCGGGCGGAGCCCGAGGATGCAGTCAAGCTCGATATTCCCGGCAAGACGGAGCTGATGTTCTACGAGCATCCCTTCGAGCAGGTCTTTGAGGCACGGGTCTTGGATGTGGTGGAGGGCTCGGTCATCCTGGACAGGACGCTCCTCTATCCCGAGGGCGGCGGCCAGCCTGCTGATCACGGCACTCTGGAGAAGGCAGGACAGATCTTCCCGGTAGTCGACGTGCAGAAGTCGGGAGACGTGGTGCTGCATAAACTGGAGAAGCCAGGGGGCCTGGAGAGGGGCGACCGCGTCACCGGCAGGGTGGACATGCGCCGCCGTCTGGCGCACGCGCGTCACCATACGGCCACCCATCTGGTGCACGACTCTGCGAAACGCGTTTTGGGCAAGCACGTCTGGCAGGCGGGCGCCCAGAAGAGCGAGGACCGGGCGCGTCTGGACATATCCCATTACAAGCGAATCACGGATCTGGAGCTGAAGGCCATTGAGCTCGAAGCCAACCGGCGGGTGATGGAGATCGAGCCTATGGATACCCAGTTCCTGCCCCGCACCGAGGCTGAGAAGCTCTTCGGCTTTGAGCTCTACCAGGGAGGCGTGCCGCCCGGGACGATGATCCGGGTGGTGCAAGGTGGGCAGCGATATCGAGGCCTGCGCAGGAACGCACGTCACCAACACCGGCATGATCGGGTCCATCAAGATCCTGCGCGCGGAGCGCATTCAGGACGGCGTGGAGAGGATAGAGTTTGCCGCAGGCGAGGCGGCCGTGCGAGCCAGCCAGGGAAGAGACGACCTGCTCTGGCTGGAGCGGCGGCCATCTTGCGCGTGCCGAACGAGCAGCTCCCCAAGACCGCAGAGCGTTTCTTCGAGTGAGTGGAAGAGCCAGCAAAAGGAGATCGAGCGGCTGAAGGAGGACTTAGCCAGGGCGCGGCTCAAGACGCTGACGGCCGATGCCGAAACCATCGACGGCCTCAGGATCGTGGTGCAGAAGATGGGCAGCGCCGACATCGAGGAGCTGCTCAAGGCTGCGGCCCTGTTGGCGGAGCAGGATTACGTGGCACTGCTGGGCAGCGAGACGGGCAAGCTCGTGGCGGCTGTGGGCCAATCGGGCTTGGCAAAGGGGGTCAAGGCGGGGAGCATAATCAAGGCCGCGGCCAAGGCCCTGGGCGGAGGCGGCGGAGGCAAGCCGGACCTGGCCCAGGGTGGAGGGCCGAACGCGGAGAAGCTGGACGAAGCCCTGGCTGCGGGGAGGGAGGCGATCCGGGCCGGAGTCTAAAATTTTTAGCTAATATAAAATTTTTAATAATCTTCGGGCAGGCTTGCTTCTGAGATGACAGACATAACAATTAATACAGATTTAATAAAATTAATTATTTTCGAAGTTTAATGCTTTCTTTCCTGCAAAACTCCTCGAAAGGCATAGGCTCCTCATCACCGCCTTCATCGGTGTTCAACTCGTCGATCTCCTCATCAGTCAAGGAGTCTATGAAGGCATCAAGCACTTTGGTACCCTTTTCCTTTATGATTCCAACCGAAGCCATCTTTTATAAACCCACATCAATGATATATATCTTCATCGATAGTCAGATTTACGTTTCTTTATAAATATATTTGTTATATTTATCTCGTTATCATCTATGGTATATTCGACCCTGGCCTTTCCTATCCTCAGCCGGTATTCATTTACACTGCCTCTAACTTTGACAATATCGCACATGGGGCGGGGCGTATGCGGGTCCTTTTTCAGCTCGAGAATATGAGTCGCTATCGTCGATGCAGCATCTGAATTTTTCTTTTTTAGCTTCTTCATGAACCGTTCTGCTTTCGGCTCGATGTTAAGCTCATAGGCCATGCTTCATTCAGTGTTCATATACCTTATTAAATCCGTCCCGCGTTAGTTCGATGACTTCTTTCAGTCATTTTGTGCTGTGTTGATTAACCATTAATTAATACGATCTGGGTGGCGAACATCCTTGAAGAGGAGAAGACATGCATACATTGTCTACACAGCTCTCTTTTGTCCCATTTCATAGAGATCATTTACCTCCTCTGCAGCGCCAGTTCTACGCCGAGATGGCTTGGGTGGAGGGCTGGAGCGTGCGAACCCGCGCAAGAATGTGCAGGGATGCTCTACGAGCGCACCGCCATCTCCTATGAGCAGCACGTATTCTACATTAGAACCATTTATTAATGACACGAGCAGCCAAAAAAAAACACTATGAGGCTTCGGCCCTGCTGGTGGAGGAGGACTGCGTGCCCCTTCTGGGCAGCGAGACGGGCAAGCTCGTGGCGGCTGTGGGCCAATCGGGCCTGGAAAAGGGCGTCAAGGCCGGTAGCATAATCAAGGCCGCGGCCAGGGCCTTAGGCGGAGGCGGCGGAGGCAAGCCGGACCTGGCGCAGGGCGGAGGGCCGGATGTGGAGAAGCTGGACGAGGCCTTGGCGGCGGGAAGAGAGGCTATGAGGGCGGGGGCTTAAAAGTCCCTTCTTGAGGAGGACTTTATTTTCAGGAAGTCGGGATCGATCCCATTCACGTAGATCTCATGGATTACTACGGATCCAGCACTGATTTTTTCCTGTTTCCAGCTTGAACTTGGTAAATAACCAGTCAAAGGCGTTTCTCTAAATATTTTTTTAAAGCACGTCTCTTACCCGGTCATAGCTGAAGACCGGCCCGTCCTGGCAGACATGATAAGGGCCGATGGCGCAATGCTCGCATTTGCCCACGCCGCACTTCATATTCCGCTCCAGGGAGATGTAAATATCTGCCCTATGAAATCCTCGGGCCATGAGCTTTCCGGCCACAGCGTTGATCATCACCGGCGGGCCGCAGATGGCTGCAGAACCGGGGTTCAGGTCAAAGCGATCGATGAGGCTTGTGACCAGGCCCACATTTCCTTTCCAGAACTCATCGTCGATGTCCACCGTCACCGCCACTTCCATGCCTGCCTTCTGCCAGCTCTTGTACTCCTGCATGAAGTAGAGATCCTGGCTGGTCCGTGCTCCGTATGCTACGGTCACTTTGCCGAACTCCTCCCGCCGATCGGCAATATAGTTGATCAGCGATCGAAGAGTGGCAAATCCTGAGCCGCCACCGGCGATGACCACATCCCTCTTCATCCGGTCCAATGGGAAGCCGTTCCCATAAGGGCCACGTATTCCGACTACATCTCCGACCAGACAGTCCATGATCCCGCTCGTTACCTTTCCTGCCCGACGGATGCATAGCTCGAGGCTTCTTCTGGTCGGAGATGAGGCTATGGAGATGGGGCATTCGCCCAGGCCGAAGACGGAGATCATTACAAACTGTCCGGGCAGATATCTAAAGTCCACCCCCTCTTCGAGGAGCTTCAGGGTTATCAGGTAGGTGTTTGGAGACTCTATATCTATATCCACGATCTCTGCCTGCATAGGAATGTACTCGCTCATCTTCTCGCCTCCCGACTGCTCTTCACCGTCAGATCGACTCGATCTATGGCCGCAGGACAGGCTAGATGACAGCGTCCACAGCCCACGCAGCCAGGAAGCCCAGTGATCTGAAAGATGTCCTCGAACTTGTCCTGGTACCAGTGCTGCAGGCGCTGCCCTGGTGTGCGACGGGGATTGGCTCCACCAGTTAAGCGGGAAAATCCGGATAAGAGGCAGGAATCCCTGCAACGCAGCCTCGCTCCGTCCGGAACGCCCAGATCGAGGATGTTGAAGCAGTGGCAGACGGGGCAGACGAAGGTGCAACTTCCGCAGGCCAAACACTCTCGGCCCAGCGCCTCCCAGTCCGCTCTTTCCATGGCCGTCCTGATTTGAGCACAAGATCGACCCTGCGGCATAGACTCTTTTGCTTCCTGCAGGAGCCTGGCCTTATCTTGCAGGTGCGCCGATTCCGCAGGCTGCAGGAGATCTGCACCTGCATTCAGAATTAGAATTCCTGCAGGAGTCTCTGCTTCGCATAAAAATCCATCCCCGATATCGGTGAGCAGGAGATCGCAGGGATCTTCGGCCCCCGGCCCCGCCCCAAGCGCGGCGCAGAAACACGCTCTCCCCGGCGCGATGCAGTTTTGCACGACCAAGGCTGTGGCCCTGCGGCGACTGAAGTAAACCTGGTCGAGGGGCGGCTGCCCGAAGATCTTATCCAGCACGGCTATGGCATGCAGATCGCAGGGCCGGATGCCAAACAGCAGTCTGGGAGGGATCTCATCCTCTTTGAAGGTGTAGCGCCCCGATTCCTGAACGTATCGAAAGAGGATCTCTTTATGGGGAAGCAGGAACTCTGTTGGCGGAGAGAGGGGTTTGGTCTTTAAATCAAGGGATTGGCCCTGCCAGGTGGCAAAGACCGATCCTGCTTCTGTTGCCACCGGCGCAATGACTTCAATCTGCCGGTTCAGAGCTTCCAGGAGGGGAAGAAGCCTGCTTCTCTGGAGGAACGCTTTCACGATACCACCTTATTCAGACGTGCTGCTGAAACCTTCAGCTCCGCAATCTTGGAAACAGGGTCAATAAATTGGGCTGTCAGAGCATTTGCCGGTGCCTCGGAGAAGTGAATGGGCAGGAACAGATTTCCTTTAAGAAGACCTTCCACAAGTCGCGCCTCCACGACAACGCTGCCCCGTCGGGTCTCAACTCTGACCTTCATGCCTTCCCTAATTCCCATGATCCTTGCATCCTCGGGATTGATTTCCACAAAGGGAATGGGAACCTCTCTATCCAGAAGAGAGGTCCTGCGAGTCATGGTCCCGGTATGAAAGTGGTACCGGCTCCTTCCTGTGGTGAGCAACAAGGGATAATCAGCATCAGGAGTCTCGGGTGGCTCTATATACAAAACAGGGCGAAGATGGGCCCGGCCCTGTGAAAAGCAATCGACATGCAAAATGCTCGTTCCTGGATGATCTTTCGAGGGACAGGGCCATTGCAACCCCTCCGGACCGAGCCGATCATAGCTGATCCCACCGTAACTGGGGGTAAGCGATGCAATCTCTGCCATGATCGCATCAGGCGAAGAATAATCAGCTTTCAGCCTCAGCCTTCTTGTTAGGTCGCAGATCCACTCCCATTCAGCTTTCGCATCACCCGGTGGAGCTACAGCCTTCCGGACACGTTGCACTCGCCTCTCTGTAGAGGTAAATGTCCCGTCCTTCTCGGCAAAACAGGCCGCAGGAAGGACCACACCAGCAAGATCTGTGGTTTCAGTTGGGAAGATATCGCTTACCAGCAGGAACTCCAGCCCCTTCAGGGCTTTGAGGATCCGGGAGGTGTCAGGGTAGCTCAGGGCGGGATTCTCGCCTACGATTATCAGGCCTTTGAGACTTCCTGCTTCTGCTGCCCAGAGCATCTCTAGAGCGGTGAGCCCGGGTTCCTCGGGAAGCGAGGCACTCCAGGCTTCTTCAAATTTGGCGCGGGCCATGAGACTGGATACGGGTTGGTATCCGGAGAATACCGTTGGAAGAGCTCCCATATCACATGCCCCCTGGACATTCTGGTGACCGCGCAGAGGATAGATGCCCGTCCCCTCCCTGCCTATATTTCCCGTGACTAGAGCGAGATTGGCCAGGGCCTGGACAATGTCTGTGCCCTGAGCATGCTGGGTAACACCCATGGCATAGACGATTGCCGCACGCTCCGCTTCTCCAAAGATCGATGCCGCTTTGGCAATGTCTGTCGCGGGAATTCCTGAGATCTCCTCTGCCTTGCTGGTGGTGTAGGCTCTCGCTGCCTGCAGTGTCTCTTCAAAGCCGTCGGTGCGCTCTTTGACGAACTGCCAATCGATCAGGTCCTGCTGCGCAATGATATTCAGGAGACAATTGATCCAGACTACATCTGTTCCCGGCCGAGGGGAGAGCCAGAGATCCGCCAGCTCCGCCAGTTGCGTTCTTCGCGGATCGGCGACTATGAGCTTTGCTCCTCTTGACCGGGCCTGGAGGATGTAGGAGGCCACCAAGGGATGCTGCTCGGTGGTGTTGGAGCCGACAACCAAAATGGCATCGGAATTCGCCAGGCTGGAAATGGAACCGGTCATAGCGCCGCTTCCCAGAGCAAAACCCAGGCATGCAACGGTTGGAGCATGGCAGAGCCTGGCCACATGGTCCACGTTGTTCGTCCCCAGCGCGGCACGGCCCAGTTTCATAAGCAGGTAGTTCTCCTCATTGGTTCCCTTGGCAGAGGTAAGAATGCCCAGAGCCTGCGGTCCGAACTCCTTTTGTATGCTTTGCAGGCTTGCAGCCGTCAGAGCGAGGGCTTCATCCCATGTGGCTTTGATCATTCGATCCCCTTCCTTGATAAGGGGATGAATCAGCCTCTTCGGATGGCCCACAAAATCCCCCGCCAGCCAGCCTTTGATGCACAAACTGCCCCTGGACATTGGATGGGCGGGCGAAGGGG
The DNA here is from genome assembly GCA_963702455.1 of uncultured Methanosarcinales archaeon. Lineage (GTDB taxonomy): Archaea > Halobacteriota > Methanosarcinia > Methanotrichales > Methanotrichaceae > Methanothrix. The sequence continues at coordinate 79,733 of CAVPCV010000008.1, forward strand.
AGGTGCCCACGATCCGGCCACCATCTATATGCAGGAATAGCCCGCAACCGCAGCCGCAATAAACACAGGTGGTATGAACTTTCTCCATGAATTTTCAGGTTAGATCTGCCCGGCACGATATAACAACGTTTTGGCACGTGTAAGTGAATCAACGCTCTTCAAATTCGATCTTCAGCCCCTCGTTGTCCACCTTCGTCTCTATGGCGATCTCCAGGCCCAGTGGCTTGATCAGTCCGGCGACCTCCTCTCGGCAGCGGTCGGTCACAATGGCGATGGAGGGCCCAACAGAGCTCATGCCCACGAACTCGAGCCCCGCCTCGCGGAGCAGGCTCATGTGCCTGTAGATCTCAAAGCCGTGGTGCTCCACCTCTGCCCTCTTCGAGCCCCTAAACTCGATCTCCCAGATGATCTCTCCGATCTTCTTCAGGTCGTCCCTTTCCAGAGCTGGAATGAGGTCCATGAGCAGGAGGTAGGCTTTCAGCTCGCGATCCTGATAGTCCAGGTTGCGAGCCCGGTTCATGAGCAGGTCGAACTCCGTCCTGCCTGCGGAGGAGACGACCGTTGGTGGAATGGTGACGAAGACGTTCTTGCCTTCAGCAAAACGGTGGCGGTAGACCAGAGCCAGTTCGTCACCGGTGATGACCATGCCGCCGTACGTCGCAGCAGCGGGCCCGACGCCCGTCTCAAAGCCGTTTGTAACCCTTCCGTCTTCCGTCTCCTCCACGTAATTATGTCCCAGGAGGAGACGGATCTGCTCGGAGCTCAGTGGAGAGCCTAGAGCTGCGTTCATGGCATGGCCCAATGCCAGGAGCACCGAGCCTGTGGAGCCGAGGCCGACGTGCTTATTCCCGTGATCCTTGATCACTATACGAAATCCGCCGCGGTAGTGCACCGTCTTTCTGTAGACCTCCACGAAATGACGGATGATGGGCTCCCGGGAGTAATCGATAGCAACCTCCGAAGGCGTGCACTCCACCTGGGCGGAGCAGTAGATCTGCAGGGCATAGCCCACGCCTCCGCCGCCCGGTCTGTTGGGAGCGAAACGGTTCATGTCCAGCACTGTGAGATGAATGCGGCCGGGCGCAATCGCCATGACTCTTCCTATAATGGGAGTGAGCTTGTAATCCTTCTCAAATCCCAGACTGTGGATGACAACGCCAGGGGAAAAGGGCTGGAACTCGTACTCCACCAGGTCCAGGTCCCCGCCTCGAATCTTCATTTTAACCATTGAATCTCACCTTCAGCTCGGGTTAGCTAGGTCTGTCAAAGTAGATGCTCTTTCCCGAAGCTTTCAGGGGCAGACCGTAAGCCACGGAGCAGCCCTCCAGCCAGCCCAGGGAGAGAGCAGCGACTCCCGCTGTAAACATGACGCGATTGTCGACGTTGTGCAGGCTTGCGGTCTTGGCAGCTGAGCCCAGAGCAATGCCCAGGTCCGCCATCTTGATAACGCAGTTGGGGCCGCGGAAGGGTTTTTCCAGTCCTTTCTCCAGAAACTGCTTATGCGCTTCCAGCATATCCTGGCAGGTGGCAAATCCGCAGCCTCCGCAATCGAGGCCTACATAGTCCAGAGCTTTGCTGGCGATGAGAACGCAGGCATCGCTCTTTTCCAGGTTGCCTGCGTCCCTCAGATAGAACTTGATGCCCCGGGCCTCGCCCAGGCGGCGAAGCTCTCTGGAGAGCGTCTGCAGCTCTTCCTCTGCTACCACTTTTATCACTATGGAGTCCTGGCCCCTTCCCTTTGGTGCGGTGCGGGCAGATAGGGCCATCAGCTCTGCAACCATTTCCACTGCTCTGGAGGTCATAGCGAGGATATGTGGGTCCGTACTTATTAGGCTTGAGAGGCTTACTGGAAAATTTAGAAGAGAATAAAATCATGGAGCCCTTGCGGTCGGAATAGATGATTATATCAGCAAGCCCGTGGAGATGGATAAAGATGGATAAAGATGGAAATAGAGATGGATGAGTCAGCGTCAGCCGGATTGCTGAGCAATATCCAGGCATCCAGGAGGTTTCTCACCTTGACCGAGCATTTAGAATTTGAGGATGGTCTAGCAAATCTGCAAAGCGTCGACATAGAGCTGATGCGCGAGGCGGCGCACGTTATTGAGGAGCAAAAGCGGCTCGGTCTGGACGGGCAGGTGGGAGGCCTGCAGGCGGTCATCATCAACACCGAGCCAAAGCTACATAATTCTGCCGTAGAGGAGCTTATCCGGTACAGCGGTCTGCAGTTTCAAGAGGCGTTCAGTGATTCGCTCTACAAAACCTGCGTTCTCAAAGTCCCGGGCTCGCCAGAGTTTCGTTCGGCAGACTTCCTTATCCGCACCAGGCGAAAAGGCCCCAATCCCTTCCAGGAGTTGAATCTAGCCCCACGGTCTCGATATCTGCCCAATACCCGTCTTGAGACTTTCGTCTTTGAAACCAGTGACCTCAATAGATATGTATCCCTGCAAGAGGAGTACGGCGCAAAATTTCTGAGCGACATCCAGGACTGTCATAACTACTGCTTCATCCAGACTGAGCCATCTCCCTGGACGGGTAACTCACTTGGCTTCATTCAATGGAAGGGCGATAAGGGAGTCTATTCCTCTACTGAGAGCCAGCCCCTGGACTTGAAGTTGGATTTGTCCAATTTGTCCCAATCTCCCCATCTTAAGAATATCAGATGGCTGGACCACGCCGCCACCCGCGTCAAAGCTCAAGACCGCAATCATGCCATTCTGGAGTTCTTGAGGCTCACCAATTATAATTTCGATTTCGCCATTCATGTAAAAAGCCTCAACTCCATAACCAGTGTAGCACGTCTAACACATTCAGACTTTGCCATGGTCTTCACCTCCGGCATCAACCCCTATGTGAGCATGGATGCCTCCGGCCCCACTGAAAAGTTCATCCGAAACTATGGCCCGCGCGTTCATCATATCGCCTTCCAAACGGAAGATATCGAAGAGACCACCATGGGCCTCGAGAAAGACGGTATGAAGTTCCTCCTCGATCTGGCGGGATCTCCAGAAGAAGGTCTGAGGCAGATCTTCAGCGAACCTTCCCGGAATACACTCCTGGTCACGGAATACATTCAAAGATATGGCGATTTCGACGGCTTTTTCACCGAATCCAATGTGGCCCGACTTACAGCCGCCACTGGCAAGCAGTAAAAAAAGGAGGAATTGAGACCAATGCCCTCCTGTCCCAACCGATTCAAATATATGGTCCAGCACTTAAGAGCTACAATAGGGATTGAAGATAAGATACCTGAGGAAAAGAAGCCCGGAGATAAGAAATTGCCCCTCATTACATCCAGATCATTCGACACAAGAGCAATGCAATGGATGATCATCGCCTGTACACTCATGGCAGCCTGGGCAATACTCGTTGATTATGCAGATGCAACAGAGAGAGATGCTGCAAATAGTCTGGATGAGATTGCGGTTACCGGTAACAGCGAGGCTGCAACCGATAATCTATCGTACAACAGCTCGACTATTCGTCTCGAAAGCCAAAACAATAACACCCGTGCACCCGTGAGCTTCTCCGTCGGAAATGGTTACTATTCATCTCATCCCGTCACCTACAATTCTGCAATCGGCAGCCAGACTCAATTGGTGAATAAAGGCGAATCAGCATCTATGCATCACGCAGTCCAATCCGCCCAAGGGATTTCAGGCTCGGCGGAGTACACGGTCACGGGAAGGAGCTATCGGCAGGGAGATTCTGAATACGCCAGCACGACCTCCGCCCAGATGAGGATCGATGAGACCGTAACGGACGGCAGAGTCCACATTGGCGTACTTCAGGGGGACGAGGCCCCGGGAGGGGTGGCTGGAAGGGACGGAAGGGGTCCCATGACCAGTGCCTGGAAGAATCCGGCTATCGAGATCGAAGAGGAATATATTGGAACATATCATATATCTAAAAATATAACTATCAGTAAGAGTGACCGTCGGCTAATGAGTACGGACAGCTGGCTCAACTGCTGTGGCAATTACCTGGATTTTTACCCAGCAAAGCCAGTGTCCATAAGCGCGGATGATGTTTTCAACTGCAAAAGTCCTCGTTAAATAGATATGCTATTAGAACCTAAATGGACAGAGAAGCTACACAATTTCTAGATGAAGCAACATGAGGGCCGGAAAATCGGGGAGTTTTGAGAATTATGAAGACATATCCTTATCCTGCTCGGCAAGAGCACAGTGAAGTGGGTTTCCACAGATTGGCTGAAGATCACATCAGTGATGAAAATCTCATGATCCTCGACGTGCAGCCCAATGTGCATGACTACATCATGGGCCACCTTCCTGGGCCAGTATACCTGAACGAAGGCCTGCTGCGCTCGGCGCAGGAACGGGCTGCCGGCCGTGTATGTTCCGCCTGAAGCCCTGCAGCCTGTCTCTCAGCCAGGCCGGTCTTGACCCGAATAGGCCAGTGGTGATATATTCCTCAGCCGGGCGGTACAGCAAATGCACAGCAGGCTTTGGAGACGGTCTGGAGCAGACCATGATGGCCTATTCCCTGGTACGCTTTGGCCATAAGAATATCTATATACTGGACGGCGGCCTGGAGAAATGGAAGAATGAAGGCCGGGAGCTGACCAAAGTATTTCCTTCCTGGCAGCCATCACGCTTCAATGCCGAGGTTGAGAAAGAGTATATTCATCGAGTACGAGGAATTCAAGAGAATAAAGGACCAGGAGGATGTGATCCTCTTTGACGCCCGCCCCTTCGAGGTCCTACAAAGAAGGAGGGCTGTGGATCAAGAATGGCCACATCCCGGGAGCCAACAGTCTTCCCTGGAGAACTCTCATGACCAAGGATAATGCCAGGCTCATGAAGAGCGATGAAGAGCTGCAAGCAACTGGTGGGCAAATTCAATATCACTCCTGAGAAGACCCTGATCATATACTGCGGCACGGGGCGAGAGGCTACCAACGAATTCCTCTTCTTCAAATTCTACCTGGGCCACGAGAAAGTCAGGATCTACGAGGGCTCTTTTACGGAGTGGTCGTCCCACCCGGAGAACCAGACCGTCACGGGAGAGAACCCTCGCTGATGAATCATGTGTAATACTACCATGCTCTTCGAAAGAATTGTCTCAGAGGGCTTTGCTCATTACTCCTATATGGTGGGAGACAGAACCAGGCCCTGGTAATCGATCCCCGCAGAGACGTTGAGGTCTATGTGAAAATGGCCATCAAATGCCGGAATGAGGATTGCACACATCCTGGAGACCCACCGCAATGAGGACTATTTTGTGGGATCGATGGAGCTGGCCGACAGGACCGGAGCGGAGGTCTGGCATGCCGACGGCCAGTGGGACTACAGGTATGGCAATAATGTCGTCCGGCCAGAAGTGGAAGGTGGGCCGTCTGGAGTTCGAAGCCATCCAGACGCCCGGCCATACTCCCGGAAGCATGAGCTATATCCTCCGGGATCCCTACAGGGCTTGCTTCCATGGTCTTTTGCGGGGACGCTCTCTTTGCCGGAGAGGTGGGAGAATCGACCTGATGGGCCGGGAAAAGGCCGCCGAAAATGCCGGCCTGCTCTACGACAGCCTCTTCGGTAAGCTGCTTGCCGCTCGGAGACGAAGTGATCGTCTGTCCGGCCCACGGATCCGGTTCCGCCTGCGGAGAGTCGATCGCCGAGCGCCTCTGGACCACCATAGGTCTGGAGAGAAAGCACAACTGCAAGGCTGCAGGCGGAGAGCCGACGGGAGTTCGTGGCAGCTCTATTGAAGAGCCAGCCGGAGAGGCCGCCCTACTTCAGCCGGATGGAAAAGGTGAACCTGGAGGGAGAGCCCATCCTGGGGGCCCTGCCCAATATCAGGCCCCTGGACCCAAAGGACTTTCAGACACTGTCCGAAGGGGCCCGGATCCTGGACACGCGCCAGGAACTCGCTTACGGTGCCGCTCATATTCCAGGCGCCCAATCCATCTGGCTGGACGGATTGGCCAGCTTTGCCGGCTGGTTCCAGAGCTACGACCAGCCCATTCTCCTGGTGGGAGAGGGCAACGATCATGAAAAAGTCACTCGCATTCTTGTCCGTCTGGGCTTTGACAGGATCGCCGGATTTCTGGCCGGCGGCATGCTCAACTGGCATATGTCCGGCAGAGAGTCGGCATCCATCAGAACGCTAACGGTGCACGAGATCTGCCGGCTGCTGGATACGGTGAGCCGGTCTGGATATTGGATGTGAGATCCGGCAGCGAGCTGGAGAAAGACGGCCAGATCGATGGTGCGCAGCATATCCACCTCACAGAGATCGCGGCTAGAATGGATGAAGTGCCGAAGAATATGACAGTTTTCATCTTCTGCGGCAGCGGCATGCGTTCCATGGTGGCGGCAAGCTTTTTGAAAGCCCGGGGCTGGACGGATCTGGCGGTGATTTTAGGAGGAATGGCTGGCTGGAGATCGAATAAGTGTCCCATAAAAAAATAGGTGATCACTGTTCAGATCCGGTCTTGCAGGTCGCAGCTGATTGCTCTTTCTTTCCCAGGCCCGCAGGGGCCAGATTGAAGACGATGGTCTTAAGGCGGGTCATCTCATCGATGCTGTAGCCTATGCCCTCTCGCCCCAGGCCGGATTGTTTTATTCCTCCGAACGGGAAGTAGCCAACTCCATGGGACGGAAAGTCATTGATGGTAACCTCGCCGCACTCCAGTGCCTTGGCCACACGCCACATGAGGTAGAAGTCTTTTGTAAAGACGCACGACTCCAGTCCGTATTTTGATTTGCGGGCAAAAATCAGGGCCTCGTCCACGTCCTTGCAGCGGATAATGGTAACCACAGGCCCGAATACCTCTTCTCTGGCGATTAAGGCCTGCTGTGGCACATGGTCAAGCACAGTGGGCTCAAAGTATGGCCCGGAAGATTTGCCGCCCCGCAATAGCTCGGCTCCTTTTGCTACGGCGTCCGAGACCAGTTCACTTATCCGTGCCGCGGCCCGGGAGTTGATCACGGGACCTATATTGACAGACTCATCCCTGGGGTCACCCATTTTCCATTTGTCAACCTCGGCGGTGATCTTCCTGACAAGGGCATCGGCAATGGGCTCCATGGCGAGGACTGCGCTCACCGCGTCGCACCTCTGCCCGGCAAACTTCAGAGATCCATAGACGCATTTTGGGGCAGCCAAATCCAGATCTGCATCCTCCAGAACCAGGGCGTAGGCCTTTCCACCCAGCTCCAGATGGAGCCGCTTCATCCCTGCCTTCTGCGAAATCGCCCTCCCCACGGGCGTGCTGCCTGTGAAGTTGATCATATCCACATCTTCACTCGCCACAAGTGCGTCGCCAGCCCTCTTCCCCACTCCCGTAACCAGGTTCATGCTGCCTTTCGGCACTCCTGCCTTCTCCAGAACTCCAGCCAGCAGAGTGGCAGCGATGGGATTGGTGCTGGAGGGCTTTATGACCACCGAGTTTCCGGCCAGAAGGGCAGGCACTATCTTGGTTGCGGCAATGAAGAGAGGGTAGTTGAATGGAACTATAGCCGCCACTACGCCCACCGGCTCACGGATCACCATTGCCATCTTCTCTGTGGTTCCAGTATTCCAGTCCCCTGGAATGTATTCGCCAAAAATCCGGCTGGCCTCCTGCTTTGTAAACCGGAATCTCTGCAAAGCAGCATCAAATTCACCCTCTGCATCCTGGGCCGTCTTGCCGGTCTCAATCTGAAGAGTGCGTATGAATATGTCCCGGTGCTTCTCCAGAATGCCTGCCCCACATTCGAAGATCTCGATTCTCTCCAGGCCCGGCAGTTCCCGGATGCCTCTTCTCTCATAAGCCGTGCGGCAGGCAAAATTTACATCATTCTCTGTGCCGGCCTGGGCTCTGGCTATGACGCTGCCGTCTATCGGTGTGTGGACATCGTACAGCTCACCACGCTCGCTGCTTCGCCATTTTCCGTCGATCAGCATCTTAAAGACGGGCAATCCGTCGATTGTCTCATAGATCTCCTCAAAGGCGGAGCTCAATTTCAGATTTAGATCATCTTCTGCCATTTCTGTCGGCCTCTTAAGGGTGGAAAATGAAAAAATATGGTGACCGGCTTCACATGCTCAATCCTATCGGAACGAGCACCCTGTCGATGACGTAGACGATGCCGTTATCGTACCTCGCGGACTTCAAGACAAGGGCTCCGCCGACCTGACCTGCTCCGACATCTACTGCCAGGGATTCTCCCTGCAGCGTCTTGACAGAATTGGTGTCGGTCATGTTGACGAGCTCTTTCGCATCTACTGTATGGTAGCCAAGAAGGTCTATCATGCCCTGATCTTTCTTGTTGATCGAATCTATCTCCGATTTGGCCTTGTTAAAAGCCGCATCGCTAGGGGCGAAGATCGTAAATGGTCCTTCGGATAAGCTTTCAATTCCCATGAGGCCATGGCCGTTCAGCGTCTCCTCTAATCCGGCTGCCTTGATAGCAGCTGCGAATTTTTTTGCGCCCAAATCATTGGCCGCCTCAGCCACGCCAAGAACGGAGCTCTCTTCCGGCAGCAGCACTTTATCGATCACGTAGATGGTGCCGTTATCGTATTTCTGGCTCAGAGTGACATTGGCCCCATTCACCATGAGACCGTTGGTGTTATTCAGCGTCAAATTCTCCCCTTGCAGCGTCTTCACAGTGGAGAGCTCGGATACATTTTCAAAGGCACCGTCGTTCCAGACCACGTGATAGCTCAAAATTCTCTTAAGATCCGAAATGTTCTCTTTGACGCTATTCATGTCAATACCTGTGACGCCGGCAAAGGCCTCATCGCTGGGCGCGAAGATCACGAAGGACCCGGTGCTGAAGGTAAGTACCCCCTGGTTGTTCAGAGTATTCGATAGGCTGGAACTCTCCGTCAATGCAGAGAATTCACTGAGACCAAGGTCGTTTGCGGCATCTAACACGCCATATTTTGCCGTCGTATCATTCTGGGCAGCGCATGACCCCATACAAATCAAGCTCGCTATGAACAATAGACTCAGCAAAGACCAATTTTTTTTAATCATACATTAACCTCCACTCTAACGCTGGCTAAATGGTGGCCCGGATAAAAGATAAATCTTCTCTTGTCAGAGCCGAAATATTGAATACCAATTGGATATTCCCTGTTCCGTGTGAAGCCTGGCGTATTTCCCTGGATTGTTTTGCTGATACTGCTTTTGATTTCTTCTCCCGCCATGGCTCATGTGCCTCTCATGGCCGGGGGAAATGATTTCATCTCCACAGCCATGCATATCTCCGATCCGGGAAAATCCTGGGCGATTTACGGCGTTCTTGAGCCGGATGTGGTCCAGTACTACAGCTTTGACATGGAGTTGGGTGAGCGAATCTATCTGAAGCTCCAGAAGTCCGCTGATCCGGAAGAGAAGGATTTCCAGCCGAATCTGGTCCTTTTAGGACCGGGATTGGAACCATCCGGGCAGTTGCCAGACGATGTGGTCTTGCCTGCAAGTCTAAAGGATCTGGGAATCCTGACGGTCCATGGCAGCAACGCAGCAAATGCCACCTATGAGCCCTTCGGTCCCAGCAGCTACATCGAGATGGGGGAGATTAACATCTCAGCCCCTCAATCGGGACGATATTACGCGGCCGTTTATGGCAACAATTCGGCCGGACAGACGGTTGATCGTTTAGCTGGAAACTATGGCCTGGGCGTGGGCTACAGAGAGGAGTTCAGCTTCACTGAGAGGATCACAATGCCATTCCGGCTCATATCTGTATATCTCTGGGAGGGCCAGAGCCTGGGGCTGTTATTCCTGCCTTATCTGTTGGCGGAGATCATAGGCCTTCTCATCTTCTGGCGAGGCACTCGTCACACCGCATTTTGTCTGGCCGGAACCCTTGCAGGGTTTCTATTCCTGGCCACCAGCGCCTCTATCCTCACGCAAATGGTCTTCAGCCTCAGCCGGGCACCCTTTGGGCCGGAGGTGTATGTTACTCTGGCAATAGCCGTCTTCCATGCTCTCCTGGGCGTGGCTGTAATCCGCCTGGCCAGGGGAGAAGCCGGGATTTTGCAGAGGACACTCATGGCAGTCCTGGGAACCATCGCCCTTCTGGCAGGTTCGGGACTGATCATGGGTCCCATACTTGCCATGGCGGCAAGCCTGTTGCCCTCCAAGAAAGGCTCCATTCTCAGCAATGCTTACATGAAAGGCTGAAATGAACAATTCAATTTCTGAGTGACCTCTTTCTTGTAGCAGTTCCTGGAAGGTTGCCACATTGGGGTCCACGGGTGAGTCCGTGAAATAAATAGGCGGCGCGGGATTATACCGCGCTCCTCCTGGAAAAAAGCATATCTATCCAGAATATATGACCTTCATATTCCATTTGTTTATCCTGCCTTTGTCCAGCCTTGCCAGATCCATGACCCTGAGTATCCAATTTCCTTCTGCTGGCTGGCCTATGAAAGCCGCCAATTCTGCATTTGCCTGCGAGTCATAGGTCTTGACCAAGTTGTCCTGGTCGAAGCCTCCTCTATCATGGATGATGACTGTCTTTCCAGAAGGAGATAGTATTTCCACCCTCAAATCTCCAATGAAGGGATGAGTTATATCCACCATGGTTACAACTCTCTGGACGATTCCCTTCTTATCAAGATTCATCGCCACGCTAGCCCCTCTCGGATCATTATCTGGTATTAGCTCATTTGGATCTAGATCCCTGCTCACCTCCTTTTCTGAGGCCTCTTTCTCGATCTCAATTGACCATCTATTGAGCACTCCCTTGTCAACGGCGGCCACATCTGCCACTGTTATTGACCACGGGCCCTTTATTGGCAATCCTGCCAGAGCCCCTAAAGCAGGCAGCGTATTGGAGTCATATGTTTTTATCAGATTGACTTCGCTTCCCCCTTCGCGATTATGAATCATCGCTCTCTGACCGGATGGTGAAATAAGCTCCACCTTCAAGTCGCTGATATAAGTATGGGATATATCGACGCTTAAATAGATCCTGGACGCCTTCCCTTCTTCAGATATATCCAATGAGCTGCTCACTCCGTGTACATCATTGTCAGGGATGGCCAGAGCTACAGATGCCTCCGCCTTAACTGTATCAGAAGAAACCACCGGCCCCGCAATAAAGGATATGACCTCTCCTGGTTCACTGATGTCTGAAATTATAAAACCTGAATCGGAGCGTTCCCATATCTTTGAAGAGGGATTGGTATTATAGGATAGGGCAACACCATTGACCTTCTTATAGAGATCCATTGCATCACCATAATTGAGTCCCCTTTCAAGGTGCAGATTGCCATCTCTCTGAAGCAGAGCACATTGATAATGCTTTGATGGCGAACCCTCCTGCCACTCATTGGAGCCAAGGATATCGCAGTGATAGACCGCCAGTCCGCTGGAGGAGAGAGCCTTGTCCAGGCCCATTTGAGAGCGGTTTTCTACAAGGAAGTACTCATTTTTTCTGTCCGTCTGGTATTTCATCAAGGATCGATAATCGCCTTGTTTGGCTTCATACTTCCCTGGCTTATTGAGATCTATCACATTATCACACCAGCCTGCCAGGTTTCTCAAATAGGCACATACAGGAGATGGCGTCTTCCAATTGTCCAGGTGATCTCCAACGCTCATCAGGCAATAAAAACCAAATCCTGCGCTCTCAACTAAGTCTTCATCTCTTCTCCCGTAATCATAGAGGTCGGGGAAGCGACATAGCAGGTGTCCTGTCTCATGGCAGATGGTGCCTATTGCCAGATCGTTTTTGCTGGTTCCCAGGTCGGAGAGCATGTACATGTAGGTCTTGATGTTGCCGAATCTCAGATCGATATACGAATTATGAGGATGAAGCTCGCCATCGTAAACGGCGTTTCCAGCATAAAGGAAGCTCAAAGCATCGATTAAGCCGATTCCTTTGGAGTCGAACCTAGATAGGTCTATACCCATACCTACGACTGCATTCATGGCCTCCTCAACAAAGAGGTTGTAGTGATAATGCATTTTGCCTTTCTTCAGTGTGATGGGCCCTACCACTTCGTTTGTATAGTCGAGCTTTCCATTGGACATCTTAAGGTAATAGTCACGGACAGAGCAGAAGTTTCCACCCTCATTGTATCCTGTTTTATTGAGCATTTCTGAGACATTGGCTGCAGAGACATTGATCTTTTCATCAGGGAACTCTACAAGGACTGTGAGGCCTTTTATCTTTCCCTCATGAAGGAGCCTGCCTCTCAGCAGTCCATGCTGCTCGCCTATGGTCCGCGGCCGCTCATCCATGGCTCGGGTAATTGGGGGCAGCATCCTGGCGTATTTGAGCTCGAATTTCCTCTGACGAACGGAGGGAGCCTCTCTCTCATGCTTTTTCAATCCTATTGGTGCGGGATTTGATATAGGCACTCCACTTGATACCAGTTCTCCATTGTTGAGAAGACTGTAGGTAAACAGACCCAGTTTGCCATCATAGATCACAGTATAACCTTCCAGATTCTCGTATCTGACATAAAATTCATCTCCTGATATCCATAGCTCCACATCCGGCCCCTTCTCTTGAGGAACCTCGACGACCCTTCCTTTAATTGCACTCATATACTCTCATCTCCATGTTTGACAGATTAAAAAAAAATAGAACATTTTCACTAATCGTTCAATTTTGACCTCTTATCCGCTAGAGCTAGGCGGTTCTCTCCTCTCAAGTCGTCTCTGTGCTTTCTCTCTTGTAACCTCATTTGATTCCTTTAGATGGGGCTTGAGATTTCCAGGAGGCTTTTCCGTAATGGGAACTCCTGTTGAGATATACTTGCCATTGATAACCTCTGCATAGGTGAATAAGCCCATCTCCTCATCGTTGATTGCTGCATAACCTTCTTTGTTTTCATAGCGAGCATAAAACTCATCCCCGAAGACGGCCAGTTCAACTTCGGGTCCTTTTTCCTGTGGTATCTTTTTTATATCTCCGATTAATGCAGACATCTAAATTACCTCACATCATTAAGCTCTTTCAGAGGAATGAAGGAATTATCCCCATTCTCCTGCGAAAGTACTGCTAATAGATCTTGCTTTCGTATCTCGTAGTGAGCCCTCTAGATTGTTGATAGCATGAATATTCTACCAGTTATACTATGTCATGCATACTTATTTAAACTTTCGTTCGTTCATTAAGCAATGAGTTCATGATAAACTTTCAAATTAAAGATTCTTGACAGATGTATAGCGAAAAGCCAATCTCTCAATTTGGAGAACTATCTATTGCTGCCAGAAGTCCTCCAGAGTCATCTCTCTCTTCTTCTGCACCGGCCGCAGACCTGCAGCCTCCTGATCCCTTCTTGGCATGCGGCTGTGAAAGGCGGCCAGATTCTTCCTCTCCGGACAGTACTGGCTGTCGTAGTAGACCTGCCAGAGGTCGTCCGCATTGAGATCACCCGTATTCGGATTATCCGCATCCAGACCATTCGCTGGGCAATCAAGGGCCGAACTCAATCTTTCCAGTGTCTCAGCCATTCCCGTTCCGTGATCTCGCATAATTCTACCCTCCCAGCAGAACGTTATCCAGCTCTCACTGCCATTGCCAAGGACCACTATCATTCCCGGAGTCCTGCGGGCGAAGTGATCGCAGACATGCCCACCAATCCTGTGTCTGGGCTTCAGGTAGCCATAAAGGACTTGAGTGCCAAGAGGTTTGAGCCTCACAAAGGCTTCCATTCTATGCACCTCTCCCATGACGGCATAGACCATCTTTCTCAGACGATTCGCCTCCTGATCATTGGAGATTTCCAGGTCCTGTGACCTGAAACTCTTGGCCCCGGCGAGCAGCCGTTCATTGCAGTCCTGGTGCATGGAAATGTAATAGTGGTAGTCTTCCGGTACTCTCATGCCGACCACATCTCCAAAGTGGCATCTCTCCAGCCGTTGATCTTCAAAAAGGGCGCCGCCCTCTTGATTCGAACGCCTATCGCCGCCAGATCCGATTTGGCGAGAATTGTCTGCCTCTGCCGGAGGGCCATAATTCGCTGAGCACTTCTGGGCCCGATGCCCGGGACTCTGAGCAGTTCCTGGAACGTGGCTGTATTGGGGTCCACAGGCGAGTCCATGAACTCACGGGCGATGGCCATCTTGGGATCATTATTCTGCAGAAAACCGTTCTCGTCAAAGGCCTGGCGAATCTCACTGGGCTGGAAATGGTAGACCCGGTAGAGCCAGTCCATCTGGTAGAGGCGGTGCTCTCGCCACTGTGGCTGCGCCTCTTTGCGTTCGAAGTGTGTGCCCTCCTGGGGGCAAAAAGCGCTATAGTAGGCTCGTCTCAACCCGATCTCCTTATACTCGTAAAGGATTCTCTCGAAGATCTCCAGATCGCTCTCCCCGCCCGCGCCCACGACGAGCTGTGTCGTCTGGCCGGCGGGAAGATTGGCCGCCGTCTTCAAGTCGCGGATGTATCTTTGCCTTTGCAGGATATCGCTCTCGTAGCTCTTGGTGGCGCACATCTCATTCATATGCGTTGCAGTTGAAGCCTCCAGGTTTATGCTGACCCGGTCTGCCAGCTCCATTGCTTCCTGAATGTGAGCCTGAGAGGCTCCCGGCAAGACCTTGAGATGAATATATCCTGGGAAGCCATGCTCGTGGCGCAGCCGGCGCACTGTCTCCACCATCTTCTCCATGATATCGTCCTCATCTCGGCCCGCTCCGGAGCTGAGAAAGAGACCTTCGATATAGTTGGAGCGGTATAAGGAGATGGTGATGCTGGCCAGCTCCTCTGGAGTGTATGAGAAGGCTTTTGCCTTGCGGCTGCAGTTTGCGGCATTGGTGCAGTAATTGCACTCATGGCTGCAGTGGTTGGTATAAAGGGTCTTGAAGAGGCTGACACACCTACCGTCCTGGGTGAAGGCATGGCAAATTCCGGGCAACGGCGACTCGCGGGGGGAGAAGGTGGAGGCGCATACATCATGGCGGGTTCCCTCTCCCAAGAGACGGAGCTTTTCCGGGTTCACATGCACGGCAGGGCCGAGGGACTCGAATCTGCAATCCTGGGCCAGGTGGGCGATCTTCTCCAGTGTGACCATCCAGATGGTTATCGGACTCAATGGATTATAATCAATATGCTTGCAGGGCGAAAGTGATCCCTTCTAAATCGTTTCGAAATCCTTTTGATGTCCTAGATACACAGTATGATGCAGTCTGATGCAGTTTGCATGAGCATTCTGGGAGTTGAAAGATCTGCTTTTCGGGACGGCGGTCAGGCAGACTTTACGCGACGTCTCTCGCAGAGGAAAATTAAATGTCCGAAGATATATTCAAGATGCCCCGCATGGGAAAGGCGGAGTACGACCGCCTGGTAAAAGAACAATACATCTGTCGCATCGCCTTCAAGGGGGAAGAGCATCCTTACATCGCGCCTTTCCTTTACGTATTTGATGGCAGATTCATGTACTTTCTGTCTACCAATTATGGAAGGAAGGTGCAGTACTTCCGGAATAACCCCAACGTAATCGTGGAAATTGAGAATTATTCGCCGGATCTTTCCACTTTTAGCTTTGTAGCCCTGCCCGGACGGCTGGTGGAGGTACAGGATTTCTGGCAAAAGAGCCGGGTTAGGGAGAGCTTCGTGAACATGATAAAAAGCAAAGGGCTCTCTTCCAATGTCCTATCTGCTCTTGGCCATTCGCCCGAGGAGCCGGTGGAGGCACTGCTGGCCGGAGAGCGAAATATGGTCTGGAAGCTGTCGGGCGTCAAGGCAGATGAGATCCTGGGTCTGAAGAGCCACAGCCTTTAACCCTTATTTATTTGCTATCTTTTTTCCACGATCTTGCTATGCGGAGCGGTAGTCTTCTCTTGGCGGGCTGAAGGTATCCACTACCACAGTCTTCTCCAGAGCCAGCGCACAGTGCAAGACGCCCGATGAAGCCCAGTAGGTGTCCCCAGGACCCAGTTCCAGACCCTCGCCCTCAACTGTAACTCGAATCAGTCCCGAGACCACATAGCCCGCCTGATCATGGGGATGAGAGTGGCTTGGGATCTCCACACCCTGGTCCAGATCGAATCGGCAAATCATGAGCGTCTCTCCGCAGATCAGGGTTCGACGGATGAGGCCAGGTGCCATCTGCACTCTTGCGGCATCCGCATATTGGTAGAACAATCTTGATCATCTCCTTTAAGGATTCTCCCCTGGATTGGTTGTTATTTGGTTATTTGTTCTTCCAAGAGATCCCCAATAGCTGCTTGAAAGACGGTTATCTCTGGCCGTGCCATCCACGGCCAAAGCAAAATGGTCTAAATCATTTAACGGTTACTACCTGGCGCAAGATCGACCTCGCGTTTTCCGGCACGCATGCATCGCCCTGGATAAACTGCTCCACCAGCTCTTTGGCCACATCATCAGGATACTGCACCGGCGGATGCTTCATGGTATAAGCAGAGATGGCCAGAAGCGGCCCTCCGATCTTTCTGTCTTTTGCTAGCTTGCATATCCTTATGGCGTCAATGGAGCTTCCTCCGCTATTTGGCGAGTCTTCTACGGAAAGACGCAGCTCGAGATTGATAGGCGTATCACCAAAGATCCTGCCCTCCATTCTCAGGAAGCAGACCTTATTGTCTTTTTGCCATGGCACATAATCAGAAGGACCGATGTGGATATCATCGTCGCTCAGAGGCGTGTCCAGAATGGATTGCACGGCTTCCGTCTTGGAGATCTTCTTGGATTTGAGCCTCTCGCGATTGAGCATATTTAGAAAGTCAGTATTCCCGCCAATGTTAAGCTGGTAGGTCCTGTCCATGACACAGGCTCTATCCTTGAACAGTTGAGTGAGAGCCCGGTGCACTATGGTAGCGCCTATTTGAGATTTTATGTCATCGCCTACAATCGGCACACCTGATTCCAGGAACTTCCTGGCCCACTCGGTGTTGGATGCGATGAATACCGGCATGCAGTTGACAAATCCGACACCCGCATCAAGAGCCGCCTGGGCATAGAAGCGAGTGGCCTTTTCTGAGCCTACTGGCATGTAATTTACCAGAACATCGGCGCCGGAATCCTCAAGCTCCCGCACCACATTGCAGGGCTCGACATCGGCTACGACAAATCTTTTGTCCTCGGGGTAGTTCAGCATATGAGGAGCAACGCCATCCAGAACCGGTCCCATCTTTACCTCGACATCTTTGTTGGGGACATCAGGATAGAAGACCTTGGTGCAGTTGGGCTTCGCAAATATGGCCTGGCCTACATCTTTGCCTACCTTTCGCGCGTCTATGTCGAAAGCAGCCGCGACATCGATATCGCCAGCTCTGTAACCGCAGATATCATAATGCATCAGTCCGATGCATTCTTTTTCATCTGTATGTTTATAATATTCGATCCCTTGAATCAGGGAGCTTGCGCAGTTTCCCATGCCCGCGATTGCCAACCGTATCTTTTTCAACCTCTTTTCCCCTCCTGGGTCAAGTGAAGCTCGAGACCTGAGTTCGGAGTCGGAGCTTCGTATAAAGGCAGGACGTATATAACGTTATAGGCATCACCATGGATTTGGCTGGTTTTGGCCTCAATCTTCCACAACAGATGTCAACATGGAGCGTAGCATCTGGGAAAGTTGCTCTTCCAAACTTGCCCTGCCAACAGTACTTTCCTCGTACTCTATCCTATGTGTCCTGGGAATATCCGTCAGGTATCTTGAGCCTTGCGGGTGAATCAGGATCGTCTCTTTTCCCAGGGTATGAGCGATGCCTAGGCCATACATGACCCCTGCATCGGTTCCTGTGAGATCGGCAATGATTACTGCCGCACGATTGAGGGAATACCACATCTCGCGAACTGCAGATTTTCCAGCCCTTATATCTTCGGCTTCATTCTCGCTGAGGTTATTGGCCTCAATGGCTTTCAAAATAGCCTCATGATTGCTTCTCAGATCTGCATCCTGGGGCAAGAGCAAAAGTATGGGTCGGGACCCTATCGGCTGGGCCGCCCGCCCAAATATGGGCCTTGTGCGCATGAGGCTGAGCATTTGAGCCAATCTCTGGAACTCCGAGTCGATATGCTGGGAAGATACTGCTTGCAGAGCTGGATGTCGATCAGTAGAACTCTGCTCCAGCAATGTGGCGGGAAACTGGATTATGTAGGCGTCAACAAAACCGAACTCCCACTGAGCGCTGTTGGCTGCCTGCTGGGGAGTTAATGTAATGTTGGGTTTATAAAAATAGCTTGCGAACCTGTTCTCCATTCGAAACTGGGCCAGGATAGAGAGTTTCTCTTTGTCCAGGATAGCCACCATGCTGAAGGGTAACTGGATTCTGGCAATGCCCTTCTGGAGATGACGATCTTCAGCCATGGCATCCACCACAGCCGCAAACTCCTCCATCAGTTTATCCACTTTTGCCTGAAGCTCTGGCGCCATATCGCCGCTTGTCATCCTGGTCCCGCCGTTTTGCATAAGCACACATCCTGATCCTTGATGTATGATATTGGCATGCAGCTAGATATAAGAGAACTGCCCGGAGATCAAAGAATCGATCCAGCAAATAGGACTGAATAAGAACCTCAGGAGAAACTGCTCAATGTGGTCTGGCGGCTCTTGAGCTGCTCCTTGAGGAGACCGCTCTGGCTGATGAACCTCTTCACAGGAAGCTCGAGCCTCGTGGAGACGTATCCCAGAGCCGCCGACATATCTTCAAACTCCACTGGAGGCTGGAGCATGGCGTTCCTCACATTTTCCCTGACATTGAAGACACCTAATGGCACATATCCTGCATACGCTTCTCTCAGGATAATCGCTCCTGCCTGCTTCTTCTCGCGAGCCAGTGCCTCCAGGACCGCCATCTTGCAGGAGTAGTAGCATCCACCGACACGGGAATAGCCCTTCTTGCCCCCATTATTCTCGAAATCGGAGAACAACAGCTCTTCCTTTCCAAGAATGTGCAGGAAGGCTTCCATCCACTCGTATTGCCAGGCACTGGGCAGGAGCAAGACTGCATAGTAGTTGTTGAGGCTGGCGAACTCCCGCACCTCAAAGCCATCGATGACATCGTAGTCTCTGACCTTTTGTAGAAAGCTATTTCCTAGAGTGCTGTCGCAGGCGGTTATGGACCAGCGCGTAGGAACAAGGCGGCGTCTCTTCTTCGTGCCCATGGCACCCACGGAGAAAGCCTTCTGGATGCTGGAAAAAGGCAGGCCCTTTTGGTGCAAATCGAAAACCGCGTCTTTCGCCAGGAGGTCTCCGTCATAATAGACCTTCTCAAGATCGTGATCCCATCTGGTATTGTCGATGTCGAACCTCTCCAGAGGCGCGCTGGGCCCGAAGGGGGTGTGCTCGTCGCTGAATGACATGCCTTTGGGAGCATGACCGAATTCCGCCAGGCTCTCGATTGATGAAGCAGAAAGTGAGATGTCGCGCAGCTTCTCCATAAAGGGATTCTCCAGTTGGGTGACTTTGACGGACTGCTTGCCCCTTATCAGGTTCAAGCGGTATCTTATGATCTCCTCCTGGGTCTTCTTTTCCGGTATCCATGATTCCGGCCGGTCCATGATTGTCGTATTGCCGTGCTGCGCGGCGATCATCGGCCCTGCGTAGACCTTTGGATAGTTCCAGCTGCCGATGAAGACGGAGGGCGGAGTGCTGCCATCCAGCTCCTTGCCCACCTCCTGGGAAGGGATATACATATTAGCGGTCAATTTTTTTAAATAGGCTTCCTTGCCTTTGATCACGTGGCAAGGATTTGCGCAATTCGAATAAAAGCATGATGGATGCGGAGCGAAAGTGTTCTTGGCATAACAGAATTGATTTTTTAATATTTATTATCGTTTGCTGGCCTGGCTCAAAATATGTCGAGCCATCCGGGTCAGGAAGAAATGTACTATATCTCACAGTTACGCCACAGTTGCATGCCTCCACAGTTACCTATATACATTCGTAACGTCAATAATTTGCAGAGGTGTTCCTTGATGAAATGGACTGTATTGATAATAGCGCTGATTATGCTCCTATGCACTGCAGCGTGGGGGCAAATGGACTCGTATTCTACCAGCACAGCAGGTGGCGCACCCACGCCAAGCACTCCGACCAGCCCCGAGTCCCTGGGACTGGAGGCGCCAACCGCTCTCACCACCTCGGGACAGACTCCCTCCGTGCAGGAGAGAAATCAGGGTATCATGAGTGCCAGCGAAAGCGCAGCTTATGCCTCAGCTCCCCAGGGGTTAAAATCCACTGCCAGCAACCCTGTCTACAGCAAGATGGTTGTTCCCTCCGGCGGTTATGCGCAAAATCGCCTCTACGTCTCTTATGTCCCGCTGACCGTGGCAAGCTGTAACCTTTATGCTAATCTGCCTTTATGGATGGATATCTCAGGAGCAGGCGATATATGGTTTTATGAGTGGTATCCCAATGGAAGGCTCGAAACTCAATTTGCTGGAAATGTCTACTACCCCGGCTGGTACAAGAGATGGTTCTTCGCTGACGTTCCGGGCTGGCACATTCTGCAATATTACTGCAACGGCTGGAGCAACTATGTCTATATCTATGTCTACGGCCCCAGCAGTTACTGGGTAAGCCCGAACCCGAACCCGAGCCCCACCCCCACCCCCGCGCCATATCCCTATCCCTACCCCTATGCAGATGGCCAGATGACCTACACCTATCCCTCAACAGGTCACACTTACAATCCCTATACGTGAGCGACCTATGGAAAAGTGTTCCTGGCTCCTCTGTCCGCAAAGCGAGAGTTCCCTGGATAAGTCTGAGTAGGGCGGCCTCTGCTCCTGGCAGAGGTCAAGATTTTTTTTGCAGCAGGCGAAAGACGCATTTTGAGTTCAGGACTCTCATGTTTTACAGGTTGATTTATCCATTTCTACATGAAAACGTTCGAATTTCTCTATAAGATCCAATCCTTTGGGCGTCGTTTTGTGAACGATCTTAGGACCTACAGAATTTATTTCAATTAGCCCCTGGTCTATCAAGAGCAAATATGATATCACTTTCATCGTGTTAGGGCTGGCTTGATGAACAATCCTCGTACTGCTCGCCCCCTTTTCACAGGCTTTTAGAACCTGGGCTTTGACCACGTCGTTGGACACTATTCTTGATCTCATCGTCTCTCCCTCATCGCCATCAAGGCTTTATATCACATAACTCAGGCTTATCGCCGTTTGGGATGAGCTTGCAGATCTTGCCTTTCAGATTCATGCGTGTATCCTCATTGGTTGAGATAAGTTCATTAAGATCCGAGGTATCTTCACCCGAAGCTGAGGTGTATTAATGGAAACCATTATTATGCAGATCGCGATTATCTCGCTCACCCATCTCATAGATAGTAATGTACTCTTCAAGAATAATATAGACGATTCCGTTCATACTTAATACAGATCTGTATGATTGGTATGGAATCCGGTTTTTCTCGCCCCAACTAAATTTATCTCCACAAATTTTATATCTAATTATAATGATAATTGTGTTCCGAGGAATTCTCAGTGCCTGAAAACGCTTTGCCAGTCGTTCCCAAGAAGAGCATCACAATCATCAAGGCCGGTAGCCACTGGATCTTTAAGCACTTCTTCGAGGATGCTGAGACCTTTCGGGAGCTTGCCGATTACTACGATAAAGATGGCTACCGATTCATCCTCAAGACCCCCGGCGAGAGGAACTTGGTCCAGAAACTCTTAGAGCGAAGGGGATTTGCCGTGGCTCTGGTGGAAAATTCAAGAGGGTATGTCGTCAAATTGAGCCACAAGAGCAGGTACGCGGAGGTGCTGAAGAACTCCCTGGCTCAAATCGAGACCTCTGAATGGCGCATCTTCCTCATGAGGGACCGGAATGCCGTGAAGGAGGCACTCCGTCAGGGGGCGAAATTGGTTGAGGTAGATGTGCAATTCTGAGCCAGGGGATTTTGAAGGGATTACATTCCATCCGGCAATTTATTCAGGAGACGATCCCTATTCCCATCCCGGTTCCTTCTCCATCATACACTTTTGGGCGGCACCACCTGGCGGATGCAGATAGCCGCGAGCAGCCAGAAGAGCCCGAGGTAGAGAAAGACCAGGAAGAAGTTATCTCCGGTCCTGTCCAGCAGATATCCGGAAAGGGTCGGCCCGAGAGGTCCGGCGACAAAACCGTAGGCTACAAAGGTTAGGCCGAAGATGGCCCCGAAGTGCTCCAGGCCGAAGCAGTCCGCCACCAGTGGAGCCGAGACGGAGAATAGAGTCCCGAAGGAGAATCCCACCACCGCTGCCAGGAGTGCGCAGGTCGCCAGGTCGCCTGTCCAGGGGAGGACGAAATAGGCTAGGCCTGCTGCCAGGAAGACCAGGCTCATGATCCTGTTCCGTCCTATTTTATCCGAGAAGTATCCGCTCACCAGACGCCCGGCCCCGTTGGTGAGGTTGAAGGCGGTCAGGATGAGAACCGCCGACTCCAGGGGAAAGCCCCGGAACAGTCCGTAGCCGATGGATAGAACCGTCATAGAGACGCCCGCAGCTCCCGCCAGCGTCCAGGTGATCCAGAGAAACCAGAAACTTCGGGCGTGCAAACTCTCCCTCACAGTCATAGATCTTGCCGGCACCTTGCTGCGAGCGGAGCGTCTTGAGGTGAGGGCTGCTGCAATGGAGGCCCTTTCCTCCTTATCCGGAGCCCGGGCAAAGTAAGCTCCTGTCAGGCCAACGGCCAGGGTGAGAAGGGCGAGAGCCAGATTCATGGACTGGTAGCCGAGAGTCACCAGCATCTTTCCAAAAAGAGGAGCCATAATAGCTGCTGCGAGTCCAAAGACCATGCTGACGACGCCGGAGACGAGCCCCTTCTTCTCCGGGTACCACATTTGCACCAGAGTCAGGGCCGGAATGTAGACGAAGCTGGAGGCAAGCCCATTGAGAAAAGCCCAGGCATAGACCATGTAGATTGAAGTTGCATAGGCGGCGACCACAGAGCTGCAGGCGGTGAGTATGATACCGAGAGTGATCATTTTCCTGGTGCCGTAATGCTCCTGCCAGCGGCCCACCAGGAACATAAAGACGCCCACAGACGTCAGCATGAAGAAGATGGTCATGCCGGTGGCAGCGTGCCCGACACGAAACATCTCCTGCCAGATGGGAGCCATCACTCCTGGAAAGCCGAAGGTGAGAGCGCCCGGCCAGAAGATGGCGATGCATGAGCCGAGGACGGCAAGAAGGGCTTTTCTGTTACCGGGCAATTCAGATCAATCTCCTAATTCACCGCGAAGTAAGCTAGCACGAAGCATACATGTGGCTTTCGCTCTTTTCCTGCTTGATCAGCTTCTTGTGCTCGATTTGAATGAAAACGCCTATGAGATCTTTGGAGCCATCTCTGCCCTGCTTCGAGCCGGAGGAGGGCCGGTGGGCGATCTTGACGAGGCCATAGCAGCTATTGCTCTGGCATATGATGCAACCATCGTGAGCCAGGACCAGCATTTCCAGCGAGTGCTGGGGCTGAAGGTCGTAGCGTACTGAAAGTAGGATCGCCGGCACCTTGCAGCAGGCGGGGCGAGGTGAGGGCTGCTGCAATGAAGCCCTTCCCCCTTATCCGAGCCAGGGCGAAGTAAGCGCCTTAAATTTTTCTTCCTATTCCGAAAGCTATATGTGCAACTTTTTATTATAGTGAAGTTTAGCCCTGGAGGGCAAATGATGATATCAAGAATTAAATGCTTTTATTCCATATTGGCCCTGCTGCTGATCGGCAGCCTTATGATAGCGCTCGTGCCTCTCACGCTAGCTGATTCTGCAGGCGAGGCCTTGAGCAATAGCTCGCCTCCTCTTGGAGATGCGACTGGCGGAAAAGCAGAATCGATACCAATTCCCTGCCGACCATCTGCTCCACCAGCCCCAGTCCGTTGTTAAGGACCCTGCGCTGTTCGTGGAATGGTTATACTGGACAGGAACCCTGAGGGACATAAAGACCGGCGAACTTTTGGGATTTCAATACACCCTCTTCCATCAAAACCTTAAACCCGATTTGATCGGATACGTAAATCACGTTGCAATAAGCGATGTCTACAACAGCCAGCATCCGCGTTACAGATATGCAACTCTTCCCGATCAGGCCGGGATCACAAATGGCACTGACAGTGTAAAAGGCAATTATTGGCGTTATAAGGATTCCCGGACCAACCTCACTTATTGGGAGGATCAGGATGCATGGAACATTCTAACTTCGGGAAATGTATCAAACGATGGCGGCCATGGACAGAACATATCCCTGAATCTAACCCTGGTCAATGACAAGCTTGGCTATTATCTGCACCGGCCGGGGGGCGTCAGCGCCATGGGGGCCTGCGAGAAGATAGATGCAGAGAACATGACAGGAATGACCTACTACTACTCCCATCCGGCTATGAATACCACAGGAACTGTGACCATAGATGGGCGCGAGATACGGGTCAGCGGAGATAGCTGGTTTGATCATCAGTGGGGTGGCTTTGGAAGGTGTCTTCCTGCCTGGGATTGGTTCAGCATGCGCCTTGATAACGGCAGCTATGTGATGCTCTATAACCTCAAGGACCCCTCTCTGAAGGATATACCAAGTATGCGCGGACTGACATATATCGACTCCCTTGGCAATGCGACCTGGTGGGCAGGAGACGATGCCGCCAACTTGACAGCATCCAGATGGTGGACTTCAGACCTGTTCGGATTCAGATATCCACTGGAATGGGTCATCAACACCCCAGCAGGCAGATTTGCCCTGGAGCCGTACTTCGACGAGCAGACCATGAATGTGGCAAAGGGTGAAGTGAAGTACTGGGAAGGGCTTATGCGAATACGGGAGGAGAACCATACCGGCAAGCAGATCGGCATCGGTTATATGGAGCTGGCAGGCTATGCTCCCACCTCCAGCGAAATGAACAAATCCGCCTGAAAATCGAGGAACGAAAAGACTAATAGGAAATGCTCGGGGCCTCTCGCCGAGAGGCGCCGGTCAATTTTCTTGTCCTGCAATCACTTTTTCATAGCCTTCCCGGAACCTGTCGTGCATAAAGGTCCTCGCAGGTAGACGTACCAGTAGAGTGCTGCCACGAAGAGGGCGGCTCCCACGATGTTGCCCAGTGTGACGGGAATCAGATTGGCCATAAAGAAGTTGTACCATCCCGTGGAGCCGGTGATGTTTGCAGTAGCCACACCCGCTGTTGCCAGATTGGATGCAATGGCCGGATCGTTGGCGGCAAAGATGCCCAATGGTATGAAGAACATGTTGGCCACACTGTGTTCGAAGCCGATGGCAACGAAAGCCATGATAGGGAACCAGCAGGCAAAGATCTTGCTGATAACATCTTCCGAGCTTATGGCCAGCCAGACCGCCAGGCAGACCAGCCAGTTGCAGCCTATTCCCCTCAGGAAAGCAGTTCCGAAGTCCAGGCCGCATTTGGTGTTGGCCACAGTCGCTGCCCAGCCTGCCCAGGGGAGGTTATCGAAAAAGCCGCACTGGTAAGCCAGAAAATAGGCCACAAAGATCGATCCCAGAAAATTGCCCAGATAGACGATGGACCAATTTTTCATCAGGCCCTTGACTGTAGCCTCGCCATTGAGAATGCTGATGGGTGCGAACATGCAGTTCCCCGTGAACAGTTCAGAGCCGGCGATCACTACCAGCATCAGGCCTACAGGAAATACTGCCCCTGCGGCGAACTTGACCAGGCCTGCCGGCAGAGTGATCTTCCAGATCTCGCCGTCCGGGGCGGTGATTGTGCCGTTGGAGAGGCCTCCAGCCACAATCTCGCTCAAAAGGGCTCCAAAGGCGATGTAGGCCCCTGCCAGAAAGCCCAGCACCAGGAGCTTCTGCCAGGTTATGTTGCATTTTGTGCAGCCGGCAGCAATGGCTGCCTTGGCGATATCAGCGGGAACTTTGAATGCCATATTCTCCCTCCGGGGCGGGCGAGCGAAGATCAGCCAGAACGGTCCTATGATTTTTCTCCGGATCTCTTCGGTTCCTTGGACTACTGCTCTTTGCGAATCGCCTGCAATGGTGGCAACCTCATGCCTGGATATGACGTAAAAAGCTTGCGGTTGCAGCAACTTATAGAGCTATAAGGATTGCGAAAGGATAATGATTCCGATGAGATTCAGGGAGCTATTAGCTATTTGCCGGAATGCGAGATAGCGCCTTGCTTGACCATTGTTATGCAAACAGATGGGCATAACAAAGGAGAGACTTCCCAACTTTACCCACCACGAACGCATGGTTTCCCTGGTGGAACAGATGCTCTCCCGCCATATACGGCTCCAGGAGGGCCGCACCCCCCACGAGCAGACCGCCCTCCAGCGCCAGATCGAGGCCACAGACCGCCAGATAGAAGCCCTGGTCTCCGAGCTTTACGGGCTAAGGGAAGAGGAGATCGGGATTGTGGAAGGAGTACAATCTAATAGGAAAGCAGATTTGGAGGCTCAATAATCTAGATTGCGCCCACATGCGTATCTCATATTCCTTATATGTTGAAGAGCTTTATCACTTAAGAGGTCACTTAGGCGGCTCATCTGAGAGATCACTTAAGCATTTCACTCGAGTATCGCATTGAGGCGATGGTCTAAGTAGACCGCAGAGGTTTTATGAAGAGAGATATACTCGAATTTGAGCTGAAAAGGAAACTTTTGCATTCGTTTTTCGGCTTAATTTTGATATCAGTTCTTTTTTATTCTGGCCGCAAAAATTTGATTATTCTCTTGAGTCTTATGCTTCTTTTTGGATCAATTATGGTTATGTGGAGACTGCAAGGTCGGCAAATTCCAGTTGCTGGCTGGTTTGAGGAAACATTCGAAAGAGAGAACGTCAGGTTCCCTGGCTATGGAGCCTTCTGGTATGTAGTAGGAACGCTGCTGGCAGCTCTATTTCTTGGCAATCCTGATGAAATAGCCGCAGTAATTTTGACCCTTGCGGCTGGGGACTCTGCGGCCACGATCTTCGGAGTCAGAGGCCGACATCCGCTTCCCTATAATAGGTGCAAAACTATTGAGGGATCTATTGCATTTTTCGTTTTTTCCTTAACTGCATTTCTCTTTGTAGGTTGGATGGGAGTTGCACTTGCCGCCCTTACTGCAGTTGTGGAAAGCCTTCCCACGCCCGTTGATGATAATCTCACCATCCCGGTCGCCGCCGCGTTGTTTTTTATAATATTATGACCGGCTGGAATACTGCCCTGCAAATCTGGAAACAACCCCAAGCCATTGACTTCAAGTTCGTTTTAGGCGATGTACGAAACGCTAGACCTATCGAAGCCTTCTACCAATTCGAGTCCGGTATCATCCGGTTTCCAGGATATATCCGGGTAGGCCAGGTGTTTGATGAAACCTTCCGCGTTTGCTGCCATCTTCGTGGCCAGGTGCTCATCACCCAGAGCCTCTCTTGTGATATGATGAACCTTGGAGCGAACTTCCGATTCGTCGAGGTAGCCCAGGGAGTGGATATACTCATGCAGCAGCACATGAAAGACATAAGGCTTGTAGAGCTCTGGCCTTGTTTCTTTGATCCTTTGCAGCGGTATCTTATTCAGGACGATGACATTCGAGCCTGTGGTGAAGAAGCCACCGAAAAACCCCTGCGGATGGTTTCCCAGGTTGGCCATGCCCAGCATCAGCCCTCCTCTGCACTTGCCGGTGCTATTCAGTACCAATGATTTGACCACTTCGAAGATGTCCGCCAGGGACTTTGCCTCATCCAGCCGGGATCCGTAATCAATCTTCATCCTGAGTTCGCGTAGGTGAGTCTAAGTATATAATACTAACCTAAAGTTACTGATATTCATGAGGTCGCAGCCTTTGAGGATGCTGGTGGGATGGGCATATCCGGCCCTCTCTGCCAGCTCGGCATGCCTATCACTCTTTCTGCTGCAGAAGCTTCTTCTCCAGGCCGATCTCCATCCAGGCCCAGGCCCAAATCACTGCTTCGAAGGCTCTGATGAGATCTCCTTTTTCCAGAAAATAATGGGAGTCTCGGATGTAGGCTGAGACGTTATCCAGGAAATGTTCATCACCCGATATTTGGCAAATGAGCACTTCTGCCTTCTCCAGCCATTTCAAGGTCTCCATACGCAGGTCTTCTTCAAGACTATCCCTTTCTGGACTTGCTTTTCCCGCATTCATTTCTGAACTATTTTCTGGATGCTTTTCCGGATTCATCTTGGTCTCTTTTGGGCTCATGCCACGGCGATGATTATTTCAAACGGCACAGCGGTCATTATGGGATTCGATAACTTTGGTCACCCGGCTCTCATCAACCTCGACCTGGACCATGGTCTTGATGGCGTAGCCCTCGGATTTCAGCCTCTCTACACCGTCTCCTCGCTGCACCACTATAACTACATCCTTAACTATCGCACCTGCCGTTTTCAGAGATTCCAGCGTGGCAAGGAGAGTTCCACCCGTGCTGATCACATCGTCCACCACGATGACCCGGTCGCCCTTGTTTATGCCGTTTAAAAAGAGCTGCGACCTGGAGTAGCCGGTCTTCTGACTGATTTCGATCTCGCCGGGAAGTCCGTATTTACGTTTGCGTATTATCACCAGAGGGATATCGCAGATAATGGAGAGCCCGATGCCTATAGGAATTCCCATGGCCTCCACAGTCACAATTTTGTCCACCTCCAGGTTGGCGATGCGCACGATGTTGGCTGTAACCTCCCGGATAAGTTCCGGCCTGATCTCGGGCACGCCGTCTGTGATGGGATGTATGAAGTAGTTGTAGCTTCCTCGCTTGAATACGGGAGCCTCCAGCAATGATTTCTTGAGCTTTTCCAGCATATATGAGCCTCTATTCCTGGTCTCGGGAAAAAGAGTTGCTATTCCAGACCATAAAGATGTTGGATGCCAGGAGAACATTTCCCTTAAAAAAATCGCTCTTTCAAATAGAGCCTGCTTCAAACGCCCGAAATAAGTCCTGAAATTTCCTGATCTCAGCGCTCACATTTTCTTTGGCGATGACGCAGGATATGGCGCACAGGCCATCGGCTCCCGCTTTGATGACATCTTCTGCGTTGGAGTGGTTAATGCCGCCTATAGCTATGAGAGGAATGTCCACATGGGCTCGAATCTCTTCGATCAGAGAGATGCCGGCCGGCTTTCCTGCATCGGATTTCGTCGCCGTCTGGAAGATGGGCGAGACTCCCAGATAATCGGCGCCAACCTTTTGCGCTTGCAGGGCCTCAGCGAGATTGTGCACGGTAATGCCTATGATCTTCTCTGGCCCCAGCAGCTTGCGGGCTGCCGGACATGGCATGTCGGACTGACCCAGGTGAACTCCGTTCGCATTTGCTGCCAGCGCTATGTCGACCCGATCATTGATCAGAAAGACTGTATCCCGGCATATCTCCCTGAGGCAAAGGGCTTCCTCATACATCTCCCGGGTATCAGCATTCTTATTCCTGTACTGAACAACACCGACCCCGCACGCTACTGCCAGGATTACATCATTGATGTTCCCGGCAAGGCTCAGTTTGGAGTCGGTTATAAAATAATATCCCTTCACTCTTCGATCCTCTGCATCTTCAATCTTCTACATACTCAATCTTCTGCATTCTCTTTACGGTGCCGTAATCTAGATTATACACGGCGTCAAAAAGCTTCTCCTTAAAGCTGCCCGGCCCCTGTGCCTCTTTAGCCGCAATCTCGGCGGCAACCTCGTAGCAGACAAGACCTGCTACAGAAGCGACAACGCAGTCCTTTTCGACGGCGGCAAACGTCCCTATCACCGATGTTGCCATGCAACCCGTGCCGACGATATCTGCCATCAGGGGATGGCCGTTCAACACCCGCACCACTCTCTTTCCATCAGCCACAGTATCCTCCTGGCCGGTGATAACAACGGTGCAATCTCTTTTTTTGGCAAGTTCTCGCGCTATATCATGCAGGTTCTTCTCCACAAATGCCGCATCCACGCCCTTGGTTTGAACATCTTCCCCAGCAGTGCGAGCAATCTCGGAAGAATTTCCTTTTATAATGCTCACATCTACCTCGTCCAGGATCAGAGAACATTTGTCGTCACGGAATTTTGTGGCGCCGGCTCCGCAGACATCAAGAACCACCGGGATATTCTTGCTGTTTGCGCTTATCCCTGCAAGCAGCATGGCATCGACAAAATCAGAGTTCAGAGTGCCGATGTTCAGAACCAGGGCAGAAGCGAGATCCACCATATCAGCGACCTCTTCCCTGGCATGAGCCATGACCGGCGAGGCTCCAAATACTTTTACGATATTGGCACAGTCGTAAATGGTAACAAGGTTGGTCAGGTGAAGTACAAGGGGCTTTTCTCTTCTGACTCTTTCCAGGACCTCTGTTGCATCGATTGACACTTGTCGCCTCCGACTGTGATCTCTGATACAGGGCAAGCTCTGTCTGATGCAATTAAAACTTTCGATTTTTCTCCTTGCGACAGCATTTTTAAGCTGATTTGCAGAAAGGATAATCGAGGTACCAATGGATCTGTCGATCAGAGCTCGGGGCTGGATGGAGTTGGATGGAGAACGCCTCAACGATAGCGAAATCGAAGTCATGCTTTGCCGGGATCTGGAATTGATCTCAAGGCTTGGCGGCGAGTTTTTTCTGGAATGGAATGGCTGCAAGGCGCGCGATCATTTCGGGATCATGGCGGGAGACTGCCCCCCGGGAAGCGTCGTCTGTGGCGATGAGGTTATTGGAAAGGTAGATCCGAAAAATCCCCTCCTGAGTTTAGGCGAGGCCATCGAGATCGCAGTCCGGCTTCGTAGCGATGAAGGAGTTGTGGCTATGTCGGGCGGCGTCGACTCGGCCCTTGTTGCCCGCCTGGCCGGAAGAGGGTGTGTGGTGGTGGGAGTAGAAGGCTCCCATGACCTGCTGCATGCAAAGTATGTGGCAGATGAGCTCGGCCTTTCTCTCGACAGGGTTCTGATAGATCCGAGTTCGATCGAAGACCACCTCCGGCAGGCTCTGTTGGTGATCCCAAAGATCGATCCAGTGAATGCATCCATAGCCATGACTCTCGATTATGTGGCGGAGTGGGCCGGGCTCCATGGCCACCGGCGCATCCTGGCCGGCCAGGGTGCTGATGAGCTCTTCGGGGGATACGCCCGCTACTTGCAGACCGAAACCCTGGCCCAGGATCTGGAGAAGGATTTCCTGGGCCTCTCCTTGCAGCTGGCCAGAGACCAGGCGGTTGCGGCATTGCATAGCACCTATTTCTCCCTGCCCTACATGGATGTGAGAGTAGTTGCATCCGCAAAGTCCATTCCAGCCGAGCAAAAGGTTTGCGATGGTGTGCGTAAGAAGCCGCTGCGGGAGGTGGCAGAGAGGTACATGCCCTCAGAGATTGCCCGGCACGAGAAGAAGGCCATGCAGTATGGGAGCGGCGTGATGAAGGAGATACAGAGGCTCGCCAGCCGGAAGGGATACAGGAAATCGGTGCAGGACTATTTGCTAGTGCTTGTGCCGGGAAGAAGGTCGAGAGATCGGATAAGTCAGCATCCGGCTCTATCAGCGCTATTCAGAAAGCCCGGGAATCTGGCATCATTCAAGCAGCTCCCTTAAGGTGGAGTAGAATTTGCCTTTTGCCCTCTTCTCAATCCAGGGCTTGTGCCCGCAATTCTCCAGCAGAATGAACTGGAAGCTATTCAGAACGGTCTGGAGAGGCTCTCGAACTCCTTCGGATGGATGTGGGTCAAAGCCGCCATGAATGGCGATAACCGGACAGCGGACTTTTTTGCAGAGCTCGAGCAACTCTCCCGTTTGTCTCATGATGGAGGCATCTCTCCAAACGGCTTGATAGATGTCCGAATTGCATTCTACAATTGATTCGCATTCCACAGGATCAAATGCATCTGTCCTTCGGAAAAGTTCACCTATACGTGCCAGGCCAAAGCTCAACGCCCTATCTTTCTCCTCATCAACGGCATCATCCGGGTTATCCAGAGCCGCAAGGATGCCTATGGTCTCGTCCCTTTCCGCTTCGCTCAGGCGGGAGAATCTCGTCTCCATGATTTTGCGGACGTACTTCTCCTCAAAGGGTCCGCTTCCGATCAGGATCACCCGATCTACAAGATGTGGGTATTGCGCTGCCAGGATTAAGCTGAGCCATGCTCCCCAGGAAAAACCGATCACTGTGAGGGGAGGGTTTGAGCACTCCTGCAACTGGCTCTTCAGCTCCTCAACCTGCGCCCACAGGGACACCCCTGTCTGCAGGGGCTCCAGAACTCCCCGTTCAGAGCAAAGCACCTCTGCCACCTCCGCCATCTCCCCTGAGGCTCCGGCCCCCCGTGGATGACGGCCACGCGAAAGGGCGCACTTCCGTATCTTCTCGGATTGATCACAAAGGCATTTCAAGCCGGCTAAAGCTTTAAGGGATTCTCCTTTGGGCGTTTCTTTAAGGGCAGTATTTCCACAGAGCCTGACATCCGTCGTGAGATCGATGCGGCGCAGTAATCCTGAGGGACGTAGAGACGAGAAGCTGCAAGCCGAAATGCTTTAGGACAGGAGTATATGAACAATTCAAGTTACATGCTGAATTCAGGGTATCGGGAAGAGGCGTTCAGCCGCTCATGGACGGCCTCTGATTTTCGATGACCTGCCCGATCATCGTGGTACCGTATTTTGAATTGGCTGATATTTCCCGAGCAGCTTCGCCAGATCATTCATGCGCACGGGTTTGCTGATGTAGTCGTCCATGCCTGCCGCCAGGCACTTCTCTTTGTCTCCTTGCAGAGCGAAAGCGGTTATAGCTATTATCTTCAGGCCTTTATCCGGCCAGCGCTGGCGGATGATCTTTGTAGCCTCCAATCCGTCCATCTCGGGCATTCTGATATCCATCAGCACAATATCGTATTGCTGGTGTTCCAGTGCTTTCAGTGCCTCTATTCCGTTAGCTGCCACATCAGCGCTATATCCCAGGTGCTTGAGCATGGTCATTGTGACCTTTTGATTGGACACATTGTCTTCAGCCAGCAGAACCCGCATAGAACCCGGACCGATTTCCACAATAGCTGGCACAGTCTCTTTCATGGGCGCGGCTCGGGCGGCAAATACTGCAATGAGGGCCCTATGCAACTGGGACTGCTTTATAGGCTTGATCAGAGTTACATCCGATAAGTCAGGCTCTATTCGCTGGCCCATGAATGCCAGGGTCAGGAGGGGCAAAGTTTTGTTGTATTTGCGAATTATTCTGGCCAGGGGCATATCATCTATTTCCGGCATATCGATATCCAGGGCAACAGCGTCGAAGGGATTGCCTCTCTGGACCAATCGGATGGCTTCCTGACCCGAGTCGATGACTGTGGGAATCATGCCCCAATCCCAGGCCTGAAGGCTAAGGATATTTCGAATGGTTTTATTTCCTTCTACAATGAGAAGGCGTTTTCCCTGAAGCTGTGGCTGGATTCCGGCGAATGGCAATGTGCTGATAACATGCTCTGCCTTGATGGTGAAATGGATGGTGGATCCAACTCCGACCTTGCTTTCCGCCCAGATCTTTCCGCTCATCAGCTCGACGAGTTTCTTGCTTATCGCAAGTCCCAATCCCGTTCCCGTGTATTTTTTCGTGATGGGATCATTGGCATGGCTAAACGATTCGAAATCGGCCTGGCTAAACGACTCGGAAAGGCGATCCATCGCCTGGCCATACGACTCAAAAAGGTGATCTATCTTATTTGGCGGGATGCCGATGCCTGTATCCTTAATCGCGAAATGAATTTCATATGGAGAACCAGAAAGCTTGGAAGAAGATGATACCAGAACATCTCCCTTCTCTGTGAATTTAACCGCGTTATTGAGCAGGTTGACCAGGATCTGACGCAGCATGTCCTTGTCTCCCATGATCACGCCTGGCGTATTTTTATCTATTATGCAGGCCAGATTTAGCTTCTTCTCTGCCGCCTTCAATGCCACTGAATCAAGAGCTTCTTCAATACAATCGCGCAAGTTGAAATCCTGGACTTCGAGAGTTATGGTTTCCCGCTCAATCTTTGTAAAATCCAGGATGTTGTTTATTATTGACATCAGAGCATCGCCGCTGACCTTGATAGTCTCTACGAAATCTCTCTGCTCAGGGGTCAGTTTTTCATCAAGAAGGAGGCTTGTCATGCCTATGATTGTGTTCATGGGAGTACGAATCTCGTAGCTCATATCAGCCATGAATTGTTTATACGTTGTCAGAAGCTCGATGACGCTCTTTTCATCATTTATATAATACTTTTTTTCTCGCCCTGATTTCTCATGAAATAGTATTTTTCTCTCTTCTAAGGTATTGATGTATTTGGATGCGGTGGAGGAGCCTATCGATAATTTGTCAACTATTTGGGAAAATGTCATGCCGGGAGAATCCAATAAAACCAGGATAATGTCACGGAAACGCTTCTGTTGAAGCAGCGGAGTCAAAGTCTTCTCGAGAGGTTTGAGTTTACCGGATGCAAAATACACCTTTAAATTTTTTTGTTTTTGGCATACGATTGACCCCTTCTTTTCCAAATAATCGAGATGATATCTCAGAGTACTCAAGCGGATATCAAGATCCCTTGCTATTTTCCTCAGATGAGAGCCAGGGTTATCTGATATGTATTCCAAAACAACTTTACGATTATCGACGCCAACGTCCTCTTGCATATGATATTGAACCCTTTTTAGTTTATCCCAAAATTGCCCTATTTTATACTAACATTGCATTCTGTTTGATTTCACACTTATTAATAGTATATGCTCCCCGTCAATTATCATGATTCCAATTTGATGAAATTCATAAAAGAGCCTAAAAAAAATTGTTAAACAGAAATTTGCTGGCTGAAAAAGTAGATATGATACATCCTCCTAGCATTTGAAAGATGCCAAATTTCAACGTCTTGCTGGAGGGTGCCTGGCTGGTCAGAGATGTCAAGACCGAAGATGATGCCATCGGAGTGGCCATTTCTGAGGCAGGCAAGCGATTGAACCAGAGAAAGATGGATTTTGTAGAGGTAGAGATGGGCCAGTGGGATTGCCCGGAATGCAAGGAACCCCTAGCGGGCGTCTTTCTCGTCGCCAGCACCGCCTTGGTGGCCCTGCTCTTCGAGATAAAGATCTTCAATGCAGAGAGCGAAGAACATGCAGGACGCATAGCCAAATCCACGGTAGGTAAAGCCCTGGGAACCATTCCCCTGCGGGTGCTGGAGACTGATCCGATCAAATAGGTTGCGATCTTTCCAATAACCGGCGGGTCTTGAGGACGATTATT
Source organism: uncultured Methanosarcinales archaeon (assembly GCA_963702455.1). Taxonomy (GTDB): domain Archaea; phylum Halobacteriota; class Methanosarcinia; order Methanotrichales; family Methanotrichaceae; genus Methanothrix. The sequence goes on from CAVPCV010000008.1 coordinate 114,785, forward strand.
TTTGGCCGAATCCCGAATTTCCTCTCTTTGTATCCCCCGGAGAGGAATGGCCCTTAAGACCTGTATCTCCCAGACCTAGCGATTTTGCCAGCTCCCTGAGATCTCTTTTGCCGGCTTTTCTGGGCTTACTCCTCGTTGACGTCGGTTCAGCATTGAGTATGCGCTTCTCGGGAATTTTCTCCATTTTCCACTGCGCGATCTTCTCCTTGATCAATTCCTGGCCCTCCTTTGCGTCTACCAGTATCAATTCCGATCTCACCCATTCGGGGAAGAACTGGTTGACGCCGCCAAGATTGTCGTCTCCAAAACGACGATCGCAAAACAGAAGGACGCCCCTCTCAGACTCAGCGCGAATGACCCGGCCCGCAGCCTGCAATCCCCGGTTCATGGCGGGCAGGGTATAGGCTATGAGCATCCCTTTCGTCTTGCCATATTTTTTGGTGTAGTAGCCGTTGATCTCTTTTTGAATCTCATCGTAGGCAGCCAGCGGCAGGCCCACCACGGCCACGCCATTGAGGGCTTCTCCCTTGTAATCAATTCCTTCCGCCAGCTTCCCGCCACATACTCCCGTCAAGACTGCACCTCTGCCGCGACCCAGGGAGAAGAACTCCTCCAGCAACTCTGGAACCTCGTCAGCGCTGCGTGGCTCAACGCAGATCTTCTTTCCCACCTTTCTTGAGGATACGAGACACACATCCCTGTAATTATTCATCATGGGGTAAGAGGTGAAGAAGACGGCCACATTTCCGGGAACATACTCAATTATCGATCTAATGTGTCCGGATATCTCCACCCTGTTGTCTGCATCTTCCCTGATCTCCAGCTGGGTTGTTGCCTTTTTTGCAGCCAGAAGCAGGCGGTTTTCCTTTGGAAATGGATTGGGCAGGCTGAGCTTTTGCGCTCTGCCTTCTTCCCCCAGACAGTAGAGCTCATACGCCTCCAGCGGCGAAAAGGTGCCGGAGAGCATTACAGTAGCGCTGATGTTATCGGTGATGCGCCGGATATTGGCAGCAGGATCGATATTATTGACCTCCAGTCGGACGAACCTCTTTTGCCCCGAGCCGCTCACCACAATCTTCCTCTGGTAGGATGGATCATTTTCCGCCGTCTCCACATCCCTGAGAAAGAGAAGCACCAGCGCAAGACTCGGCTGGATGTCTCCTTGCAGGTTCTCTTTGTCCCCCTCGGCCAGATTCAGATCGGCGACAGCCACAGAGACATCTGAGAAATAGGATAGAGCTTCGTCAATATCCTCCACACCATTGTAAAGGAAGGAGCGGAACAGATCTGCATCCAGCAGAACTTCTCCCTCCTGCATCCTCTCCTGGCGGCTCTGCAAAAATCTCTTCAGACGGGGAAGCAGCATCCGTATAACCCTGATTCCTTCCCTCCTCCAGGAGGCTCCCTCTCGCGTCTCCTCGAGCCTTGCCTGGCCCAGAGTGCCTTCGAACTTTTCCACCTCCTTCTCGGCAAGATCTACCATGCGAAGTGTGAGAAGCCGCGAGTTCATAGCCCGCACTGCATCGCCCAGGTTATGGGCTTCGTCTATGATTAGTGTAACCTTTTCTGAATCCATCTCCAGCCATTGGAATATGATATCCTGAAAGTCAGGGCTGAAGAGGTGAGAATAGTTCATGATCACAATGTCGCTGTTCTTGGCATAGAGGCTCATTATCTCGTAAGGGCAGATGCCCTGGCACGAATCAGAAAGCCTGGATGGAGGCGTGACCCTCTTCTTCAAGCCTTCCACCACGTCAATAGCACGGCTGGATCTACGGAAATGGACTTTTCCATTAAGCTCGAAGCCTTCCCTGCTTTTCAGGTAATAGGGGCAGAAGGTCCTATAGCCGGGCTCTTCGTCGGGTATGCTGTCGGAGCTGGGATCGTAGACGCTGGCGTTACTCTTGCCGATGCGGGTGGAGACATAATTTTTTGTCCATTCTCGAAGCCTGGAGCAGCCGGCATAAACGCTCTCACCCCGAAACTCATTTTCCAGGGGACAGATCCTCTGCTTGCCGACCATGTAAGCGATCTCCGGCTTATGTCGGGTTTTGGACCATATGCGGTTAATCTCATCGATGTAGATATCGATCTGAGATACTGTTCGCACAGCTACCACTATCTTTCCGGGGGCCGCGGATAAAGCCGCGCTGATGCAGCTTGTCTTTCCTGTGCCGGTGGGCGCATCTATCATCAGCACACCATGCTCTCCAATGCTCACCACATCGTAGACCGCGTCCAGCATCCTGTCCTGGTAGGGCCTGAGGGACTCATAAGGGAAATAGTCCAGGTACACATAAAGAGGATATTGCTGGGAAGAGATAAATGCTATCCATAGGGCGGAATAGAAAAGTTGAAATTGTATTAATGATTAACTAATTTTGTAGCACTGAAGGTGGGGATGATGAAGGGGATAACTACAGTTCTGATTATATTAATGGCAGCCTATCTCTTTTCGGCGACGTCTTCTGGCGGCGAGAGCGCCTTGAGCATTTTGGGGTATGAGAATTCTGGGGCACTGGCAACCGGGGCAGATACGAAGAGGGTTGTGGTCAGGATGGATGAAGCTCTGAGTGACCTTGAAGCTCACAGGAGAGCCGCCATTGATAAAAAGAGAGCCTCCGGCATTATTAACGCCAATCTATCCGGGTCAGAGAATAATTCCACAAATTCTTCCGCCATGAATTCCTCGTATCTCAACTCATCTGTGGCCAGTCTCCCTGCCCACAAAGCAAATAGATCGGCATCCAGTGAATCAGGGGAAAAAGCATCTTCGGAAAGCACTCTCAACGAAAGCGGTTATGCGGATCCAGAAGAAATTGGAGCCAATTCCAGGGCCAACTTCAAAGGCTTTTACGGCATCACTGCCTCCCAGCATGAGATGGGCAAGAACGATATCGATTCTCGGACCTTCCTGAGCGGAACCTTTTCCATGGATAAGACTGTAAAATTCCAGGATAGAGGCATCTAAGCCCATGGAGAAGCCAATGAGGAAGAATTGTTGCCCCAAAAAGATCCTATCGATCGGCTTCATCTCTTTTATTTTCGTCTCTTCTATCTTCATTTTTCTTGTTCTGGCAGAATCCAATTCGGCCTATGGAGCTGAGCCCAGAGAGGAATGGAACAGGACCTATGGGGGAAGGTATGGAGATGGCGCCTGGTGCCTGCAAGTGACTTTGGATGGAGGTTATATCCTGGTCGGCAATACGGCAGCCAGAGGAGAGGGAAGCGACCTGTGGCTGATCAGGACAGATCAATCTGGAAATCCTATTTGGAGCAGAATTCTTGGCGGATCGGGCGAGGACATCGGATATTTCGTGAGAGAGACAAATGACGGCGGTTTCATTATCACGGGAAGCACGAAGTCCTTCGGCATGGGCGAGGAAAGGCTCTGGCTGATCAAGACGGATGGCAATGGGAGCCTAGTCTGGGATAAGACCTTTGGGGGATTCGTATCCTCTTCCGGTGACGGAGGGTGGTCCGTCGATGAGACCAAAGATGGGGGTTACATCGTCGCCGGCTATACCCAGTCTCTGGGCAGAGGAAGAAAAGACCTCTGGCTCCTGAAGACCGATGATCTGGGAAACAGGATCTGGGATCGTACTTACGGCGGACGGGAGGATGATGTGGGCATTTCGGTTCTGCAGAGCCGGGATGGGGGATACATTGCGGCAGGTCGGACAGCATCCTTTGGAAAAGGTGGAGACGATATCTGGCTCTTGAAAACCGATTTACAGGGAAAAGAGGCATGGAATGCTACTTTTGGCGGCAGCAAAGATGACGCCGGCTTTCAGGTGGTGGAGCTCAAGGACGGCTATGCTCTGGTGGGCAGGACAGAATCGGGCTCCGATAACAATCGAATCATTCTCATCAGAACCGATCTCGCGGGTCGAGGACTTTGGGAGAGGACCTACCAGGGGGGTTCGGGCACATCTCTGCAGCCGACAAACGAAGGCGGCTTCATCATCGCAGGACGGATTGATAGCAAGGAATCGGGAAGAGATGCCCTCATTATCAAGATCGATTCCAGCGGTAATGAGGAATGGGCACGGGTCTTTGGAGGTGGGGCAGATGATATCGGCACCTTTGCCGTGCAAAACCGGGATGGAGACTATATTATGGCAGGCATAACCAGCACTATTGGATCTGGAGCAGAAGACGCCTGGCTTATCAAGATGCGAATGGAAATCCCTCATCACAATGCGACGAATTTGCAGAATTTGACTCGATCATTTCATGCCATAACTCTACATCCTGTGACTTAGTCCGATATCCCTTCATTCGCATCCATCAACTAAATAGACAAAAAATTTTTAAAAGATGAAATGCAATAGTTCAATGATGCCAACAAACGTCAGGATATCAGATATCGGCCTCTATCTGCGTTGCCCCAGGCTGGTTTACTTTGAAGCTCTGGGAAGTATGCCCAGAAAAAACAATGCCCGGCATATCCTCATACGCAGCCTGATGCTCACACTATCAAAGAAAAGCGATCTGGAAAGCCAGCTGAGAGAGGCTCTGATGAGGTTGGAAGAGGAGTTGCCTCTGGTTTATGAGATTGAGGTCGCAGAGCTCGGACCGGCCTGCCGGGAGGTGGAGGGAAGGATTGCATCGATCGCTCAAAACCTCGCTGAATACATCGATTATCTCCTGCCGTATGAACCGGAAGTGGACCTCTGTTCAGGGAGACTGGGTCTATCGGGAAGGCTGGATCGACTTGCTCCGGGCAATACTCCGTCCCTCATTCGCACCGGTCAGGCACCAGAGAACGGAGTCTGGAAGAGAGATCGGCTCACAATAGCTGGTTATGCTCTGCTCTTGGGAGAGAAGCATAAGATGAGAATAGATCACGGGCTTGTGGAGTATGCGAGCTCTGGCCTCATTCGAACGGTTCAGATTCATAGCGTGGATCGAGCCCGGGTACTGCGCATTCGCGATAGAATAAAGCAGATAAAGGATGGCCAGCTTCCTGACCGACCGGATGATTCCCCTTGCCAGGCCTGCATGGCGTCGGAGATATGCGAGACCCGTCAAACCCTAGCTTCAAGATTTTTTTACCTTCGTTTGGTCGCCCCATATGCTCTGTATCAAGGCGTTTGGACTGGCGACGGCTATCGTTCAGCTCGCCCTGAGCTTCGGCCAGGAACTGGATGAGGAACCCCCCACATCCAGGTGTAAGACTGTGCATTGCCTCCACGCCCTTATCTATAGCGAAAGCTCGACGGAACGCATCGCGTGCCTGAGCATTGAGGAAGCCTTCTTTATGGAAATAATCTATATTGCGCTCATACACTCCTGAGTTGATCTGCTCAATGTGCCGGACGAGCTGGCGATCAAGGTAATCCTTGTCTCGATCCAATCGAGTGCGCTCATCAGCATTGAAAAGCGTGCGGATGAGCACAAGATTGCTATCTCTCAGCTTGCCTGAACTTGGCAGATGGAGTTCGGCTCGCAAGGGCGGAGGCACATGGCTCGCCAAGTCGTCAAAACGCACGAGCAACCGTTCTAGGCTTTCGAGAGCACCGGCCATGGTATGGAACATGTCTTTGCTCTCGAAGCCTCCAGGATAGACTAGGTCAAGGCTGGAGAGGGACTCAGACTTGCTTAGCTGGTTTGGGGGCACATAAACTGGATACCTGAGACGCCGCATAAGCTTTCGACGCCACTGCGTGTGACTGCCTGCTTCCGGATCGGATCCGGTGGCTGCGAGATCGTATCCTGTGTAGCCCGGATAGCTGCGGTATGAGAGCAGTGCATCCCGGGCAAATCGTGTCTTGAATATATCCTCTGCTTCCGCTGAGGAATAGCGGCTGCGTTCCGAATTCCACAAGTGGATCTCGGCGTAATTCGTGTGGAAGAAATAATCCTCGACGGCGTGCAAAAGCTTGCCAAAGGATACAAGGAGATCATGCCGATCCTCCGTGTTTTTGGATGCACCGCGCTTCTCCTTCCATCTGAGTTCTAGCTTGCTCAGATCCTCAGACAGAAACTGCAGGTACTCCTCGACGAACCGGATTACACCTCGCGAGCCCCGCTGATACATGCGGCTGTAAACTCGTTGTTCGCCATTAATGATGTATGGTGGGTAGTCCAGGTGCTCGTGTGGATAGTACTGGGTAAAGAAGCTGTGATAGACCCTATCGACCTCCTTTGCAGGAATAGGTTCGAGACGCTGAAATTCAGGAGGCAGCATTGTGCGTATCGCTTCCTTTTTCGGGATATCATCGGCGAAGATGACGTGGGTGATGCCGAGGATAACATTCTCGAAGTACAAAGCGAGCTTGCCATAACGCTTGTTTGCGGGTTCATGCTCACCCATGAGCTGATTGAGCCAGACATCAATATCTGCGACATCAAGAATCACATCTGTGAGAACGCCAATGACCGGAATCACGGATAGCACGGCCAAAAACCAATTCTTCCGTGTGGCCTTTCCCCAGATTGTGCGCTTCGCCAGCATGTGTGCGAAGGGGTCGCGAAACTGAGATACATCCGTGAGGTAATTCCCCAGCTCAAGGTAGGTGTACTCTTCGTCAGGGCGTAACGAGCCGATCTTCTCAATCGTATTGTGGAAGACCTCCGCATGCCGCAGGATTTCACCCATGGTTCCTCCTCGATGGTATCAAGGTTGAGTGAAGTCTGGCAGCTCCGGTCCGGGCTGCAGCCAGACCAGCGTTGTCGGCAAGACCACCTTCCAGGGGTCTCCTTCTGGCACAGCATTGCCGAGGTCATCTTGCTGGTCCTTCAGCTCTTCATAAAGTGCAATATACAATGGATCGTTGATGATCAGGAAGATCACCCCCATTCCATAGGTCTCCTGTCTGCAAGTAGTAGAGGATAGCATCGTTATATGCTGGATGCACGGGCAACACAACCCTGGCCGCCCCTGCCTGCAGGAAGCGCGTGAACAGAGGGTCATTATCAAATGTGGTTGAGATGGAGACCCAGTTGTTCTTGCGTCCCCAGAAGTACGGATAGAACAGATATGTCATCTGCTCCCACTCGAAGGCCTGCTCAAAGAACTGAATGAACCTGCCTTCTGCCGATGCATCAACGAGATCTATCTCGGGTGGACTTCCGCTCATGGCATTAAAATTCTGGTAGCGTTCACCGGTGAGCATGGTTATGCACTGTTTCTTCATCTCAATTCGTTCGATCTCCCGGTTGATGGCCGGATTCTGGCCTGTGATGATCACCCCCTGAACGGGCTTGAGCAGCTCTGAGCTTATCTTCATACTGGGCCATTGCCGACTGATACGCCGCCATGATCTTTTCGAAGGTCTTTATCTGCCAATCCTCATAGTGTCGGGCTGTGCGACTCACAGGAGACCTCGATCACTGCGGCATAGGATGCAACGTTAAAGGCTTTGATGGCCACTGGCACAACCATATCTTCATCGCTCAGATTATCGCCTGCTGCGCCCACGATTATATCAAAATTGCTCGGATCCCAGATACTGCACCGACCAATTCCCCCACCAATCTTTCGCAACATACCCATCAGGCACCACCAGGTCCCGGCTGGATTTGGAGGAGGTTTGTTTTTCCTGCATACCAGACTGGTCGAATGGGATGCTGAGGATGTGGGTGAAGGGAGGCGGCGGCGTGATGCCCTGAACATTGTAATCGCGAATGTAGTTCTGATAGTTCCACTCGGTGATATCTTTGTGAGTGATGTTGCCAAGCGGCTTTGGCTTCTCGACGTTGATCGCCTTGGCCGGGTTGTTGTTCTGAGAGTAGATGAAGAATGCAGCGGGCTCTGGCAGAATGAACTCGAACATCATGCGCTTCGCCGTAATTATAGACCTGGGATTTGTAATGCTTGTCCACCCAGCGGTAGACGCCAGTGATGTGCCCCGGTCCACCCACATTGTTCAGGCCATGAGTGTTAATCTCCTCGACCTCTTGGATGGTCTTGGTTATGCGCTCCTCACGAGTCTTCTTCTGAATGCGACTCACCGACCGATCGACAACGTCCCGGGCAAAGTTGGAAGAGGTCTTTGTAGTGTCTGTCGTGGACTGGCTGTAGGCAAAGTTGGCATACGGCACCCAGTTCAACAGGTCCATAGGATGCACTGACTGTGATACCAGCATCCACGCTCATATCGGTTTGAATCGTCTTCTCTGCTTCCTTTTTAAGCTCAAAACGGTCAGTGGTCTGGGTGTCTCTCTCCGTCTCCTCAGTGGTTTCAAGGGCAATGGTGATCGTCTCTTCGGTCCTGTCGAAGCGACGATGCTTGCGCTCTTTTGATTCGCCCTTGAGCACATTCTCAATATGCGCCACTGTCGCCGGCCACATACCTCTCGAGGGTCTGCTTCACGACCTTGAGGTCTCCTATTCCCAGAGGTCTGATCTTGGGTTTGACGAACCAGGGATATGGAAAAACCGTTGGCAAGTCATTGAAGCCTAAGTTTGAAACATACTGGTTCTTCGCTTTGAGTGGTCATGGCAGCGGGCAGGTGCATGGCTTCTGTGGGCATCACTTCCGCGATTCGGGGATCGCTGGTGCTGAACAGCTGATCGGTCACAAAAGCAAGCTCTCGGTGTATCTTGCTCGAGTGCCTCGGTCTTCGCAAAACCTCCCGGCTATTTATGAAGAATCCCTGACAGAAGACCGGCTAAACCCATAACTTATAAAGGGGTAGCCTCCTTCATAATTGCAAACTCAGTACATTTCAAGCTGATGGCAGGGCTTGGCCGATCTTGTGGCCGCTTGCCGACTAAGAGGACGTATAAATGGCAACTATAGAGGAGCAGATTAAGGCGCTGGAAGAGGAGATCTTTAACACTCAGAAGAACAAGGCCACTGAGCATCATCTGGGTAAGATCAAGGCCAAGATCGCGAAGCTGAAGGCACAGCAAGAGCTTCAGAAGATCAAGGGCGGCGGCGGGGGTAGAAGATACTATATCAAGAAGTCCGGCGACGCAACGGTGGCCCTGGTGGGTTTCCCGTCCGTAGGAAAGTCCAGCCTGCTCAACTATATGACGAACTCCAGGTCTGAGGTTGCTGCATATCAATTCACTACCCTGGAGGTCATTCCGGGCGTCATGAAATACAAAGGCGCTGAGATCCAGATACTGGATATGCCGGGCATCATCAAAGGAGCGGCGAAGGGCAAAGGAAGGGGCAGAGAGGTTATAACGGCAGCTCGCGCCGCGGACATAATATTGCTGCTGGGAGATGTATTCAACTACAAGCTGAATATCCTGGAGCGCGAGCTCTACGACGCAGGCATCCGGCTGGACAAGCAGCCTCCCAACATTCACGTTACTCAGGAAAAGAAAGGCGGCATAATCGTGCGCAGTACGGTCCCTCTTACCAAAATGACCGAGTTCGAGATCGCAGAGATCATACGCGCCTACGGCATAGTGAACGCCAATGTCACCATTCGCGAAGATATCGATACGGATAGCCTGGTGGACTTCCTGGCTGGTAACAGAGTCTACATTCCATCGGTAGTGGCTATAAATAAGTTCGATCTGCGCTACGGAGGAGTCGAGAACAGGATTCGAGAGGAGCTAAGCCGAGACTATCTCCCGGTCTCTTGTGCGACATTTGAGGGTTTGGAGGAGCTGAAGGATCTGATTTACCAGAAGCTGGGCTTTATTCGTGTCTATCTCAAGCCGAAAGGGGGCAAAGCGGATCTGGAAGAGCCGTTGGTGCTCTTGGACGGAAGCACTGTTAAGTCGGTCTGCGAGCATCTTCATCGCGACTTCGTGAATCTCTTCCGCTATGGTCTGGTCTGGGGCAAGAGCGCCAAGTTCCCGGGCCAATCGATCGGTCTGGACCATGAACTCAAGGACTGCGATATACTCTCCATAATCACGAAGAGAAGGTAAGCGACAATTCCGCATCTTAACCAACAAGTATATATGCCAATCTGGCCTTTAGACGATGCTGCATTATTGCGTCGATCAAAGAGATTTGTTGAGATGTTTTCTGTGGCAGTTTCGATTCTTTGAATCGATTCAAAAGGTACGTGAATTAAATGTTTGAGCGAAAATATGAAAACAGCGGTAGCAGCAGCAGCAGAGGCGGCTACAACAGCGGTCCAAGAGAAATGACAGATGTTACTTGTTCAGAATGCGGGAAGCAAACCCAGGTTCCCTTCAAGCCGGATGGATCCAGGCCGGTTTACTGCAGCGAGTGCTATCAGAAGCACAGACCTGCCAGGGCACCCAGAAGATACTAAGCCGATTTGATTATTCCTATAATCGATCTGTTCTAATTTGACCGCGTCCGCAACAGGGCGTACACAAGACGCGGGGCGAAGGTCTTCGCGCCGCGCAAATTTTTAACTCATCGCCGCTTGATGCGGCTCTTTGAAAAGTTGGACTATTTGGCAGGGGCTGGCAGAGGAGCATGAAGATGATTGAGCACAGGCAGATCATAGTTTTTGATCCGGCATCAAACGGAATGATTGAGGTGGACGAAGGAATAGCCCCTCTGCTCAAAGCCATCTGGGATTTTGGAATCATGACCTGCAATTCTTGCCAGGAAAACAGGCCTGGTGTTGTGTGGATAGAGTTTCTCACGACAGAAGATGCGGAGGCATTCTTGACTCGTGTGATATCCGGCCTCGATCCATTTAAAAGCCCAGACGCTGATAATTGGCTTTACTCCAGAATAATTGGCGAAAACGGTGGCTGGAAGTATAATGCTCATCCTCATGATATAAGGGAATACCTGGACGATGATTTAGGGATAATAGAATTGAACTCCACACAAGCATGTGAAATAGGACTCTCGTTATCGGTTCGATTTCCGGTTGCAGATTACGAAAGGCTGCTCGAACTGGTGGGGAGAAGATAGTGTCGCCAAGCTGGAATAATTGTTTCAATAATAGAATTATGATAATGTTTAAGACAGTGTTTAATAACATTAGTCTAAAATTAAAAATGATAATTATATATGGCAGCAATGGTTTATTGTTAAAATAATTTGCGGATATTCGAGATCAGAATAGGGTTGTGGAGGAATCTATTATTAAACAAGCTGAGTCACCAGAAATTGAAAAGTTTGACGACATAATCTCGGAACTCGAAAAGAGAGGGGTTGCGGTGCTGATGCATCGTCCCACGCGCTGGGGCTATGTCGTGGATGCTGTAATCCCTTCGGCAAAGATAGTAATTCTAAAGATGCCTGATCTGACCAAGCAGGTCAAAGTGGCCATGAGCCAGTTCAGGGATCTTATAAATAGACTGGAGCGCGATGGATACCAGGTGGTCGTAATTCCCAAGAACATCATGAACCAGGAGCAGATCAAAGCCTTCTGTGATAGGATCTCTGTTGAGCCTGCTCTTGCAGCAGCCTGATGGAATAGAGGATTTGTGCAGTTGGAACCGGCGGAGAAGAATTCCCGGGTCCGTTACTTTTCTATTTTCTACATCAGTAATTTGAACAAAAACACTTAAATTCCAGCGCACAGTTTAGCCAAGAAAAAGACTTAAGAATTGAATTGACCTCGAAAAAGCTATGGAAGGGACTGATTTGAAGCTGAAATACTTATTATTATACTTTCTCATTTTAATCATATTCATTATGAGCGGCTTGGGTACTTGCACAGATGCATCAGAGAATTACGGCAATCTGGGAAACAAGCTCTATTCAGTCGGGAACTTTAGCGAGGCCATGGACTACTTTAATAAGTCAATAGACCAAAATTCCAGCAATATAGATGCCCTGATTCATAGAGGAAATGCTCAAAAGGCTCTCCGGCACTATAACGCTTCTCTCCTATCATATAATCAGGCCATAGCTTTCGACAACAAGAGCGCAGCTGCCTGGTCGGGATTGGCGGATTCATATTCTGCCAGTAAGGACTATGCTAATGCCTCTGCAGCTGTCGCAGTGCTTACCAGGCTTGACCCCAAGAACAAGGGTTATTGGCTCAAAAATGGGACGCTGTTTCAGGTACAGGGAGACTTTGAGGGAGCTCGAGAAGACTTTGATCGGGCTCTGGCTCTGGACGCGAAGTACAAAGATGCCTTATATAGAAAGGCGTTGTCAGATCTGGCAGTCAATAATACAGATAAAGCCTTAGAGCTCCTTGACCAGGTCATCGACATTGATGCCAAGTACAAGCAAGCCTATAATGCCCGAGGTCAGGTCCTGGAAGCTCAAGGGAATTATGAGGCAGCGATTGCTGCATATGATCGAGCCTTGAAGATAGATCCAAAATGGACACTGGCTCTGATGAATAAGATGCATGCTTTGCTTGTGGCTGGCAGGCAAAAAGAGGCAGTAGATATCCTCTTGAGGATGTAAATAACGAAATCTATCTTAAAAGAGATGGTCATTCTGAAAGCAGGTGCAAGTACAATCGTTGGTTTTACGCTGACCATATTGTTGATATTAGCCCTGGCTGGTCCTGTCATGGGGCAGTCGGACGGCAAATCCACACAGGAAATTATCCAGAACCTCACCCATAAGGACGTCAAAGTCAGAAGCGAGGCCGCCTGGGCGCTCGGAAAAAGAGGCGATCCAGTGGCATTGGACCCGTTAATCCAGGCTCTTGAGGACGACGACCGCAATGTGAGGGATTGGGCGACTCTGGCGCTGGTGAAGATAGGCAAACCGGCAATAGACCCACTGATTGCCGCCCTGAAGGATGAGAATGATCCTGTCAAGTGGGAGTCTGCGAGGGCTATTGGATTGATCAATGATACCAGGGGCACGGGGCCGCTGATTTCGGCTTTGGAAAGCGATAACAGCACTGTCCGATATTGGGCGGCAGCGGCATTGGGACAGATCAAAGATCCGAGATCCCTGGACCCTCTTCTCTTCGCACTGGGGGACGGCAACGAGAGCCTTAGAGAGGAAGCCGGATGGGCTATAAGATCCGTTGCCGGCACAGGTTCAACAGACTTATTGATACAGGTCTTGGCCGATGGCAACATCATTCGGCGTATGGGTGCGGCAGAAGCTCTTGGAGGTTCGGGAGACGCAAGAGGCGTGCAGCCTTTGATCGGGGCGCTGGAAGATACAGATGCAGGTGTGCGGGCCGAGGCGGCAGATGCCCTTGGCCAGCTCAAAGACAGTCGATCCATCCCTCCTTTGATTAATCTCCTTCGCGATCCTGAGGATCATGTTCGTGACGAAGCTTTAGGAGCCCTTGTGGCGATTGGCAAACCCGGTGAGCAACCATTGATTTCTGCGCTAAAGAACGGTGACAACACAACTCAGGAGGGGGTGGCAGAGGTCTTGGGAGTAATTGGTGACGAGAGCAGCATGGAGCCGCTGCTATTGGCCTTCAAGAACGGTGACAGCGGTGTGAGACACGCGGCAGTCATAGCTCTCGCCAGGATAAACAGAAGCCAGGCACTGCAACCGTTTTTACAGATTCTGGAGGATCCGAATGCAAAGAGCGATATGCGAGCTGATGCGGCCTGGGCACTGGGGGAGATAGATGATGTCAAAGCCAGAGATACCCTGCTCAAAGCAATGGCAAATGACAGCGATAACAACGTGCGAATGAGCGCCGCAAAAGCCCTGAAGAGTATTGGCAGCTCCTCTGTCCCCGTGTATTCGATATAATTCACTATATAACAGAATCATTTTTTTTTGCTTTGCGTAAAGTTCTTATAAAGTCAATATTATACCGCAATGCATCAGGAAGAGTCAATTTGGAGGAATGATCTTGAAAATATTTGGCATATTAGTGAGCATATTTCTATTGAGTGCCATATGCGTGGCAGAAGAAACGGCATATTTCGACTGGAAGGGGTCCCAGCTATACGCAACCAAGAATTATACTGACGCCCTGGCCTATTTCGATAAAGCGGTCAACCAGGAGCCGGGCTACATCGACGCCTGGATTCACAAGGGAGATTCTGAGAGAGCTCTTAAGAACTACAATGGATCAATCCAGTCCTACAACGCCGCTCTGCAGATAAACGACGAAAAAGCGGCCGCCTGGTCGGGCATTTCTGAGGCTTATTTGGCGATGAAGAATTATGATAATGCTTCTATCGCTGCTGCCAGAGCTACAGAGCTCGATAACAAGAGCAAGTCTTACTGGTTGCGGGAAGGAAATCTCCTCCAGATGCGGGGAATGTTCAAAGAGTCCACAGCCAAATATGATGGTGCTCTGGCCCTGGACCCCCAGTACAAGGATGCACTTTACAGGAAAGGCATCTCTTTAATGGTCCTGGGGAGCTATGCAGATGCGGGAGCGCTCTTTGATGAGACCCTGGTTATTGATCCCAAGTTCAAGCAGGCTTACGTTGCCAGGGGAATGGCCCTGGAAGCAAACGGAAAGTATGCAGAGGCCCAGCAGGCCTATGACACGGCTCTGGAGATCGATCCCTCCTATGCCCAGGCTTTGATTGGCAAGATGCATGTCTTGCTGGCCCAGAAGAAGCCGCAAGAGGCCATGGAGATATTCGTGAAGATGTGAGCCGCTGGGAACGGGGTCGGATAAATTTTTTATTTTTTATAGATAATATGGTAATGAAAAGAAAGATATCATAATCAGGCCTGGAGATTGGATAAATTCAGAATAAAAAATACATCTACGAGATTACACCCTATTACGACAAAGAAAAGAAGCAAATTCGCCAGAAGAGCAAGTACCTCGGCAAGAATGTTAATGGAGTCCCGGTCAAGGTCCGCTCTCAAGACCAAGTACCGAAGAAAGTTCTGTCGCATGGCGAATTTGTGCCGCTAAAAAAGATCACAGAAGACCTTGAGCTGGAAAAGATCCTCTCCGGTGTCCTGCCTGGCAAGGAAGTCTGGCCAATTTTGACTTTGGCAATGAATTATGCTACACGTCCTCGAGCCCTAACCCATATCCAAAGCTGGTATGAAGGTACGGCCATATCCGAAGACCACCCAGATCTACCTTTATCTTCCCAGAGCCTTTCCCGAATGCTAAGCCGTATCGGCGAAAGCACTGCGAATCTGGAATTCTCTCGCAAACTCATCCAACAGATATCGACATGCAGCACACTGGTCTATGACATAACGTCTCTGTCATCTTACTCCCAGAGCATCAGCCTCTTGGAATACGGTTATAATCGAGATGGTCTCGATCTGCCACAGATCAACTTGTCTCTCATCGTCGATATGGATCTAGGCATACCGGTGATGTACGATCTTTATCCTGGAAGCATCGCGGACGTATCTACGCTTAAGAATACAGTCCGGAAAATAAAGGCGCAAGGCGTTCGAAATTATACCATGATCATGGATCGAGGTTTCTTCTCAACCGATAACATCGAAGAGCTGGTGGCTGCGGATTTATCATTCATCATTCCGCCAACAAGTACACTCAAGAACGTCAAAGAAGCAGTATCCGCCATTCATAGCAGAATCGATGATCCCGAGCACCTGAAGCTCTACGAAAAAGAACCGCTGTTTGTGATGCCCGTAAGCATCGAAGTAGGAGAAAACAAACTGAGCGGGTATGCGTATTACGATCAGAAACGAGAGCAGCAGGAAAGGAGCACATTTTATAAACGACTATATGATCTAATGGAAGTCCTCAAGTCCAAGAACCTGAAACCCTGGATGAATCCGGGAGAGGTTTTCAGGACGACGGCTAAAAGGGATGCCAAGTACATTGAATGGAGTGCGATTGATGGCAGGTTTCAGGTCTCTCTCAGAAAAAATGCGGTCTCGCAGGCCATTAATAAAATGGGAAAGTTTGTTCTGCTTTATCGAGGCGAGTTTTCTTGGATCGAGTGTCTTTCGCTTTATCGAAGCAAGGATGTTGTCGAGAAAGGATTCGATGTGTTGAAGAACGACATTGAGTTGATGCCGGCAAACCTACGAACCAACAGCAGTCTGAGGGGTTATCTCTTCATTGCGTTCATTGCTCTGATCTTGAGAATGAAGCTGATGAGACTAATGATCGATGCAGAGTTGAATAAAAGATACTCCGTGGAAGGACTGATAACGGAGCTTGAAAAGATCAAGATTATGATCTTGCCGGATGGAGAGAAGATCACAACTGAGATCACCAAGAAACAGCGCGAAATACTGGATGCCCTTCATATGTGTGCCTAAACTCTGGGGAGGTCAGGTGATAACCACGATTGCAAGATTTTTTAATAATTTTCGAATATTTTTTTATATATCTATCATGTCTCGTAGATAGCAAGTTTGTTTTTGCCACTGTTTATTCCTATGAATTTTACATCAAGACTGGCACTCTACCCATCCCCCCGCATAGTATAGTTCTGCAGCATAGCGATTTATATTGATAACCCTCCAAGTAATCCATCTATCCGGCCTTCCTTAAGATAAAGGCCACTCTAAAAAAAAGGAAAAGCCATTACTTTGAAGCTCTCTAGATCCCTTCCATCACCCGTGTCGCGGACCACGTTCCTCCCGGGGCCATTTCTACGGTGTAAACGCCATTAGCTACTGAATTCTCAGTTATTGATTGTGAAACCCAGGAAGTCTGTCCTCCGCCTGGAGATATCCACTTCAGTGTGAGGGCCGTCCCATCGAACTCCCAGGTTCCCTGTCGGTTGGCGCCCACATTCGCCCCTTCTGTCTCCGTCCACTGCAGGGTGCCGTCCTTCTTCAGCATCAGATCCGCTTTCCAATCATTGAATCCTTCCTGATGTCCGGACATCTTCCAGGCACCTGCAAGCTGCAAACCCTCTCCCAGCGGACCCTCAAGACAAATCACATAAGCATACTCTGTGCTGAGCTTGAGCCAAACCAGTGATTGGCCATCAGTTGGATTGGATAGCATGGGATTGATCGTCTTTGGATCAGTTTCGCCAAGATTGGCAGTTGTAACATCAAATACATAGAATTTGCCGCCTGCCAGCTCAACAGGCCCAAATTGATTCCATTCATCCGGCTTTCCTATATTCGTACCTGTTCTCTTGCCGTACCAGATATTGTACATGCCTGGTGTCAGTCCGGGACCCGCATCATAGATATCGGTCGGGCTTCTGGGCGAAAAGTCCATTCCTTCATCAGCACAGGGAGCATGTTTCCCTTTAGGGCTCCCAGTTTTGAGACCTACTACTGATGCTAATCCGCTGTCTTCGCTCTCGCTTGTGTATGACCAGGTTGCCGGGCTCGAGTCCAAAATTGTATACGTCCCCGGGGGCAGGTCCACTCCCGGCGACAGATCTACTATCCAGTAGGCATTGGGCACTCCACCCTGGCCTGGCATTCCTTCTGCCTGCCACAGGCCATAGACTTTTCCGTTCTCGTCTTTCAGCCCGATCGTTCCCGGAGTATCGCCGGAGGCTTGATTCCAATGGTAAGTGCCAATTTTTGTTATGGTTTGCGGTTCGCTAATAGTGAAGATCGTTGGATTAGGCGGATCATTACTCACACCAGCACATGCGCTTTGTGCAAAGATCCGTTCTTCGTTCTCATCCGGTGAAGGAAGAGAATAGCACTGGCCAAGACTCCCTTGGACAATGACAAATGTGGCCAAGATTGAAAAAGCAACTACAAACAGGCTTCTGCGTTCGATCATTCAAATCCTCCTCTATATTTTCGAAGTTGAATTCAGGGATGTCAAGTCAAAGGTTAGCATCAGATATAAATTTTTTGTACATGTTTAGCACCCACTTAGTTCTTAAAAATTAATCACCAAGCAGGAATAAATTAGACCAGAAAAATTAAGTAATATTATAATAATATTCTTTTATTGAGAGTATGGACGAAGTAGAGATTATCAGGCAACTTCGAGAGCAAAATGAGCAATTAAGGCTTGAGAATGAGTTGCCTAAGGCCAAAATCCGTGAGCTTGAAGTCCGACTAGCTGCAGCCGATAAATAATAGAGCCGAGAGGGCATTGCGACCACAAGTCGTTTTAAGAAAGATCTTGGGCACGCTGCGCAATGATAAAGGAACCTCGATTCATGAGCGCATCATGACGGTGCTGGCAACATGGGGACAAAGAGGACTGGATAGTCTCCAAAAGCTAACGGTAAAGCTAGCCAGCAGAACACGTACAACGTACCTGTCCAAAAGATCTAATAAGATAATTTGAGCCCGGAAGCGTGAGCTTCCGAGCCTTTGCGCACAGTCGCGCCTTAGGATTATCGACAGATTTCTGTCTCAGATCATCCTCAAAGGGCGGCAGAATTCTTGTAGGTGACAGCTGTGGTATTGTTTGCATAAAGGAGCGACAATTCTTGTCCTTCAGTCCTGTAGCTGGCTGCAGATTGCAGGGCGGCCAGGTATTCGCTCTCCTGTTCCATGATGCCTTCTGGCTCAGAACAGTACATGCGGGTGGTAGCTATCGGCCCTATATTGATCATGCTGCCATCGGCCTGATAACCTGTCCCATAGTTGTTGCAGCCAGCCGAGCCTGTTAGATTTCCATCGTCATTAAAGAGGGCAGTAACCTCCGTCCCTGCCAGGGCTGAAACCAGGGCATCTTTGCCGTTATTGTAATATAGCACACTCCAGTTTGTGCCCGATAGGGGCAGGGGCTGAACTACAGAATAAGTCAGGATTACGGTTCCATTCGCGTCCATCATCCTCAGCAGATTGCCAGAGACATTATAAGTGGAAGCATTCTGCAGATTCAGTAAATATTCCAATTCCTGATCCGAAATATCATCCATGCAGAACATCAACGTCGAAATAATCATACTGACTGTAATACTATCCCCTTCTGTAATGTAGTTGCCTCCATAACCATTGCATCCCCCATTGCCAGAAACCAGGCCTGATTCGAATAAAGCAGTTATTTCAGTATAAGGTAGCACACATTCTGTTTTGCCATCCCGGTTGAGATAGGTGTCCAGAGACCATGATACTCCCTCCAGGTTTGAGCTTGTAACATCACCCGTTTTGCTGATCACTTCAACCAGGGTCCATTTCTTGGAGGATGCATCGGCAGGAGGATTTATAACTGGCTCCTCTTTGACTTTGATTTCATACTCGTAACCAGGCCTATAACAGAATCCCTCTATCCCGCTGTAAAATAGAGTGTAGTTTTCCTGCGGATTTTCCCTGACCTGCAGGCACATTTGCGGAGTTACACCCGTGCAGGGGGCCATTTCAGGGCTTATATACCAGATCTTCTCTGTGGCATCCTCAGCGCCGGTAATTGGTACTGCTATCACCAGGAGAAGCAAGGCAAATTCCAGGATATTTTCTAATTTCATAATCATTCCTCGTTCAGATTGATCTATTCAAATAATATAGTATATTCGAACATTAATAACTTCCCTTCCAGTCATGATGCCTGCGTAACTGCACCACCAAAATGGAAAAGATCTGGAACTTAGGATTGTTGCTGACTTTGGCAATTCCATGTCATTTGAGCTTTATGAGGCTTGGGAATACTGCAATGGTGTTTGATTCTTGAGATGAGATTCAGAATTAGGAAAATTTCTTCTACTATTAGTGGGGATACATCTTGGTAAAGGGTGATAGCTTCATTCAACCATCAAATTCAGCATCGCTTTGGTCAGCCCCTTATCTCTGGCTATCATAGTGATTTCTTTTAGCTCGCATGAGCGTCCCAAAGCGATTGGTTTTTTTGGAAAATCCTCTGGTCTTATCGTTGGACTATCAACACTGGCCATTCAATGGATGAACCAGACATACGGCTGGAGATTCGCGTTTTCTATTACCGTAGTTTCATTCAAAAAAATGTTCTGGTACCCATTTTCCTTGGCATGGCTGTCATGTGTGCCTTCTTTTGGTGGGAGTCAAGAATACATTACGCTGCCCTACCCTTTGGGCTCTTCCTTAATCGCGTTTTCTCTGTCAGCATGATTGTGAATGTCTTGATGGGTTTGGGAATCAGCGGTGTTAACTTCCAGATATCCAATTATCTGCAAATTCTGCTCAAGATATCCCCTGAAAGATCTGCTCTGGTGATGATACCGTTAGCTATATCTTTATTCGCTTTCAGTATACTCGGCGGCTTGATCATAAGCCGTTTTGGAAACCGAAATATTTTATTCTTTGGTAACAATCATTGCAGCGCTCGGCCTGCTCTTTATGTCTCGAGCTCTTACTGATGAAATTCTCTGGGTCTTGATAGCTGCTGAGGTATTGTTCGGTCTTGGCCTGGGAATTGCTAATAATGCTCAGGCTAATGTGACACTGAGCGTTCCGCCCAAGGAACTGGCAGGTTCCGCTTCCGCGGCCAACAATGCCGGCCAGACTTTAGGCAATTCCCTTGGAATTGCTCTACTGAATACTCTATTCATAATCTTCGGCATGAATGCTTACTATCATATTTTAGGCGGTGCTGGGCTAAATCAGTCTCAGATTCAGAATGCTACTACGGTTCTCAAGCAAATTTTGGGAAGCAATGTCGGTTCAGTGGCCTCAAAGTATTCAATTCCAGTGTCCAAGCTGGAAGGACTGGTGGGGGGTTATCAGCAGGCTTATAAAATTGGGTTGACTGAAGTGCTATTGGTAGCAGCTGCTATCTTCCTGGTTTGCGCCGCATTGGCATTTTTTGGCATACCAAAGAAGGACCAAGAGGTTCCTCGACTCCGAAAAAGAAAAATATGAAGAGGCCCTGAGAGAGTCTGATGGGTTACGAGATCTCATTAAATAAAGGTCTGGACGAATTGAAAGAGCTGGCTGAATTCTCCAAATATAGCGTACTGCTCCTGGAAGACAATTACGAAGTAAGAGTTGACGAAAGAGCTGTCCTGGCTGTTGCCACCAATTCTCCTGTCGGGGAAGTGGAGGCAGTTCTCATACTCCACTACCTGATCGGCCTCCAGAAGCATGGCTTTCACCCCACTGGCGAATGGATATCCTTCAAAGAGATCGAAGGAGGCCAGGTCTTCTGGCCTGCCTTTCAGAAGAGCACCATAAAACCGCTATTAGAATGCTTCCAGAAGGACCCGGAGAACTTGATTGGAATTCTGGTGGAGCGCTTCAAAGGTAGAATGGTTGAAGGAGGGGATACTGCAGTAGAGGTCGCTACCTTTCCCGGGATATTCGCACGCATCCTCTTCTGGAGGGGAGATGAGGAGCTGCCAGGGGGAGCGACTATCCTCTTTGATCGAGGGCTGATGAGGATTTACAGTACGGAGGATGTGGCAGTGCTTTTGCTTTTCTTAGTTCAGAAAGCCTGCAAAGGCTATTTCTGACGAGTAGGTGCACATAAAACATACTTTTTTACATTATCAAATACAACTGGAATACCAGCCGACCATAAACCGGCTCTAATGGGGAGTGTAAATAAATTGAAATTGAGGCGAAAAAGATGAATAAGGCTACTTTTTGGGGTATAATGGGTATTTTCCTGCTCTTTATGGCGACATCTGCACAAGGCCAGCCAATTTCCGGCCAAACCTACATGGATAGTCAATATGCGATTGAGATCTATCCAACAGACGAGCAGCTCTTGAGCAGCCAGAATCCAGGTCTGTACCAGGATCAGAATTCCATTGAGGTCAACGCTGCTTTGCAGGCCAACATAGAATATTCGTCCTATGTCCCATCCGGGGCCCCAACGCCCTTCGCTCCAAGGAGTCCGGACAGCCTGGGACTCCAGATACCAGCAGAATCAGCAGCCTCCTATGCCCAGGCACCGCCATCCGCAGAGACCAGCCAGGCGCTGATTCCAGCAAGTTCGGCATCCATAGAGCAAATGACGAAAGAGGTCCGGATTACACAGTACAATTATCTGCAATCCAGTATGGCGGTCTCAACGGGAATCAGAGCCAGGAACAAGCTTTACGTATCCTTTGTTCCTCAGACGGTTGCAGGCTGCGGGCTTTACGGCTGGCAGCCCCTGTGGCTGCAAACCTCCAGCATAGATCCCATATGGTTCTACGAGTGGTACCCAAATGGACAGCTGAGCGTCAACTACCTGGGAATTTCGTCGGCCGGATGGCAGAAGAAGTGGTTCTATGGAGATACGCCGGGCTGGCATATCCTTCAGTACTACTCGCAAGGATGGAGCAATTATATTTACATCTATGTTTACGGCGGAGGCTCCGGATACTGGACAAATCAAGGACCTTACGCTGGAACGGCAACACCCACGCCATCCTACTCGGGCACATCTGCGGTAACCCTCAGATCAAGCTGGTTCAAAGGCTATGATGTCTACCTGGATGGAAAGTACGTGGGCACCGAAGGATACGGGTCTGACCTTCTGGACGGGATTTATAATTTCAGGGTGACAGGCGGGATGTGGCATGGGATAGTGATAAGTAAAGATGGCCAGAGCTATGATGAGACCGGGACATTCGTGAGCGGCGCATCATATAGATTTACCATTTGATCAGCCACTTTACGGCAATCTTTTTTTTCGGGGCTACCGATCTTTGGGAAGCAGGCCATTTGGCCTTCCGGTGATGGAGACTGGTTTCTGAATGAAGGACTGTTTTGCTTTCAATGACGAGGCCGGATAGGATCGAAGATGGACGGGGCCAGAGTCTCACCATTTATGATCTGCGCCACTCTCTTTCCGCCGTAGATGGACGGCAATATGCCTATGCCGTTGCAGCCCATGTTGTAGACCAGGCATGAATGATTGGGATCCCTTCCGATAACTCTGACTCCGCTGGAGGTATAGCCCATCAGACCATGCCAGGAGAAGTCCCGCCGCATATCTGCAGATACGCCGATGACCGTCTTCCTATAGAATTCCTCGATCTTTGAATACTCTTCTTCTGCCTCAGGGATATCCTCGGGGCGGTACCTCTCATTCGCTCCCAGGGGACGGTCGGGCCCGCCCACACTTGTAAGCTCCCGGTTAGCGCCATCAATATACATCCGCCGGTTCAGGTAAAAGTAGCCTTCCTGCCCGGATCTTCTTGAGCTTGAAGTAGACCGAAGCAGCAGGATCCCTCAACTTCCTGCCCATGTACCCGACCATGAACCCCACTATGCCCTTCATGGCCACGTCTATCGATGACATCCAGGCCCTCGATCTCCTGATCATTATAGCCATTGGTGCAAAGAACGGCATGCTTTGCATTGATCATATTTTTGCCCGTCTCAAGATCGGCGCCGTTGCCCTGGCCATGGATTGAGCCCTTGCTTACCTTGATCCTCTGCACTGGAGTATCTTCATAAACACTGAACCTGCCAGGATATTTGTTGAGCATCCATGAGACCAGTTCTTCGCAAAAGAGGGCGCTATTCATCAAAGCAGTCCGAACCATCTGAGCTGCAGATATAGCCACTATCTCGTGTCAGGAGAAGCTCGTCCAGTTCCTTTCTCTGCCTTCTCTTAAACAAGAATTGGTATTCTCTCGGGAATGTCTCCGGCAACGTCCTCTGCCAGCAATATGTCCTGGCTGGGAAGACCTAACCGATCGGAGAGCTGCCTCTCCCTGAGCATGATCATGGATATCTTCCAGGGAAGAGAGGCCAAGATAGGCCGTTACTTCCTGGAGGGAGGCATTGATTCCAGTCTCCGAGATTATGGAGCGAAGTAGTTTCCAGGCACCGTTGATGGCCAACAGTCCTTCCGAGACCTTTTCCTCCCCGAATTTTTCGCAGAGCTCTATTATGGGACGCTCGAAGGCAGCCACTGCCTGACCGCCATTATGGCCCGTGGCCCCGTGCGCCACCCTGCCTTTTTCTATGAGATCTACGCTCAGGCTCGTATCGCGGAGAAGGAAGTAAGAGGTCGCGACTCCTGAGATTCCTCCTCCTACAATGGCTACATCTGAATCAACATCTTCCGAGAGGGCGATAACCGGGCGGGTCCTCTTAACCTCTCTGAGCCAGGGAGAGACGTTCTCATGGGCCATATTCATATGTTAGCATCCTGTTCGATTAATGAGCTTTCCTCGATCATCCATGCAAACGACAAAACTAAGAAAGATGCATAAAAAAAAGAAAATAATCCGATTGGAATTGATGCAGAGTTTTCTTGTTCCGCGTTAAGCTTTTAGCTTCAGGGCAACTTTTTGCTGAGTCTTCTAATCCACTGGTCCACTTCATCTCCGCTCTTTCCCATTGAGGCTGCCCATTGCATGATCTGCTCCTCACGCCATTTGTTGACTGCATCCATCACCGGCTCGGGATCAAATCCATGCGTCTTGATATACTGCTCGCGTTTCATCTCATTCATGTTACCATCCACGTACAACTTTGTGGCCTGGTCCGGCATCATCCTTACACCGGTGGGCATATCAGCCGAGCTAATGCATACGTCTTCGCAGTAAACCCATCCTTCTCCGCCTTTTGCCTGCTCGATTCGGAACGGCTTTCCACATCCAGGACATACTCCAATCATCTTCGCACCTCTCATCTTCTTATATCTTCCATTAGATATTCTCTCATCTAAAGCTAAATATCTTGCTATGAATCCTGATTGCGGTAACTAACTATACTATAATTAAAATGAAATTTAAAGAGGTCGAGCCCGTTTGCTACAGACTCGAACATCGCAAAAAAGCTTACCTTGGGAGAAAGAAGATATGCTTTTGCGGGATCTGGCGATGGTAAAAAGAGTAAGAAAGTCACATTGGAGTGGCATAATAAATTATGCTGAAACGAAAATATCCAACGGCGTGCTAGAATGATTAAGCAGCTTGGTTCAATCAGCAAGAGCTGTGCAAGTGGGTTCAGAACAACGAAAAATCTCATACTAATTATATATTATTTTGCACTAAATGGCGACATATGAGTTCTTAGGACACATTCTTACAAAAGATCCTTGTTAGAATCGCAAGATTCATATATTCGAAAATCTAAACAGATAAACATGAAAACTTTTATAATTGGTGCGATCCTTTTACTAGCATGTACCGCCTCAACATCAGGGTCTGATGCAAGCAATCCCAGTTTTAGCATTTCGGACCTAAATTCCACATTTATCAGGGAGGCATACAATGGGTCCATGGGAGAGTTTCCGGATTCATATAAGTCCCTGATTGGCGACAATAGAATCGCGATCCGAATTACGGCATTGAATAACTCTGTTCAGTCGTTTGGGTTGGTTACCAAGAATGGCCAACTGGAGGATGCAGTCGATGGAGAGCTTGCCGATCCAACGATCGAGTTAAATGTCAAAGAGAATGCTATTATCAAACTGCAGAATGCTGAGGACCCGGCGGCAGTTTTTGATAAAGCAATCCAGGATAAGGAGATATCCGTAAAAGGAAATGGTTTCATTAATCAGTTGAAGGTAAATGTGTTACTAGGCCATCCAGTCTTGCCGGAGTTGATCATTCAACTGTTCGCGCCTAAAAAATAGTGAAAGAGGGACAACCATATGAATTCATAGCAGTCTCCTCTTTGCCAGGCAGCAGTCACCGATGCAAATTCACCAGGCAAAAAGAAAGCAAATTTTATTTTTTTAGGTAACAGGCCATACAAAAGCCTTTGAGATGATATGGCTACTCACGGAAATTAGCTAGGAGCCTCTATGTTTGCCTTGGCGGTCTCAAATATGATTGCCTGATCCCTATATACGATTAAGGTCATATCGCCGCCGCTGTACTTCCAGCTGCGTAGCAGGGACCGGTTTCTTGCCGCAATGTGAGCTTCTTGTTGAAGCGTAGCAGTAACAGCAGCCAAAAAATTGCTGGCTATACATAATCCTCGTTATATGGATTGAGAATCCATCTCATAAGCCTTAGCACGATGAAGCTGCACAACAAATCCAACAGCCCCCAGAGCAATCCACAGGATTCTCCAGGCAGTTGACGCCTCCATAAGGTATCTTGCCAGCTCCTGCAAACCTCCCTGCAGGGAAATATCGCCTATCAGCAACATAATTCCTATTATGATGGCGATAGATCCTAGCAATGATGTTGAGACAATTATAACAAGTTTTGGTAAGTGGAAGCGGATTGCCAAAAGGGCTACGACTATGGCCGCAATTAGCCCGAAAAGTGCTGGAATTAGTCCAGGCTCAAAGCCCAGAGACACGATGACAGTCCATCCTACAAAATAGCCTAAAGACGCACCCATGAGAATAATCGCCACTGGAAAGAAAAGGTAGGCAATCACAGCGAAAATTAGGCCAATAATAGCACCAGCTACGATGATGACAGGCATGGCCAAAATGCCTTCTCCAAAGATGCTTGAAACACCATAGGCTCCCAAGGAAAACCCGGTAATAAAACCCCATACAGGCAGCAGAATCATGAACCACTTAAAGCCTCCAAAACAGAATGCTGCTCCAATTAATATAATTGCACATGCTACCAAGATGGTCTCTAAAGCCATTTACAGCCCCCTGATCAGATTGATTCTTACGATTCTTGATTTATTAGCCTATCGCAAAGATTGCTCATTTGAGACGCGAGAGTGGCTCTCGCACTTCAGACGAGCACGATTTCTTCATGCTTTTTCCATTTAGATCCCCCATAGCTCCCTATCTTCCGGAAAGCTCTCTCATGTTTTTTACGATGGACATTATTATCGTAGCCATCAGACCCAGCATGATAATCTGCCAGAAGAATTCTATGATCAGGATTATGGCCGTAATTATCGCCAAAAATATGACTATATTAAGCAAGAATTTTGTAAAACGACCCCATATTATTGCCTCAATGGCTAAGAAGAATGCTGTAACGACAAAGATCCAGGCGAGCAATTGATTAGGCCTGAAGAGAAAAAGCGCAACGAAGGCGAATAGCAAAAGCCCGCCGCTGATTGCTGTCCAGTATGCACCGAATCGCCCCATCGGTCCTAACGGCGGCTCTGGATAGCGCTTAGTTTGGATGTGAGCATGGGGATCACCCCAATCACCTTTTTGGATGTCCTGCAAGTAGGACTGGGTGGCTACGGATAATTCAATTAGATTTGTGTGGCGGGCGATTTGCGCTTTCAGTTCGTTTTGGGCTGTCGCCAAGTCCTTTTGATAGGCCTGATGAAGTTTATTGAGATATTCTGTTTTCTTAAGGGCCTGTACCTCTAATTCTAGATGGCGTAAGCTGTCTCGTTTTCCTTCAATGTCGGCTTCTGATGCTTTTATTTCCTCTGACAAAGCGGAAATCCTATACTTCAATCGTTCCGGCAGGAGTTTAGGTGGAGGGACTTTGTCCAGCCCAGCCCAGCCCAAAGGATCGTACCACGATATGCGAATGGTCCCGTCTCGATTAAACTTAGGACCGGCCGGTCCACGCTCTCCACCAAAGCGATCTCTGGTGTCCATGCCCCATAGGCCGCGGTATTGTTCTGCCCATCCCATATCTTCCCTCAAGACGATAGGCATCCAGCTCTCTTGCTGTCCAGGTCCAATGCTCAGCCCATCTCCCCTGGCATAATCTATGTAAGGCATAACCAGCCTGGATTCCTGTTCATCCTCGCCTGCAAAAACGCCCTGACCCAATGTCTCGGCCCAAAAAAACCTTAGCTTTGCAGCCACATCATTGATAATGTGCAGGAATTTGGGCTCGATGCTTATCAGATAGTCGCCTGGCAAGAAATAGCTGGAATGTGAGCCTCCACCGGCGAATATGACGGGGTGAGTGCCATCGAACTTTTGCAGGAGAGGGTCGTCCCATCTTCGTCTCAAGTCGTCGCCGGAAAAATCGTGCGATGCAAAGGCAACCCAGGCAGGCGTTGGGTCCTCGTCATCGGAAAGATAGACAAAAATTTGCTCCCAGTCGGATTCATGGTCGTTGATGCCATCGAAGGTGGAGCGGAAATCATTCATCACATAAAAGAAAATATAATGCAAAACGATGTAACCGCCTTCGCGAAGAACTCTTGAGTAATAGACATATTTAGGATCTTCGCCTAACATGTCCCGATATTGAACTTCTGCCTTCGCCGTTGTGCCGTTTGGAATCATCCCTCGCACCAGGAAGGAGGCATCGTTAAAGGAGTCCACAATGCGCGAGAACAAGCCTACCCGAGCCATCCGCCCCAGAGTTTGAAAGGATGGTCTGTTCGGGCGAAGCCGCCAGCTCTGATAATTAATAACATCCATCGGCTCGTCAACAAAGCGCAAGAAGAGTACATGCTTGGGCGGGACCTCTTTGAACGAAGCCAGCTTTTCTGCGGAAAGTTCACCCACCTCGGCAAGCAATTTCTCGTTGCCATGATCATCACGAATCCATAGGCTGCAGCGCTGAAGGTATCCGTCCACTGCACATGGATAGAAGAGCTCACCCTTTGTAAAGTGGACCACAGGTTCGAATTTTTTTAAAAGTTTTAGATCTTCCATCCCGTCCCCTCTCTACCCTTGCTTACAAATATACGCTGGACATCCTGCTGATTGAGATAGAACACAACTATAACATTGAGAAGCATAGTGAGATAAGTGGGATTACCGTGGAAGTATCCCCAAATATCGATTAAAATGCTTAAACCCACTTGGATCATCAACAGCAACCAGGCCCAGCGCTCTAAACGCCACAGTCCAAAAATAATAACAACTTCAAAAATAATATATATCGGAAACAAGCCGTATTGCAGCATTAATATTCCTATAGGAGCTCTTTTCATATCAAGATATTGAATGGCGTCGTCTCCATAATTCGCCCCCAGAGAGGCAATGAAGATCAATGATAACAACAAGGCGTAGAGGATCATATCGAAGATGATAACAGAAATTCCAAAGGGACGTTTTCGAGTTGATCGATCGATCGGTTCAGCATTCATAATTTCCTCAACTTAACCTTAGCAAGATCTTGGAGACTATCTTCCTGCAATCACTCATTTGCACAATGCTTATTTTCCATCTATGCATAAATAAGTTTGGTTCCTTGCTGTTCTGAGTGGGTAAGGGGTAAGGTAATTCGTTTCTTGAATTATTATCTGTTGGAAGAGATGGGTCGGCCAGTGAACTCGCTCGTGAGATTGACGAGATCGCCGCAAAGGCCCATCGAGGGTGTCAGTATGGACTGCACGTCTGCAGCCGCGAACAAAGACGCACCGACCAAGCGCATCACACAATACTAGATGAATGTATTTTTAAAAAAGAGGAGCTTTGAAAGCTCCTTCATGTGTCAATAATCGAACGGCTTTACATCTTGCGCATCTTAAACGCCATATATATAGTGAACAATCCTCCAATTATGCCCAAGCCTGCCAGGAAATACACCAGCATCATTATGCCTATGTAAGGCGAACCGAGCAATATCAGACCGAAGAGTATGCTGAGCACGCCCATGATGGCTGCGCCCCACCCTGCTTTGAGCGCCCAGAATAGGCTAATAGCTCCGAAACAAATTCCCAGAACTCCTACTAACAGGATTAGAGATGCAGGCAGCAAAACTGCGCTATACATCGGGTATGCCAATATTACTAAACCGGCCACTATCCCCAGAATACCGCTGACGATCTTCCAGATCATATCGGTTCTATCCATGAAAAGAAAGATCAGAGTCAATATACCTGTTATAAGCCAATACCATCCAAGGATTTGCACTAGAAATAGAATTGTTTTTGCAGGACTTATGATCAAATATAGTCCTATTATCAATGCTGCCAACCCTTCCAATAGAACAAGCCACCAGGGAGGGAGGTTTACATCCGCCCTCGATGTTCGTGATTTAGATATTTCTGTCATATAGAATTCCCTTAAACTATCTTCAATTACCTGATTACCGGTCTTTGTAACCCTAAATGGACATTGAGCTTCATAATATAAAGAGCTTGTGTTTATTCGAACAACACTGGTTCAGGTTTTCGGTAAGGATCTGCCTGTGTCACCAAGGCGGGCGAATTAAATTTTGCCCTTGAGCAACTGGAACACTATATAGACCACAAATATGAATATTGCCACTCCAGCAAGGAACCATAAGGTTCTCCAGAGGGCAATAACGATTATGATTGCAAGAACCAGCAAGATCAGGTTCTTAATAGTACTATCGTCTGCCATATCTCTTAAATATGTCATCTTCCAATAAAACCGTTTCGACAGAAAGATCGCAATAAACTATAACTATTACAGGGTCATACTTTGACTACTTGAGGTGATAAACAACGGACACCATTGATTTCGAGATCATGAAAGCAATAGCAGCCCTTAAGGTTCCCTACCCAAAAGCAGATAGGATTAATTCTCTGGCAAGACTCGATCCAGAAGAACTTGGGGCACGTCTGGGGGGTCTCGAGATGCAGGGATATGTAAAGACTCAAAGCGGGTCGGATATGGAACGTTCCAGCCTCCCAAACGGCATAAATGCGGCAGGTCTAACCAATCAGGGGAAGCGGGCTTTGGCAGGACCGAGATGGTAGAATGATGGCAAGCAGGCCGATGGGAATCGCTTTGATAATCAGACTCGGTGGCTTGCAGCAATCTCACCTTCTGGAAGATGCGCGGTAAATTATCTCCTCATCCTTTAAAATTATTAAATTATAGAATCATTATTCAGTTGATTGTATTCTCATGAATTCGCCATGCTGCTACCACACCTTCAGATCGATCCCCTCGATCCTCACCTGTTCCCTTCCGAGTGCACCACCACTCCAGAGTGCACCTTCTGCATCATGCAGTGCTCGGGCAGGAAGCGCACCATCTCTCCAACCTCCTGCTTCTTGCCCCTGCTGATCGTGCCCTCAAAGGCCAGAACCATTGCGAGGCCTGGTCCTCAGGTGCGGGCAGTAACTACATGCTATTAAAATTATGTAGGAAGCATTTCATTTAGTGGATACCGAGTTATAACCTAAAAAAGAATAAAATAATAAATTGTCAATTTTTCTCCCGTTTATGAAATTAAGGCGAGTTCAGCCATTGGTAGGTTCCATAGTCCCAGGCAAAGGGATTGCCACTATTATAGTTATCAAACATTTTCTGGTTTGCTTTGTTCGCAGCTTTATAATCCAGTGCGGCTTGAGCGGCATTGCTATCGAATGGAACATCGTACCCAGAATAACTTCCTAAAGACTTTACGGGATTATTGGTCAAAGGTGAGTAAGTCTTTGTCACGGTGCCTGATACATCTACTATCACTGAATTGCTTTCTACCCCTCCAACAATAAAGGACAACGTATGCCGTCCAGGAGCGTCTGCATAGAAGCCAAGCTGGCTACTGGGATAAAAGAAGTAGCTATAGGTATAATTCTGACCACTTGAATCGACCAGGATAAGGTTGCCGCTGCCTTCGCTGGGAGAGATCGCCAATAGCGATACCATCGTTCTCTGGGGAACTGCCGCGTATTGTGACCAATCTGTTGCTCCCTTTATCCATAGGGCATTGCCGGATGCAGTTGATTGATAGGTAGAGTAAGGAACTTGCTGCATCTGGGTGCCGAAGTAGACGTTTGCTGGGGTCTTGCCTGTGAGATTAAATTGCACAGGGGGCAGAATATGTGAGCTCGGGGCAGATCCTGTAAGTGCAGTATAGAATTGAGAGTACTGCGAAGTGCTTAGTGAAGTACTTGGCGAGGTGCTTGAATTGCTCAGCGGGGTCGCATATTGTCCTTGAACCCCTGATAAACATGCCAATAGAACGAATGCTAATAACGTCGATAATAACCTATTCATTTTCATAATTCACTGATAGGATGACATTGAAATAAATATGTTTTGGCATAATATATTAATGCGTTATAATATATTTGCTTATAATTAAAGTAATAAATCAAAATGGCATAGAACTGTTAGATCTGGAGAGAGCGCCTTGAATATGCACCTTTTTGGTCCCTAGTTCTCTTAACTATGATGTTTCTCCTAAACCAAGATTTGATAAATTTCGATGAAGGTGTGATCCAAGCCACCTATCGTTCGAGCAATCATCATATAAACTTCAACCGAGGACGGACCACCTAGCATCATTCAATCTTTCTTCTGTTCCTTTGCCTGCTCCTTTTCTTGGAGATTCCACCATCATCTAGTTTCGTTAGGGTTCCTTCTAGAACATATTGTTATTGAAAGCGGTAAAAACCAGAGTTGATAATCTCTTGTCCTGCATGCCTGAGGCTCCCAATTTAACTGTCCCATTATCGGATGTCGTGTTTCCTAAGCTATTAATTACAGGACTGGCTACAAAGCCGTTCTGACTTGCATTGCCATTGCTGGTTTGGTTACTGGATGAATTGCTGTTTAATGGTTCATATTGAGAGAGCGATTTCGTCCCTAATGTCGTTTGAGGATCGCCGCCAAGGTTGTCCCTGACAAACTCATCAAAGCTGGACATATCGATGTTAACAGCCGGGTCGCCCATGAAGTTGGATGAAGAACCCCCGCCGCCGGAGACTGAACAACCTCCTGCACAACCTCCTTTTGCCTGAGGAAGATAGATGAAGACGGACGACATGACCACCAGAAACAAAATCGTATGCCTGATACTAATCCCCATGGGCTCCCTGAATAAGAGGCTGCGGTTAAAAGCCCTTCGATAGGTTGGCTGAAGCTTTTAGTTTGAGGCATTGCAGAGTCTCTTCACCGGCTATTACTCGGGCCGCATATGCCAGGGCAGCAAGAACATCTTCCTTTTGTAGATCATATTCCCTGACAATCTCAACAATATCCATGCCGCCGGCAAGTGAGCCGAGAATTATCTCCAATGGAACCCGGGTGCCTTTTATGATGGGCTTTCCATGCCTCACCGCCGGATCGATCACTATTCTATCCTCGTACATTTTGTGCCCTCAGCTATGTAAAAGACTTCTCGGCATAAATCCATTATCATTCATTGATCGAATGTATCGAAATCTCAGACAGAGCCTGCATTACTCTTACTATTTGCTTTAAATTGAAGTTCGATGAGGGCGTAAGTATCCGCAAATAGTCTAACCATTGGTCTCTCTCAGCTCATCCTTTAAAGATTGAGAGTTGATCTTCCACTTTTTTAAGAGCCCGAAGAGGCTCCTTTTCTTCAATTCAATGTCCACCTCTTCTCCTTCAATCAGATCCAACTTATCAAGAGGCTTCAAGACATTGTTTTCATATTTCGCCTTCACAATCATCCCATCACCGACATCCAAATAGCCTCTCACGTTTATATATTTAGCCCTGAATTTCGATGCCTCGACAAAAGTTTTTCAATTCCTCATGTAATCAAGAAGTAAACGCTCATTTTTCTACTCTACCACACCTTCAAATCGATCCCCTCGATCCTCACCCTGTTCCCTTCCGAGTGCACCACCACTCCCGAGTGCACCTTCTGCATCATGCAGTGCTCGGGCAGGAAGCGCACCGTCTCGCCTACCTCCGGCCTCTTGCCCCGGCTCACCGTGCCCTCGAAGGCGGACCATGCAGATGCCGATGTCCTCAGGCGCAGGCAGTCCCTGCAGCAGGTGCACCGGCCCGACCAGATGCACCGTGACGATTCCCCGGTCGATCTTGAGAACTCTGGCAAAATGAGTGATGGGACAGCCCAGAGGCCGGTAGCGGAAGATGTCGCCTTCTTTCAAGCCGGCCTCGGGATTGAAGGGATGCAGGTCCTCCCGGCAGGAGGGCTCGCCCGGCAGCGGAGCCAGGGCAAAATCCGCCTGCAGGCCATCCAGAACGCCGATGATCTCCTCCGTCTTTCCGAGCAGGCCAGCAGCTCTGCAATCTGCTCCGCTCGGCCCTTGAATCTCTCCTGCTTGAGAATAGTGCACCTGTCCAGCCCGGCCACATCCACCAGCTTGGCGGCGAACTCCCGGCAGCTGGAAAGGCCGCACTCTCCGCAATTGTAGCCCGGCAGGAGCTTCTCAATCTGCTACATGTTTTTCGTCTCCTCAGCTTTGCTATCCTCGACTCTCGCATCTGTGGCTGCTTCGTGCCTTTATCCGTCATGCTCACTCGCCGGTGTACTCCATGAAGCCGTCCAGATGGCGCAGCACGCCCCGGTGGTGCTCCTTGGAGACGCGCAGCTCGCCGGTGCATAAGAGTGCAGATGGCCAGAGGCGGATTATGCCGCAAGCACCATCTCCCCGGAGATGTCCGGCCAGCTCTGATCAATTCCGCCAGCTCTGCCGAGCCCTTGCCGGATAGCCCGTTGGCCTCGATGATCCGGCATCCGGGATTGGCCTCCAGAATGCGCTCCCGGAAGACCTCCCTCTCCGCCTGGGAGACGAGGTCGCCCTTGGTCATGACCGCCGCATCGGCAGTGGTGAGCAGCGGCCCGACCTTCAGAGGGCTGTTGGGGCCCGTGGTAACATCGATCACGCAGATGGCCAGAGCCTTGTCCGGATAAGGAGCACAGCGCAGGCACAGCCCGGCCGTCTCGTTGAGCAGAATGTCCGCTCCCTGGGCTTCTGCCCATCCAGCATCTCGTCAAAGTTGTAGATGGCGTAGTGGTCCGGGACACATGTCCTTGGAGAGGCCGACGGCCACCGGCACGTCCAGCCGCTTGAACCGGGCGTCGTCCTCAGTCCACATGCAGTCGATCTTGACCAGCGCCGGTTTGGCTCCCGCCCGGATCAGATCCTTCACGGCATGCATGAGCACCGAGGTCTTGCCCGAGCCCGGCGTGCCGGCCACCACCACCATCTTCAAGCTACTACCTCGCCCTGACGAATGGTCTCCCGCAGGCTGGTGAGCCAGCCGTCCACCCTCTCGATATCCTTGAAGATCCTCTGCTCATCCTCGTTGGTGCTGATGACCTTGGTCATGCCCCCGTTCTTCATCACAATGCGGCGGGTGGCCATGAGGGCCAGCATGGGATCATGAGTTACCACTACCACGATCTTGCCCTCGCCGGACAGAAGGCGCAAGGCCTCCTGCTTCTTTATTCCCGCGTTCTCGATCTCGTCGATGAGCACAATGGGCGAGTCGCTGATGACGGCGATGTCCGCCACCATCAGGGCCCGCGACTGGCCGCCGCTCAGAATGGTGAGCTGATGGTCAGGGTTGATGGGCTCTCCAGTCAGGGTGTTGGCCAGCTCTATGACCTTCTCCGCCAGCCTCGGGTCCTTGCCCCGGGACTTGGCATGCATCCTCAAAAACTCGCCCACGTACATGTCGGCCAGAAAGTGCATATTCTGGGAGAGCTGGGCTACCAGCTTCTTTCTCGGGTCACGAGCGCTGCTCGATCTTGGGCGCCAGGCCGTTTATCAGAATCCTTCGGCCGGAAGGCGTGTCTCCGAGGGCAAATTGCTCAATGTCGGCGATAAGAGTGCTCTTGCCTGAGCCCG
This sequence comes from uncultured Methanosarcinales archaeon, assembly GCA_963702455.1. Classification (GTDB taxonomy): domain Archaea; phylum Halobacteriota; class Methanosarcinia; order Methanotrichales; family Methanotrichaceae; genus Methanothrix. The sequence continues at coordinate 149,680 of CAVPCV010000008.1, forward strand.
TGGGCCCTACTATTCCTATTATCTCTCCCCGGGCTATCTCGATCTCGGATACGGCATCGGGATTGCCGTTCTTGTCCACACCGCCCTGAATTGTCAATGTCAGGGGCCCGGCGGCCGGAAAGCTGGCAGGACAGGTGGCTGGGTAGTCGGCAGTGCTTACGCCAGCATTTGCTGACAGATTGGCTGCCTCGTTGGCAGCAGGGTTAATTGTCTGGCAATCCACTGCCTCAACCGCATCAACTGCATCAACTGCATCAACTGTCTGGATAGTAGTTTGATTTGCGGTCTGACATATTGTCTCAATCATTGTCTGGCTCATGATCTGCCCTCCAGAAATTGCACTGCTTCCTCCCATTGGGAGACGGTAACATCCGGCTGCAGCATATACTGGCTATAATCCTCTTTGATCCTGGCCACGCCGCCGCCGGTTATATTGAGTAAGAATGATATCTTTAGGCGAAACTGCACCGGCTCTACTGCCTGCTCCAGCGCCGCTACGGCAACTGCCGGGAGCATTGAGGATATCGATCTCCTCAGACTGCTCAAAGAGCTGCTTGGCATCGCTCTGCCTGGTTGTCTGTGATGCCGTAGACCTCGCCATTCGTGGCCTTGCAGAGCGTCTTTGACGCCGCCGGGAATGCTGAAGGGCGGTTTGCGGTTGAAGAGAACATCATCGAACATATTCTCCTGTAGCCGGCAGGGGCTCCTGACCCTTCCAGGCATAGTAGATGGGCGCATTGGGGACATTCTGGGCCAGATGGAGCCTGGGGAAGGTTTGAGCCAAAGCGGCCGTCTTCCCTTAGCCGAAGGCGGCCTCCCAGGCGGATATGCCTCCCGTGCCGCTTCCCACAGCCTGGAAGTAGTGATCGGGCATGCGGCCCAAGGTCAGGGCGGCGTCGAGCATCACCGTGCCCATGCCGTCCCGGCGGGCGATGTTCCTGGCTCCGCCTTCCGGCGTGAAGCCGGGCAGGGATTGCACCTTTTCCGCTATCTGAATGGCATCGTAGTAGTCGCCCTTCACTGCAATCAGAGTCACATGCCCTCTGGTGGCACGATTGTCCACATTCTTCCCAGGGCCTTTTCCGGAACAAATAAGACCAGAGGCTGGCCTGTGAGCGACGCGACATGGGCAAAGGCGCGGGCGGTGTTTCCGGCTGAGGCCACCACCAGTGTGGATGAATCGCCCCGCTCCAGAAGCCTCTGCATAGTGGGCGCGGCCTCCAGATCCTTGAAGCTGCAGGTGGGCATCCTGGCACTCTGCTCCGGCCAGTAGCCGTTGAAGCTGATGTAGAGGTTTTCCAGGCTCAGTTCCCTTGCCAGGCCGCGGCTCTTGTAGGTCACGGGCTTGCCGTCCGCCTCGGCTATGATTCCGTGCACAGGAAGCCAGTCCAGGAAGCGCCAGATGCCGGGAAGATCTCTTAGCTCCAGCTGCCTGGCCTGGTAATCGGCGCGCAGAAGCGAATTGTCATGGGGACAGCTCAGAGAATAGGGAGGCTGCACTGATCCATCGCTCACGCATCTGACCAGATATTCGCCCATGAAGGCAACTTCTCCAAATGGAGAATATAACGTTTTCTATTTAGGGACAAATTTTATCCTAATTGTGCAAAATAGCCTGTCTCGAAAGTACGATTAGGCCTAATTAGATGGCACGATCGGATATTAATGCTTGTGCAGCGATTGAAGCTCTTTCTTACCCAAAAGTAGAAATATTTGTATAGCATTGTCCAATAGTATGCCAAATGTGGAGAGAGTGATGAGGGCTGCCTTCCAGTCGGATGAGAGCCTGCGTGATACCTTAAAAGAGGTTTTCGGGGAGCTGGGGCTTTCCGCCCGGGAGTTTTCCAAGGTCTCGGAGATTCCGCAAAGCACGCTCTACAAGATCCTCTCCGGCCACAGGGAGCCGAATATCACCACTCTGCGCCAGATTGTAAAGACCATTCGCCAGCTGGAAGGCTCGGAGGGAAACTTCATCGCCATCATAGCCGCCCGGCCGGTCCTGGACAAGATCAGCGAGAAGAAGATGAAGATCGGGGACAAGATGCTAACTCTGCGGGAGTATTCGGCCACCACCATCGAGGAGGCGATCATCGCCGCCGTGAGGGCGGAGCGAGATGGGGCCTCGGCCCTGGTCTGCGCTCCCATCGTCAGCCCTACTGTGGAAAAGCTGCTCTCCATTCCCGTGGCGACCATAATACCCAAAGACAGCGTCATCCGGGCCATTGAGGTTGCGGCCAGGAAGATAGAATAGTTCAAAAAGCTATTTCGCTGGAAAGCCTTTTATCACACGCCATCGGTTTTGTCCAGTGGGGTTCAGAATGAAGATTGCATTAGTAGCGCTGGCATTGTTGGTAGCATGCCTGATGGCTGCGGGCTGTTCTGCCCAGAGCTCGAGCCGTTTCCAGAGTGTGGGTGAAGACTACGGTAGAAACGTATTGAAAAGCCTGAATGCTCCAAATCCCCAGCAAACTGAATCAAACAATAGCAATAACAGCCTGTGGAACTGGGGAGGCGCGCCCAAAGGAACCACCATTCTCGATGGCAGCCTTGCAGGCGATCCCAAATATTCGATGAAAAAGCTTAACGTCGTTGACAACTGGCTGGGTGATTTTTTTATGGATCCGTATAGCAGCGTTCCGGCTTACTCTTATACAGATCCGGATACCGGTGCACCGGTAAAAACTCATGTAGACCCATACACCGGCCAATATTATTATATCTCCACAGATTCTAAGAGCAAAAAGCCGGTTTATGTCTATTTCGATCCTGAAACCGGTGTCCCATTCTATGCCACCTTTTCACCGCCATTAGGAACAAGCCCGGAAATGGATGCAGGAGCATATTCAGGGCCATATTCTGGGCCATACGCGGGAACAGGTGCTGGATCAAATGGATTGACTTTGCCACCGGTCTTTAACTCAAACGATCCCTGGTCCCAGGGCCTGTAATCCAGGGACCGCAAAAATATTGGAAAAGTTTCCGGGAGTTCGAGAAAATGGCTCCTGGCATGCGAAAGCCTTTTATTGCAACGTTCTGAATGTAGCCCTGGTGGGGTCAGTATGAAGACTGCATTTGCAGTGGTAGTGGCATTACTAATAGCATGCCTAATGGCCGCGGGCTGTTTTGCCCAGAGCACGAGCCGTTTCCAGAGTATGGGTGGAGACTACGGTAGAAACGTATTAAATAGCCTGAATGCTTCAAATCCAGAGCCAACTGCATCAAGCAATAGCAATAACAGCCTGTGGAATTGGGGAGGCGCGCCCAAAGGAAGAATACTGGTCGATGGCAATCTCATTGGCGATCCCAGATACGCAATGAAGAATCTCAGCGTTACAAACAACTGGCTGGGCGATTCATTAGTGGACCCGTATGGGGACACTCCTGCTTATTCCTATACAGATCCCGTAACTGGTAAGCCGGTTAAGACCTATGTAGACCCGAACACCGGGCAGACTTACTATACATATACAGATTCCAAGACGGGAAGACTGGTCTACGTCTACTTCAACCCTGTGACTGGGGAGCCGACGTATGCAAGCTTTACTCCCATTTCCGGCCAGTATCTAGAACAAGAGCAATATTCTCTGCCACCGATCTTCAGCTCCAGTGGTCTCTGAAATGCGAAAGCCTTTTATCGTGCTGCACTAATGTTAGAATGGTGGGTTCAGAATGAAGACTGCTTTAGCAGTAATGGTGATGACAATAGCTTGTCTCTTGGTGCTGGACTGCTCCGCACAAAGCATGGGCAGTTTCCAGAGTGTGGGCGGAGATTTCGGCAAAAATGTGCTGACCAGCCTGAATGCTCCGAATTCCCAATCGAATGCAACTAATGCGACCAACGCGACCAATGCAACGAGCGATAATAACAGCCTGTGGAACTGGGGAAGTGTGCCCAAGGGAAGCATGCTGGCGAATGGAAAGCTTGTAGCTGATCCATTCAATACCTGGAAGTCTCCCGATTTCGCCAAAAGCGGGATGGCTCAGGTTGGAGTCGATCCTTATAAGGGATATCCGATCTATGCCTACGAAGTTCCCAATACTGGCGAGACCAGGTATTTCTATATGGATCCCTTAACCGGTGAGCCATTCTATCTGGAAGGGTATAGTGGCATTGTTGCTCCAGATACAGCCCAGAGTGGTAGCTATGCATTACCGTCGGTGTTCAGATAAGTGTTCTCAGATATCATGGCACAGGCAGTCTGAATGTATGAGTCCACGTATCTCGCAGCGGCTTATGAAGTCTCAGTTCAAATGTTATTGGCAGCGACTGCTGCCATTAATGCATGTGATAAATTAAGGAGTGATTGATACATGAAGTATATTGCGATATTTTTATGTTTAGTAGGCCTGGTTGTGGCCCAGGGTTATACCGAATGGCAGCAGGGGGCCACAGATGGCCTCAAGATAGGCTTTAAATTGGGCCAGGCATACGAGAAAGCCCAAAATGGAATCGATATCAATGGCTTCAATGCTCAGGTAGACACGTACAACGCCTGGGTTAGAGAGCACTTCGGTGAAGATCCCAGGCTGCTCATGCAGAAGAAGACAGGCCCCGTTGACCTCCAGAAGCCGGTTCTATTGACAAACAACACCACTCTCCCCAAGGAGATAATCCATAAGATAGACGGGAATACTCTGCCAGAAGGGACATACACGACGAATGACATGAACCTTCTGCCGGATAGCGCACTAAAATCTCATTGAACCAGGAGAGGGCAATTACCTGGGTGGAGTCTAGAGCTTCCAGCCCATTTCTTTTATTTTCTTTTCTGGCTCATTTTCTATTATGGTTCAATATGGATCCTGGTCGCTCTTTTCCTTGTTTAATATTTGCCTGAGAGGCACTGCATGCGTGATGATGAGAAGTACCACAGTATTTTATAGTTTAGAGTACCATAAGTATATGGAGAGAAAATGCAAGCTCAGGATAATATACTTTAATAATTAAGTAATATTAACTGCAAAAATATACATTAGATAGCCACGTTGGGGAGCTGTGGGGGACGCAGCTCTTGAAAAACAGCCGGCAATCGGTGTTAGACTTCACCAACTCTGCCGTAACGAGTGGCTTGAGTATCGAATGGCTGAATAAAAAGGCCCTGCCTGAGCAGGTTCGAAAACAAAAGAATGAAAATGCAAAACAGTAAGAAGGCCACCTCTAACCTGAGGCAGCACGCCGAGAATAAGGTGCGGGAGAAGGGACAATCCAACCTCGCTTTCTGAGGCGGATGTGAGGGCGCTCTGTCACGAGCTCGAGGTCCACCAGATCGAACTGGAGATGCAAAATGAGGAGCTCAGGCGGGTGCAGGCTGAGCTTGCCGCATCGGAGGAGAAGTACCGCGACCTCTACGAGTTCGCGCCCGTCGGCTACTTCACCCTTGAATCGTCAGGGCAGATTCGAGAGGCAAATCTCGCCGGCGCCTCTCTCCTGGGAGCGGAGCGAGCCCTCCTGGTGAACAACCGGTTCCAGTCCCATCTTGACCGGAGGAGTCTTCTGGAGTTCAATGCCTTCTGCCGCCGCGTGACGGATTCGGATGAAAGCAGACGGCAGTCTTCCGGCTTAATGGCGCGGGTAGAAAAGAGAGAGCTGAACCCTGGGTGCTGATCGAAGCCCGGGCTATCCAGAATGGAATCAGCCACGGCTTCAGGATGGCGGTCATCGATATCACCGAGCGCAAACGAATGGAAGAAGAGATCAATGAGAGGACTCGCAGAGCTGGTGTTGGCCAAAGAGAATGCAGAGGCTACAACCAGGACCAAGGCAGCGTTCCTGGCCAACATGTCCCATGAGCTCAGGACTCCCATGAACGCGGTAATTGGCTTCTCCGGCCTCCTCCTGGAAGAATCCATGACTGCAGAGCAGAAGGAGTTCATCGAAGGCATCAGGAAAGGAGGCGAAGCTCTCCTGGCCATAATCAATGATATCCTGGATTTCTCCCGGGTGGAAAAGGAGATGGAGCTGGAGCTGGAGCATCAACCGTTCAGCCTCAAGGACTGCATCGATGAGTCTTTGGACCTGGTGGCTGTCCAGGCCGGCAATAAGGGTCTGAATTTGTACCGCATCATCAAAGACGGCACACCGGAAGCCATCGTCGGAGACCATGGCAGGCTCAGACAGATCCTGGTCAACCTGCTCGCCAACGCCGTCAAGTTCACAGACACGGGAGATGTATCTGTGTCGGTCTCCTCTGAAACCTGCAAGGAGAGCAATAAGCATCAGATATTCTTTGAGGTCAAAGACACCGGCATTGGCATACCCCAGGACAGGATAAACGAAATCTTTGAGCCCTTCATTCAGGTTGAACGGAATACAAGCCGCAAGCGTGAAGGTGTTGGCCTGGGCCTGGCCATATCCAGGCAGCTTGTGGAGCTCATGGGCGGGAAGATAAAAGCCGAGAGCGTTCCGGGCCGGGGCACGACCTTTAGCTTCACAATCCAGGCGGAGACTCTTCAGGGCAGACAGTTTGATTCTGGAGAAAAAAAGAAGGACGCATCCTTTGAGGTCGCCTTTCAAGGGAAATCTTTACAGGTACTCGTGGCTGAAGACGACCCGCTGAACCAAAAAGTGCTCATGGAGATGTTAAAAAGATTAGGCTGCAAGCCAGAGGCTGTGTATGATGGTCTGGAAGTCCTCCAGGCCCTGCAAAGCCAGGATTACGATCTGGTGCTGATGGATGTCAGTATGCCGGAAATGGATGGGATCACTGCCACTCAGGCGATACGAAAATTGCGGCCCGGAAACCGGCCCAGGATTGTTGCCGTCACTGCCTATGCTCTTAAGGGCGACCGCGAGAAGTGTCTTGAAGCCGGCATGGACGACTACATAAGCAAACCGGTACAGAAGAAGGAGCTGGAGGCCATTCTGAGGAAGTATTCGGCATCGACAAACTTCAAGGATTTAAGGAATTCTCTCCATCCTCCGGCCAAAGTGTAAATACTATTATGCTATCATTTTGATATCATAGGAGGCGTATGGCCCAGATCATTGTGCGAAATCTTGACGACGCCGTAGTTGATCGGCTAAAAGCCCGCGCCCGGGAAAATGATCGTTCTCTGGAGGCAGAGGTCAGGAATATACTGGAGCAATCGGCCAAGATGGACATGGTTCAAGCTCGACAGACTGCAATGGAGATCGCGGGAGAGACTGCGGGAAGAAAGTTTGCTGATGCGTTGCAGAGCTGATTCGCGAGGATAGAGATCGATGATAATAGTAGTTGATGCCAGCGTAGCTGCAAAGTGGTTTATTGCGTGAAGATAATGCCGATGATGCTCTTGAGCTGCTGAGTAGGCCTTATGAGCTTCATGCACCCGACCTGCTCTTCCTGGAAGTGGATAACGTTCTCTGCAAGTAGATCAGCAGGGGTCTATTATCTGAAGAAGAGGGATTCGATATCGATGACAGAATATCCACTTTTCCTATCCGGTCCTATCCGTCTCATAATTTCCGGGAGGAAGCATTTCATATGGCTGTCGGGACCAAACGCAGCATTTACGACTGTCTTTATCTGGCCGTGGCCGAGGCATTGGATGGCCGGATGGTCACTGCCGATCGAAAGTTTTTCCAGTCTCTTCAAAATAGTCCATTGAAAGATCGAATGATTTGGGTGGAAGATTTGTTGAACGCTTAGATGCTGACCTTGCGTCCGGGCACCAACATATATATTTTTGAAATGCATAAGTTATTGATGAATGTTTATGGAAGATGGCCATGATGACGAAAGACCTTGAGAGCCTCCTCTCCGAGTTGAAGACCGTTCATGACGACCTGCGGCTCATCCCCACAGAGACAGTAGTTGTTGCCGATTGGGTGCGGCTGAAATGCAGATACGGGTGCAACAACTATGGAAAGCATCTTTGCTGCCCGCCCTACACTCCCACACCCCAGGAGACAAGAAATGTCCTTTCCGAGTACCGGCATGCTGCCCTGGCCCGCTTCGAGGCCAGGCCGGATCAGAAGCTTCCCCCGAAAACAGCCAGCCGGGCTCTCAGCAATTCCGTGGCCAAGATGCATAAGACCGTATCCACGCTCGAGCGAACTGCATTCCTCACGGGTTTCTACAAAGCTTTTGCAATGAATGCTATGCCCTGCGTCTTTTGCGAGATCTGCGTCATCGAGGAGATGCTGAAAAAAGATCAGGCGAGTATTCGATCTGGATAGTGTGAAATGCAGAAACAAGGAGATCATGCGCCCCTCCATGGAGGCCTGCGGCATCGATGTCTTCAAGACAGTGCAAAACGCCGGATACAAGCCCAAAGTGCTCAGAGATTGCAAGGAATCGGTAGAACTCTTCGGGCTGATACTGCTGGACTAGAGTTGCGGCGAGATATGCCGGTAAGCCAGTGGGCTAATATAATATACCATCAGGTCTTGTAAAGAACTGATGCAATGGGAATTAGTCGGCTGGGGTGCGGCCGTTTTGACCATGTTCGGATTTGTGCCCCAGATCATCAAGATCTACAGCACGAAGTCGGCAGAAGATGTAAGCCTCTTTATGCTCCTGCAGTTCTGTTTGGGAATCTTCCTCTGGCTGCTTTATGGCCTGCATATCCAGGATGATATTCTCATCGCCTCCAATACAGTCTCCTTTATAACACTGGTGACAGCCGTGGGATTATGCTGGAAGTACAGAAACAATCATAATATCAGCTGTCAGTAGAGCTCTTTTCCATTTTTTCTCGAATCCTATCCTGCAACCGTTCCAGAGAACCTTTGGTGCTCAGGCGGTTATCGCAGGGAGAAAAATCCTTGGGGCTGCAGCCGGCCAGAAGATCCATTACTCTGTCTGCTATATCAAAAGCCTCCAGCTCTTCCAGCCGTTGCAGAAAGAGCGAGGAGCGCGAGTTGAACTCCCGGCATTTCCCGGGCTCTGAGGCTCCTTTCTCATGCAGTTCGCAGAGTTGATTCAGCTCCTTTTGGATCTCTGTCCAATTTGTCTATCCATCATATTCAATCTAAAGTGCGTCTCTAAAGACAAAAAGCAATATATCCAACGCAGTCAGAGCTACTATTAATGCAATCCAGTAAAGAGGCTTATTGAAGTACCATGTCCTTGCATTGCGAGCATAGATGTAGGCCACATAAGGGATCAGCGGCACAATAGACAATAGCGGGTGGGGCTCGACCTTTAAAAGGTACGTGAAGACGTATCCCTGAAATAGGAGGCAGGCGACGGTCACCAGGCCGACCTTGGCTTGGTTGTTAATTCTCATGGCCTATGCTTCCTCGGCTCTGATTAATAAGCTTTTCAATAGAGAAATATCCGTCACCAGATCCCGTATCTGGAAACTATCGCCTCTTTTGCGGCCTATAGTTATTGCCGGCTATTTGAGCTCTTTTAGCAGTTCCTGCAGACTCATGGCGTTGAGCAGATCCTTCTTCTCCAGCCAGGCTCGCCTGGCAACATTCACGCCGTACTTCATGCCCAGGAGCTGACTGGCATCGTGAGCATCGGTGTTGATGCTCATCTTCACGCCCATTTCCTTAGCCGCCCTGGCATTGATATCATTCAGGTCCAGGCGGCCGGGGTAGGCATTGATCTCCAGAGCGGTCCCTGTTCTTGCGGCCGCTTCCAGAACAGCCTGAAGATCGAGGCTGTACGGCTCGCGCTGGTTGATGATTCTTCCTGTAGGGTGACCGATTATATCCACGAACTCATTTTCTATGGCCGAGATCAACCTTCCTGTTATGGCCCTCTCGGTCTGCTGCTGGCCCATGTGCACCGAGGCTACAACTACATCGCATCTGGCCAATAGCTCATTGGGATAGTCCAGTTCTCCATCGGCTTTTATGTCTACTTCAGTCCCCATCAGAACCGTAATCCCTTCCAGGACTTCATTTGCAGCAGCTATAGCCTCGATCTTCTCCTCCAGCCTAACGGGTGCAAGGCCACCGGCAATGCCGACTGAAGGCGAATGGTCACAAAGAGCAATGTATTCATAGCCCAGATTGCGGGCCGATTCCGCCATTTCCAGAACGGACGCTCTGCCGTCCGACCAGTTGCTGTGCACATGCAGATCGCCTCGCAAGTCCTTCAGCTCAATGATAGTCTGGAAGCCGTCCTTGCATTGCCGCCTCGATCTCCCCGTTGTCCTCCCTCATCTCCGGAGGGATGTACTGCAGACCCAGAGCCGCGTAAACGTCCTCCTCTTTCTCGTAGAACAGGTCATGGGAGTCAGCCAGGCGCGTCAGTGAGTACTCATTCAGGGAATAGCCGCGATCAAGAGCTAACTGGCGCATTCTCACATTATGATCTTTTGAGCCGGTAAAATATTGAAGAACTGTGCCGTAGGATCTATGCTCCACGATTCTCAGGTCAACTTGAATCGTCTCCTGTACTATGACGCTGGCTTTGGTGGGGCCTTTGGCCAGCACCTCCTCCACCGTTGGCATGCGCACGAATGCTGCCACGACCTCCTCGGGCCTGGTGGCGGTAGCCAGGATATCTATATCGCCCACAGTCTCCCGCCCCCGGCGAAAGCTGCCTGCGGCGGTGATATGCTCCAGGCCTTCCATCCCTCGCAGATAGGCCAGGATCTTATCGACTATAGGTTCGGCTGTGCTGTAGAGAATACGAACACTTCGTTTTTTATATCTTTCAATGGATTTTAAGATGTTCTTCTCGCGAGTCTCTCCCATTCTGGGAAGCCTGCGGATGCGATGTTCCTGGGCTGCCTTCTCGAGCTCATTCAGGTCGGTTATGTTCAACTTCTCATGCAACATGAAGATGGTCTTGGGGCCGAGACCCGAGATCTTAAGAAGTTCGCTAAGGCCTGATGGCGTTTGTGCCAGAAGCTCCTGATGAGACTGAATCTGGCCGGTGCGTAGATACTCTTCAACCTTCTGGGCGATGGCTTTTCCCACACCGGGAATGGACTGCAATCTCTTTTCCCGACAGACCTTGATAATGTCCTCCTTCAATGATTCGATAGCCCTTGCAGCTCTGCTGTAGGCTATTATCTTGAAGCGGTTCTCTGCATGCAGCTCCAGCAATTCCGCCATCTCATAAAGAATGGCGGCAATCTCACGATTCCGAACGGAATAGGTCACAAAAAGAAAATAACCCAGGTGGTATAAGAATATCGCTTTCTCTAGATCAGCTCCTCGATATGTTTCATCTCTCTGACATCAGTCAGGTCGCTGATCGATTCATGCTCCACATCTATATGGCATTCCCGAGCTGCAGCCACCAGATTCGTGCCGCCGACCAGAGCTAATCCCACATGGTCCCGATCCACAGAGACGCCCAGAACATTCATATTCGGCGCTCCCAGCTCCAGGACACCGGTGAATCCTCCCGAGGCCAGAAGGTCGAGCACCCCCTCGATTCTGTCCCGGGCAATCATGGGAGCTTCCTGAAGGTTGCCCAGGATCCGCCCGTTTCCTGTGCGCATCATTCCCGTAATATCCATCAGGCCCTGAGCCGTGAGAACGTCTATGGGATCGATGGTAGTTGCCCAATACATGAGCATATCTGTAAACCTGGTAGGTTCACGATCCACCACCTCTATCAGGCCGCCTCCTTTAGGATGCACCGGTATGCCGTGCTTGAGCAAAACGCCACAGATAGTAAGGCTGCAAGCGGTCTTGATCTTTATCGAACTTTTTTCCTCTGCGATCTTGATCATGGGCGAGACAGCGAGGCCGCTCTGAATGGCATCATAAAAGACATTCAGAGTTTCCTCGAGACGCTCCTTTTTAATAAGGGATGTATTGGTGATGATTTTGCCAATCATCTCGACCGGATCGAAACTCACCTGATGCATGAGGTTCTCAATCCTGGCCAGAGTGAATACAAGAGGTTGAGAGGATTTCACATTATTCTAATCTACCAAGGGATTTATTAGCTTTTCATTCGAAGATATCTTATATCACTTCATCCATGCTATTGGCAATGTTGCGCCAAAGGTTCGTGCTGGATACAACAGCTCTCACGGACTCTCTGGCCTGGGAGAGCGAGGGGGCCACCAACATCTGCGAGGGGATGAACGCCATCTTAGATCGCGTGGCCGAAGGAAGGCTTCACCTGGGGATCAGCTGCTACATCCCATATCCTTCCGTTTACAACGAGATCAAGGATTTCGCCAGGCACAATAATTGTGATTCCCGTGTTTTGGGCAAGGTCGATACCTGGCTCGTCAAGAAGAGCCCTGACAGGTACAAGGTCAAAGTGCCTTCAAAGATATTTTACGAATATGTTGACTATATGCGTAGCCGCATAAACAAGGGAATGAATATCTCTGAGGAGGCTATATGGGAATCTGTCTCCAGGTGCATCTCTATGAGCGACAGCGGCAGCGGTTTGAAGGAGATGAAGGACGAGATAGAAAGGGAGATCGTTGGCAGCATAATTCGCAAATTTCGGGAGAAATATAGAGCTGCACTCCGTTATGGAATCCTGGATAGCGCACCGGATATCGACGTCTTGCTATTGGCGAAGGAACTGGATGCGGCCGTGATATCTCAAGACCTGGGCATCCAGCGCTGGGCTGAGCAGCTCGGTCTTCGTTTTATGGAGTCCAGATCTTTTCCCATTATGATTAGGGAGTACATGAATGCGTTGCCAGAGCACTATATAGAAGAGAAGGAAGCGGATAGGATGATCTGATAATTTTAATTATTCCTCATTTTGGATCTTAAGCCTTTGCCTCCAAGACCTCTATACATCTTTCCAGGGCCAGTTTTAGCTCCTCTATTTGGATCGGTTTGCTGAGATAGTCATCCATTCCCGCATTTAAGAATTCTTCCCGATCTCCTTCCAGGGCGTAGGCCGTCATGGCTATGATGCAGGGCTGCCTATCCAGTCTCTTCTCTCGAATGCAGCGTGTGGCATCCAGCCCGTCCATATTCGGCATTTGTATATCCATTAGAATGACATCATAGGGCCTTCTATCCAGAGCCGCCAGGACATCCAGGCCGTTCCCGGCCACATCAGCTCTATAGTCCAGATGTTTTAGCATGCTAAGTGCCACTTTCTGGTTTATAGGATTGTCTTCTGCCAGGAGAATGGCAAGATCGCCGCCTTTTTCCGGTTGAGTTGAGGGTAGGCCATCAGTATCCTTTGCCTCTTTGCATTTCGGCATGACTAAGCTCTGCAGAAGACTTTTGAGCCGGCGCGGCTTGACCGGCTTGCTCAGCCAGCCAGAGACTGAATCGTCCCGCGGCACTTCTTTTCCCATTTGGCTTATCATGACAATAAATGCGTTATTCCCGTTTCTTTCCCTTATCTGCCTGGCCAGAAGCAGTCCGTCCATATCTGTCAAGATTGCATCAGAAATCACAAAATCATAGACCTCTCTCTCCAGATTTTCTAATGCAACCTTACCGGTAGCCAAAGCCGTCATCTCCATTCCCCAGGACAGAACGATTTTGGCGAGCATATTTCTGACCGACTCATTTCCTTCTATTATCAACACTCTCTTGCCTGCAAGTTTCGAATCCGAAGATATTGAGGCTGCCTTCTGGCTATGTGCAACACAGTGAATAGTAAAATGAAAAATACTCCCAACTCCTCTCTCACTCTCCGCCCAGATTTTACCTCCATCATCTCCACCAGCCTGCGGCTTATGGCCAAACCCAGGCCGGTTCCACCGTAATGCCTGGTGGTCGAGGAGTCAACCTGAGTGAAGAACTGAAAGAGCTTGCTCAAGTTTTCTTGAGAAATACCGATTCCCGTATCTTTGACTTCGAAGTGAAGCTCTACTTTTCCATTATCCAGCGGAGATGAGCTCACAAAGAGCATTACCTCGCCGTTTTCCGTAAACTTCACGGCATTTCCCAGGAGATTTATCAGAATCTGACGCAGCCGGATCTCATCACCCCTGATCATCGTGGGCACATCGTCTTTCTGGAAATATGTCAGCTCCAGGCCTTTCTCTGCAGCCTTGGCAGCAACCAGGTCCATAGAGATCTCAATGCAGCCGGTCAGATCAAACGGCAGGACCTCCAGCTCCAGTTTATTTCCATCGATCTTGGAGTAATCAAGAATATCGTTGATTACGGCAAGCAAGGCACTTCCACTGTTACGGATGGTCTCAAGGTAGTCGCGCTGTTCCAGCTTCAAATCCGTCTCCATGAGAAGGCCGGTCATGCCTATGACAGCATTCATCGGGGTGCGAATCTCATGGCTCATATTGGCCAGGAATCTCGACTTGGACTTGGTGGCCGATTCAGCCATGTCTCTTGCGCTCTTAAGATCCTCCTCGGCCATTTTTCTCTCTGTAATGTCGCGAATGGTCTCGATTGCTCCGTAGATCTTCCCCTCCGAGTCGTAGAGAACCGCTGCACTTCCCAGAAGGTAGACCGCTTTCCCGTTAAGGTCGGCGATGAAAGACTCACCGACTAAGGTGTTACCATCGTGCCTTTTAAAGCTCTCATAATTTCCCTCCAAATTCAGGTCGGGTTTCATGACAAGATCGATCAATATCGGCCTTCTTTCTCCGTAAAATGGCAGAGAGTACTCATAGTTGCCCTTTGCCAGGATATTTTCCGCCTTGATGCCTGTCATCTTCTCTATGGCACGGTTCCAGGCAATTACGTTGCCTTCCTCATTGATGACGAAGGTGGCATCGGGCAGGAAATTGATTATATCCGCCAATCTGCGCTCGGAGTTTTTCATGGCCGCCTCTGCCTGTATCCTCTCCTGTACCTCGCATTGCAGCTCTCTATTGGCAGTCTCAAGCTCCTCGGTGCGCCGGGCTACACGCCCTTCCAAATCTTCATTGAGGCGGACGATCTCCTGCTGAACGCGTTTGCGCTCCTTGAGATCCTCTTGAGCTTCCTGATAGAACTTAGCATTTTCATTCAGTACCAGGATCTGGCGAACCACGACCAAGCCAATTATGATTGCTACCGCCCAGGATAAGACAGAGAATGACAGACCTATGGAATGATGATGGCTCCAGATGAGCAAAGCAAATGCGCCTGCGGCACAAATATAGGGCAGATAAAGAGGCCAGGTCAATTGCCCATAGTGAGCTTGCACATTCTCAATGGGCCGGAAGGAATTCCTTATTATGATATCAGCCTGAGACAAACCCGCCAGGCCGATCAGGATGGAGGCAAGAGGCCAGCCTATATCCAGCAGCCCTCCAGCGATATACGTGTCCTCTATTGTCTGGCGAAATAATATGGAATCCGCTATGATCAGAACTATCATTCCGCCTGCAAGAAACAATAATGGAGTTCGTTCGTTCTGATAGATCCTTTTGAAAAGAAGCTCCAGTAAAGAGAAGAGCAGAACCAAATCCGCTACAGGATAGATAATACTCAAGGTCAAAGTGAGGGGGTCATTATTTCCTGATATCTGGATGGCGGGACCAATGATAAGGCTCCAGAAGACAATAATTGCTGCAACCATTACTATTGCGGTATCCAGCATCATCTTGAACCGCTCTGTGTAAGCAAATTTTATAGCGGGCAGGGAGAAGATTCCCAATAAAAATAGCGGGTAATAGGCTAAGAAGAAACAGTTCGCAATAGACAGAGCAGGATCCTCTTTGAGAACGAGTTCGACATAGGCCCAAATGGCATCACCGATGGTGAAGACGAATGTAGCCAGGGCAAGAATCAGCCAGGCTGAATAGACCCTTTTTCTATGGAAATAAGAGATCATGGCACCATATAAGAGAGCAAGGGTAACAAGGCCGTTGATTAAAAAAGTGGCAATATCTGTAAAGGCAGTGTTTGCATCTTGATTATTCCTTAAGAGCCACATAACCAGGGCAAAAGAGATGACGATCAAGGCTCCTGCGACCAATGAATAGCGAAAAGGCAAAACCCATTTTAATGCTAAAGATCTGACTCCTTCGAACATAGTGCCGCTGGCGTAGGATGACGAATTTGCGGCTGTTTTTATTGCCTCACCAGTAGATTGCATTTTCATCATCCATGGAACTATTCAATATCATTTCATAGAACGATTAACAGGTTCATTTTCGACCTTATGGCTATTTATTTGTTTGTATGTGTTTAGTTCCATCCTCGTGAACTGAATGAGCAATTAAAGCTTGAGATTGAGTTGCTCAAGGCAAAGATCATTGAGCTTGAAGCCCGATTAGCCAGATATGAGAATGCCCATACTCCACCAAGCCTAAGAGGTTGCCACAATCGTAAAAAGGATAAGGGCAACAAGGGAAAGCTCGGTCAAAAAATTGGGCATAAAGGCATATCGAGACCCTATGTCACACCTGATACGCAAGTAGAAGTCACAGTTGATCGATGCCCGGATTGTGGAGCAGAACTTGGCGCTCCTTGCTGCGAAGGATGGCGCAAGAGGCTTTAGTTCTACTAAAAATTTTATTATTGCCATTTATCTTAGGACAGGAAAACTCGAATTCAACTTACCCACATGATACAGCGAGGAGCCTGAAATAATCTGCGTGGAGCCAGGAACGGCGGTCTATATCTAGATCTCCTTATTCTTTTAACGTGAGAAATAGAAAGGATAAAGCCTTCAGGGGAATAGGGTACATCAAAGGCTGCGTTCATGCAGATTTCTATTTGGCGATGGGAAATGCATGTGATCGCTCGAAGCGACAGTGGTCAGTCGGCAAAAAATGGAAGTTTCATGCTTCGTTCTCATCTTGCGCAGGATGCGCGTTAGGCAAGAAATCTTGCACTTTGTCATTTCCCCTTATATTCTCCACATCGTATCCGATTTCTTTCGAAATCTTTGATTTCTTAGTCCATCTAATTTTCGCTGGTTCATATGTTTCTCCTGTGGAATAACACCTAACCATCGGTGCGCCCATGAATTCTACACGTAAATCGCATAAAGGGCAGATCGCTATCTCAACATCCCCCTTTTCGTTCTTCCTTTCAGTATTAAACAAGTTTTATTCTCCTTAGAGCGTTATTGACGCTTCTGCTAAAAACACATCTAGTATTTGAACTATGCGAGGATTTTTTTCCCAACAATGCCCTCAAATTACACCACTTCAAATAAGATCTTCATCTCATTGTTTATTTGCCTCATTTTCTATTTAAATTTGTTTGAGAAAAGTTCATAATCCTTCATAATAATTCATAACATTCGGATGCTACGCTTTTACATCCCCTGAATTGCTCGATCAATTCTGATTATCTTTTATGAAACCAATTGGTTTGATCTGATTATCAGCTCATCATACGGCTCCTGCCCTGCCTTTTGGCGGCCAGAAGGTAACCCTGGCTGCTTGCGGCGGGTGCGCCATCGTCATTTGACTGGCCGCAATTCTAGGATTAGGATCTTCTCGGAGACTACCACTTGGAATGACTTTGGCTGCTTTGATCCCCATCAAGGCCAAAGATTTATACTTCTTAAGAATGCATGTTCTGATCATGAAACGCGATCTTCTGGACATTTTGGCCTGTCCGCTGTGCAAAGGAGACCTCACTATAGAGGTGTTCGAAGAGAACGATAAGGAGATAGTGACGGGCAAGCTTTGCTGCAATTCCTGCAAGGAGTGCTATCCCATCGAGGATGGAATACCCAATATGCTGCCGCCCGACCTGAGAGACTAATGGGGCGCTTTTGGGCGCTTTGCTATCCGAGAGGGCTCCATGTGCCTTGCAGCAAACTTTACAGGCGAAATATTTATACAATATCATGACATATGGGAATGTGGGGGTTGGAATGGGGGGTTTGGGATTGGATCAGGTCGTTCACATTAACAATGGCAGTGATGCGGCCAGGCCCATAATCCTTCGTCTTCTTCCTGGAGAGGAGACCATCTTCGAACTCAAGGTTGTCAACCACGGCGAGCCCTCTGATCTGTCTCTGGAAGCCAGTGATCCCGTCTTCAAGGCGGTGCGCTTCAGGAGGCCGGATAACCACGTGGCCAAGGAGGTGATCATACCCATCATGGCCAGAATGCCTGCTAACAAGAAGCGGCTGGATGGCGAGATTCTATTGACCAGCAATGCCGGTGAAAGCCGGGTGCCTATCTCTCTTTTGCGCGATTCGGAGGATGCGGACGGGGACGGTGAAGAAGATCAACGGGTGGATTCATACGACGTGGGAGATGACGATTCGGATGCATATTACGATGCAGATGATGATGCAGATGACAAACCCGTCCGCAGGTCGGAAAGATATGGCGATAATGCCGAGGACGACGAAGATGCCGAAGAAGGAGACGATTTCGATGCAACCGAGAAAGTACGGTATCTCGATGCTGAAGAAGCAGGAAAGGAGCCCAGGCGCATAGTCTTCTCCAGGGATCGAGACCTGGAACGGTATAGATCGGCCAGCCGGAGAAAAGCAGAGGATAATCCAGATGAGGTAGGCAAAAGCGTGCGCAGCCAGAGGCGCAAGAAAATAATTATCGCCAGGGGAATTGGCAGGGAGATAGAGGGTGGCATAGATGAGAGGACCGATGAAGACATTGAAGACAGCATCGGCAATCGCCCGGATCGCCACGTTAACCCCCGCTTCAATAGCCGCATTGACGATCGCTTTGTAGATCGAAATCCAGAGCAAGATGATGGGCAAGGATTGCCTCTCGACCTTCCAGTTGACTATCAAGACTTCCCGTCTGAATCGGATAGCGAGGACAGTGGGGGGAGGGATGGCAGAGAGGAAAGTGGGGGACGAAAAGAGAGGGATGTCAGGGAAATCCTCTCCCCATCGGAGTCGAATCAGGGAGCGGCTGTTGCGAATGAGGGCTACCTGGATCAAGACAGTCACGATTTTGAGCCGGACAATTCTGGTCCCTTTGGCCTCGTGCAGATGATCCCGATTGCCATATTTCTGGCTCTATTGATCGTTTTGATCTTGACGTTCATCACCTATACCATTCCTGAGTTTCCCGGAGCGATTGCATCGTCCATCTTGATCGTTACCCTTATCATATACGGAGCGGCTACGCTCCTGAAGGCGTGAATAATGAGATATATTGTGGTCACAGGCGGTGTTATGAGCGGCCTTGGGAAAGGCATAACCGCGGCATCCATTGGCAGGCTGCTCATGAACAGGGGCTATAAAGTTACGGCCATAAAGATCGATCCTTACATCAACATAGATGCCGGCCTCATGAGCCCCTTCCAGCATGGTGAAGTCTATGTTCTCAAGGATGGCGGTGAGGTGGATCTGGATCTGGGTAACTACGAGCGGTTCCTGGACGTCGAACTCACCCGGGACCACAATATCACCACCGGCAAGGTTTACAGCACTGTCATTGAGAAAGAGCGCCGGGGCGAGTATCTGGGCAAGACGGTGCAGATCATCCCTCACATAACCGAGGAGATCAAGAGACGCATTCGCCAGGTTTCCCGGGATGGAGGCTGCGAGATCTGTCTCATCGAGGTGGGCGGCACTGTGGGCGATATCGAGTCCATGCCTTTCCTGGAGGCCATGCGCCAGCTCAAGTACGAGGAGTCGGGCAACATCTTCTTTGTGCATGTAACTCTGGCCCCCTCGACCATGGACGGGGAGCAGAAGACCAAGCCCACCCAGCATAGCGTCAAAGTCATGCGGGAGTTGGGGCTGCAGCCGGATATGATCGTGGTCCGGTGTGAGCACCCTCTCCTCTCCGAGACCAAGGCCAAGATCGGCCAGTTCTGCGATGTTCCCACCGATGCCGTGATCAGCGCCCACAACGCAGATGATATTTACAAAGTGCCCCTGCAGATGGAGAAGGAGGGCCTGGCCCGGTATCTCATGAAGGCCATGCGGCTCTTCCCTCTGGAGGAGAAGAAGGACTGGGACGAGTTCGTCAAGAAGATGGAGGCCGTCACAGGCCATGTAAAAGTCGCCATTGTGGGCAAGTACACTGTGGGCTCGCAGTGCTCAGACCCTATGGAGGATGCCTACCTCTCCATCCGGGAATCTTTGAAGCATGCCGGAATTGAGGCCGGTGTCAAGCCCGAGATCGTCTGGATAGATGCCGAGGAGCTGGAGCACGGTTCGCCCGATCTCATCTTGCGGGATGCGGACGGCATACTGGTGCCAGGAGGGTTCGGCTCCCGTGGCACGGAAGGAAAGATGAAGGCCGTGCAGTATGCCCGGGAGATGAAGGTTCCCTATCTGGGTATATGTTTCGGCATGCAACTGGCCGTCATCGAGTACGCCCGCAACGTCTGCGGCCTGGATGGCGCGAGTTCGTCTGAATTCGGGGCCACGCCTCACCCGGTGATTGCCCTTCTCCCGGAGCAGGAGAAGATCAGGCATATGGGAGCGACCATGCGTTTGGGCAATTATCCGGCTCATCTGAAAGAGGGCAGCCTGGCGCACAGGATCTACGGCACAGACGAGATCGTGGAGAGGCACAGGCACCGCTACGAGGTCAATCCCGCTTACATCCAGCAGATCGAGGATAAGGGCATGATCTTCTCGGGCACCAACGGGGACCTGATGGAGATCTGCGAGATAGAGGATCATCCCTTCTTCTTCGGATCGCAGTTCCACCCGGAGATGAAGTCCCGGCCGGGCAGGCCATCGCCGCCGTTTTTGGCTTTTGTGGAGGCGATGAAGACGAGAAGAAGCTGATTCCAATCCATATCGCAGTCTGCAGGTGCTGACCAGTATGAGGACGTATAGCTTCTGCGATACAGCACGAAAGAAATGAGGGATGAAGAGGCTAATGGCGAAACTGGGCAGCAGTTTGCCGAGTCGGCGTGGCCGGAAGATGAGATTCGGGCCGATCTTAGGGGTAGGGCATGAGATGGGGGGCGGTTGATGGATGTCAGGCGAAATTCTTGGCGGAGCTTATCAGGAATTACTGGATGAACTGAAGAATCGCATCCGCAATGCTCGAGTGCACGCCGCTATCAGCGTCAACCGCGAACTGATCTTGCTCTACTGGCAGGTTGGACAGGAGATCCTGAAGCGTCAGGGTCGAGAAGGCTGGGGAGCAAAGGTTATCGAACACCTGGCAAATGATCTGCGCCGGGAGTTCACCGACATGAGGGGGCTATCCCGGGCCAACCTGTTTTACATGAGAGCCTTCGCTGAGGCTTATCCAAGCGAGGAAATAGTCCAGCAGCTTGCTGGACAAATACCCTGGTGGCACAATGTGGTCATCATGACCCGGCTCAAGGATCCCGAGCTGCGGGAATGGTACATCCGGGCCTGCATCGAGAATGGCTGGAGCCGGGCTGTGCTTGTGGCGCAGATCGAGACCCGCTTGCATGAGCGCGCCGGAAGAGCCCTTACCAACTTTGGCCGCACACTCCCTGCGCCGCAGTCAGAGCTGGCAGGACAGATTCTCAAGGATCCTTACAACTTCGAATTCCTGACCACATACGACGCCGCTGTCGAGCGCGACTTGCATAAGGGATTGCTGGAGCACTTGAAGGAATTCATGCTCGAATTGGGGGTCGGCTTTGCCTTTGTGGGCAGCAATTACCATCTGGAAATCGGTGGCGAGGATTTCTATCTGGACCTCCTGTTCTACCACCTGAGGCTGCGGTCCTTTGTGTTAGTGGAGCTGAAGACCACCGAGTTCAAGCCCGAGCATGCGGGCAAGCTGAACTTCTACCTCTCTGCAGCTGACGATCTGCTCCGGCATTCCCAGGATAATTCAACCATAGGCATCCTGCTATGCCGGGACAAGAATCGCGTGGTGGTGGAGTACGCCCTGAGAAATGTGCATCAACCGATAGGTGTTGCGGAATACCGGCTCGCCAAGGCGCTTCCTGAAAGCCTGAAGGGCAGTCTGCCGACAGTCGAGCAATTGGAAGCGGAATTGAAGGCGATAGAGTTGCAGGAGCGAGATGAAAAGACTCACTCTGAATAGTTTGATCTAAAGGCTTCCTTAAAGTAAGAAGCATTGAACTTATGGTGGATATCATGATCAAAAGAGTTGTCCTAGGATTAGTTCTACTGATGTGGATGCTAATCCCATCAGGGTTTGCATCATCTAAAGACATCACATCTGATGAGACTATTGAAGGAAATACCACTGCAATTGATCTGATTGTCGATCCAAAGATCTCTAATTTCAATGAGTCCTCCGTCTATACGTTTCATAAAGATATTGGTGATTCTAAAGGCGTTGAAGTGATAAAAGTTCATTTCAAAAATGCATTTCGAGGAGCCGATACGAACTTAGCCACTGTAGATCGAGTTTGGCAAGTATCGGATACAGATTCCTCTCGGATAATCTTCAATAATTCTTATGAGGTGATGTTCACCAGCGGCGTGCCTCTGATGCTAGAAGATGGGTATGATTTAGCCCTCAAAGCCATTGATATTGATGGAAATAAAGCATATGTGGAGTTATCCAAGAATGGAGAATTAGTTGACTCTGCCGTAATAATACCACCTAATGCGGTAGATGATACTTATACCTACCCAAGATATTTTGATGATTCAGAAGACATCAAAGTAATCAAGGTTCATTTTGAAAATGCATTTCGTGGGTCCTATCAGAACTTAGCCACCATAGATCGAGTTTGGCAAGTGTCGGATACCAATTCTTCTAAGGTCATCAACAATAATTCAGAAGCATTAATCCTAACTAGTGGTACACCTCTGACGCTAGAAGATGGGTATGAGTTAGCCCTCAAAGCCATTGATATTGATGGAAATAAAGCATATGTGGAGTTATCCAAGAATGGAGAAGTAGTTGACGCTACCGTGATCATACCCCTTAATGCGATAGAAGACACATATACTTATACAAAAAATTTAGATCATTCAGGCAGTATCGAAATTATCAAAGTTCATTTCAAGAATGGATTTCGAGGAACCGTTTCGAACTTAGCTACATTAGATCGGGTTTGGCAAGTGTCGGATACCAATTCTTCTAAGGTCATCAACAATGATTCGGAGGCATTAACCCTAACTAGCGGTACACCTCTGACACTAGAAGAAGGGTATAAGTTAGCCCTCAAGTCCATTGATTTCGATGGAATTAAAGTACATGTGGAATTATCCAAGAACGGAAAGGTAGTTGACTCTGCGATAATTATTCTACCCGCCCCTGCCTTGTATTACAAAGGTCTTACTCTCTTCCACCAGGGCAAGTACGTTGAGGCAATCAGTGCACTTGATAAAGCCATCGAGATCGATCCACAATATGCCTCGGCCTGGTGCTACAAAAGTTTCGCTCTCGATGCTCTAGGCAAACATGATGAAGCCATTGAAGCTTATGACATAGCTATCGAGATCGATTCGCAATATGCAGTTGCAGCATGGAACGACATAGGCAATGCTCTAGAACAGTTGAACAGATATGATGATGCTTTGGAGGCTTACAACCAAGCTATTGAACTTGATCCAAAAGACGCCCGCACATGGTTCGGTAAGGGCTATGTGCTAAGCAAACAAGGAGAGCTGAATGAATCTATCAAGGCTTATGATAAGGCCATCGAGATCGACCCTATATATGCAATGGCCTGGAACAACAAAGCCGCCAATCTCCTGGATTTGGGCATTAACGATGAGGCTCTCCAAGCTTCCGAAAAAGCCATCGGGATCGATTCTAGACTTGCCATAGCTTGGAGAAACAAAGGAAATGCCCTCGATAGCCTGGCCAGGTACGACGAGGCCATCCAATCATATACTAAAGCAAGCAGTATTGACCAAACGTATAGCGTTAGCATGATAGATAACGGCAATTCCCACTACAATGCAGGCGAATACGTCGCTGCGATACAGTACTATGCTGAAGCTATCAAACAAGATCCGAAAAACGAGTATGCTTGGTATAATAAAGCAGATGCTCTCAGGATGCTTCATCGCGATTCGGAGGCAAAAGCTGCCTATGCCAAAGCAAGAGAACTAGGATATAGCGGAGCTATGACACTGATGGAGATGACAACGAAATGAATGTGTGGTGCATGCAGCCTGCTTCTCTTTTTCAAAGCCCTTCAAATCGCAGGAGTGTATTGGGGGATACTTCTGGCTATCGGACTGAGGCGATTCTCACCAAGCAAGGCCCGATCGCGCTTCTCTCCTCCAATCCCTTATTTCCTGCCGCTGACCGTGCCGCCATCCCCTGGGCACGCGCCCGCCCTCCCGCACGCTCGCTCCCGTGGGCGGGCGGGGCCCAACCGATGAATAATATTTTTCAGCTACAAAACTTAATGCTAAAACAAGTCTCGAAAGTTTTATTTCAGTTCTTTCATGGCTTATAGATATTGATGTCATCTATTCGCTGAAAATCGCGGTCGTTAGTGGCGACATTGGAAATGCCTTCGGATTTGATGACGGCCAGGTGAGAGGCATC
Source organism: uncultured Methanosarcinales archaeon (assembly GCA_963702455.1). Lineage (GTDB taxonomy): Archaea > Halobacteriota > Methanosarcinia > Methanotrichales > Methanotrichaceae > Methanothrix. The sequence goes on from CAVPCV010000008.1 coordinate 173,830, forward strand.
CGATATCAATAGCCCATATCTATTTGATAGATCAACCGCCATATCGAGCAGAGACTCATTGCAGCCGTGAATTATAATCGGGTAGTCCTTTATGACTGCATAATTCTTCCAGACCTGAGAAAGCCCGCTAATTTTCTCAGGATTTTGCTTCAATACATTCGCCGCATCGTGTTCTGAGTGCAGACCATAGGTATGCGTCGCTTCGGCAAGCATTAGTTTGTGGAGCACTTCATTGAGCACAAGTGTTGAAGTGAATCCATTATACGCACCTGATTCAATTCCCATAAAAAATTCGTGGCATGGCGGGAATAATTTAGGGCGCTTCATTATATGATATAAAAATATATTAGCATCGATAAATACGTCGGAAGATTGAGGCAGTGCTTCAAGAGAATTTATCACAGCCAATCCTCGGATTCCACAATCTCATCAATGAGATCAACATCATCCAGTGCGATTGAGCCCGCCAGCCTTTTCGCAATGTCTTTGGCCGGTTTGATGAGTATTTCTCCATCTTTTACGTTCAGAAATACTTTCTTGCCCTCGCTTAGACCCAACTCAACCATAACGGAGTTAGGAAGCTCAATTATCCCGCCTTTCTTGACAAGAACTTCCATTGATCTCACCACGATTCTACTGATATGCTTGGCTTCTAAAAATAGATTTCCTAGATCCTGAGATCCAAAGCATATTCGGCTGAATCAAAATCCACATCATTGACTGAAATTGCTCTCATATCGAGTTGCACCCTGCAGCTAGGCCAGCGCATCTAGGACCAGAGCCCAGGCACTCGCGAGCAGCAGGCCATCGGCCATCTCTGACAGAAGGCGATTTCTTCATCGAGCAATGCCCGACCGTTCAGCTCTCCTCCCAATTCCCCTGACTTCATGCCAATGACTGTGCCCATCCACCAACCACGCGCCCCCCTCCCGCACGCTCGCCCCCGTGCGCGCGCTCCCGTGGGTGGGCGGGGTCCGAATGGTAAGCGACACGAGTGCCAGGCATTCATGGCCCAGAACAGGAATCTGAACCGATGTAACCGAGGCAAATCCGACGCATCTTTAACACAAAGATGCATCTTTTTCTTAATAATCGACTCTATTCTATACTAGTATTTTTTCGTTTTTCGATACCCATGAAGATTTCATCCAATGTTAAACCAAGCACATGAGAACGTTCCTTGGTATAGTCGCCTCTCCCCAGGTCGAAGCTTTGCAGGAAGCGAACCGCATCCAAAGGTCCGAGGGCTTCGGCCAGAGCTTCTATCCCGATCCTTCTTATCTCCTCTGTGCTTCTAACATCAGTCTTGGAAGACATTTATCAACCACCTCAAAGGATTCTCTATTTCGACAGAGATCTGGTTTCGTTTTATTCTCGCGACTCTCAGCACATCATCATCGACCGTAAACATATGTCTGCTGCTCTTTCTGCATATGAAATGTGCGCAGAGTCCATGGTTTTAAAACCAAGTTTTTCGAGCTCTAATGCCCTTTTGATGATTCGCTCGTCGGTCTTTATTTTTTCTTTTGCAAGGGATGCCAGTACAAAAGCATCAGTTCTTTTTTTTTGATCCATCACAGCAGATATTTCAAAATCAACTGCATCACTTCCGACCAAAATCCAGTCCTCATTACCTCTGCCCAAGATGGTCAAAACTGCTTCGGATTCTATCCTAATTCTATCTTGTGTCCTATCATCAACGGGTCTGCATAAACAGCAGACATCCATATAGACTTTCATATCACCATGATTATTAATATTTGGCCAATGCCGCTACTAGATAAAGACCTCCTGGACATTAAACCTTTTCTTCGAAAATTCAGATACCGTGGTTTCAGTTCCTTATACCCGATCGCTGCCTTGCGGCTCGACCGTCCCGGCATCTACCCACATCCTATTGCCTCTTTGCAGGAGCTCTCCAGATCCTGCGCCCAAGCTCCTCGGCAGGGCTTGGCCCTCGGGCAGTCTCGGATTGAAGGCGATTCCCTCCTCAATCAACGGCACGACCGCGCCGCGCTCCTGCTAATCACCCTGATTTCTGCCGATGACTGCTACGCCGCCCCAGGCACGCGCCCGCCCTCCCGCACGCTCGCCCCCGTGCGTGCGCTCCTGTGGGCAGGGATCCCGCTTGGTTGCGTTAGCCTGGCCCTGGTGATTGGCATCTCACGGACTCCAGACCACGATTCCATCCACTCGATCAAAGTCCCGGTCCCTGGTGGCGATATTCCGGACTTGAGCCCGCCTCATCGCAGATAAGTGAAGTGCATCTATCGGCAGTAAATTGTAAGTCCTTCCCAGATCCGATGCAAGCAGATAATCCTCGGGCTGAACTGGGATCAATTTCAAGCCATCAAGACCGCTGATGAACTCGTTGAATGTATCGACTGCATCATAGCACAGATGAGCGAAATGACCATTTGCCTTTATTTTGCTCCTCACAATATCCCGATTGCCAGTGTTCAAGATAGTCATTCCCCTCTGGAGGAGAAGAATGTAAGAAACCTCGTTGAGGACTGCCGGAGTTGCGATGGCAGCAATATCTTGCAGCTCGACTCGCTCCAAGAAGTCTGAAACAGCCCTGCCAAATTCGACGTTAGGAAGCGTATAGTCAAGGAATATGTTAGTCAATGAAAATCGGTTGCCGAGACGAATATTCTGCTAGATTCAATCTCTCCCACTCTCTTCCCAATCATGCTCTAGCTCTTTGATGAGATCTTCGTCGTATTCGTTGATTCCCATAAAACCATAGTATTGTCTGGTCTTGGTCTTTGGCCGGATCACAATCTCATGACCTCTGGTCAAGACTTCGAGATTATCTGTTCCCAGCTTTGTTAAAAGGCTCTTTGGAATAAGAAGACCTTCATCAACCATCACCGCGTCCATCATGATGTCTATGCCCTTCTTCTTCTAATGACTTGTGGTTATTTTAAAGCTTTGTTGAGACGTTAATAGATAAGGGTATTGAAATCAGAGATCTAGCAGATGCGAACTCATGAGCCTTGAATCTCGGTAGGCAAAGCTTTCTGGGCCATGACTGAAACGACGACGATTTCCTCCTCAAGCAAGGCCCGACCATGCCGTTGTTCTCCTCCCAATGTGAACGATTTTATTACATCGGGAGCGCGGAGGGTCACGAATACCCCGACCTTCAGGTCGGGGATGAAGTGAACCCTCGCCCGGTTTTCATATTTTCTTGGATTTGATTAACAAGGACTCTCTGGGAACCGAAAACAGAGTTACGATAATTCTGATCAAGGGGATCTGGGCAACGAAAGCTCGACGATTTCTGGATTCCATAAAACCGGGCGTGAGGGCGTGCGGCCCGAAGCATACCCCATCCTTTAGGGTGGGGTGGCCGCACGCAGTTTGATTTTTATTTGCAAATCTATCGCAACTCGTTAGATCAAAGATGTTGAGTGAACATGCGATTGAATACGAGCGTTAGACTCTTGACTAACTTGATCCGAAAAATGGATTCGATGAGCGGGGCTCTGATGCAGTGTTGCTCTGCCTGGAAGCTCCAGGGAAATTTTGTCGCGCGGGCGGGCGCTCGGGGCCGGACTGGCCTGCCCTCGAGGGCCAGAGGGCGAATGGTGGAGAAGGGAGGAGCCGGGGCCTGTGTATCTGTGGCCGGGTGGCATGGGGATGCGAGCCGGGGGAGAGGGCGGGGCGGATGTGGGGCGGGCTGGTAGGTGCTGTAAGGCAAACAAGCATAAATAAGCCAATACATATCTCGATATTACCGCCTCAAAGCATTCAATAAGTTCTGTACTAAAGTCTTTTTATGACTTGTTAAAAAAGTTCTAAATTAGCTCTTTACATCTCAATCCTCAATGAAATAGGGCAGAGCCTCGTTCACATTAGATACTTCTATTACATTAAGCCCCAATTCATCTTTTGCTGCCTTGGACAAATCCAGTATCTTTGGTACATATCTGGCTCTCAGGATCTCGAAACCCAGGTCCGTTGATTGACGTTGCACCTGTCTCTCGTAATAGGTGATATTGGATTGGCCTTTGGGGATAAGGAAATTTTTATACCCTGCATCGGATACTGCTTTCGTCTTTTCCAGCACGCTCCCTATCTCGCCTATGGTTCCGTCTTCGTTTATGGTTCCAGTTATTACCACGTCGCTTTTGAGTGCTTTGTTCTCCAGGGCAGCTATGGTAAGAATTGCCGCTGCAGCTCCCGCGCTCTCTCCGCCGATGAGCTGCGCTTTGGTCGAGGAGAAATTAAATACAAAATCCTTATCGAATTTGTAGCTGGAATTACGCGATTCTGCATACGTCACTGCCGTCTTTACAGCATATTGGACATCAGGCTCCGAGAACGGATCGGTATTCATTAGAATATCGTTGCTGCCCGGAATTAGTCGCAGGTTCATTTCGCCTACAACTCCCAATTCGTCATCCGAAACTGCCACTATCGGTATACTCTTCTCAGTAATGCTGAAGCTGGACCTTTGCAGCTCATTTCGGTCTGAAACAGAAGACACTACTGGTCCGGATATTTCTCTGATTTCGTCTCTTAAGATGGAAGTTTGTCCATTTAGATTGTAGATGAGATATGAGTTTACCAGTACCAAGACCAAGAGAATGATACTTATGATCCACAATCCTCTGTTATTAGTCATCGCTCAAACCCCGAGTTGAGGTATATGGGCCAAGTAGACACCATTGCGGTTCAGACGGGTACCCAAGTTATTTATAAATAACGCTTTTGAACCTTTCTCGTTTCGAGTCTCTCTGGCTCTTACCCACCTGCGCAGCATAATGGCCGTTTCATCGTCGAAGAAGATAGTCACGTTGATCCTCTTGGGAGTGGGCTTAAGCCTAATGCTCTGTTCGACCCAGTCTATATCATCAACATCTAGGGTTATGAGTTCTCTGCGCCTGATACCTGTCTTCGCTAACAATGTAATGATTGCTTTGTCCCTGACATCCAATGTAGAATTGATAAATGAACTGGATTCCGTCCGCATATCCCTCATATTCCAGGAATTCTTAATACATGGGCATTGAATTATCAAGGCCCTATATCGTCAATATAATTCAGTAATTGGTATGCGAACGATCTTGCCGGAGATGAGATGAAGTTTCAGTCAGGGAGCAATGACTTAAGAGCAGAAATGAATGTAATAAATATGGACATATGAAGAGATGAATGGAAATGCTGGAAGGTATAAAGTGCCAGAACTGTGGCAAAGAGGTCTCGGTGGAGGAGGTCTTCGCGACAGAAGGCAAGACCCTCTGCGAGGATTGCTACATCGATGTGGGCCACAGAATCCGGGTCTGTGACCCCTGGGGAGAGAGGTCAAAGAAGATCTTCCGGAAGAGCCACGGACTGGAAGGAACTGAAGGGCTGACGGATCTGCAAAAGGAGATTTATGAGTATATCCAGGAGAAAGGAAAAGCCACCAAGGTAGAGCTGATGGAGAGATTCAAGCTGCCGGCGACGGAGCTGGAGAACCAGTTCGCCATCCTTCGTCACTGCCAGCTCCTGAAGGGCAGGAAAGAAGGAGACAATGTGTATATTGTGATCTGGTAGTACCGCGATCCGGCAGCACTTTGATTCATGAATAAAGAGGCTAGAAGAGAGCCCCTAAAGCTCATGTTGCTCAAGAAATCTGCAGGCTCCGGGCTCCTGCCGATCTCGACTTGATCTATCTGCAAACTATGATCGACATGGCCAAGGTTGAATGTCGCGAATCGATTAAGAATTTTTTGTAAGTATTTATTATCAGTACAATTGAAAGAATCGCGAAACGCTCTGGACTATTGTCTGCGTGGAGCGGTTTGACCCCTCGCGAAAAAGGATAAATAGTCAGCAGTCTTAAACAAATAGGTTATTCAAAAGGTGATGAGACTATGGCCGATACGAAATTTTATTCCCTGCCGGAACTGCCCTATGCCTACAATGCACTTGAGCCCCAGATCTCTGAGGCTCAGCTCCGGCTGCACCACGACAAACACCATGCAGCCTATGTAAACGGCGCCAATGCCATCCTGGAGAAGCTGGACAAGGCCCGCCAGGCAGGAACTGATGTGGATATGAAGGCGACGCTAAAAGAGCTCTCCTTCCAGGCGGGCGGCCATAAGCTGCACAGCCTCTTTTGGACGAATCTCGCTCCTGCGGCAAAGACCAGCAAGGAGCCCGGCGGCGCTCTCGCAGATGCTCTGAAGAAGGAGTTCGGCTCAATTGAGCGATTCAAAAAGGATTTCACTGCAGCAGCAAATAGCACAGAAGGATCGGGCTGGGCGGCTCTGGCCTGGTGCAGCCACACCCAGAGGCCCCTCCTCATGCAGATCGAGAAGCATAATGTGAACGTAATCCCGACCTATAAAATCCTCCTGGTCCTGGATGTCTGGGAGCACGCTTACTACCTGGACTACAAGAATGAGCGGGCTAAGTTCACAGAGGCCTTCTGGAATATAGTGAACTGGGAAGAGGTGAACAAGAGGCTGGAGGCGGCCCAGAAGTAGGAATGCCGATAGTCCAAATTTTTAAGTTTCCTGATATATAAGAAGGATATATAACGATGATATATAAAAGCGAATTTTCAATGTGAAGCCGCAAGAAATATATTCTTTTATAAAAAAAATTAAGATATCAAGCAAGCTCAAATGAGTTTATCATCTCCTTGGCAGCATTCTCGAAATTGCTGTATTTTTCTGCCCGAGCATAGTAGGTTATTATGTAGGCTCTGTTATCTCTTATCACATAAGCCAGTATTATCTGATAAGGAGTCTGCTGGTCGGTCATAGAATAGGCGATGACGTGCGCAGTTTCTTCTGACATGATCATATTGCCCTCGGAGAGAATCTGGAAATCCGGGTAAGTAGACTCCAGGTTCTTGAGTATGGACCTGGTATACTCATCCAGAGTAATTTTCTGCTCAGGCGGCAGATTTTCGATCTGCACAGTAACGTAGTCCATCGGATTGTCCATATCCTCTCCCGGTGCCAGGAATCCAGCCACCAGGCCCATGCTATTGGGCTCAGCCTCTTGCACAGTCCAGTCATTGGGATAGACTATCTTGAAGCCGTAAGTCATGTTTTCATAAAGCAGCTTTTCCTGCATGCCAGCCAGTCCAACCGCTCCGGATGTATTCAGGGGCTCGTCCTGGAGATCAGGAGCTTGGACCAAGCTCGCATTGGTTGGCGAAGAGATGGACTGTGCACAACATCCTGATAAATAGAGGGTCGATGCTAAAATGGCTAACAGACCCAGAAAGACCTTGATCTTCATGATTTTCACCTCTAACCAGACTAACTGGAGCGATGGATTAGCATGATGCCTTAATGACAAATAGTTTTCCATTGTAATTACATAATGGTGCCAGAATAGTTAAATTTTAATAGGAATGATCTGAGGATGACCCCAGGCTTGAGACTTAAGACGGTAGGAGAACGATCGCACCCATTTGTTTTTGCTTTGTTCGCGAAATACTTTTGCTGTATCTGGACATCCCTTTATCCGGCAACCTACGCACTTAATCCATTTAAGGCATATATCGATTGGCATATATCGATCCAGACTCCTCCCTGAAAGCCGGAATCGCGATCTAGAACTTCATCAATAGCAGAACGGGCTGTAAGATTACTTTCGCTGCACGCACGGATTATGATTGATAACTCTGCCAGGATAACTCTATCAGGATGACTCTGTCAGGGATATATCAAGCGTAGACTTTATAACTTAGTGAAGATACATATTCGCTAAAAAATTTTGAGGGTGTTTGGAGCGCAAGGCGAATAAACTCGAGGCGAGATATTGGTCTATTAGGTTGATTATAGAGAGGTTGCGTCATGTCGCTTTATCGTAGAGGGGATGGATGTTGAGCAGCAGAATCGTGCAGCAGACCCTGGAAGGTTTAGCCGTTTCTGCTATGCCCAGGGTTAGAACCACAGATGGCCATCTGCTGGACTGGGACAGAGAGGCCATAGCCAAGCAGCTCCTGAAGGAGACTAAACTATCTGAACAATTCTATAAAGAACCGGGTATAACCGAAGAAGAGGCCAAGGACATCGCCAAAGAGGTGGAGCGCCGGGTGAGGTGGATGAATGTACGTTACCTGAGCGGCCCCCTGGTCCGCGAGATCATGAACGTGGTCCTTCTGGAGAGGCACCACACGGAGTGGCGAAACATCTGCACCCGCGTCGGGACGCCGGTCTTTGATGCTCACCTCATCGACATCGGAACCGGTTTCGAGTCCAAGGAGAATGCCAACCTCCAGGAGAACGCCGAGACCAGCCACAAGAAGAAGGCGGACAAGATCAGCAAAGAGCAGTACCTTCTGCTGCTGCCGCCCTATCTGGCCGACCGCCACCTGGCTGGAGACCTGCATATTCACGACCTGGAGTATTTTGGGACCAGGCCGTTCTGCCAGGATTGGGATCTGCGCTACTTCCTCTACTACGGCCTGATGCCCGACGGTCTTGGAACCAAAGCCAGCGTGGCCGGGCCTGCCAAGAAACCGGAAGTCGCCATCCTGCATGCCGTCAAGGCCCTGGGCAGCGCTCAGACCAACTTTGCCGGAGGCCAGGGATTCTACAATTTCCTCACCTTCATTGCGCCTTATTTCGAGAACCGCACCTACGCCGAGATCGTGCAGCTCATGCAGATGTTCGTCTACGAGATGACACAGATGATGGTCGCTCGCGGCGGCCAGCTGGTCTTCTCTTCGGTCCAGCTCACCCCGGGCGTCCCCAAACTCTGGAGGGACAAGCCTGCCGTCTATGCCGGAAAGGTCTGGAACGGCTCGTCTCCTGACGCACCGCTGAAGACCTACGGCCAGTTCGAGCGCGAGGTGCGCCTGGCGTTTAAGGCCCTCATGGAGGTCATGCTGGCCGGCGACTACTGGGGCAAGCCCTTCAACTTCCCCAAGCCCGAGATCAGCATCGAGCCTGATTTCATGAAAGAGGACGAGTCCTTCAATGCCGCCCACCCGGATCTTCCCACCTATCAGGACCTCTACCTCCAGACTTTCAAGCTGGCAGCCGAATACGGCACTCCATACTTCGATAACCAGCTTCCTGCTTATCGCGGTGCAGGGGAAGGAATATCCTGCTACCAGTGCTGCGCGTACCAATTTGCAGCCACTTCGGACAGCGATGACCAGTTCGAGGATAAGCTGTACTTTAAGGATGGCAAGCACTTCTCCATGGGCTCCTGGCAGGTAGTATCCCTCAACTGTCCTCGTGCTGCCTATCTCGCCCGCGGCGACGACGAGCTGCTCTTCGAGTACCTGCGAGAGCTGATGGACACATCCGTTGAAATCTTCAAGGTTAAACGCGAATGGATGAACCAGATCATCAAGAACCACCGCATGCCCTTTGCCACGCAACAGCCCCGAGATCCCAGCACGGGCGAGAAAGGCTCCGTCGCCGTAGGCCTGGAGGGCCTGGTCTATACCATCGGCGTGGTAGGTGTCAATGAGATGGCTCAGTTCCACACCGGAAAGCAGATGCACGAGTCCAGGGAGTCCTGGAAGCTCGCAGTACGTGCTATGACGGAGATGGAGATTTATGCCAAAAAGCTCTCCCAGCAGCACGGCATGACCATCGCCCTGGCGCGAACGCCCGCAGAGACCACAGCCCAGCGTTTCGCGGTATCAGACCTGATCCATGAGGAGTTCAGGGATTGCGCCGAGAGGGTTGTGAAAGGCGATCTGGATGCCGTGAAGAAGAACGTGCATAAGACACGCGATCTTCCTGTTTACTACACCAATGGCACCCATATGCCACCCAGTGCAGATGTGACCATCTTCGAGAGGGCAAAGCTTGAGCATGTCTTCTTCCCCATCGTCGATGGCGGCAATATCTTCCATGTCTTCATGGGCGAAGCCACTCCCGACCCCAAAGGCTTGATGGACTTCGGCCTGCGTTTGGCCAGAGAGACTCAAATAGGCTACTTCACCTTCACCAAGGATATGACGGTATGCCTCGGCTGCTCCCAGGTCTCAGGAGGTCTGGAGGAAAACTGTCCCAACTGCGGATCGGAAGATGTAGACCACATCAGCCGAATTACCGGTTATCTGCAGGCTGTGAGCGGATGGAACAGCGCCAAGCGCCAGGAGCTGAAAGATCGAAAAAGATACAACGAACTGGCATAAGCTAACGAAAGGTATATATCGGATATACTTACAGGTGGATTTGCCAGTGAGCAAATTGGAGGATTCAATAAATGCCTGCAGTTATTAACAGAGAAGAATGCGTAAGCTGTGGAACTTGCGTCGAGGAGTGCCCGGAAGAAGCCATCAGCATGGACGACGAGGAAATAGCAGTTGTAAATAAGGAAAAATGTAATGAGTGCAAGACATGTGTTGAGGCTTGCCCATCTGAAGCCATCAGCATGGAGTGAATGCACTTTCAGCACATTTTTTAGGTTTCTTTTTCAGCTCTCTTTTTCTCTTCGTCGGCTTTCAGAAGTGTCTTTTTGCAGCGATCCTTTTTCCGTTATGGCCTCATAGAACTGTTCCCAATCCAGCGTCGTGGCTACACATCCCGCGTTGGAGAGTGGCACTCCCAGAGCCGGAATGGCATGGCTTTGACATAGGTCCAGGCCCTCTTTTATCTCCATATGGCAGCCCACGCCCACAATTGCCCCGGGCCGGTATTTTTTGATGATCCTCTTAATGAAGCTGGAGCCGGGAACGATGAAGAATCTATAGCCTATGCCTTCGGCATATTTCTTGGCCTCACCAACACCGCAGCGGCCACAATTCACGCATTTTATGCCCTCTGGTGTGAGCTTGGCCGGGCACTCTGTGCTGCGAACACACTGGGGCATGAAGATGAAACGCTTCTCAAGAGGAGTCTTTGAAAACTCCTTCTCGTTGATGTAATTTCTCAGGCGCACACCGACATCGTCCACCATGGAATCATCCGCCCTGGCCGCCCAGAAAAGAGCTTTTATCACGCTCTCGAGAAGAATGATGCCTAAAAGCATATACCGGGCCGCGAAGAAGTTGCCCGTCTTAAAGGAGTAAAGGATTAGCAGAGCGACTATTACCGAGAGAATCAGAATGATGACGGCCATAAAGACCACGATTTCGCCCACGAGATAGAATAGCTGGTTCAGGTACTCAGGGAACATGTATGGATCATCAAACCCCGGACTTATAAATCTGTTACCGACGAAAAACGGCGCAAGTTTTTTATCCCACCTGGCATTGAGCATTATACCTTCGCCTTTATGAAATTTAATGAGGATTGAAAGATGGCAAAAATGCACAGCAGAAAAAAGGGCTCCTCCCGATCCCGACCACCCACGGTTGCCAAAGCACCCGCGTGGTCTGACATATCCAAAGAGGAGCTGGAAAAGACAATCATGAAACTGCATGACAGCGGGCTGCCCTCCAGCCGCATTGGTCTGACATTGCGAGACCAGTACGGAGTGCCCAGCACCAAGCTGGTCCTGGGAAAGAGCATGAACGACTTCCTGATGGAGAACAAGGCCCTATCGGATATTCCGGAGGACCTGACCAATCTGATGAGAAAAGCTCTTCACGTGCGCAAACACATCAAAGCCAATAAGAAGGATGTTCATAACAAGAGAGCTCTGCAGTTGACCGAGAACAAGATCAGAAGAATGGTTAAATACTATCATGACTCCGGGCGGCTGGCACCGGATTGGACCTACTCGCCCGAGACGGCTGAGATTCTCATCTCATGAAGCGGCTCGACAAGGCTGCAGAAGCTATTGCCAAGTCGATACTGCATTGCGACAGCATGCGTGTGATCTCGCATAACGACGCGGACGGGATCACATCAGCAGGGCTGATCTGCAATGCGCTCCTGCGCGCAGGGATACCTTTTCAGGCCTCTCTACTGAACCGGCTGGATGAATCTGCGATCAATGGCCTGACAGGGCCCGTGGTATTCTGTGACATGGGCAGCGGCAAGCCGGAGCTGATCTCCCGCATCAAAGAGGATTGCTTCGTTCTGGATCACCACCGTCCCGTGGGGACATTGAGCTGCATGCATCTCAATCCCCATCTCTATGGCCTAGACGGGGCCTTTGAGCTGTCCGCGGCGGGAACAGCGTATTCCGTGGTTCGTCACATGGGCGACAATGCCGATCTGGCCGGCCTTGCCCTGGTAGGTGCCATGGGAGACCGCCAGGGCATGATAGGCGCGAACAGAACTATTCTGGAGGAGGCCGTCGCCAGCGGCGCCGTAGAGGTGAAAGCAGGCCTTAAGATGTCTGAAGACGGCCCTGTGGAAGAAGTGTTCCAAAACAGCATAGAGCCGCTCCTGGACTTTACCGGCGATCCGGAAAAGACTCGCCAATTTCTGGATGATCTTAAGATAAAGGGCAATGTAGAGAGCCTGGAAGGTGATGATCTGGCGAGAATTTGCACCGCCCTTACACTGAAATTGATTATGCAGGGAAGCTTTGCCGCAGATTCTGTTTTGGGTGAGGTGATCCGGCTGCGGCACGAGGTGGTGGAGAACTCACTGCAGATGGTGCAGCTTCTTAACGCCTGCGGCAATAGAGATGTTCCGGGCCTCGGCCTGACCCTTTGCCTGCGGGACAGGAGTGCCTTTGGTGAAGCTCGGAAGCTGGCCCAGGAATATAAAGGCCATATCCTGCGGGAGCTTACTATTCTTCGAGAGCAAAATAAGGTGATGAAGAACATTCGCTATTTGAAGATGGAGAATATGGAAGCGGGGGCGATTGTATCGGGCCTGGGGATTCGATATCTATACAGCGAGATGCCTCTCATCACCTTGAATCACAAAGATGATATGGTCAAGATATCGGCGCGCGGAACCAAGCCGCTCATATCCAGGGGGCTGGATCTTTCTATTGCCATGCGAAAGGCGGCTGAGGCCGTAGGAGGGGTAGGGGGAGGCCATACCATTGCCAGCGGTGCCTCCATCCCGCCGGGCGCAGAGGAGAGGTTTTTGGCCCTGCTGGATGAGATTGTAGGAGAGCAGCTGCATGGAACTGCAAAAGTCGAGGCTCCCGCCCCCAGTGCACCCACCTATGGTGCATCAACACACAGTGCATCTACCCACAGTGATGCAACATGATTCGGGCCCGGCTGGTCTTCTGGGGAGAGATGGCAGGGCAGGTGGCAGGAGCCATTGAGCCCGATAACCTCCCCAATATGAGTCTTCAGACAGACGCGGATCGCCTGTGCCTGCAATTCTCGACTGAGAAGATAGGCACACTTATATCCACAGTTGACGATCTATTGATGAACATTAAAATAGCGGAAGATGCACAATCTTGCGCGGAGGAGAGATGAAATTCCACTTAGAGGCAAGCTTTCGGCTGAGCGCTGATGCTGGCGTTGCACAAGCTGCCATTTCAGATTTCTTTAGGGAAGCTGGGCCAATACTGCAGAAAGGCGCGCCAGAAGGCCAGGGCGCGAAGATAACCGGGTGGAAGCTGGCCGGCGACAAAATCGATCTGGTCATTGATAGCGATAGGTTTGTGCGAGCCCATGATGCATTGCTCAGGCTGCGCCGGCCGCTGTCCGAACTCCTGGGAAAGCAGTACCGCATCGGCGTGCGCGGCCTGGATGTAAGCCGGTTCGAGATCGAGGTTGAGTCCGATAGGGACATCAAGCACAAGATACCCTATGTTCAGGAGATCAAATTCGAAGGCGGCCATCTGTTGCTCTCCCTGGATGTGGGCCCGAGCGGCACTCTGGGCCAGTCTGAGATTGAAAACCGCATACCTGACAGGATAATCAGCCTTCTGGAAGAGAAGCTGCAGAGCGGCTACGGAGGCAAAACCGAGCACTGGGAGCTGCTCTGGGAGAGCGCGAGCCGCGAAGCGAAGTTCAAGCGCGACCCCACCGAGGAGATGCAAAAAGCGGGCTGGATCAAGCACGGCTCCAGCCGGGGCCAATGGATTTACGGTCCAGAAGCCACACATGTCTTTCGGACCTTCGAGCAGATCGTTCTGGAGGAGATCATCCGGCCGCTGGGCTATCAGGAGATGATCTTTCCCAAGCTCGACACCTGGGATGTCTGGAAGAAGAGCGGTCACGCCCAGGGGGTTTACCCGGAGATCTACTTCGTCTGCCCTCCCAAGACCCGCGATCCCGCATTCTGGGAAGAGGTCATGGATTACTACAAGGTCACTCATGAGGTGCCGCTGGAGCTGGTCAAGGATAAGATCGACCTGCCCATCGGAGGCATGTGCTATGCGCAGTGCCCCACCTTCTGGGGATTCTTGCAGGGAATGACTCTGCCTGGGAGTGAGATGCCCATCAAGGTCTTCGATCGCTCCGGCACCAGCCATCGCTATGAGTCCGGCGGAATTCACGGCATCGAGCGAGTAGACGAGTTCCACAGAATTGAGATTGTGTGGCTGGGAACGAAAGCCCAGGCCCTGGAGGAGGCTGAGAAGCTGAAGAGCTGCTACAAACACATCTTCGAGGATATCCTGGAGCTGCACTGGAGGACGGCCTGGGTCACGCCCTGGTTCATGGCGCAGGAAGGAAAGACCGGCCTATCAGAGATGACGGGCGCGGGTACGGTGGACTATGAAGCAGTGCTGCCCTACAACGGCAACTGGATAGAGTTCCAGAATCTGTCGGTCAATGGAGAGAAGTATCCCAAAGGCTTCACTGTTAAAGCGCAATCGGGAGAAGCCCTATGGTCGGGCTGCAGCGGCGTGGGCCTGGAGCGCTGGGCCTCGGCATTCCTAAGCCAGAAGGGCCTCGACCCGGTGAACTGGCCGGAGGAGTTCCAGAAGCGTTTCGGGGAGATGCCCAAAGGGATCAGGTTCCTCTGATCCCTTGTCAGCATTTTCTAATAATAATTTTTGGCCTTTCCCAGAGCAGACATCCTTATTGCAGTGATGTCGAGATTGGTCGTCTGCCCTGAAGTGATAAGGGCAGCGCGAGGAGGAATTCCGTAGCCCGGACTCATGGGATCAATTCTGTGCATCCCAGGGGAAAGCGCAATCCGGTAATTTCCATTCTCATCGGTGGCGCTTGATGACATGAAACCATCAACGGCAATGCTTGCATAGGGTATTCCTATGCCGCTCCGATCCGTTACCCTGCCCTGGACCCATCCCACGCTGCCCTGAGCATAAGGCAATCCGTACTGGTAGAAGCCTGTGTTCGCAGTGGGCGCAGTGGACGCCATGGACGTTGAAGGCACACTGCCCGCAGCATAGCCGGTTATCCTGGGAACCATGGAGACCGCGCCGCCCCCAACCTGCACTGGGGATGATGTGAAGCTGTATCCGGGAAGCTCCGCTGTAATGGTGTAGTTGCCTGGAGTCACGCTCATGCCATAATTGCCCGTGGCATTGGTGGCAGTATTAATGGCTTGACCCTCACCTCCAATTATCCAGATCCTTGCTCCGGATATGCCCGATCCAGATGCTTCGACCACCTGTCCTATGAGACCACCGCCGGTCGTGTAGCTGCCCAATTCTCCCATACTCTGAGAGGCGGCAGTTCCTGTCAAAAGCAAAATCAGAATCAATATTGCTGAGTAACTTTTCGTCATTTCGAATCCCTGATTGTTATTAGCTGCCAAACGCTTAAAGATTATGTTTCTTGGAGAGAATCGCCATTTATCCGGCTAGCTCAGCCGCGTTGCGGCATAACAAAATTTAAAAATCCTTAAATACTAATATTGACTCTAAACGGATATGAGATTCCGAAATGCAGCGATGGTTTTGATGCTGGCCCTGGTGCTGCTTTCCAATGGCGCCGCCGCTACGAAATGCGTGATTTACGTCGTGGACGAATATAATATGGCGGTCAATAATGCGAGAATATACCTTGACAATTCAACGCTGCCAATCGGCACGACCACTTATAATGCCGGATTGGGGAGGAATGCTGGGTCGGCGACATCAGCACAGACGGGTGAGCATACTTTAACGGCGAAATGGGAGCGAAAGCGAGGCCAAATGTTGAATACCCTATAAAGGGACGGCAACGTGAATATTGCCGGGGATTCCACCATGCGCCTAACCATTCCGATGCATAAGGTGTGATTTGAGATGGTTTTTTGCCGGCAGGGATTAAAAAAGGAAAGCTACAAAAAGGCACCTTGCAAATATGACCAAGCGCAACTATCTTAAGTAAGTCAGGGTGATAATTGAGCATGGAAGATTACAGCGAGGCGGCCCGCGTAGACGAAGAGTACGAATATCTGCTCGAAAACAAGGATCAAGGAATAACCTTCGAAGAGTATTGCCGCAGACGCGGAATCAATCTCTGATCCGTCGTCATATTTTTCATAGCCCTGATAACAGTGCTCATTCCTTGATGGGACGAATGCCCCGAAAATTTCATCACACATTCGCCTCTAAATGCAATGTGGTCTTCTCTTGGCCAGCTATAACCTCATGCCCATGAAAATTCTGGAAGAGCGCGCCCGCGCAGCCCTGGCCCGCCTGGAGCCCTGCGACATCTGCCCCCGCCTCTGCGGAGTGAACCGCCTACAGGATAAGCGAGGCTTCTGCAGGATTGGCAGGCAGGCCAGGGTCTACAGTTATGCGCCCCATTTCGGCGAGGAGCCGCCCCTCGTAGGCCGCGCTGGCTCCGGCACCATATTCTTCTCAGGCTGCAACCTGTCATGCGTCTTCTGCCAGAACTACGATATCAGTCAGCAGGATGCTGGACAGGAGGCCTCAGCCGAGGCCCTGGCCCGGATGATGCTGACGTTGCAGCGCTCTGGCTGCCACAACATCAACTTCGTCACCCCCACCCACATCGTCCCGCAGATCCTGGAGGCCCTTGTGCTGGCCAGAAAAGAAGGCCTGTGCATCCCTCTGGTCTACAACAGCGGCGGGTACGACTCGGTGGAGACGCTGCGGCTCCTGGAAGGCATATTCGACATCTATATGCCCGATGCAAAGTTTGGCTCGGATGAGCCCGCCCAAAAGTACTCCCTGGCGCCGCGGTACACGCACTTCATGAAGTCAGCCATTCGAGAGATGCACCGCCAGGTGGGCGACCTGATGCTGGATGAAGAGGGCATCGCAGTGCAGGGCCTTTTGGTCCGCCACCTCGTGCTGCCCGCGGGCCTTGCAGGCACTGCGGAAGTCGTCCGCTTCCTCTCCCAGGAGATCTCACCGAACACCTACCTGAACATCATGTCTCAGTACCGGCCGGAGTACAATGCCTGCCGCTTTCCGGAGCTCAGCCGCCCCATCACCGGCCAGGAGTACAGCGAAGCCTTGCACCTGGCCGCGCGAGCAGGTCTGACCCGGGGACTGGCAATCCTTTAATGCCCGGCGGTCGAATTATAAACAAATGATTCCTTTCGAGTACCTGGAGCATACCGCCGATGTGAAGTTTCGCGCCTACGGTGAAACCCCGGAGGAGATGCTCTCCAATGCCGCGGCAGCCCTCTTCAAGACCATGGTGGACCCGTCCACGGTGCAGATCCTGGAGACCTGGAAGGTGGAGCTGGAGGCCCAGACGCTGGAGGATCTGGCTTACAAGTGGCTCTCGGAGATCGTATTCCTCTTCGAGACCGAGTCAGCGGTATTCGCCACCTTCATGGTTTTGCTCCAGCACAACGGGTCCTGGAAGCTGCAGGCAAAAATTGGCGGCGAGAGAATGGACCTCAAGAGACATTCCTTTGAGAACGAGGTCAAAGCCATCACCATGCACCAGTTTCAGATAAAGAAGAATGAGGAGAACGATCTCTGGTGCATCCAGGTGATTTTGGACGTGTGATTATGGCAGATATCAACAAGATCGATGATAATACTTACGAGGTGCCCATCGGCTACCGGCCGGGCATGCGTGTACCAGGGCGGATCTTTGTCTCCGCGGCGTTGCGGGAGATGGTGGAGCCGGGAACCATAGATCAGGTGGCCAATGTTGCCACCTTGCCTGGCATTGTCAAATATTCCATGGCCATGCCCGATGCCCACCTGGGCTACGGCTTTCCCATCGGCGGCGTAGCAGCTTTTCGAGAAGACGGAGGCGTCATAAGCCCGGGTGGCGTGGGCTTTGACATCAACTGCGGCGTGCGCCTTCTCCGCACCGACATCGACGCAAAGCTGGTGCAGCCGCTCATGAATACCCTCATCGATGCTCTATTCGAGGCCATCCCCTCTGGCCTTGGCGCCACCGGCCGGCTGCATGCCAGCGATCAGCAGCTCACAGAGGCCTTCATCGCCGGTTCCGAGTGGGCGGTGGAGCAGGGCTACGGCGTGGAAGCAGATGTGACTCACTGCGAAGAGAGCGGCCATATGCCGGGAGCCGACCCTGCCCAGGTGAGCGTGAAAGCTCGCAAGAGAGGCCGCCCTCAGCTGGGAACCCTGGGCAGCGGCAACCACTTCCTGGAGATCCAGCGAGTGGAAGAGATCTTCGACGAGGAAAAGGCAAAGCAGTTCGGACTCTTCAAAGGCCAGATTACGATTATGATCCACTGCGGCTCTCGAGGAGCCGGCCACCAGATCTGCACCGATCATCTGGAGGTACTGAACCAGGCGGTGAGAAAATACAATATCGACATTCCGGACAAGCAGCTTGCCTGCGCGCCTTTAGGCTCTCCTGAGGCGGAGCGCTACTTTGGAGGAATGGTCTGCGCCGCCAACTACGCCTGGGCCAACCGGCATATCATCGCCCACTGGACGCGAGAGGTCTTTGAAAGGTACTTCCCCGGTTCCAAGCTTGATCTGGTTTACGATGTGGCTCACAATGTGGCCAAGATCGAGGAGCATGATGTGGATGGCAGGCGGCTGCGCCTTTACGTGCACCGCAAGGGCGCAACCCGGGCCTTTGGCCCCAGCCGCAGGGAGGTGCCGGAGACCTACAGAAACGTTGGCCAGCCAGTGCTCATACCGGGAAGCATGGGAACGCCTTCTTACGTTCTCTGCGGCAATGACAACGCGCTCGATGTCTCTTTTGGCTCCGCCTGCCATGGCGCAGGCAGGGTCATGAGCCGGAGCCGGGCCACCAGATTGTTCACCGGCAAAGACGTGAAGGCTGCCTTGAACTTTCAGGGAATTGTGGTCAAGGCCACATCACCTGCCATGCTGGCCGAGGAGGCTCCCCAGGTCTACAAGCCCTCCGGAGATGTGGTGGACGTGGTACATAACCTCAAAATCGCTACCAAAGTCGCCAAGCTTGTGCCTCTGGGAGTATCCAAGGGATGAGGCTTAAGGTCGTCCTGGTCGAGCCGCTGTACGAGGGCAATGTGGGCTCTGTGGCCCGGGCCATGAAGAACTTCGGCTTTCACGATCTTATTCTAGTCAACCCCTGCAAGATAGAGGACTATGGCTCCGCCATGGCCTCCCATGCCAGGGACGTTCTGCAGATGTCCAGAAGCTTCTCATCCCTGCCGGAGGCGGTAGTTGGTGCCAACCTGGTGGTGGGCACAACCGGCAAGAGATTGGAGAGAGAGCAGCACCACCTGCGACTGCATTTACGTGTGCCGTGCTTGACGCCCGCACAGCTCGCCGCGAAGCTGAATGGAAAAGAGGGAACTGTGGCCCTGCTGCTGGGACGGGAGGACTGCGGCCTGAACAGTGAGGAGCTGGCCATCTGCGACATGGTGGTCTCCATCCCCACCAGCAGCGAGTATCCCGTCATGAACCTCTCTCATGCGGCTGCAATCCTCTTCTATGAGCTCTCCCGGACGGAGAGCGGAGCCACTGAACTGGCCAGCCGGCAGAGCCTCAATCTACTCCAAGAACGGGCCAATTCGCTGCTCCAGGATGTCTGCTACCCCGAGCATAAAGTGGATTTTGCCGATCTGATGCTGCGGCGCATCTTCGGCAGAGCCGAGCTGACGGAAAGGGAGGCGCGCAGCCTTTTGGGCATTGTAAAGAGAATTCGCTGGAGAATATCTCACAGCCAGGAGAGGGAGCCTTTGCCCTCGGTCACAAGACCTCAGCGATAATTGTATCAATGCTCGGGAATCCATCTCAGCTTCTGGATGATTACGGCTTCTGCATTCTCAATCAGTGTGATGCTCTGTGCCCTGTGCCTGCCGCTCTTCACAATAACTGCTGGGCCTTGCACCTTTCGAGCCTCAGCGTAGATCTTTGCACCGTGCAATGCATCGCCCTCTTCGTAGCATTCCATCATACGGCCTCCAAGCGGCCCTCTTTCTTCAGCTCGGAAGTAATCCTGCGTACCAGGTCAAAATCAAGCTCCAGATCTTGAGAGATCTCATCAGGATAAGCCTCATGCTTTCTCTGGAAGTACCCTGTGATCTCCTTCTTTGCCGTCTCATAATCGACATCACGGCATTTTATAACCTTTATGGCAGCCAGCTTGTCACGGATTGCATCTCGGACGAAGTCCGATGCGTTGAGATAGACACCGGCATCAATTAGATCTTGAATCTGCGCGAGCTCGCTGCGCGTGATCTTCGATCCTATATCACATCCCTCCTGCATAAACCCTCTCCGCCCCGTCGCATATCTTCTCCCAGTCGTACTTTCTTGACATCTCCACGCACCGCCCTCGCATTGCATCGCTCTCCTGCAGTGCTCGGCAAAGTCCGTTCGCCAGAGCCTCCGAACTGGGCTCGCAGACTATCCCCGTCTGCTCTGTCACCAGATCCATCACGGCGTTCATCCTGTGCTTTGCTGTGACCACGGGCAGACCGCAGGCATTTGCCTCCAGGGCCGCCATGCCGAAGCCTTCTCTTGTGGACGGCGAGGCCAATACCCGGGATGATTTCATGAGGGCCAGGACATCATCGTAGCTCTCCAGAAAGCCGCAAAACTCGACATTCTCACCCAGTCCTCTTTCGCGAACCAGAGATTTCAGCCTGTGCATCTCCGGGCCGTCTCCGACTATCAGGGCTCTCACATCAGGGACTTCCGACAACACCCTCCCGAGCGCCTGGATGAGAAGATCCACATTCTTATGCTTGACCAGCCTTCCCGCGCAAATTATATCCGACTGCTTCTCCGAGGGCCTTATCTGCTCAATTCTCTGCCAGTCGATGCCGTTTGGCACCACATGGACGGCTTTCACCCCCAGCCTTTCCAGATCCCTGCGGGTCCTCTCTGAGACGGCGATGTTCGACTCCGTCAACCGGGCAGCAGCCAGCTCAATATACTCGCCCAGGATGCCTTTCTTTCCCAGGTACTCGCGCCAGTATTCGCCCCAGACCTCATGCCAGGTGATAAATAAATCCCGCCTCTTAACGCTTGCGAGGAGCTTGGCAGAGAAGCAGGAAAGATAGGGGAAGTTCTGGCAGTCAACTATCTCGCATTCCGTGCGAATGGACAGAACCTTGCCTGCGAAGTAGGCTGCCTCCTTCATCGATCTTCTGCCGCCGGAGTAAAGCGGCATGGGTTCAGAGATGCCATGCAGGTGCACACCATCCCTCTGGATCACTTTCTCTCCCTGCCACCATTTCATGCCATAGCAATGGACAGTGTGACCGCGCCGGGCCATCCTCTGCGATAGCTCATAGACCCTCTTCTCTGCGCCACCCTTTACCCAGGGGTAGACGGCGTCATAGATGTAGGCGATTTCCAATTCCAAACACCTTTAGCCATCCTGATGTTCATTGTAGAGCAAGAGCAGGCTGATGAACATTCCAGAGAATATGGTCTGGATTCCGAGGATTGATAAGATCATGGCGATCATGGCGTTCTGGGCGGCGTCCAGGGCACCAAAGCCGGATCCCCCCACCTCAGCAGGACACTTAGCCCAATAATAACGCCTGCTGAAAGCAGTACCAGCCCCAAAATCAGCTCCTTTTCCAGGGAATGGTAGCTTATCAACCTTCCAGCTCTCCCTGGGCTGGAAAGACCATAGGTGACGCCGAATGCCCCAAAATAGAGTCCGGCAAGGAGCATCTGATACCCTATGATGAGCAAGAGGCCCCCCAGGATCAGAGAATGCATCCTCGATCCACCCTGCAGATATACTCCCACGGCCAGGATCAGCCCGAAACCAAGGGCCAGCAGTCCGGGAATGAGCAGAAAAGGCCCTGGCCGGTAGAGCATCATAAAGCGCAGATGTCTCCAGCCGTCAGTAAATGAATGGAGCTTGGAATCCCCTTTGCGCGGATAATAAGTGATAGGAACTTCCGCGATTCTCAGATCCTTGGAAGCCGCCTCGATCACCATCTCTGAGGCGAATTCCATTCCTCCCGACTTGAGCCTCAGCTTTTTCAGTCCTTCGCTGGTGATGGCACGCAGGCCGCAATGGGCATCCGAGATGCCTGTGGAAAAGAGCTGGTTCAGCACCCAGGTGAGGACCGGGTTTCCAATATAGCGATGGAGGGCAGGCATGGCCCCGGGAAGAATCTCTCCTTTCAGCCGGGATCCCATTACCATGTCATAACTGCCGTTTTGCAGCAGGGCGAGCATACTCGGGATGGCTCCGGGATCGTAGGTCAGATCCCCGTCCATAAGAACTATAAAATCCCCTTGCGCCTCCTCGAATCCAGCCAGATAGGCATTTCCATATCCCAGCTTCTCGGGCAGGACAATTCTTGCGCCGCAGGATGCAGCAATACTGTCAGTCCTATCGCTTGAGCTGTCTGCAACTATGACCTCTCCCTCCAGACCGCTCTTAGCAAAGGCCAGCTTGGCTCTATGAATGCATTCGCAGATGGTCTCAGCTTCGTTTCTGGTGGGGATAATCAAGCTGACTTTGGGCACATCTCTTAGCGTTGTGGTTTTATCTGTTAAAGCCTTTCCTGAGGATAAAGCGTTTGAATTCAAAGCGTCTCAGGCTCGACCTCATGCTTGAAGGAGAGCTTGACCCGGGCCCGGTACACTCTTATTTTTCCCTCAACAAGGTTTGTGTCCAGCTCCACGACCTCGGCGATCCTCATGTTTGTCAGCCTTTTGTCTGCGGTTTCGATTGCGGTCTTAACTGCTTCTTCCCAGCTTTTTGTTGAGGTTCCCACTAACTCGATCACATCATAGACGCTGTCGCCAATTATGCTGCCCATATGTATTAAGTGGCGCTTCTCCTTGATATATTTTGTCCGGAAAGGAGATTTGCGACTCTATTGCACGGTCTCCTCTTTGACTTCCTCGGATTCTGCTTTCTTCTCTTCCTCTGGTTCTGCCATATTTGGTTCCACTGGTTCTGCCGCATCCTCGATTTCTATCTTTCGAGCTTCCTTCTTGGGACCTTTGCCCATAGCCACCAGGGACGCTTTGGCCTGAATCCTGGCCAGAGGATAATCGTCCTTGGCCACCTTCTCCAAAGCCTCAACAGCCCGGTTGTCCTTGAGCTCTCCGATGATCCAGGCAGCGCCTGCGCGTACGTCCTTATCCGCATCGCCCAGAGCCTGAATTATGCGCTCGGAGACCTGCTTTCCGTATGCAGCGATGGCCACCATGGCATTGCTCTTGACCAGGTACTCTTCGTCTTTAAGAGCTTCGATTAGCGCCTCCAGAGCCTCGGAGGCTTCGCGTTTGGAGAGGAGGATGATGGCGTTGGAGCGCACCAGCATGTGCTTGTCTTTGGTTGCTGCGATCAGCTTCTCTGTGGACCAGTTCGGATCGGGGAGCACCGCGGGCATGGAAGGCGCTTCTGCGCCACAGGTCGGACAGGCTTCCTCCATCATGGAACGGGTGACTATGGGGGCAGCCTTGTCCTCGCTTTTCTTCTCTTCAGTCGTAATTTCTTCTGCTTTATTTTCTTCTTCCATGCTTCTTAATTCCGCGGCTATTCTACTTCAGCTTTTCCCAAAGAGAAGGCTTTTTTATTTGCTTCCCGGTATTTGGGCGGCACCACATCGCAAAGAGCCCTCAGGATAAGGTCTTCTGGCAGATGGAATATACCTGGCAAGGGCACCGAGCATAACCACATTCATGGCCTGAGCTGTGCCCGCCTTCTTTGCCAGGGCCGTGGCATCCATTGCTTTCAACATACCGGCAAAGACCCTCCGAGGGGGGCGAGCAACTCATCCAGATGGGGGTAGCGGGCGCCTCCTGTGGTCACTGTAACCGGCAGCACAGGCCTGGTGTTGACCAGGGCCACGCCATCGGGCGAGAGGAAGTAGGCGAAGCGCAGGGCTTCTGCCGGCTCCAGGGCTACCAGCACATCTGCTCCGCCGGAGGCAACCATGGGACTGAAGCGGCATCCTATACGAGTGTGATTGATGACGCTGCCGCCTCGCTGGGCCATGCCGTGCGTCTCAGCTCCGCGCACAGGCTTTCCGGCCATAACCCCAGCCCGGCCGATAACATCGGAGATCAGTATGACTCCCTGACCTCCCACGCCCACGATCACTATATCGCATTCAGATGTCCTCATCTTCCCACCTCCGTGATGGCGGAGCTGGGGCAGATCTGGCGCAGACCCCGCAGCCGGTGCACAGAGTATTGATCTTGGCCATTCTCCCTCGAACTCGATGGCCGGGCAGCCAAAGTCCACGCAGATCCCGCATCCCTGGCAGTCCTCGCCCACCGGAAGGCCCTGGCGCGGGACCCCAATCCTGCGGGCTTTGATCACGCAGGGCTGCCGGGCGATGACGACCGACAGCCCTGGATACTCCTTCGCCCGTCTGGAAGCCTTGCAGAGTTTTTCCAGGTCATTTGGGTCTATGGTCTCCACCAGACCCGCGCCCAGCGCTTTGGCCAGCGCCTCCAGGGAGACCTGAACCGTCTGGCTCTCCTGTGGCCGTGACTCCCGTGCCCGGATGAGGCTGGTGGCCGGTCATGGCCGTGGTGGAGTTGTCAAGGATGGTCACGGTGATCCTGGCCTTGTTGTAGGCCGCGTTCAAGAGTCCGGTCATGCCGCCGTGCAGGAAGGTTGAGTCGCCCAGGCTGCAGCAGATGCCCTCCGACTCGCCGCCGAATCTGATGCCGCTGGCGAGAGTGATGCTCGCCCCCATGCACAGGCAGGTGTCCACCGTCCCCATGCCCACGGCCATGGTGTAGCAGCCGATGTCGCTCGGATAGATGGCCTTCTTGCCGAAGACCTTTCTCATGGCATAGTAGGTGGCGCGGTGGCTGCAGCCCGGACAGAGTCGCCGGCGGCCGGGGCGGCAGGATCTCTCCGCGGCAGTGTTCGCGCCGGGCGGCCTTTGCTGCAATGCCCAGCATGCGGGCCAGGGCGTTCCTCACCGCCAGGAAGTCGAGCTCGCCCTCTCTGGGAGATGGATCGGCCTTTCCCAGGATCTCCACGCCGGATTGACCTGTCCTGGCCAGCCTCTCCACCTGCTCTTCCACTACCGGCTCCAGCTCCTCCACCACCAGGACCCGTGTGACATGCTCCAGCATGCTGCAAATCATCTTCGAGGGCACAGGATAGGTACCGATGCGAAGCAGTGAGACATCCAGGTCCAGGTCCGAAATGGCCTCCTCGGCATACAGTCCGGCGATGCCCGAGGCGATGACTCCCTCGTTCCCTCGCAGAGTGAGCCTGTTCCAGGGAGCAGCTCTCCAGAGCCTCTTCTATGGCGGCCTGCTTTGCGATCAGCTCAGTATGCAGCGCCCGGGCGTGCCCGGGCAGAGCCACCCGTCGCGCAGGATTCTTGACAAACTGGCCTCGCCTCGCACGGTCGGGCGGAACAGTTCCCGCCTCCACGTCCGCTCTGGCGTGAGAGACGCGCGTCGTGGGCCTGAGCATGACAGGGATATTGAACTTCTCGGATAGCTCAAAGCCATAGATCGCCATATCTTTTGCTTCCTGGGGGTCGCTGGGATCCAGGCATGGTATGGACGCAAACTGGGCATAACGCCGGGAATCCTGCTCGTTCTGGGAGGAATGGCAGAAGGGATCATCGGCACAGATCACAAGAAGTCCCGCGCCCACGCCCAGGTAGGCCAGGGTCATAAAGGGGTCTGCAGCCACATTCAGACCCACATGCTTCATGGTGGCGACAGCGCGAGTGCCCGTCCAGGAGGCTCCCGCTGCCACCTCCAGGGCCACCTTCTCGTTCACGGACCATTCCACATGCAGCGGCCTTGTCGCCCCTGAGATCCACCAGCGTTTCGATGATCTCCGAGGAGGGTGTACCGGGGTAGCCGGCAGCGAGCCCCATCCCCGCCTCCAGGAGGCCTCTGGCAATTGCTGCGTTTCCGAGGAGATATTCTCTCACAAACAACCATCCTTTAATATATTTTAAATATATTCTTTCTCTGGAAAGATTAATGCCCTTCTCTCTGATAACCGTTTTGATGCCACAAAATTGATTAATCCCCGGGCATTGGTCTCTTCTATTATGGTCGAGTGGCAATCTGATTCCGTTGGGTCGATTTACAATTATCTGCCGGCAGGCTGCCGGATCTGCCGGCAGGGCGCAGGCCTGGTGCTCTTCGTCACGGGCAGATGCATGCGCAGCTGTTTTTACTGCCCAATCTCCGAGGAACGGAGAGGACATGACGCAGTATTTGCGGATGAGCAGCCCGTGCACGGATTGTTGGATATCCTGGAAGAGGCCCGGGCAATTCGGGCCCTGGGGACGGGAATCACCGGCGGAGAGCCCCTTCTGAGATTGGACTATGTCCTGGAATGCATCACCGCTTTAAAGCACGAGTTTGGGCCGGAGCATCACATTCACCTCTATTCCGGCCTTCTTCCTGAAAAAGCGTGTTCTAGAGAAGCTGAAGCATGGCCGGTCTGGATGAGATCCGCTTTCACCCCCAGTCTCGGAATGGTCCAATCCGGTCGGCTTGAAGGAAACCCTGCTGGAGGCCAGGGCCATTGGACTGGAGGCGGGAGTGGAGATACCCGCCATGAAATCTGCGCCGAAGATCGTTGAGGCCGTACGGGATGCTGATGCCTTTCTTAACCTTAATGAGCTGGAGTATTCCGAGACAAACTTTGCCGGCCTCGCTCTGGAGGGCTTCTTGCCGGAGGAGCTGGGCTGCGCGGCCATGGGCAGCGAAGAGGTCGCAAGAGATCACTTTCTCAGAGATGACATCAAAGTGCACTACTGTCCTTCTCGCTTCAAGGATGCGGTGCAGCTAAAAGAGCGATTGCGGCGCAGGGCGGATCACACGGCCCGGCCCTTTGATTATGTGAGCCCGGACGGTACCATAATTCACGGCATAATCGAGGGCGATCTGGAAATGGCAGAGCAGATTCTTGGGGATCTAATGGTTCCAGAAGAGATGTATTCCTGCCGGGACGGGCAGATAGATATTGCGGCTTCTATCCTGGAGGATATAGCTCTGGAGCTGAAGAGCAACGGATGTATTCTCAGTATAATTGAGAAGTATCCCCTAGAGAACGGGCTGGTCGTAGAGAGAATACCTTTATAATCCTTAAATTCATTCTTTCGAGGCGGTGATTTTGCCGGATGGAGAGCGCTGAAGAACGAATCCAGGAGAGACTCAGGAATTATCTTAAGCGGGACGGTATAGGAATTCGAAAGGCCGTCTTAAAGCTGTTTTTAAGTGATGGAGCTTACACCACTGAGGACGTCTTCACATACCTCGCGAAGGAAGGTTTTGACGTCAGCTATCGTGGAGTTTCGGCTATGGTGGGGCTTATGAATACTCGCCTGGGCATTCTGAGCATTGATGTTTCCGGAGACCATAACGTCTATTCCCTCAAAGGAGACCACAAGGGTGTGGTGAGGTCCGTTCTGGAGAATTATCAATAAGACGGCCCCGCCTCGCAAGAGTCTCTCGAAACTTTCAATTGGGGGGCTCGCCTCTTTTCATTCTCTTCATATACTTATTCAGGACAACGTCCGCCATCAGATTTATTACCGTCAGAGCGGCATGTTCCAATGGGCTGGCGGTCATTCTCTCGCTGTAGAGACGGTGCAGTTTCTTGAGATGTTTGAGGTTATACTCCAGACACAAACCCACCAGTTGCCAGTGTTCAGGCAGAGCATCCTCTTTACTAAAGCCTCTTGTGCCGCCAAGCTTTGTATCGGCGATGGTGGTGAAAAAAAGTGGCAGAATGAGCCCGGTATAGTCCATCAGGGACTCCACCAGCTCTGTGGTCTGGATGACATCCTCTGCTCGCTCTCCCGGCAGGCCCAGGACCAGGCTGGCTACTGGAAGCCAGGACTCCTCAGCGAAGAGACGGTAGCAATCTCTCACGATCTCCGGCCAGTTGCCGGTCTCTCCTGGAAGTGCTTTGCGCGGCATATGCATCTCCAGTATGCGGCAGCTTCCTGTCTCAATGCCGATCCAGGCGGACATGTGATTCTGATCGGTGCCGATGCCTACAATCTCGGAGATCTTTCTCAATAGCCCCTGGTTCTGATGGATTGCAGCCAGACTCAAGTGCGAGACGTCCATGGTCTTTGGTCCGAGCTGCTTCACTTTTGACACCAGCTCCAGCACCTTCTCCCCATTGGAAATCATCCCGGCCGAGCCATAAGCGAAGAAATCCTCGCTGTGCAGGATGATGTCCCTCTGGCCAGCAGCCAGGTTTACTCGCACATCCTCCAGGACATTTTCCAGCGGCCGATGGCGCATGGTGCGCATGGCCGGCGAGCAGAAGGCGCACCCCCTCCAGCAACCTCTGCCGATCTCCACGATGCCTCCGATGGTGGGGCCGCGATTAGTGGGAATTTGCTCTCCTGGAACCGCTGCCCCCCGGATCACAGAAGGGACGGCCTCTCCACGTATGATCTTGCGGCAAATCTCGGGAAAATCGCTCTCTCCTTCGCCAAGGTAGATGTGGTCGACGCCCACATCCTCGCCCATCACCTCCCAGGCGCCGTTGCCTCCTAAAACAACCTTCGGCCCATGCTCTTTTATGAGCGGGTGGCGAACCAGTTCCAGAAACTTGGAACGGTTGAAGGGCGGTCCGCGTCCTATGATCTCCTCGATTTCACGAAACGCGATCTTCCCCATGGGGTCGTCATGAGTTATCCCCACGATCTCCGTCTCCGGGCCGATGGCTCTGTCCAGGTGATAGGGATGGGCCACCATCACTTCCTCTCGGGAGAAGCCTGCATCCAGCAAAGCCGCTTCCACTTTTCTCATGCCGCAGGGGGCGATTGCTGCAGAGCCGTCCTCGAAGGCAGGCACGGGCGGGCAGAAAAATTTTCGGAATATCCAGTCCGGCAGCATCGATTTCGGCATGATGGCGGCAAAGCCGAGCATCACACCGCCGTGATAGCTGCTCATCATGGTGGAGTCGCTGGTGAGAACAATTCTCTTGCCTGGCATCTGTGGCATCTGATCGACTCCATTTTGGTTAAGGCAGATAACGTTGTTGGACTGGAAAAGCCCAATAAGTTTTTATCGGATTGCCGACTTTTGAGCCAATGTGCAAGAGAAGTCGTTATCAGAGATCAACGAACGCATTCGCGACGGCTCGGCCCGCGTCGTAACGGCAGAAGAGATGCCAGACCTCGTGGACGAGCTGGGCCCTGCCGGAGCGGTGCGCGAGGTGGACGTAGTAACCACTGGAACCTTTGGGGCCATGTGCTCCTCGGGAGTCTTTCTCAATCTGGGCCACAGCGACCCGCCCATAAAAATTGTCCGGGCTATGCTCAACAAGGTGGAGGCCTATGGCGGCATCGCGGCTGTCGATCTCTTCCTGGGTGCGACTCAGCCCTCGGAGGATCGAGGAATCGAGTATGGTGGGGCCCATGTCATAGAAGATCTGGTCTCGGGAAAGCAGATCGAGGTTGAAGCCCAGGGTGGACCCACTGACTGCTACCCCCAGATGGAACTGGAGACCAGTCTGCGCCTGGAGGACTTCAACCAGGCCACCATGGTCAATCCACGCAACGCTTACCAGCGCTACAATGCGGCCACCAATTCATCCGATAGGACGATGCATACCTATATGGGCACGCTGCTTCCGGGCTTTGGCAATATTCACTATAGCGGTGCAGGAGTGCTCTCGCCCCTGTCCAATGATCCAAACTTCGACTACATCGGGATCGGCACGCGCATCTTCCTGGGCGGAGCGCAGGGATTTGTCATTGGCTCCGGCACGCAGCATAATCCCCAGAATAACTTCTCCACACTCATGGTCACGGGAGACATGAAAAAGATGAGCAACCGTTTCCTGCGAGCGGCTACATTTCATAAATACGGCCCCAGTCTGTACCTGGGCCTGGGAATTCCCATACCGGTCCTGAATGAGAAGTTGGCCAGAAGCACTGCCGTGCGGGATAGAGATATCAGTGTTCCTGTGGTGGATTACGGCATCCAGCGCCGGGACCGTCCCTCCATCAGAATGGTCAGCTATGAAGACCTGAAGTCAGGAACGATCGAATTGAATGGAAAGGAGGTGGCAAGCTCCTCTCTCTCCAGCTTCCAGGTGGCAAGAGAGGTTGCCAGGACTCTGAAGGAGGAGGTCGAGAAGGGCGAGTTTCTGCTCAGTCAGGCTGTGGAGCCTTTATCACGCGTGGGCAGTTCCCGGCCCATGAAGCAGACCAAGGAGTCGCCAAACGTGGGTGATGTCATGAGCCGCGACGTGGTCACAGTTCAAGAGGACATCCCTGTGGATAAGGCGGCCAAGCTGATTGTGAGCGGCAGCTTCGATCATCTGCCGGTGGTCTCCAAGGATGGAAGGCTGATGGGCATCATCACTGCCTGGGATATATCCAAAGCAGTAGCCAGCGGCAAGCCTTCCCGGATTGCAGAGATCATGACCCGGCGGGTCCATTCTGCCCGATTGGATGAGCCAATTGAGCTGGCTGCTCGAACTCTGGATACTCATAGCATTTCGGCATTGCCGGTGGTGGATAGAGATGACAAAGTGATCGGAATGATTACCAGCGATCACCTTTCCCGGCTTTTTGCGCGGAGGCGGTAGAAATGAAACTGATGCTCCATGTTGCCCCTGGTATCGTCCGCTATCCACTCATAGCCTCGGTCATTCTGGAGACCTCGGCCCTGGTGAATATTGAGAGGGCCAGCATCGATGCTGTGAGTGGAGAGATCGTTCTGGAAGTCCCCTCCGAAAAGTGTGTAGAGGTAAAGGAGGCCTTCGAGAGACGGGGCGTTAGGGTCGTGCCCCTGGAGATACCTGTAATCAGGGATGAGAATGAATGCATCCACTGCGGGGCATGTGTTTCCATCTGCCCTACTAAGACCTTCCGCTTTGAGGATTGGCGGGTCGTTGCCGATTCAGGTAAGTGCATTCAGTGCGGAGCCTGTGTCGTGGGCTGCCCCCAGCGCGCATTGAAGCTGGTACTGAAGTAGCTCCGGATCCTGCGGCAAATGTAAAAAACACGTCTTATTTTCGATCCAGATCTTCAGGCCCCGGAGTTGTATGTAACTGATCCATTTCGTCGCCCATCAATATTAAATTTTTTATGTTAAGTGTCTAACATCCTAAAGAAATCAAAGAATTTATATGGACGAACAGTTTATACATATGAAATAAGTTAGTGTTAATATTCTGGTAGTTGTGGGGGAATATGTGTTGTTTGATATCGATGGTCTCAAAAGTGTGAAGGATCCGGGATTCCTTTCCTGCATAAATTTCTTCGCAGAGCCATCTGATTCGCACACTGCTGCGAGTTTTGGGCATCATTTTTATTTTTTCTTTATTGTATCCGTTGTAGGGAGGTGCAAATAGCGTGTCCGATGACCGCATTGTCTCATGCCTCGGGTCTTTTGCCGAGATACTTTCGGACCCGGGTGGCTACGAGCCGGAGCGGCTGAAGGGCCTATCCCAGAATGTGCCCGAGCTTATTTCTTCTTTCATTGAGGCCATACTCTCTTCCGATGAAGATGTTATGCAAGAAAAGCTTGCCGAACTGGCCGATTATGCCTCTCACATCAACAGCTTCCAGGCCTGGTTCAACCTGGGATTTCTAGCTCACCGCTTATTCTTCCATCAGGCAGCCATCGAATACTATGAGAAGAGCGCCAGCCTTGCGAATATTCAGGGCGACCATGAGAATGTCTCGCGAGTGATGTTCAGCCTGGGCAGCCTCTACGGCGAAGAAGAAGACTGGAATCGCGCTTGCCAGTGTTATGAAAAAGCCCTGCGGGCCGTAGATAAATGCGAAAAATCCTCACTTATGCGCCCGATTTTAGGAAATCTGGGCAGCATCTATCGCCTGCAGGGCGAGTACCCACAGGCAGTGTCGTGCTATTCTCGCATCCTGGATGTGCTCCTGGTTGATGACAGAGCCGGCCGGGCCGATGCGCTCAGCAATTTGGGCGATCTATACCAGATGCAAGGAGACCTGTCCCGGGCCGAGGAATGCTATCGGAAGTGTCTCGGCGAGCGGGAGCTGGCCCACGATTTGAGTGGCACAGCCCGGGCTCTGGCTGCCCTGTCTTCAATCTATCAGCTCACCGGAAATGGCAAACGAGCGCAAAGCTGCTTGGAAGCGGCCAGGCATCATCTGGAAGATCTCGATGACAGGGCGGGCTCGGCAGAGATGCAAAACCGCCTGGCTGATATGCACTTCCAGGAAGGCAGGTTCAGGGAAGCCCTGGACGATTATGAGAAGTGCGTGGCTGCCCTGCAGGAAAATAACCCAACCCTTGCTTCCCAAGCTCTCTATCGCATGGCCCAGTGCTTCCTGGAGCAGGATGAATGTATCTCGGCAGAAGACCATCTGCAGAGGAGTATCGCAATCATGGAGGGCCTGGGTCACTCCTCCGCCATCGCTGATGCGCTCCTTTTATTAGCGGGCATCCACCGCCGGCAAGGTCTCCTGGAGGAAGCCCTGCAATGCTCCCGGCAATGCCTGGAGATCAAGGAGCTACAGAAGGATCGAAGCGGAGCTGTGGCTGCTCTCAATTGCATGGGGCTGATCCAAACCGAACGCCTCGAATGGGCCATGGCCATAGAGTGCTACCAGAGGGCTGCAGTCATGTCCATGGAAAACGGCGAACCCCTGTCTGCGGCAGAGTCTCTATCCAACCTGGGAAGCATACATCATCTGCAGGGCGAACTGGATACTGCACTGGACTACTATGGCCGTGCGCTGGAAGTTTTCGATCGTCTGGGCAATAAGCTGGGATCATCCCAGACCCAATCCAATTTGGGGCTGATCTACCAGAGTAAGGGTGACCTGGTCCTAGCCCTGGATTATTTCCAGAAGAGCATTACAGCGAGAGAGCAGCTGGGGGACGAGCTGGGCGCGGCCACCGCAAAGCTGAACCTGGGCCTGGCTCTTCAGCTCAAAGGAGAATGGGATTTGGCAAAGACCCATTTTGATGAAGCAGCTCTGACTTTTGAGAATCTGGGAGATGTTAGCGGATTTGCTGCGGCGCAAAACAATCTGGGAAACCTTCACTTCGATCGGGGCGATAGCCTGCAGGCCATTTTATGCTACAACCTGAGCCTGGAGGCCAGGAGCGCAGAGAATGATAAGCACGGCATAGCCACAACGCTTGGCAACATGGCGGGGGTCTATTTCCGGTCCGGTCAAAAAGAAAAGGCTCGGGAGATGTACTGCCAGAGCCTGGAGGGCTTCCGAGAGATGGGGGACTCCAGAGGAGAGGGAAGATCATTGCTCGGTCTGGCAATCGTCATGGCCGAAGAAGGCGATCTGGAGGGAGCTATGCAGCACTTCCGGGATTGTCTGTCATTGGAGATAGAGAGAGAAGACTCATGCGCTATGATTGAGGTCCTGGGACCGCTGGTCAATGTAAGCTTGCGGCGTGGACAGTGGCAGGAGGCGGAAGCCAAGTACGCCCAGGTTCTGGATGCACTCAGATCTATGGGCGACTCTCAGGCGGTGGCGACGGTCTTATGCTCCTATGGCAACTTGCGTAGCGATCTTGGCCAGTGGGATGATGCCATGGATAATTATCATGAGAGCCTGGCCATCCTGGAGAGGCTGGGTGACATCTATGCTTTGAGTGTGGCCAGGAACAACCTGGGCAATATCTGTTATCGACGCGGCGACTGGACAAGAGCTTTGGAGAACTACCGTTTCAGTCTGGAGGGCTTTGAGAAGGCGGGCGATGCCCAGAGCGAGGCCTCTGTCTTGAGCAATGTGGCCAGCCTCTGCTACAAGAGAGGCGAATGGTCAGGGGCTCTGGAGAGCTACCAAAAGAGCCTGGATCTCTTCGAGAAGCTGGACGATTGGGCAGGTGTGGCCCAGGTTCTTGGCAATCTTGGCAACTTCTATCACCGCAGGGGCGAGCGCGATCTGGCTATGGAGCATTTTCAGAGGGGGCTGGAAATAGAGAGGCGTCTGCATGATCGAGAGGGTGCGACGGAGATGCAGGCCAGTATCGACATGATCAAGGCCGGCCGGGGAGACATCCCTGCGAGCCTCGATGATTACCAGAAGCAGCTAAGTGAGCTGGAGGCAGTTGGCGACCTCTCCGGCCAGGCCGAGGTGCTCTCAGCATTGGCAGGCAGCTATCTAGACCGCTGCCAGTGGGAAATGGCTCTCTCCAGCTACAAAGAGAGCCTGGAGCTCTTCGGCAGGACGGGTGAGCTCTACAACCGTGCCCAGGTGATCTTCAATATGGCCCTGGTCCATAAGGACAAGGGCGATCTGGCCAGGGCTCAGGCGATGTTTGGAGAAGCCTTGAATCTATTTCAGAATCTTGATGCCGTTCCCTGTATCGCCCTGGCCAAGCTGAACCTGGGCACCATCCTTGGCCAGATGGGTCAATTGAATGATGCTGATGTGTTATTTTGCGAGGCCATAGGCCTCCTGGAAGGTCTCGGGGCGTTGCCCGATTTATGCGAGGCCTATTTGGCGGCATCTCTCTTCAAGATTCGAGAGGGCAGAACTCTGGAGGGCCGGTTCTATCTCTCCCGGGCCGAGACTCTGATATCACGCACCGATTACCAGCCCCTGAAGATCCTGCTCTACAATGCTCAAGGGGAGCTCTATCAGAAGGATGCTCTCCACACCGAGGCAGAGAGCTGCTTTGAGAAGGCTCTCTCTTTAGCCCGGAGGCTCTCCAACCACCACGAGGAGGCCAAAGCTATTGCCAATCTGGGGAGGCTGGCCCTGGCCAGGAGGGACTATGCAGAGGCCCTTGTCAAGCTGCAAAAAGCGCTTTCCGCCTACATCCACCTGGGTGCATTGTTCGATGTCATCACCCTCTACCATGATCTGACCTTACTCTTCCTGGCCCAGGAGGACTATGCGCGAGCGGAGGAGATGGCCATCCTGCGGCAGCGCCAGGCGAGAATGCTCGGATATGCCGACCTGAATATCAAGGCCCTCGCCGATCTGGCAGAGTGCGAAGCGCATACCGGTCGCAAGGACGAGGCCAGGGCGGACTACATCAATGCCTTGCGTATGGCCTGGAATGAGGGCGAAAGATTCCCTTCCGCCGCCTTCCACCATATCGCCAGAAAAGTCATCGATTTCCTGGAAACGGCAGCAATCCGGCCGGAGGAAGGGCATCAAGCCAGCCTTTTGCGAGAGAAGCTTCAGAAAGGGGATTATGAAACGCTGCTGGAGCAGCTGCCCGGTCAATTGGATTGCTGCAAAAAGACCGGCTAGAGGCCGGATCCCATCATCGATGGCAGCAGGCTGAGCTGGAAATCTATCTCTGCCAGATCATGCCTTATCTGCGGCTCCTTGAGAAGCAGATCCAGCTCGTTCAAGCGGCCGATCACCTCACCAATCCTGGCCGCTTTATGCTCGCTCCTGGAGCGAATCGGTGCATAGTAGATCAGGGAGCTGGCGTTGTCTGCCTCCACCCCAAAGAAATCCTTGTCAAAGAAGCCTTTAAACTGCATGATGACCGGTTTGTAGACGTTCTTCAAGGCCGGGATATAGAACTCTTCCAGCATCATCTGTTGCATCCGATTCTTCATATCTGCGACTCGAAGGCGGATGTATCCCTGGCCGTGGATATAGTTACCGTAATGGATCCCGTATTTTATGCGGGAGCATAGATCTGTCCTCACGCCGAAGATAAACTCGCAGGTGTCATCCGTCTCCGTGGGATCGAGGTTGAGGAAGTATTTGATGAAAAGCACATGCCCATTTTCGAAGACTATGAAGACGTGAGTCTCATCATTTTGCGTGCCTATAACCCGGAACTCCGATACATTCCAGCCAAAGAGCTTCTGGGCCTCATCCTTTGTAAAAGAGTATGACGCAAATTCGCGAACCTTCTCCAGGAGATCTGCCATGGTTTCCATTTGCAGACACTCTTCTCTCGAATCGGATAAACATTATGGTGACAACTCACCTCCGATGAATAAGCAGGGGTAAGTTTTGGCCACCAGCGAAGATCGAGATATCAAATTGTGGAAAAATGATTTTTGAATCAAAACCCGCATCTAGGACATTGTATGTACTGGCTTCGTTAACCCTGCAGAAGCCTGGGCCGGAGCCTGGGCAAATACATCCACAATGACCACGTTGCTGGGCTGGCTGTCCACCACGAAGTAGAGCATGTGTCTTCCAACCTGGTCGGCATTGAAGTTCATGGTGTTATAACCCGGGTTGAACTCATAGGTCTTGTATTTCGAACTGGTTGTGTTGGTCTGGATTATCTCATAGAATCCCGCAGGCCCTCCAACAGGCGCATTGGCGACCAGCTGCAGCCAGGTGCCGACCGGGCTTGCCACATATTGTGTCCAGTTTGTTGCTCCCTGAACCCAGAGGTCATTGGTCTTGGATGGCACTATGGATGCATACTGGGAGTATGACAATCCTACACCAGCACCGTAGTACACGCTGGTAGGCGTTTTCTGCGTAATGTCGAACTTGGCAGGATTGCTTATTATCCCACCCTCTACTGGCGTTCCTGTGGTTGCGTAATACTCTGTGAAGGGTGAGAACGTGGTGTCGGGAACCGCTTGGTTATAAAAGTCTCCACCCGAGCTGTACCAGGGGAAGTTGGGAACCGGCCGATCGAGCCACTGTAACATGCCAGCGAGGCCTGGATCAGGATTTGTACCGCTGCTGGAACCTATGCCCATGTTGGGGCTAATATAATCTCCACTGGATCCCATTGTGCTGCCGCTGGAACCTGCTCCCAGGGGGTCTTCCTGCGCACATGCCTGAAACGCCAGGCAGAAGAGCGCCGTCATACAAAGCAAAATTTTGCTATATTTCATATTATCACCTATTATTGCTTAAACCGATTTTTTTCTTTCAGAGGGCATGCAACGTTTTGAGGAGGGACAAGAGAATAGCTAAAAAGAGCTTTCGCCTTTTTCGTATCAGTTTTGTTTTTCCCGTCCTTTTCCCTACATCAGCCTCCGCCTTCTTGGCATCAGCCTTTTTCTTTTCAAAACCTCTTTTGTGATTCCAGATCTAATAGGATGCCATTTTATAAAAAGCTTTTGGTATCAAAATATTAAAGTGTCATATGTTATGTGCATATAATTTGGAGTGTGGACTCAAAACTACATTGAACCTATTTCGAGCCGACAACCCAATAAAAGGGGCCTGGCATGGGCACAGACCACTTATCCTCCGGGGACTTCCCACGTTTCAACTTCTCGTCGAAACTCTCGATGAGCACGGTCAGCGATATTCCCTTCCCAATCCTGAGAGTTAGAATCCGCGGGATCCGGAGATAAGCGCCCAATAAAACAGAATCATCAACGCCGCAGCCAGTGTCAGGGCAATGACGGCCTGCATGAGCCCCAGGGCGCGGGGCACATCAGAGGTATGCGGTTCCTTTCCGTCTTCCAGAAGC
This sequence comes from uncultured Methanosarcinales archaeon, assembly GCA_963702455.1. Lineage (GTDB taxonomy): Archaea > Halobacteriota > Methanosarcinia > Methanotrichales > Methanotrichaceae > Methanothrix. The sequence goes on from CAVPCV010000008.1 coordinate 211,237, forward strand.
ACATAGTAGCCTGGCTTCTCCAGGCGAACGTCAAGAGCGCCGGCCGTGGCGGCCATGGGCCAGCCGGAATTTGGGCTGGGCGTGGCATTATGGTATCGAAAGGCCGCTCTTATGGCAGCGCTCGCTCTCGCGGGGTGAGCCAGGGCTATGAATATAATGCTCAAGCGTGCCGGGATGAAGTTGGCCAGATCGTCGAGCTTTGCCCCCGCATATCCCAATTCCTTCAACCCTGGCGTCTTATAGCCGAGCATGGAGTCCATGGTGCTGATGGCTTTGAAGGCAATAGCTGCTTCCAGGCCCAGGCCGACTGGCGCAAAAGCCAGGTAGTAGAAGATGGGGGAGAGGATGGAGTCCACGTAGTTCTCAGATAGCGACTCTATCACCGCCGAGCTGGCCTGGGCTCGGGTGAGGGATGCCGTATCCCGTCCCACGAGCGCAGGCAGCATCTTCCTGGCTTCATCCATGTCCTGATCGATCATCCTCCCTATATCCCTGGAGACCTCCAGAAGACAGCGAATCGCGAAGGTGGACTTGAAGAGGTAGGCTGCGACCAGGAGGGGCAGAATTGGAACCGCAGATGCGGCATAGACCAGGAAGTGGCCCGCCAAAACGCTGACTGCTATTACGGTGAAGGCCAGGATGAAACCCTGCACCTTGCTCGGCCCGGCCCGGGCGCGCAGGAAGGCGATGAATTTGCCGATCCAGACCACAGGGTGAATCCTGGCAGGCGGCTCGCCCAGGAGGATGTCGAAGGCGGCGGCCAGAAGAAATACGGCCAGGCTCTCCTGGATCATGGGGATCACAGCAGCTCCTCCAGCGTCTTCCAAACCCGTGAGACGGACTGGCCCTTCATGAGCCCGTCCATGACCATTTCAGCCACATCCGGTCGGTGAATGATCAGGCAGTCCTCACAGCACCAGGAGCCGTCCTTCTCATAACCCTCCGTTCTCTCATCCCGGCAGGGATAAAAGGGACAAAAGCAGAGACAACAGTCCTGCTCCGGAGAGTGGCAGGGAAAATTCTCGCAATTCAGTCTCTGCATGCCAGGGCCTTCTCCAGAGCGGCGATAAGCTGCTCGTTCTCGCTGTGGCCTCGCACTGCCACCCGGATGTAGCCCTTTCCCAGGCCGAAGGACTGGCAGTCTCGCACCAGTACTCCCTGGGCCATGGTGCGCTCTGCCAGAACATCCGAGCTGAGGCCCGCGGGCCCAATATTCACCAGGATGAAGTTGACCCGGCTGGGCAGGGGCGCGAGGCCCAGGCCTTGCAGAGCACGGGTGAGATAATCCAGCTCAACTTCGATGACCTGCCGGGATCTCACCAGATGCTCCTCGCAGCCCAGCAGGTATTCCGCCGCAGCGGCGGCAATGGAGCCGATGGACCAGGGAATTCTGGCCCGGTTCAAGATCTCAGCCAGGGCAGGATTGGTCACGCCGAAGCCCAGCCGCAGGCCCGGCACTCCGAAGGACTTGGTCAGGGACCTCATGACGAACAGGAACTCCCTTCCCTGCGCTTGATCGGCCACGCTCTGCCCGGGGTCGGAAAGCTCTATGAAGGCCTCATCCACGAGCAGAAAGACTTCGGCCTCTTCGCATCTATCCGCAAGACTGAGCACCTGATCCCGGGTTAGGAGCCATCCCGTGGGGTTGTTGGGGTTGCAGAGGAAGAGCAGCTTGGCCCGGACAAGATCGGCGTCATTAAGACTGGGCAGGCCATCTTTGCCAATGTTCACCTTTTTAACCACGGCACCGGCCAGAAGGGATTGGTTAGTGTACTCGCCAAAGGAGGGCGTGGGCACCAGGGCCTTGTCGCCCTCTTCAAAGCAGCATTCGGCGAAGAGCCGGATCAGCTCAGAGGAGCCGTTTCCGGGCACAATGCAATCCATGCCTACATTCACAAATTTCCCGGCGGCGCGACGAAAGTCCCGGTAGCTATTGTCTGGATAGTGGCCAATTCTCTTCAGCTCTTCAAAAACCACCTTCTCCAGTGGAGGCGAGCCCAGAGGATTTATGTTGGCAGAGAAGTCGAGCGGCTCTGCTCCTAATCTCTCCCTCGCTTCCTGCACTTTCCCACCATGCTTGCACTCCACGGCCGAGGCAAAGCTCTTCCGTACCCGGTTTATCATAAATTGTCGTGGCCTTCTCTTGTGATGGCATTTCAAACTTGTGGGCTGAAATCCTCCATTAACGATCGTGATTAGAGCTGGCGCCGCGCCCTGGTGATAGATATATAAAATTACTACTATGAATCCTAAGTCCATCTTTTGATTTTAATATTAATTGGTATCCGAAAGTGTTTTATCTACTCTATGCGAACTCAAGCGGCGTATATCAAAGGAAGAGGAGGCTAAGATTCCGATGGCAACAAACCAGGGCAGCTTTTCGGTTGAGGACATGAAGAACGTCCAGATCAACATCGGAGCTGTCGTTAAGGAAGCGGATGAGTGGGACCAGGAGATGGGTTCCTGTCCCAAGCCCGGTGTGGCAACGCTCCGGAAATGGGATCAGGTGCTTGCAAACAGATACCGGATCATGTATACACCGGCTGATGATACCTGCACCCTTTGTACCTATGGACCCTGTGACCTAACAGGCAACAAGCGCGGAGCCTGCGGCATTGATCAAGCCGGAGCCTGCGGTAAGATTGTTTTAATTGCATGCCTGATGGGCACCTGTGCACATTCTGCCCACGGCAGGCATCTCTATCATTGGTGCATGGACAAGTTCGGCGATATGAAATATGACATGGGCGATGAGATCTTGGTAGATTCTCCCCTATACCAGACCATCATGGGCACTAAGCCCAAGTCCCTAAAGGATTTCGCCGAAGGTCTGAACTATTTGGAAGAGGAGGTCGTGCAGCTTCTGGCAGCTACTCACACCGGCCAGGAGAGCGCGTACCAAGATTTCGAGTCCAAAGCTCTACATGCCGGCATGCTGGACCTGCTGGGCATGGAGATCTGCGATGTCATGCAGGTAGTAGCCTATAACATGCCCCGCGGCGCTGCAGATGCCCCGCTCATCGAGATTGGCATGGGTACCCTGGACCAGAACAAGGGCGTTCTTATTGCCTACGGCCACAACCTGGCAGCAGGAGCCGAGGCCATGATCTATGCAGAGGAGAACGGTCTCTGGGACAAAGTGGACATAGGCGGCGTTTGCTGCACAGCTCATGACCTGAACCGCATCGGCCTGGGCAAGGGCGAAGCCAAGGTTCCTGCGGGAATAGGCAACCGGCCTAAGGTGGCAGGCGCTATCGGCTGGTGGAGAAAGATGGTCCGCTCCGGTGTCATGGACTGCGTCATGGTAGATGAGCAGTGCGTCTGGTGCGATGTTCTTGAAGACTCTAAAAAGCGCAAGATCCCCGTCATTGCCACTACGGACAAGATCATGCTGGGACTGGAGGATCGGACCAACGATTCTGTTGATGCCATAGTGGATGACCTGGTGAGCTTCAAGGTTCCCGGCGTTGCCATTCTCGATCCCGTCAAAGCAGGGATTGTGGGCATAAGGACAGCCATTGCCGTCAAACCCAAGCGTGCCGAGGCCCATATTCAGAACCTGATCACAGCGGAGCAGTTCCAGGAAGGCATCAAAAAGTGCACAACCTGTAACGATTGCGCCTTCGTCTGCCCGCCCCACATCAGAATCAGCAAGCTTATCGGGGACGCAGTAAAGGGCGACATGACGACATTCTCCAACACCTACGAGGTTTGTGTCGGCTGCGGAAGGTGCGAGCAGGTTTGCCCGCAGGGAATAAACATCCTGGACCTATTCGAGTATGCCAACCGTCAGGTTGTCAAGGATCAGAAGTTCAAGATGAGATCCGGACGTGGGCCCGCTCGCGACACTGAGATCAGGTCTGTCGGAGCACCAATTGTGCTGGGCACAATTCCCGGCGTTATCGCTCTCGTCGGATGCAGCAACTATCCCAACGGCACCAAGGAAGCTTACGATATGGCCAAGGAGTTCGTAGACCGCGGCTACATTGTGGTGACCTCCGGATGCATGGCCATGGACATGTCCCTCTACACCGATGTGGATGGCAAGACCATTTGGGAGCAGTATCCCGGTGGCTTTGACGGCCGCAACATATGCAATACCGGCTCGTGCGTTTCCAACGCCAACATAGCTGATGCCGCGATCAAGGTTGCCACCATATTCGCCCACAGAAACCACAGGGGCAACTTCGACGATATCGCCGACTACATCCTGAACAAAGTTGGCGCCTGCGGTGTAGCCTGGGGAGCCTACTCTCAAAAGGCCGCTGCTATCGCTACTGGCTGCAACCGGTTAGGCATTCCCGTGGTCGTTCAGCCTCACTCCGTCATGTACCGCCGCTCTTTCATTGGCAGGCCGGATGTGCCCGAGGACTGGATGGTCATAGATGCTCGCGACGGCAAGATGCAGCAGATTGAGCCCGCACCTGAGGCTATGCTCTACATCGCCGAGACCAAGGAAGAGGCTATGGTTGAGATGGCCAAGCTCTGCCTGCGTCCTTCAGATAACAGCATCGGTCGAGCTATCAAGCTTACCCACTACTGCGATATCTCCATGAAGTATTGCGGCAAGCTGCCCGACGACTGGCACATCTATGTCCGCGACTCCAAAGACCTTCCACTCGCATACAAGGAAATGATGATGAAGGAGCTGGAGTCAAAGCACGGCTGGACGATCGACTGGAAGGCCAAGAAGATCCTCACCGGACCACTGCGGCCCGCTGATGTGAGCTTCGATCCGACCAACCTGGCCAGGAAGATCAGGACCAAGAAGTGAGGGCAAGGAGGAGATAAAAATGGCAGCAGAAGTTAAGAAGGGCATTGACACCACCAGGAACCCCATTCCCTTTGAGATGGCCCAGATTCCCGGGCCGGAGATGGCCAAGTGCTATATGCCGAAGGTTATGGGAGCAATAATCAAAAAGGCCAAGAGGCCTCTGCTCGTTGTAGGAGCAGAGCTCTTTGACGACCCCATAATGTTCGACAAGATGATCGAGATGGGCAAGATGGGCATACCCATTGCCGCTACCGCACACAGCGTGAAGGGCTTCGTGGACAGAGGCTACATGAATAACGTGTATCAGATCGGCCTGCATCCCCTGACCAACTACCTCCGCTTCCCGGACTGGAAGGGGCTGGATGGACAGGGCCAGTACGATGCCGTTATCTTCATGGGCATCTTCTACAAATTCGCCAACGCCATGTTCTCCACATTGAAGAACTTCAATCGCGACATCAAGCGCATATCCGTTGACCGGTACTACCACGTCAACGCGAATATGACCTTTGGCAACATGGCCTTCATCCCCGATGACTATCACGAGGCAGTGGATGAAGTAATAGCAGCAATGAAGAAATAAAATTTATCTTATAAACAGAAGAGGTATATTAAATGGCAGATATAAAGTTGGACATATCCCCTATGTATGAGGGCGAGCGAATCAGAAAGGACGACTCTATGGGTAGAGCTGGGCGGCCCCAAGGCAGACGGATTCGAGCTGTCCCTGGCAGCATCAGCAGATGAGGTCGAGGATGGAAAGGTCACCGTCATCGGTCCTGAGCTCAAGGATGTCAAAGAAGGCTCCACCATACCCTTCGGCATGATATTCAAGGTCAGCGGCGAGAAGATTGAGAAGGATCTGGAGTCCATCATCGAGAGGCGCAACCACGCTCTGCTCTCCTATATCAGCGGCCTTATGCACTTGAACCAGAGATACGACATCTGGATGAGGGTAGGCAAGAGCTTGCAAAAGAAGGGCGTAACATCCTGGAAAGAGATTTTCACACCCGTCATCGACCTCTACAAAGCCGAGATGCCCTTCATCGAGAAGATGGAGATCACCATTGTAACCGACCCGGCCAAGGTAAAGGAAGAGCTGGCCAAGGCCATGGCCGTCTACAAGACACGTGACGAGCGCGCCAAGGGACTGCACGACGAGGAAGTCGATGTCTTCTACGGCTGCACACTGTGCCAGGCTTTCGCCCCCACCAGCGCCTGCGTAGTAACTCCCGACAGGCCATCCTTGTGCGGTGCCATCACCTGGTTCGACGGGCGCGCTGCCGCTAAGGTGGACCCAGAGGGCCCCCAGTTCGCCATACCCAAGGGAACAGCCACCGACGCCGTTACCGGTGAGTACGAAGCCATCAATGATATGGCAGCCAAGAGATCCGGTGGCGAGTACAGCGTCATGAAGCTGTACACATTCTTCGATGCACCCCATACTTCCTGTGGATGCTTCGAGACCATCGGCTTCTACATGCCCGAGGTTGACGGCATCGGTCTAGCGGATCGTGACTTCAAGGGTGCAACCCCCAACGGATTGCCCTTCTCTACAATGGCTGGACAGACCGGCGGCGGCAAGCAGATCGTAGGATTCCTGGGAATGGGCATTCTGTACTACTTCTCGCCCAAGTTCCTCCAGGCCGACGGCGGCTGGCGAAGGATCGCCTGGATGTCCAAGAACCTCAAGGAGAGAGTAAAGGCAGGCATCGATGAGGACATGATGTCCAAGATCGCCACTGAGGACGATGCCAAGGATATCGAATCCCTCAAGGCCTTCCTGCTCAAGGTCAACCATCCTGTTGTCGACGGCGTCACCAGGAAAGTGGATGGCAAGAAGATCACCGAGGGCTGGAAGCTAGAGGATATTTCCGACGAGATCAAGGAGAAGGTCATGGCCTATATCGAGAAGACAGGCGGAGACATCAACATCGATACCGTCAAGTCTGAGCTTGCCCTGACCGAAGGCCAGTTCATGCAGGTCGTCGAGGCTCTGCAGGCTGACGGCGTTCTCGAGTGAGTGAATTTATCGAACAAGTAAAAATCAAAGAGGGTGAAAATCTATGCAGTTAAAACTAAAACCAAAGACACCTGCAGCCGCGGCCCCAGCAGCCGCACCTGCAGCAGCAGGCGCAGCAGCACCAGCCTTAAACATGTCCGGCAGCGCCGGCGGTATCAAGCTGATACTGAAGGATGCCAAGATAAGCATAGACAAGGTAATACTCGCTAAGTAGAGTACTGCCTTCTTCTCCCTTTTTTGGGAGATGCGGTATTCATGCGAGTGCAACTGTCTTGATTAAAAGTGAGGGAGATATTATGCAACTTAAGCTTAAGAAGAAAGAAGCGGCACCAGGCGGCAGCCCCGGCGGCAGCCACCGGCGCAGCAGCTCCGGCTTTCGCTATGCCCGCCGCAGGCGGCGCAGGTGGCATGATGACCATCGAGCTTCGAGGCGCGTCCATCCACGTAGCGGAAGTCATTATAAGAAAGAAATAAGGAAGGCTAGACATTGGGGAAAGTAATAGCGGTAACCGGTAAGGGCGGCACCGGCAAGACAGCCGTGACCGCGATGCTCATAAGACATCTTGTAAAGAACTCTGGAAAAAAGTACCGGATGCTTGTTATTGATGCTGATGCCGATGCTAACCTGGCGGACGCCCTGGGCGTGCGCGTGGGAAAGACCATTGGCGACATGAGGGAGTTCATGCAGCAATCCCGGTTCACAACATCACCGGATACAGATAAGCAGGTTCTTTTCGAGTCCAAGCTCTTCGAGATTCTGATTGAGGAGGAGGGCTATGACCTTCTCGTCATGGGCAAGCCGGAAGGATCAGGATGTTACTGTTTTGTCAACAACCTTCTGCGTGGCATCATGGACAAGACAACGGCCAACTACGATCTGATCATCATCGACACGCCTGCGGGCCTGGAGCATTTCAGCAGGAAGACTATCCCGGACCTCGATGACCTCATCGTAGTAACGGATGAGTCCCGCAGAGGGCTTACCACGGGCGAGCGCATACGCGACACCGCCCGGGAGATCGAGCTGAAGTACAAGAATCTGTACGTGATCGTAAACAAGGTCACCGCGGGAAGAAAGGAGAAGGTTCTCGAGAATGCTTTGAGCATCGGCCTCGAGGTTATCGGCACTGTCCCCTATGATGAGAGTTTAGCCAAATTCGATTTAGTGGGAGATCCATTGATGGGCCTACCTGACGATTCGCCTGCCGTGCAAGAGATGGTGCAGGTCGTCGGGAAACTGGGCCTATGAGGGTGATTTGAATGGCAGAGAAGATCACTTTATCTGACCTGAATAAGACATTATCAGAGATGAATGTTCAATCCCTCGAGGGTTTAAAGATCGAGGGCGATGTAGAGATTGAAATAGATGCAGGTGCTGGCGGCGTAGGCCCCCTGTTTGCATACTATTTCGGACAAGAGGCAGCCAAGATCGCCATGCAGCTCATGAACTTCGCCAAGGCGGTCGGCTATCCGGTAGAGAACCTGCTCCAGCCCGTAGCTGTAGCGCAGGCCATATCTCCGGCTCCAGCGGATCTGGCAGCTGCTGCTGCGGCAGTCCCGGCCTTCAAGGTGGCCAGCGCTCTGGCCAGTGCCAAATTCAGCGTTGGCACGGATAAGACCTGGAAGACCCCCATTCAGGAGGTAACTCTGGGTGCCACCAAGGCGGACGGCGGAAGCCGCGGTCATGTGGTAAAGCTGGGCGGCGAGAAGGCAATGCCATTCTTCCCGGATGCGCCAATGCCCCATGCGCCCAAGATCACCATGGACGTCTTCGACATGCCCATCGGCATGGCCAAGGCCGTAAAGATGCATTATGAGGATGTAATCAACTCCCCAGGCGAGTGGGCCAAGAAGGCAGTCAAGAAATTCGGCGCCGACATGGTAACCGTTCACCTGATCAGCACAGATCCGCTCCTGAATGATACCTCGGCCCAGGACGCAGTCAAGACCGTGGAAGAGGTTCTTCAAGCGGTTGATGTACCAATTTGCATCGGCGGATCCGGTAACCCCACCAAGGATCCCATAGTCCTCTCCAAGGCTGCCGAAGTGGCCCAGGGCGAGCGCGTTCTTATCGCCTCTGCCAACCTGAACATGGATTGGGAGAAGATCGGCAAGGCCTGCGTAGACAACGGACATGTGTGCCTGGCCTGGACTCAGCTCGAGATCAACTCTCAGAAGGAGCTTAACCGTAAGCTCATGAAGGTCGCCGGCGTTCCAAGGGAATCCATCGTCATGGACCCGACAACAGCCGCTCTGGCCTACGGATTGGACTTCGCCTACTCCAACATGGAGAGAATCAGGCTCGGCGCTCTGAAGGGCGACGAAGAGCTCAGCTTCCCCATGTCCTCCGGCACCACCAACGCCTGGGGTGTCAGAGAGTCCTGGATGGTCCGCTCACCAAACAAGGACGACTCCGACTGGGGAGACAGAATGCTTAGGGGCCCAATATGGGAGATACTGACCGGATACTCTCTGGCCATGGCCGGTGTGGACATCTTCATGATGATGCACCCGACTGCCGTAGCTTATCTGCATGAGATCACTCAGTCTCTGATGGGAAGGATCGAAGCCAAGACGCCTGATACTGCCGCCTGGCTCAAGATGGGGGTGTGAGAACCATGAAGGAAAGTAGCCCGCTTAACCTTTACAAGCAGCTTCCACAGACCAACTGTAAGAAGTGCGGAGAGGAGACCTGCATGGCCTATGCCGCTGGTCTGATCTCCAGGACCCGCAAGGTAGAGGAGTGCACTCCACTTATTGACGAGAAGAAGTACGCCAAGAAGCTTGAGGCTCTGAGGAGCATTGTCGCTCCTGAGCTGAAGATGGTCTTCATTGGCGTCGGAGAAAAGCAGGTCAAGGTAGGCGGCGAGGACGTCATGTATCCGCCACCAGATGACCTTCTTAAACAAGCCGCCATTTGCCTATGATGTGGCCGACAACATGGATGAGGCCAAGCTGGTGGAGCGCGTCAAGAAGATCTCCACCTGGCGCAAATTCTACATCGGTAAGTGGCAGAACGTAGAGATGATTGCCGTTCGTTCCGTGAGCGATGACCCTGCGAAATTTGCAGCCTGTGTCAAGACGGTCATGGCCAACTCGGACTTCCCGCTCATTCTCTGCTCCTTCAATCCTGCTGTTCTCAAGGCTGGACTTGAGGTCGCCGCGAAGGCCAAGCCGCTCATCTACGCCGCCAACAAGGACAACTGGAAGGAGGTCGCTCAGCTCGCCTTTGACTACAAGGTGCCCGTCACATTGAGCGTGCCCTTCGATCTGGATGGCCTGAAGTCCATGGCCGTCACCTTTGCAGGCATGGGCCTGACCGATCTCATCCTGGACCCAGGCACTGCACCCAACGGCAAGTTGCTGCAGCAGACACTGCTCAACTTCATCAACCTGAGGAGAGCGGCTGTGGAAGAGGCTCAGAGGGATATCGCCTATCCTGTCATGGTGCTGCCCATCAATGCCTGGCTGACCACCGATGATCCAGTCCGCGCTGCCTACTGGGAGTCTGTGCTCACCGCTGCCTTTGTCATCCGCGGCGGAGCCATCATGATCAAGCACTCTCTCGAGGCCTACAGCATGATGCCGGATATGCATCTGCGCTTCAACATCTTCACCGACCCGAGAACGCCTGTGCAGGTCAAGCCCGGCATCTACAAGGTTGGCAATCCAGGAGCTGAGTCTCCGGTCTTCCTGACCACCAACTTCGCCCTGACCTACTACACCGTAGAGTCGGATATCGCCTCCAACGGCATTGATGCCTACATCATCGCCATCAACACCGATGGAATCGGCGTGCAGGCGTCTGTGGCCGGCGGCCAGTTGAGCCCCACCAAGATCCTGGATTCATTCAATGAGGCTGCCTTCGACTGGGCCGGTCAGAAGTATCCCGCAATGGTTCTGCCCGGAATGGCTGCCAAGTTCTCCGGCGAGCTGGAGGACCTCTTCCAGGGGAAGACCAAGATCATGGTCGGCCCAGAAGACTCCGGACGCATCATCGGCTGGATGAAGGATTTCTGGCCACCCAAGTAAAGCCTAAAATATTTGGCTGCAGAAACTGATATGTGCCTCGGAAGAGCACATATCTTTCTTATTTTATTTTTAAGCTCTTGATCATTAATTTCCGATATGGAGAAATGAAAATTATGCTCTCTGCAAAGTATGCGGTAACGGCTATCGGGATCGTGTTCATATTCCTGTTCATGGTCTTCAATGCCTATGCCCAGTGGTCTCCTGGGGGCGAGATAGTTTATATGGGAGATCTGAATTTGGCCGCGCCTTCAGTCTCTGGGGTAACGGACCCCCGGGCAGTGGCCGGCTCTCAGATGAATCAACCATCTATGAACAACTCGACTATCAACAACATGACTGCTAACAACTCCTCAATGAATAGCAGTTCCATGGAAAATTCCACCGTGATCGGCCCATCCGGCCTGGCGACTGTCTCTGGCCTCTCTCAGTCCTCGGGCATGAAACCGCTGGATCTGTCCAGCTATTCCCGCGATAGGACAAACAAGAACCTGGCCGGATATACGAATATCATGTATCCCATCACTGGATCAAGGGGCACTACGACTTCCACCTCAGGCGGAGGAGGCGGAGGGGGCTGCGGTTGCGGCTAAAGATGAAGCGGGGCTGAAACCCCTTCTTTTTCAGGAGCGATGCGCCGAGGAAATAGTCACGTTTGCTCAGACCCGTCCGCTCGCAGAAAACTGCCCATGGACCTTTTGATCCGGTTATCCCTATCATTCCAGCTGCCCTTTTCGTCCACGCAGACCATCATCTATCTGGCCTTGGTGCATGGATACAGGCCGAAAAATCCACAATTAATTATCCTCAATACTGTTATGGCCTAACATGCACATAAAATGCTGCTAAAGTGGATACAATCGTCTATATGATAACTCAAAGTAAGTAATTATCATAGTGAGAAGTGATAAGTATGAAAAAAAATAAAGATGATATCCTGTCGAAGATTTTAAGCTTGAGCATTGGGGTGGCCAGGAAGAATTGCCCAGTGTATCAATCTAACCTGAGCTTTAGAACAGTAAGTCCCTTCCAGGATATGTTGGTCAGAACGTATCTGTTCACTCCACCCCAATCCGCATCAATAGACCAAATCAATAATGTCTCAGATAATCAAAATATGGCCCACTTACCAGCTTCAGCCCCTAATTAGCTTTCCGGGATGTGTAATGATGAATGCAAAAACAAACGAAGTTTTTGATATCAAATACAATCTATCTTATATTATTGGAACAATGTCAATATTTATAATTATATTGATCCTTCCAGGAATGCTCAATCAAAATTATGTAAAGTTCTTTGGAACAGTCGTCTTTCTATTCTTGGCATTTATGGCAATAAGATCCTATATAATCGCATTTGCCAGCATGAGGTCCCATGAATCCTTGTCTCAAAGGGAAGACGAGTGGCCGTCCGTTTCTATAATCGTCTCCGCCTATTACGAGGAGGCAGTTCTAGAGCGCACTATTCAGTCAATTCTTAAATTGGATTATCCAAAAGATAAAGTAGAGATCCTCTATGTATACGAATCGCATTGCACTGACAGAACAGAGGAGATCATACTGAAATATGCTCTGCAGGACCCTCGCATAAAGCCCATCAGAAAGACGTCCAAGTCTGGAGGTCATGCAGCTGCAAACAATTATGGAATAAGCTTTGCAAAAGGCCAAATAATCGGAGTATTCGATGCGGATCAATCATTAAATCCCGACCTTTTGAAGAAAGCTGTAACCTTGTTCAATAACCCATCCATAGGCTGTGTGAGAGGACGTTGCAGGGTGATAAATAGGGACAGCAATCTCCTATCCAGAGTAGTTGCCCTGGAACGCGACGCAATAGAGAGGATCGGCATTTATGGGGCCTATAAACTGGGCGGATTTGCGAATTTTGGAGGTGCGCATGGTTTTTTTAGAAGAGAGATATTTGAAAAGATAGGTCTTTTTGACGAGGAGATATTATGTGAGGATATTGACCCTCTCTGTCAGGTTGCATATGGCCGGATATGAGATAATGCACATTCCAGAGCTGCAATCCTGGGAAGAAGTACCCACGCGAGTGGGACCCTGGTGGACTCAGAGAAAGAGATGGGCAAGAGGCTGGATGCAGGTATGGAGAAAATATAATTGGAATGTACTGAGATGCAAAAACATGTCAAGATACAAGAAAATAGATACATTTTTCAGCCTGGCAGCATCATTATCTCCGATCTTTACTATATTTACATTTCCATTAATCTTTTTATCATATTTTGGATATCAAACAACCTTTTTCAGCAGAACGATAGCCCTGTCCTTATGGGCGATTGTTACTTTCGCTCCATTCGCAACCGCAATATTGGTTTGGGCACTGGATAGCAGGGACTACGGTCGGCAGCCCCTGGCAGAGATACCTGTTTCGCTCCTGCTAATACCGTATATCTTTTTACAATTTACTGTGAATTGGCTGGCCCTAATGGATGAATTCATCCTGAATAGGCCCTGTTCCTTTATAAAAACAGGAAGGGATTACAGTAGCTCCCTTCACTGCCAAAATTCAATTGCAGTATTCAAGCAGATTTGAGGTTAAGTTTATATCTCCATGCAGAATATCATTCCAAACCCAATTCCCGGGCGATGCGACCCGCCTCTTCCGCCTCAGCATCCCTTTGTAGCGACTTGTAGGCTGCACCCAGATTCTTCCAGGCAGTCGCATATTCCTTCTCGATCTCTATCGCCTTTTGAAAGCATTGCAGCGCCTCTTGATGACGGGCCAGGGCAGCCAGTGCCACTCCTTTATTATTCCAGGCATAGATGTCAAAGGGATCTATCAAGATCGCCTCTTCATAGCTCTCGATGGCCTCCTCGTGCTATGCAGGTTGTCCAGAGCTGCACCCCGGTTGTTCCAGGCCCTCCTCCCGTCCGCACCTAACGGATTCAGCTCAATAGCCCGGGCATAGCTCTCCACAGCCTCCTCGTACCGGCCTAGGCGGTGCAGAGCAAAGCCCCTCACTATCCAGGTTCTGGCATTAAACGGATCGAGGGCCAGGGCTTTTTTGCAGGACTGCAGGGCTTCGGAACTCCTATCCACCTGGTTCAAGGCGGCGGCATGTTTCTCCAGGCGTTTGCATTTTCTGGTCCAGCCGGAGGGCCTTTTCCAGGGCGGCGATGGCCTCTTTATGCCGTCCTAGCTTTCGAAGGGCCACGCCCTTTTTTGTACCAATGATGGAGACTTTCAGCATTTGTTCTCTTCGACGGCCTACAATCCCGATCCGAGCTTCTTCATAATCTCCCAGGGCATAGAGGCTTTCTGCCTTTGCGTTCTCATTTTCTGGCATAGTATTACCGGGATCAATTATTGTTTCATATTAGGAAGGTATATATTATACATATTACTAAAGTAATGGTAAATGTCTAGGGGGGTAGTTTGGGAGGGGTTCTATGAAATCACAGCGGTCAGAGATATTAGGCAGAATGGTAAGGTTCCTCAATTTGGACCCGGATGGTCTCCGGCGTGTCGTCCTTCAGTCCATAGTCGAGGCCCGGGAGTTTACCGTTGCCTCTCTTCATGAGAGTGTTTGTAAGCGATTTAATGTTTCCCGAAGGTGGTAGCCTCGATGATCGGCTATATTTGTTCGCGCCTGGAATATTGCATGTCAACAAGAAGTCTTATCGTGCACCCAAGACCTATGTCTTGAGGGATGAATATGCAGATATAGCCAGGGCAGTACTGGCAACCTTATGACCAATGTGATGAAGGCTCCCAGGACCGCAACTACACTGAAGGTCCGCTCCAAATCCGAGTATGCCATAAGCCGTTCGCGCGATCCCTATCACGAGCTCATGCTCCGTCTTTTCCAGGAAGAAACGACTGCAGAGCGCGGCCAGAAGTTTCTGGCACTGGTGGAGGAGAGGCAGAAGAGCGGGGATCCATTAAAAACCCATGAATGGAAATCGCTCCTGGTGGAGCTGAATGTGAGCCGATCTGCCTTCTACGCCATGAGGAACAAGCTGCTTGGGGCGGGCATGATCTCCAGCAAAGGCGGGGAGTACAGGCTCTCAGGAATGTTCAGCCGCGATCTGATGGACATGGCTCGCTGGTGGTGGACGGCGGTCCTGGCCAATAACCTGGAAAACTTATAGTTCACAAAAAATTCCCTGGAGATGGGCTCATATGCAGGCTTTCAGTTCTTTCATCTGCTTCTCTATAGTCTCCACAACTTTGGCATTCTCCATGAACTCCAGGCTTCCCTGGCAAAAAGGACAGACAAAGTTGGCCTCGCTGGCCTCGTCGAAGATGAACCTGGCACAGCCCTCTGTGCAGGCATAAAAGATATTCTCCTTCTCATAAACCAGCCGTTCATCCAGTTTACGTAGCAGCCTCTTTGCTTCGGATTCCAGGGCTTTGTCGAAGTTCTCGGGACATAGCTGCCATAAGTAAGTGAGCCAGCCGGAATCAGGATCGCGTTTGCGCCTATATATGGCCAGCCTGTGCTCGTAAAGGAAATAGAGGGTACGTCTTACCGTGTTCAGGCTGATCCCGGTGAGCTCAGCCAGCCGCTCATCGGTGATCTCTTCACCCGGTATGCATTCCACAATGCGTAAGCCTTCTTCTCCCACAAGCTTGTTGAGATATGCTCTCTGGATAACTTCTTCGATGACTGCCAATGAATCACTACCTGGATATAGACTGGTTAATATATGGTTATTGCCGACCGCCGGAACGGCCCAAGATTTGACTTTCAATGTTCTTATAGACCGTTTGGATCATCTGCCGTCTCCCTCGTTCTTACTACATCTACCTTGGGCAATGATTCACATTGGCCCCTGTTTAGCCTTAATTTATATTAGGTCTTCCTTCTATATATCCCCATCGTGAAAATGTTTTCCGGAAAGTAGTTCAGACTGATAATCTAGCCTATAAGATTTTCTATTTAAAGATAGTCGTCACCCGACTGTAAATTCGTTAGCTAAACCGTCATCTATAAACCAAATTGTATGTTATGAGATGCCTGTTCGGCAAATACCTGATTCTAGAGCAAGCTTCAGCCAGATTCAATACTTGCCCATCGTTTTAGTGCCTGTGATCAACGTGAAAAATTTTATATAATATGCATCCGGCCAAAAGAGAAATGAGAGGGAAACGAGACACAAGAAAAAAAAAAAGGCATATCAGGCTGCTTAGCTTGATCCTGCCTCCCCCAAAAGGGTCTTCAGCTTCTGTATGGACTGCAAGGCCTGGTTGGCCTCGTTCAGCTTCTCCTGCTCGTAGAAATGGAGGATATCCTCGATGGGCGCTTTAAGACGGTAGACCTTCATGGGTCTTCCTGTGCCATCGCTCCGGCTTATCTTCTCTTCCACCCAGTTATTCTTGCGCAGAGTGCGAAGAGCAATGC
>CAVPCV010000009.1:0-128287 GCA_963702455.1 uncultured Methanosarcinales archaeon
TGCCATTGAGATTATAGGCGATGCCCTAAACGTGTGCCGGATCCCGGCCCTCTTCAATTGCCAGCAGCAATTCCGGCAGCGTTTCCTCGCCCTCGCCTATGACCACAAAGTCGAAGTGCTCCAGGACCTCCTCTGGCATCGCAGAGGGATGCGGTCCGCCGGCGATGAAGACTGGCATCGACTTCGCCGCACGGCTAACTTCGGCGATAAACCTCCTCTGCCTGATTGGAGGCAAAGCTGTAGAGCATGATGCCATCCTTCGGCTCCCGGGCGACGCCTGCCTCTACGAGCGGCATCAGGGCGGCGATGCTGTAGGAGTTCTTATTGTTCCAGCGAAACCAAATTTTGAGATGGTTCAAATGTGCATCATCCTGGAACTTGAGCCATTTAGCGAGAGGGAAATTGGGAAGAAAAGGATTTGGATCGGATGCGACAGGAAAACGGGAGGAAATCCGATCGAGCAGAGAGGGCTAGGCCTGCACGAATGCTAGCGTAGCTCTGGCGTTATGGGACGAAAGATCCTATTTGGGATGAAGATGCCTGAACTTTTCATTTTTGGTATTTTCCAATCGCTCAAACTCAGCGCGGTCCTTCGTCTCTATCAATACCTCAGCCTCGCCGTCTATCGTGGCCTGGAGCGAGAGGCTATTGCAAGATTGAGGCATCATGATGGAGAAATGAATAGCGTGGCAAATTACCGGGTGCCCGGCCGTCACCTGGAACTTGTGGTATGACCAAAGTTCCCAGCCTTGGATATGAACAGGGACTGGGCAATTCAAGAATTTCTTTCGTTGCCTGATTGACGTGTTTGCTACTTCATAAGTTCAAGAAATCTCTCAACTGACATATCAGCATCCCTCAAAATGCTCTTCAAGATCTTGGGGTGAAGCTCCTTTCCAGAATGAAATGGCACAGTAGTCCTTTTTCCCACTGCGTTCTTGTAATTCTTATGGCTTCCACTCTGGCGGACAAGAAAGAATCCTGCTCTTTCCAGCACTCGGATGGCATCGGCAGCATTTATCCTGGGAAGCTTATCCGTCATACAACGACATCCAGTGAAGTCAAGCTGACGGATTCCAGTTGAGGGACTTCTTCGCCGCTTTCCAGCCGATCTTCCAAATGGACAAGGATGGCATCCCTGATGTTTTCCATGGCTTCTTCATATCAATCGCCCTGTGAGTAGCACCCCTGCAGCTCGGGAGAGAATGCATAATATCCGTCTCTATCCTTCTCTACAACTACTAAAAAGCGGTAGACTCTGGATTTGTTGCTCATAAGCTCTCGATAGAGGTTTTTCTCTCCACAGGATTCATGTATCAGGATATTATCCTTAAAAGTAATTATCCTTTGCCATGCAAAGAAGTGGCCCAATTGAAGCGTCAGGCAGAGCACTGCAAGAAGGATATTAGTATGTCTTCAATTTAGGGCGCAAAAATCATCCCGCTTCTTCTGGATTCCGCGCGCTGCGGGGGACAATTTAGGGAGCTCTGCAATTATCTTTAAGCCAGATCAGGGAGGAATCCTAGGCAAGGCTGGGACCAGGATGAAGATACGACCATGCCAGTCGAGCGACTGAAGACTATCCATGATGAGAGAGGTCTATCAAAGGCGTAGTACCCTTGATTGGTCTGCAGCTCAACCGTCGTCGCTCGGCCGGCCGCGGCCTGGAGCGGCGCCCCCACCATAGCGCGGGAGGCCCGCAGGCCGACTCGCGGCACCCCGGAAGAAAAAGACGAACGTTGTCCTTGCAAACATCAACGAGTCCAATCTGCAGTTAAACAACATTAGCGATCTCTATTGAGTTGTAAAAATCATCTCCCTCAAGTTCTTCGGGGTTCCGCGCGGTGATACGCGCTGGGGTGACGGGGGCCACTACGGGCGTGCAGGCCCCCCTAACCCCGTGGTCACGGGGAACAATTTATTATGCTCTGCCATTTATCCTTGAATCGCTTCAGCAAGAACGAGATTGCCCTCGCCCGGGTCCGGCCCCCACGCGCGCTCGCCCGCAAGTCCGGGAGGGCTGATGATGATGATAATGATGAATGCCTACTCTAATTTCAGGCCGAGGGCGGCAGAGGCAGTCCATCCGCAATCCATCCTATGTGAAGGCTGCAGCCACATCAGATGCATAGGTTTTCCAGGCATCTCGCTCCTCTGTCCCTCTGGTCTTATCGCCATCTTCTTCAGGACGTGGTAGATCAGAGATAGCTCGAATTACCATGAAGCCAACAGGGACCTTCAGGCTCTGTGCTTGCTCTATGGCACTGCCAATCCCTGCTCCTTCCATCTCTACAGCCTTGATTTTCGGCCACTGCTTAATGACCTGTTTGAAGAACTCATTGGCGGGGTCATCGATCACCTTTTCACCTGAGGCGATCTCGCCGCTAATAACTTTAGGCCCATATTCTTCAGGTGGCTTTGCCTTAATACAATCACGCCAGCTTTCCTGGAGAGCATAGGCAATGGCACCTGTCAGGAGACCCTGATCGGTCTTGAAAGTCCAGTTCCCACGAGGCTTGAATTTCTCCTCAATCTTACCATACTCATAGCCATAAATGCAATCAGCGATAATCACATCTCCTTTCTTTAGGCCAGAAGCTGGCAGACCGCCTGCAATTCCCGAAAAGATAAGGTAATTCGGCCTCCACCGGGAGATGGCATCCTTCGCTGCCAGAGCACTTTGGATATCTCCGGCTCTGACAATCATCCCCACTGCTACTTTATATGCTCCTTTGTGATTCGGGCAAAAGGCTTCTCCAAATCTCCAGGCATAAATGTTGGGGTCTGAACCCATATGCTGCGGTGGGCCGAGGCCTGATAGTTTCGCCAGGACTCTGCTATATTCCTCTTGCAGGACTGTAAGGATAACGACATCTACCAATGGTCTTCGGTGGCGTTTTAAGAATGGGTTCAAGATTAAACAATGCCCGGTCGATCAGATGAAGCTTTTCAGGAATATCTGGCTCAAGCTCAATCTCTTCGACATCTCGACACACTTGGTCCTTCTCTTTCTCGGGGAGCAGTCTGCAGAACTTCTTTAGCTGTTTGACTATGCTGGAGCTGCTCCTCTGGATGCTGACAAGGTCTCCTGTTGAGAGGCCGGTTGCAGCCTGATGGATCTCTGCACCAGGAGCCTCAAACTCTGTACCAGATCCACGAGTAATCTGGCAGATCTGCCTGGCTTTCTCCTGGATCTCAGCAATAGTGGCCTGTATCCGTTCTTCCAGCAGTGGATTGCACATCCTCATCAGCTTGACTGCTCCAGGCGCTTCATCTTCTGCTGCCGCCATGTGCTCGGCAGCCTTATCGCAATACCATCTATAGGCATTCAGTTCGCTAGCAACATCCTCAAAAGACCTATTCTTCAGAGACTGGGCCTCCTTGAGAGCTTCGGCCAGGTTCTCGACTGCCTTGAGAAGCTCATCTTTGCTCTCGGAGCCGCCTACAGCTTCTTTTGCCTCTGCAAGATATTTTTGAACCTCATCCTCCTTTGCCTCCTGGAAGGTTATAGCAAGGTATGTGCGATAGAATGGATGGCAGAACCTTGCAGGGCTATACATGACTCTTGAGATGACTTTTCGAAATAAGCAACAGCAGCCTCTAACTCACTCTTCAATGTGCCATTATCTTTTGCCCGAGTGGCCTTGAATATGGTGGCTCTTCCTAAAGAGTGATAGGCAAACATTCGCACAATGCTGTCCTCATCCTGAGTCAGCCTGATGAGATCCTTCCAGGCCTGATCTTTGTCCGGAACATGGCCGAAAGGCCGTGCCCAGGGCATCTGCAGCATCCCTGTCGCACATCGCTGTCCTCATCCTGAGTCAGCCTGATGAGATCCTGCCAGGCCTGATCTTTGTCCGGAACATGGCACGAAGGCCGCACCCAGGGCCTCTTGCAGCTCTCCCTCGCACATCGCTGTCCTCATCCTGAGTCAGCCTGATGCAGATCCTGCCAGGCCTGATCTTTGTCCGGAACATGGCCGAAGGCCGTACCCAGGGCCTATGCAGCTCTCCCTCGCACAAAGCTGTCCTCATCCTGAGTCAGCCTGATGAGATCCTTCCAGGCCTGATCTTTGTCCGGAACATGGCTGAAGGCCGTGCCCAGGGCATCTGCAGCTCTCCCTCGCACATAGCTGTCCTCATCCTGAGTCAGCCTGACGAGATCCTTCCAGGCCTGATCTTTGTCCGGAACATGGCTGAAGGCCGTACCCAGGGCATCTGCAGCACTCCCTCGCACATCGCTGTCCTCATCCTGAGTCAGCCTGATGAGATCCTTCCAGGCCTGATCTTTGTCCGGAACATGGACGAAGGCCGCGCCCAGGGCTTCTGCAGCTCTCCCTCGCACATCGCTGTCCTCATCCTGAGTTAGCCTGATGAGATCCTTCCAGGCCTGATCTTTATCCGGAACATGGACGAAGGCCGTACCCAAGGGCCTTTGCAGCCTCCATCGCACATCAGCTGTCTTCATCCTGAGTCAGCCTGATGAGATCCTTCCAGGCCTGAGCTTTGTCCGGAACATGACGAAAGACCACACCAAGGGCCTTTGCAGCTCTCCGTCGCACATAGCTATCCTCATCCTGAGTCAGCCTGTGCAGATCCTTCCAGGCCTGATCTTTGTCCGGAACATGGCCGAAGGCTGCGCCCAGGGCCTCTGCAGCTCTCCATCGCACATACGCTGTCCTCATCCTGAGTCAGCCTGATGAGATCCTTCCAGGCCTGATCTTTGTCCGGAACATGGCCGAAGGCCGCACCCAGGGCATCTGCAGCTCTCCATCGCACATCTCTGGTCCTCATCCTGAGTCAGCCTGTGCAGATCCTTCCAGGCCTGATCTTTGTCCGGAAGGTTTGAAAAATGAGTATTCAATAGACTCGCAGCCTCCCGGCGGTCTTCAATGTCTTTCGCTAGTACATTTTCTGTGGATCTCCGCCTGGTCTGGCAACGAGTTTCACCAAGAGCTTATTGCTAATTGGCGTTAATAATCTATTCCTATCAGCTCCGAAGGACCTGCAGAGAGCAGTAGAACCGAAAAAGTTGGCTGCAATAAGGTTTTTGTCCAGCCAGTGCTGAACTCAACAATGATGACCCCCAGCCTCTCCATCTATCGCGGCCTGAAGCGCGCCGGGATAGACTTCGCCACATCCGTCCCCTGCGTCAACCTGCAGGAGCTGCTGGACCTCGTCGGCGAAGATCCAGAGATCATCCACGTGCCCGTCACCCGCGAAGAGGAGGGCGTGGGCCTGTGCGCCGGAGCCTGGATGGGGGGCCGAAGGCCTGCCTTGCTCATGCAGAACTCGGGCCTGGGAAACTGCATCAACGCCCTGGCCTCGCTTGATCTTCTTTACGGCATTCCCCTGCTCATGATCATAAGCCACCGGGGCGGCACGGGCGAGCCTATGGTGGGCCAGGTGCCCATGGGCCGGCTCACGGCTCCCCTGCTGGACGCCATGCAGATCCCTCATTTTTCGCCCCGTCTTGAAGAAGCAGAGGAAACGGTGACCGGGGCCTGGGGCCTGGCCGCGGCCAGCCGCAGGCCTGCGGCCGTGCTCCTGGACCTGGATTTTTGGAGGGAAAGATGAAGCGCATAGAGGCCATCGCTCTGGCGGCCGAGGCGGCCCAGGCCAAGGCGCCCTGCTGATCTCCAACATCGGCTTTCCCAGCCGGGAGCTTTATGCCGCAAAAGATCGCCCGGAAAACTTCTACATGCTCGGCTCCATGGGCCTGGCCTCCTCCATCGGCCTCGGCCTGGCTCTGGCCCGGCCTGAGAGGAGGGTGATCAGTCCTGGACGGCGACGGCTCAGTTCTCATGAACCTGGGAACGCTGGCCACCATCGCCCATTATGCGCCCGAGAATTATCTGCTGGTGATCCTGGACAACTGCTGCTACGGCTCCACAGGCTCCCAGCCCACCTGCACTCATCTGGGCACAGACCTTGCCGCCCTGGCTCTGGCGGCAGGGGTCAAGAATGTCGAAGAAGTGAACAATCTGGAGGATCTGGCAAAAGCTCTTACGGGCCGGGGAGTAGTGGTCGCGAAAGTGGAGGCGGGCAATGCCGATGTTCCCATCATCGACCTCACTCCGGAAAAGATAATCGAGCGATTCATGAGATCGGCTCGACTGGCGGAGCCATCCTGAAGGAGCCGTCCAGTATCCTTCTCTTCAGCTCCTCCGCGAGGCGCAGCGCTCGCAGCTTATCCGATTGGCGCAAAACCACAGGCACTGTCCTGATCTTTCCTGAGGCGCTCTCCATCCGGATGGCACCCAGATTTCCTCGGAAGGCACCGTTTGGACATTCGCTGACGCATAGGCCGCAGTGGAAGCACATAGACCCGTCCCTGTGGGCGCTCGTGCCCCGATCATCGAAGCGGACGGCCTTCATGGGGCAGGCCATCTCCACCCGGCATCGCGTGCAGCCCCGGCATCTCTCCGGATCGAACTCCACCTCGCAGATCCACCCCCTGCCAGACGTCGCCATAATTGGCCTGGCCGATGACCGTCCTGGTGTTTATATCATTGACAGGCAGCGCAATATTTCTGTCAAGCCTGGCAATCTCCGCCAGGATAGTATTGCTGATAACGGGTATGGGCACACCCCAGGAGCAGATGCACTCCGGGCCCGCGGAGGTCGCAAACCCGCCCATGTACTCCGGCGACATCTGATGCATATCTGCAAAGCCGGACAGGTTCGGACGCTCTCTTGTGCTACGCGTGCCCATGCCCAAAACAAAGCCCTCTGCGCCGTTGAGGAGAATACGCGTTCCTATGCCTATGCTCTCCAGGAGCGGATCATTTTTTAGGGGATTTATCTGGCCGCAGCCTGAGAACGTCGCTCCCCGGCAGTGAGGCTCAAAGCCGCGGGCGTGAAAGATGGTGTTGACCTGCACTTCACCGGGATTGACAAAAGCCGAGTAGTTCTTGAAGGCATGGCGCGATCCATAGATGCGTGCATACGGCATATCATCCAGCCCGACCCCGGCCTGAAGCGATCTTCCATCATCGGTCTCGACCTCAACCGATGCCGTCTTCTTCTCCACCAGATCGCGAAAGAGGTGACCACCCCCGTAATTGGGCCGGTCCCGGCTGTGGGCCGTTCCGAAGATCACCAGGTCCAGGACGCCCAGGTTTTCGTTGGGACAGGGGCCCACCTGGGCGGATATGCCGTTGATCCAGACCCTTTTTGCCCTCAGAAATGATGCCGGCCTGGACACAGGAAAGGAGAGGATGGCGTAGGTGCCGCTCATCACCGCTCGTGTGGCCGTGGTGACAACGTCCACCTCGGAGAGGGATGGCCTGTCTGCCTCGATCAGCTCGGCGACCTCTTGGGCCGTGATGACGACAGCCTCGCCCCGCTCAACCCTTTCCAATATCTCTGCATATGATCTAACCATTACAATCAGCTACCTCCGTTACAACTACAACCCGGGCTCCATTCAAACCTGTGCTATTTCTAGAAACGCTTTTCGCCCTGCTTCCGGCTATATTGATACGATTGTAGGATTATTTTGGCATATTATCCCTTCTGAGAAGATAATTCCTTATGGCTGGAAACTGCTTTATACCGATCGTTCTACGAAATGGGCAAAGTCACAACTCAGGTGATCGCATTTGAAGAAATTCATAATTATGGCCATCCTGGCGGCTGTGGTAGTGATGTCGCTGGGCTGCATCTCGCCTCCGGAGAAGGAAGAGGCAGTCTCCACGAATGTGACGAAAGAGAATGTCTCCCTCCAGGAGAAGATGCCTGGTAGATTTCTACCCTGCGCATCGGGTACCAGCCCAGCACCCATCAGATCGCAGAGATGGTCGCTTCCGAGAAGGGCTGGTGGGCAGAAGACTTGTCGCCCTTTGGCATAACTGAGATCAAGGAATTTGAGTTCCCCACAGGAGTTCCGGAGATGCAAGCCATGGTCGCCGGGGAGCTGGATATCGCTTATGTGGGAACAGCTCCGCCCATTTCTGCCATATCGGCGGGACTGCCGGCCAAGATCGTGGCTGCGGTCAACATCAACGGCTCCAATCTGGTCCTCAGCCCGGATCTGGTCTACAATGGACCTGCATCTTTGGCCGGCCTTTCCATCGGCACATTCCCACCCGGATCGATTCAGGATACAGTCCTGAAGAATTGGCTCGAAGAAAACGGAGTGGATGTCTCCCAGGTTGATATCAAAGCTATGGACCCGGGACCTGCCATGAGTGCTCTGTCGGCAGGCAAAATAGATGGGGTCTTCCTGCCGCATCCATCGCCATCCATAATTGAGCTGAACGGCAAGGGCATAGGGGCAGCAGCCTCGGGCGAGATGTGGCCGAACCACGCCTGTTGCAGTCTGGTAGTCACTGACAAACTCATCAAAGAGCAGCCGGAACTGGTGGAGCAGATCATAAAGACCCATATCAAGGCGACCGACTACATAAATGCTCATCCTGATGAGGCCGCACAGATATACGCTAAGAAGACCAGAGCGAACATCACGGAAATTGAGCATTCCGTCGAGAACTGGGATGGCAAGTGGATCAGCGATCCGCGTGTTCAGGTGCCTTCGACCGTCGAGTACGCAAAAGTCAACTACGAGATGAAGTACATCAAGAACGAGCTGACCGCGAAGGATCTCTTCGATACCAGTCTCTACGAGAGGGCAAAAGGTGCTGAGGAAAGCGAGTAAGATCTCGAATGTCCTGAGAAATCAGGGCATTTCCGTCCTTTCAATTTTTGGATTGATCGTTATCTGGCAGACGGCTGCCTTTCTGGTCAATGACCCATTGATACTTCCCAGTTTTTCCCAGGTTGTTGCTGCTTTTATGGAAAACTGGCGGTCAATTCTCACCGAGGACCTGCCGGTCAGCTCACTTCACTTCGCCATTGGCATGGTAGGTGGTATGTTAGTTGCTCTGCCCGTTGGAATGATGATGGGATGGTTCAAGCTTTTTGACAATATTCTGGACCCCATCGTGGAGATATTGCGCCCCATACCCCCATTGGCCTGGATTCCATTTGCCATTATCTGGTTTGGCATAACAAATGCTGCAGCAGGTTTCATTATCTTCATGGGCGCGGTGTTTCCCATACTGATCAATACCTATGTGGGTTTTAAGAGCCTGCCGCGTCTGTATGTCGAATCTGCAAAAGTTTTGGGTGCAACTAAAGATATCGATCTGATAAGGTATGTTGCTCTGCCTTTCGCCCTGCCGTCCATCGCGGCAGGCATAAGGATTGCCATGGGTATTGCCTGGATGTGTCTTGTGGCTGCCGAGATGTTCGGGGTGAGCAAGAACGGCCTGGGATTCAAGATCTGGGACTCTTACGGCCATTACCGGATGGATGAGGTATTAATGTACATGATTGTCCTGGGTCTGGTGGGCCTGGCCATAGATCGCACCTTCCGCTATGTGGTGGAGGACAGGATGCTGAAGTGGCGGGTGGGACTGACGCAATAGTTTTTCTAAATTTTAAAAAAATTATCTTTTTTCGATTAACTGCATCACGAAGTGCAAAGCAAGCGCAAGCAAGTGCAAAGCCTTAATATGACAAGGGAATTCACCATAGGCTGGAGATTCGTTATGTCATCGTATTTGAGGAAAGGTTATGAAGAGAAATATCAAGGTTGAACGCCTCAATCAAAGACCGTTGGAGCAACAGGAGATCGAGCTGGTAGAGCGCAAGGGCATAGGCCACCCGGATAGCGTTGCAGACGGCCTCGCGGAGTCCATCAGCCGGGCTCTATGCCAGGAATACCTTGATAGATTTGGAGCGGTGCTGCATCACAATACCGATAAGACACAGATCGTGGCAGGAAGATCCAAACCCGCCTTTGGCGGCGGTGAGGTCATCTGCCCCCTTTACATTTTGCTCACCGGGCGCGCCACGAGAGTCTTCAAAGAGGAGGAGATTCCTGTGGACACCATCGCCATCAAAGCGGCGCGTAAGCTCCTGGCGGAGTCGCTCTCCAATTTGGATGTCAACAACCATATTATCCTTGATGCCAAGATAGGCATGGGTTCCTCAGATCTGCGAGATGTCTTCGGCAGGAAGGTTCCCTCTGCTAACGACACCTCCTTCGGGGTGGGATATGCACCACTCTCCGAGACAGAGAATATAGTCTTCAACACAGAGCGAGAGCTCATGAGGCTCAAAAAGAGCATCCCGGCCATCGGAGAGGACATCAAGGTTATGGGCATGAGACAGGGAGACGTCATCAATCTCACCATTGCCTGCGCCATGGTCGACAAGCATGTGGCAAACCTCAAGGAATATGCGGATACGAAAAGGGATATCGTTGAGCATATCATTGAGTATGCCAAGCAGTTTACTGCCCGCAAGGTAAATGCGCAGATGAACGTGGCCGACAATATCGAACAGGGATCGGTCTACATCACAGTCACGGGCACTTCGGCAGAGATGGGAGACGATGGAGCTGTGGGCCGCGGCAACCGGGCCAATGGACTCATCACCCCCAACAGGCCCATGAGCCTGGAGGCTACCTGCGGTAAGAACCCCATCAATCACGTGGGCAAGATCTACAACCTGCTCTCCATTGAGGCGGCAAGACAGATCGCAGCCGAGGTTCAGGGCATTGACGAGGTTTACATCAAGATGCTCTCTCAGATCGGCAAGCCCATCGACGAGCCGCACATTGCCAGCGTGCAGATCGTTCCCAAAGAGGGCGTGGACTTGAAGACGGTGGAAGCGGGAGCCATAGAGATCCTGGACGAGTGGCTGGCCAGCATTCCCAAGCTGCAGCAGATGCTGTTTCGGGGAGAGCTCAGCACCTATTAAACTCTTCTTTTGATAATTTTATTATGATAATTTATCGTTGGCAATCTTCGGGTCTGTTATCTCAGGATTGATATTGATGAAAAGGAGGGAGGCAAAAGTCTCGGGTGTAGGAGGGAGAAAAGAGACCATCGACCTTTGCCTACATAATACACAACAATCGCCGTTATATAAAGATTACGATTCCGGCAAAATGCTGGGCCGGGCAGGACAGTGACCATTTGAGAATAAGGAGATCGGGCCTCGGGCGAGCCATAGCCGAAACCCACGGCCTCTTATTTTCATCCCTTGTTCGCTTTCGTTTTAGGCGGGACTCTGGCCGGACGAATCTGCGGACCTACAAGCGGCTGGAGATAATCGAAGAACGGCTTCATGGCAGCAAAGACCGCCATTGCATGGTCGGCAAAATCAGGGCTGAGCACTTCCTTGTCGCTGAGCGAATGGTGGACCATGAACTGCTTATGCCGGATCAATTCGATTTCGGGATCGTCTCTGGCATAACCTCGTGGCGCCGTTTTGAGTTTTTCTCCGGAGATGCCGCCAAAGTATTTCCGGAAAGCTGGGGCCTCCATCACTCTTCGTATCCTGCCGGGATCGCGGGATATGGCGGAGCGTATGGCCTGCAGGTCGGAAGATATCGGCATGTGGGCTCCGCCGGCGATCAATGAGCCACCATCGGGCATGATGTGAATGTAATAGGGCAGTTGCAGAGAGTGCTTCCCGCCAGGCGCGAGCACGGCTGAGAAATGGTTCTTGTAAGGGGGCATATTTCTGGCAAAGCGCAGGTTGTTATTGATGCGGAAGATCGAGTCCCTGGCCGTCAGATCGCCCAGGGGCTCGATCGAATCGAAACGGAAGATCAAGCCCTGGATAAACTCCTCAAAGATCGTCTTGGCCTGATCGTATTCAGGGCGATGCAATTCGAACCATTCGTGATTATTGTTCTGGCGGAGAGTGCGCAGAAAATCGAAGACCGTCTGGAATTGGGTCATATGAATAGATTATGTCTCCAAGCTTTAGATAATTTTCACTTCATGCGAGAGGATGGTGTCAGGAGAAGTACGTGTACTAATAATATATTCTATACATTTCCATTTCTTAATTCGTCAAAAAAGTTAAAAGTCAAACAGCGACTTCTGTCTCCTCCCCGCCTCCTGTCTGGCCTCTGTCTTCTCTGCCTTCGCCTCTTCCTCCACTTTGCGCGGCCTGCCCCGCTTGCGGCCCTCGGGCTTAGTGGCAATTGCATCCTGGCCGGGCTCGTTCTTCGCCAGAGCTGGCTCCACCGGGTCGAGCCCGACATGGGCAGAGTGGGCTCGGATCGGCCCTGAGGGCTCACGAGCCGCATTCACTGTGCTTGCCGGACCGCATCGGTCTGCACGGCACCAGTCTGCACGAGCTCGCCACGCCCGCATCCTCTGCCGCGCTGTGCGCGCAGGCGTCGCACGCGCCTCGCTGCGCCCGGAGCGAATGCTGCGCTGTGCTGTGCCAGGCCAGCTCGATATCATCTATCTCTTCAGCTGTCCGAATCTTCAGGGCCTCCTCGAAGATGGTCTGCACCTTCTTCGTAGTAGGAGCGCTGCCCAGGAGCAGAGCGATCTCCTCCGCCTCCAGATCCAGCTCTGCCGCCAGCGGGGCGGCGCTCTTCTTGTCTTTGAGGAGCAGCCCCACAAAGCCCATCAGCTCCGACCGGGCGAAGCTCGCCGAGACATGGCAGTGTCTGCCTATCTTTTTGGCGGCGGAATCTCTAACGCTGCGCGCCTTGCGGGTCTGCCCCATCCTGCGCCAGAGGCTGGGCGGCCGGAAAGCTATGTAGCCATGGCCGCGTGCCGCCTTCGCGGCCTGCACTCCTCCCGTCATGAGAAAGCTGGCATAGCGCCACAGGCCATATACCTGCCTGCGTCGCACCCGGCCCAGGAAGATGTCCGCCCGCGCCAGGCGGTCGTAACCCCAGAACAGATCCAAACCTCTGTATGCTAGGGGCAGGTTCTCGTCCACCCAGTTGATCAGGTCTTCCGGGCTCTCATCCAGAGCGTAAGATGCCTGCAGTGCCTCCTGTGCATTGTTGCCCTTAAAAATAACCTCTAAAACCTTGAAGACGGACGACTTGACGTCGCGCTCGGCCGTGGCTATATCTTCCAGCTTCAATTCCCTCTGCCCCTGGGCTGCAGCCTGCAGATCATTGATCCCGGAGCGCATATCGCCACCCGCCCTCTCGGCAATCATCATCAGAGCATCCGGATCGCAGGCCACGTCTTCCAATCTGCAGATCTCCCGCAGCGCCTGGGCAATGGTAGTGGAACGAACCGACCGGAACTGGATGCCCTTGATTGCGTCCCGCAGAGGCTTCTCGATCTCATAGTACTCATTGGCGATGAGCAGGACTGGCTGCGAAGTGCTGCGCACCAGCTTTAGCATGGCAGCCGCTCCTCCCCGGTCCGCGGTGCCGTGCAGATTGTCCGCCTCATCCAGAATGACGAGCCGGGGCTTTCCGGAGAAGGTTCGGCTCTGCGAGGCTGGACCCGCAATCTTCTGAATCATGCCTGCTGTGCGCGCGTCCGAGGCGTTCATCTCAATGTAGTCCCAGTCAAATTCGCGTGCCAGCGCATGAGCCGCTGAGGTCTTGCCCGTTCCCGCGGGTCCATAAAGAATAGCAGCACCGGTGATTGGCTCGCCCTTCTCCCAGGACTTCGCCCAGGCCCGCAGCTCCTCAATGGCCTTACCATTGCCCAAAACCTGTTTAAGGGAATCCGGCCGGTACTTCTCTGTCCATTTCGTCGCAACCATTCTACCAGACGCCCTCTCTGCCCGTCATCTCTTTAATATTTATCTCCCAGATGGTCATATCCATCTTCTCCAGCTCCTCCCGCTGGAACTTCTTGCCGCCATGGCCGCCCTGGCCCTTTTCTGTAAAGGCATCGAACATCTTCTGCTTGGCTTCAACGCTATCCGATAGCCTCACGTTGCCAAAGATTGCAACGCTCGACCAGTGATCGTTCTCGAGGACATCTATCTGGAAGCAGACATTGGAGTTCTCGGTCGCATACTCGACCTTCTTTCCTTTTCCGCGTGAGTGAAGGTAGATCGCATTTCCATGATAAACATAAGACATTGGAACGACATAGGGCAGGTTGTTCATGGACAATCCCAGCCGGCCAAACCGGACCCTGGAAAGAAGAATCGAGCATTCATCCTGAGATAATTCTTTGGGCTTCATGCCCTAAAATTGGATCCCCTGGATTTTTAGCTTTTGCTAATGCCCGAGGCGCTCGCATGCACGCGGGCCCCCACGGGGGCCTGAGGGCTAAGGGGGGACAGGGCTCCAGGGCCTGTGATCTGTGGCCGGGTGGCAAGAGGATGCGAGCCGGAGGAGTGGGCGGGAGCGTCAGGGTTCCGGAGCTTTTCGGTTTTCGAGTGCAATTGCCGCCTATTATTCCGGATTACACGCGGGTGTTGCGCGCCGGGGCGACGGGGCGCACCCGAGATCGTGCAGGCCCCCTCTTACCCCGCGCGCTGCGGGGTACAATCTATGATAGCCCTGCCATTTATTCCTGGACGTATTTGAGAAGGCCCCCAGACAGAGTATATAACCAAAAAAACGACGCGCCATTATTGGATCAGAGGATGGCAATAAATCGCCGATACGGTCATGGATCGTAGAGCTCACGCAAATCCTTTCATACTTGTGAGAACCATAGGGATCAAAAATGAAGCTCAAGATCACCATCGCCGGTCAAAAGGTGCATGATGTCGGCTACCGGGTGTTTTTGCTCAAGCATGCAATGAACACGGCCCTGCCGGGGCTCTCTGCCTACAACTGGGAAGAAAGCGGCCAACAGCAGGTAATAGTCCTGGTAGAAGGAGATGAGGCTCGAATTGAAGCCTTCCTCAAGGCGATTGAGAAGAATAAGCCGGAGCTTGCCGAAGTCTCCAAAGTGACCTCGGAGCCCTATGAAGGCGATGTTTGGGTAGATACACTGCCTCTAAAATCTTTTTTTTGGGATAAGTCATTTTTTGTATTCCATACCAGCAATTGCTGAAGCAGGCATGGAACGATATCCTTAATATCCCATATGCCACATATTGAGATTGATGCGGAGATTGACGGCCTTTGTCTCAGGAAAGGTGCAGCAGGTGGGATACAGGTCTCGCGTTTTGGCTGCTGCCCGGACGCTTGATATCACAGGTTATGTCATGAACCTCCCCGACGGCACGGTGAAGATCAATGCCGAGGGCGACGAGGTCGATCTTGATAGGTTCCTGAGATCAGTGAAGATAGAGAACACATTGATTCATGTGAGTGATATTTGCGCTGAGTACTCGGAGCCCAAAGGATGCTATGATAACTTTTATAAGATCACAGGCGAGGGCGAGACGGACGCCCGGCTGGACACTGCGGCCAACTATCTTAAGGAGCTGATAGTCGTCACAAGGGACGGATTCTCCGGTGTGAACTCCAAGCTCGATAGGATAGACTCCAAGCTCGACACGATAATCGTGGGTCAAGCAGACCTGGCGGAAGGCCAGAGGGATCTGGCGGAGAGACTCGAGGCGAGTCAGGAGAAACTGGCGGAGAGACTCGAGGCGAGTCAGGAGAAGCTGGCGGAGAGACTCGAGGCGAGTCAGGAGAAGCTGGCGGAGAGACTCGAAGCAGGTCAGGAGAAGCTGGCGGAGAGGTTTGAAGTGGGCCTGGCGAGCCTGGAGAACAAGCTCGAAGCGGGTCAGGAGAACCTCGCAGATAAGGTCGAGGAGAGCGGCGAGAGAATAGTCTCCGAGGTCCATGGCCTGCGATCGGATCTAGGAGCCCGGGACGACCACCTGGGAAGGATCGAAGGGGATGTGGCCGAGATCAAGGCGAGGATGCAGGATTGAGGGCTGCTTTCGCTGTCAAGAGAGCGATTACGGAAACGGCCAGGAAAATATCTTACATTTTTGCAGGATCATGTCTTGGTCGCAGCTGTTCGTGATGACAGATTTGACGTTTGCCTCTTTGAACTCATGCCGCTCTACCTGAAGATGGCCGTGATTGAACAGGGTTGGTGGTCATCTCCAGGGACGCCCTGGAGCTGTACGAGTACTTCTACCCCTTCTGCAGCATTTGGGGGGGACCAGAAGCACCGCCAGATCCTGAGCCGGGACAAGATGCGAGAGATGCTCGGGCGGGCTTGCTAAGGAAAACCCGAGTTCCAAGCCGTGAATGATTTTTCACTGTGACTCTACACCTTTGTAAGTTGGTTTCGCAGGCCATAGTTCTGCAAATAGCATTTTATAGGAACCGCAGACTCAACATTGATTGAAGGCC
The DNA here is from genome assembly GCA_963702455.1 of uncultured Methanosarcinales archaeon. Lineage (GTDB taxonomy): Archaea > Halobacteriota > Methanosarcinia > Methanotrichales > Methanotrichaceae > Methanothrix. The sequence continues at coordinate 16,066 of CAVPCV010000009.1, forward strand.
AATACGGCAGAAACCATTGCACAATCTGGTCTCCAGCCCCTCTCACCATCGTTTCCCGTGGCCTCCCGCGCCCGCATGATGGGCGAGGGCATGCAAAAGGACACGAGTTCCGGGAAGAGATCTTATAGTAAAAAAGAAGGTGGATGGAGTCAATCCGAAGCTTTGGCTGGACCGTTCGAGGTTGGATTAGGCTGCCGGGGTGGGACCCAATTGCAATTTTTAATCTGGCCTCCGTTTCTCATTTGCATTTGATGCGGTTCTTCGACCCTTCAAAGTCAGTCCCGGTCCTCTTTCTCACAAATCTCCTTTGCCGAATCTAGGCACGGTAGCCGATGCTGACTCTCCCTGATTTGCTATCCTTCTGCATAACGCTGCTTTTCGATGCATTATTTACGGCGACGTTTCCTCCGGATGTGGTCCTTTTTTCCGCCATCTTTTTCAGCAGGTTGCCCTTCGATCCTTCTATGATGGTTGGCTCTTGCCACCAGGTGTCGGGATAGAATTCGTTCTTTTTATCGTCATCGAGCTTGGCATAGCCGGCGTCTACAATGATTCTGTTGACGGGCGGCCAGATAGGCCTGTATTCCGAATCCATCAGATAAACTACACAGATCAACTGGCTCCATTCATTCCGTCCGCTGGCTGTGCTGTCATCGATGTCGAGATATACCGTCTTATTCTTCAGCAAAGAATTGGCATATTTTTTGGCGGCTTTCCCTTCCGGGGTTACCGTCGAGGGAGAGATGATGTCGGCCAGCTTTATGCTGTCGACGTTGTTTGTCCTGGGGTCTGAAATTATGATTTCGATTCCCAGCGAGTCGCCGCTGATGACGCTTACCACGCGCCCGACTGCCTCTTCAGGTACGCCCACAGCCACTGGAATAACAGCCGCTTGAATGAATAAAGATATTAATAATAACTCCATGAATAATAAAGCCCTAGACCACTTCATATCGACCTCGACCCGAAACCTGATTTGTCTCCATTCGCATCTCTATTGCAGGCATCCTGACAGGATCTGCCCCCTGGAATTGCTTTACGGAATTCTGCTTGAAGACAATTCCGCCTGAATATGGCATTCATATTCGGATTCCGCCGGAGAAAACCGGACAGGATCACTCATGCATAGGCCAAACAGTACTTGCAGCTCGCCTGAAACGAACAGGAACTGCATTTTCTCTTCAAGACGTGATCTCTTGTTGGGCATCCTGATCTCATGGATCGCTTCATTTCCTTTACGACTCCAATTAAATCAGAGCGAATAGATTCATCAAAAATTATTAGGTGCTCATAAATCGTCTCCGGACGCCAAGAATGTGGCAAACATCTTCACCCGGACTTCTTACAGACAGATCACCAAAAAAGAAGAAGAAAGAGAGCCCTCAGGCTCCCTTCAGATCCTCTCTCTGGGTGATGTTCTTGATCTCCTGTTTCAGCTCCTCGGGCAGCCCCTTGATCTCCACATCCAGGAAGCCGCGCACAATGACGCTGGTGGCCTCGTCAGATGACAGCCCACGGGACATGAGGTACTCCAGCTCTTCCTCGGAGATACGGCCTACCGCCGCCTCATGTGACATATCCAGATCCCGGCTCTGGCCGTCCAGCTCGGGTATGGAATAGATTCTGCCCTTGTCTGATAAAAGAAGGCCAACGCACTCCAGATGGGCGCGGGCGCCCGGAACTCTTCCTGTCATCCTCCCCCGGGCGATGACCTCCCCGCCCACACAGACCACCCGGGAGATGGATTCGGCGCTGGTCTCCGGAGCATTGAGGTTTACGTTGCTTCCCACGTCGATGTTGCCCATGGTGGTATAGATCACCGTGTTGAAGCTGGCCACAGCTCCCCGACCGGCTAGCGTGGCCGTGGGGAAGGTCTGGAGGGTCTTCACAGGTCTGAGCAGGATATAGTTGTTGGAGAGAGATCCGCCCTCTGCAATGGTGATCCCCGTTCTCGGTCTAACCTCGACCTCCTTTCCCCAGCTGTGCACCATGGTGAAACTCACCTTGGCATTCTTCTGAATGAAGAACTCCGAGACTCCGACATGCAGTCCGCGCTGCACATGTGCCGGAGTGGTGCAGCCGGTGATGACGTGCAGCTCCGAGCCCTCTTCGGCGATGATGATGTTATGCACGCGCTGGTTGAGATTGCTGGATCCGAGATACAGGCAGCTCTTCACAGGGAAGACGGTCTTCATGCCCTTCTTGGCGCGGATGAAGTAGCCTGCGGCAGGCGAATTGGCCACATCGGCCGTGTACTTATCGGCGTCCGGTGCCACCAGCTTCCACCAGTAGTCCTGCAAATAGTCGTACTTCTCCAGGGCGGAGGCAATATCCATGATCTCCACGCCATCATAAAGCGACTTGGCGACGACAGGCGTCTGATCCATCTGCACATAAGCGCCAGAGGATTCTGAATCCAGCTTCACGCCCACGTCCATTGCCGCCTTCTTCACGACATTTGGAAGATCCTCGGCATCCTCTACAACGTTTTGGGGTTTGGACTCGGTCTCATAGCTCTCCAGGTCCACATCCGTGCCGTAGAGGGCTTTTTTTTCTCGTGCCTTAAGGGCTTTTTCTTCTATGCTGGACATAGGCATCCCACACACCCTTCGTATCCACTCTTCTTGATCTGTTCCAGGATCTCAGTCGGGTTTCCGCTGCAGACGATGGCACCACCCAGCATGACATGAGCCCGGTCGGCTTTCATATAGTCCAGGATATGGCCGAAGTGGGTTATTATTATCCCCGACTTGGTCCGGGAGCTGGGCCGCTGATCCTTTTGCGTAAGCAGGTTGATGGCCTCACCGATGAGCTTGATGTTCTCCAGGTCCACGCCTGAGTCGGGCTCGTCCAGCATCACCAAATCCGGCTGCTGCGCCAGGAGCTGAACCATCTCGGAACGCTTTACCTCTCCACCGGAGAAACCGCGGTTGACATCCCGTTCACCGAACGCTTCGAAGTCCATCTTTTTCAGAATGGACGCGGCATCGGCATTGGGATTGATGATCTTGATGAGGTCTTTGAGCCTCAAGCCCCTGATTGCTGGCGGGCGTTGAAAAGCCATGCCTATGCCCAGGCGTGCCCGCTCATCCATGGACATGTGAGTGATATCCTTTCCTTTGAATACAATACGCCCTCCATCGATTGTGTATCTGGGAATTCCAGCGATGACGTTTAAGAGAGTGGTTTTGCCCGTCCCATTGGGTCCGAAGAGGGCATGGGTCTCACCACGATTTATTCTAAGATCAAAGTTCTTGAGAACCTGTTTACTGCCGATGCTGACCGACAGATCTTCAATCTCCAGCAGCCGCATCACCTCCAATTATCAGATCAATCTGTCCAGGGAATATAATATCTTTTGCCGAAAGCCTGGAATTTTGATATAATTCAATCCAAAGCCTGCATCGCCTGCTCTTCTACCGCATCGATTGCCCGGCAAATCCCGGTGTAGCTCAGCACGATTCTGCCCGCCAATGTTTCCTGGCAGGCCAGCATCTCGCAGAGCCGCTCATCGTACTCCTCCAGATCGATCTTTCTCTTCTGCAGGTACTGGTGCCCCCAGGGGCCTGCTACCAAAAACTTGTTGAGCGGATCGGAGCTGGAAAGATAGTGCTCCAGCATGGCTTCTTGGGGGCTCGCCATCCGGTCGAAGGTCTTCTGCAGAGCGACAGACTTCTTCTGCTCGTCCGTCTTGGTGGGATTGCGGGGCCGGTGGACCAACGCCTGCAACGCCTGAACCAGTACTTGATCCAGGTTGAGGCGGGCAAAGCGCAGCGAGGTTTGCATGGATTTCTGAAAGCTGAGCTTGATTGTCTCTCTGGCCTTGCTATACCCCTCGGAATCTTTGGCCATCTTTTGCTCCAAAGCCTGCAGAGCAGTGAAAGATGAATCGCGGCTCTTTGCCACAGACTGCACATAAACTGAGATCTTGCCAGCGCATTCAGCGAACTCGTCCTGCCGCAAGGGCAAAGCCATGCTCTGCAAAGCCTCGATGGCGCTTTCCAGCTCGGTCTTCATACCTGCCAGCCCTACCACATGAGCCGGGGCAAGATCCTCTGCCCGGCCAGGAGAGCACTCGAGTCCTCTGCGCGGCGGGTGACCTCAGCCTCGTCTCCGGATACCAGCACCTCCGCCGGCCGGGGCTGGCCGTTGTACTGCGAGGCCATGGAAAAGCCATAAGCTCCGGCATCCAGGAAGGCCAGCGCGTCTCCCCTTTCCAGCCTCGGCAGCCGGCGGTCGCGGGCCAGCACATCGCCTGTCTCGCAGATCGGCCCGACAACGGTATAGGTCTCCTCCGCCGGCGCGCCGGCGCGGTTGGCCACCACAACGTGATGATAGGAGTCATAGAGCATGGGACGGGCCAGGACATTGAAGCCGGCGTCCATGGCAGCGAAGTTGACGTGTGCCCTCTTGACCTCGTTTACGCCCGTGAGCATGATGGTAGTATCCGCCACAATGCTCCGGCCCGGCTCCAGGATGAGCTGGGGTGCGATGCCCAAGTCCCGGCTTCGATCCCGGAAGATGGGCAGGATGGCTTTGGCCAGATCAGCGGGCGTTGGAGCGGGAGTGTCAGGATGGTACTGGATGCCCAGGCCGCCGCCCAGGTCAATCCTCTTGACCTCGCCGCCCTTCTCCACCACTGCCCCGGCAATGTCCATCATCTTGCCTGCCGCTTCTGCAAAAGAAGATGTATCCAGGATCTGGGAGCCGATGTGGCAGTGCAGGCCCACCGGCTTTATGCCTATCAAGCCCATGGCCCTCTGGTAAGTCTCAGCCACCTCTTCCGCCGGGATGCCGAACTTGGAAGACCGAAGGCCGGTGGCGATCTTGGGATGAGTTTTGGCAGAGACATCAGGGTTGACCCGGAAGAGGATCTCGGCTTCCAATCCCAGAGCCTGGGCAGTTCTTGCCAGATGCTCCAATTCCTCACGAGAGTCCACGGACAATCGCACTCCAGCCCGCAGGGCCATCTCATGATCCTTCTCGCTCTTGGAGTTGCCGTTAAAAAGGATCTTATCCCGGGGGATGCCGGCCATGCGGACCTCAGATAGTTCTCCCGCTGAGAATACGTCCGCTCCCATACCCTCCTGGGCGGCGATACGCAAAATCGTGAGGTTGCCATTGGCCTTTACTGCGAAGTACTTGTCAGCATCAGGAAATGCCCTGTGGTAAGCGCGAATGTTCTCGCGCAGTCTTCTTTCGGATGTGACATAAAGAGGCGTGCCGTGCTGCTGCGCCAGCCGAAAGCAGTCCACGTCTTCGATAAAGAGGTGATTGTCGCGTGTGGTGAGATGAGATTTAGGTCCGAACATGATTTTAACTGATCTCTCGCATTACTAAATCGTTTCTATACCAGGGGCAAAAATTAATGCTAACCGAATTGGATCTCAACGAATCTTTCTTTAAGTCTTTCTTTCTCTCGCTCTCATCCAGGTACTTCAACACTATGGGATGAACTTGAACCCGGGATGCGCATCTTGAGTTAGGGACTCTCACCCTTGAGTAAGTGCGCCTGCCAGACATACCAAAAAATGGCCATGATCAGGTTCGCTAATCATGGCTATTTGCCTCTCATCCCGACAGTTTTGCCTGCATTTCCGGAGTCAATTGTTTGACAAGTTCTGCATTGTACGAACCAGTAGGCTGTAGGTCCATTTTATTTTTAAATATCTGCTGAGCTGCAACAGCATAAGAGCGCGATATCGCAGCAAACGACCCGTCTTTTACTGCTGGATCAACGTCGGTCGTAAAGATTGAAACCGTATTGTCACTGTTGCGGACAATCTTGAAAGTGCGGAACTGCTGAGGGAAATCCCTTAATGATGAGGTTTCAATCTCCCAGAAGCCGAGTTCAGGACGGGCGGCATCAGGTGATTTCAGGGCAGTAACTGTATTGAGATGACGATGTCCTGCGATCCACATCATGAGATTCGGATATGTATGCAGTTTGGCAATCAGCTCTGCTTCGGCGGCTGGGTTCCAACCCATCATGGAACCTGTAGGTTCTACGCCTATCGGTATGTGTGCAGCGATGATCATAAGCTTATCTTCAGTCTGACCCTTATCAAGTTCACTTATGAGCCAGTTATAACGTTCAATGTCAAGAGAACCATGCCCGTAGCCGAGAGAGCCATTTCCATAGCCTAGAGCATCGGGATCATTGGGATCGTCGTCCCTTTGGGTATCGTCGAGCACGATAACCTTGATCGGTAAACTCGTCGAGTTCGGCTCGAAGGTATAGCAGCCGAATCCAGTTTCTACGTTAGATTGATTGAATCCGTGTCCCTTCGGACTTGAAGATGTATTAGAGAATTCGCTCATCCACTCTCTTCTGGAAAGTGAACGGCGGTTCGGATCGGCTGCAAGTACCTTCGGCGGTATTGCGAAGTCTTTGACAGGTCCTGCGCCTATAATATCACCGTAAAGCGTCCGGCCATCAATTGAGCCGATGTAAAAGCCACGGCTATCTGCGCCAAGAGGGTCGATGAACGGATTGCCTAAGTTGAGTATTTTATCGCCTATTAAGGTCTGCCGGATATAATCATTCGGTGGCAGGAAGCCCATCCAGAAATGATCATGGTTGCCGAGAACCTGATACCAGGGGATCGTCTTATTAAGCCCTGCCGCTTTGTATTCGTCCTGATAATCATTATAAGGTCCGGGGACAGGATCATCCTTAACACCAGAATCGGGTGTTATATTCTTGCCGTCAAGGACATCGACATACCATCTTAGTTCGTTGTACTGTTCGTTGTTGCAGGTATCGCCCAGAGAGATGCCGAAATCAAACGGATCTTCGTTGTGAAGGGCGTTTACTGTCTGCACGGCTGCGTCGAGAACATGAGTTGTATACAGCATAACCGGTGAATATCCCGAAGAAGCACCGCCTTTGTAGCCAAAATAGATCGCCTGAGCAGGAGTTTCTTTGTCGGTGATATGGATATCGGTTATGGCAAAGAAATTCAAAAGCTTTTCAGAATCAGTGACTGATGCACCGGTATAATTGGTCGGCATGATGTCAAGCCGCTTTACGAAATCGATACCTGAGCCATTATGCCAGTTCCCATAGCCGTTTTGCTTGAATTTTGAAATCTCATAAGGAAGAACCATCTCCGAACCCGAAGGTATTGAGTCGGGTACGACCGTCTTCTGGAGCGTCTTAAAAACATCGGAGGTAATCGGGTATCCTTCCAGCTGACTTTTATTCTGGTCGACGCTTTTTGAGCATCCTAATGACGAGAAGATCAGCATGCTCATTAAAACGACTAAACATATTTTTTTGCATTCATAATACGATTTCACAAAAAGCCTCCTTCATTAATCATCCAGGTAGTGTGCCGAATTCTCTGCGAATTCGTCTGGACCTGTATCCTTGCTTGCATATATCTAATAAAATCAAGGAAGTTATGAATGAATATATGCTTGTTGGTCGCTCTGTTTCATGGCCCAACTTGTTAAACATGTCTATTATGTCTATAGAAAAAAGAGGTTGATATTATAGATCGATTTTGGAGTTTGTATAAAACCGCTTTCGGGATCCTTGCAAGCGGCACTCAATAACTGGGGCGGTTCATCTTTGCAGCAGCTCCTTTGCCTTGGCGAAGGCGGCGTCGGCTTCGCTGGTCCTTCCAAGAGCCTTGAGAGCGTTGCCTTTACCCTTCCAGGCCTCTGCATAGTTTGGATCGATCTCAAGGGCCTTGTTATAAGCCAATATGGCTTCATCATATTTCCCTTGACCCATGTGAGCATTGCCTTTCTGGATCCAGAGGAAATCTTTTTGCGGATCCATCTCGATGACCCTGTCAAAAGCTTGCACGGCCTCATCATGCTTGCCCTGCATATTGAGGACAATGCCCTTGATGCCCCACGCCTCTGAATCATACGACGCCGCATCATACGGATCGATCTCGATGGCTCTGTCAAGAGCTTGCAGGGCTTCATCGTACCTCTCCTGGCCCATGAGAGCTAAGCCTTTGGCAATCCAAAGACCTGGATCTAGCGGATCGATCTCGATCTCGATGGCTTTGTCAAAAGCTTGCAGAGCCTGATCATACCTGCCCAGATCCATGAGGGCATTGCCTTTGCTTCTCCAGGCCCCTGAATCTTGTGGATCCATCTCTATGGCTTTGTCAAAAGCTTGCAGAGCTTCATCTTCCCTGCCCTGGAAGAAGAGAGCATCGCCTTTGCTGATCCAAGCGTACAGGGGGTCGATCTCGATGGCTTTGTCAAAAGCTTGCATTGCTTCATCGTCCCTGCCCTGGTCCATGAGAGCATTTCCTTTGCTGATCCAGCCCTCTATATCATGGGGATCGATCTCTATCGCCCTGTCAAAAGCCAGCAATGCTTCGTTGTATCTGCCCAAGGCCTTGAGAGCATCGCCTTTGTTGATCCAGGCCATTGCATCTTGTGGATCTATCTCGATTGCCATGTCAAAAGCTTGCATTGCCTCTTCGTCCCTGCCCTGTCCCATGAGAGCCAGCCCCATGAGAAGATTGCCTTTATAGATCCAGGTCTCTGCATTATCGGGGTCGATCTCAATGGCCTTTTCAATAGCTTGCATTGCCTCCTCGTCCCTGCCCAGGAAGGAGAGAGCATGTCCTTTGCTGATCCAGACCTCTGCATCTTCTGGATTGATCTCGATGGCCTTGTCAAAAGCCAGCAATGCCTTATCGTCCCTTCCCTGGTCCGTGAGAGCGTTGCCTTTGCTTCTCCAGGCGTCTGCATTTTGTGGATCTAATTCGATTGCCCTGTCAAAAGCCAGCAATGCCTCCTCGTATCTGCCCTGGGCCTTGAGAGCCTCGCCTTTGCCATTCCATGCCTCAGCATCGTATGGATTGATCTCAAGAGCTTTTTCATAAGCCAATATGGCCTCATCATATTTCTCCTGATACATGTGAGCATTGCCCGTAAAGAACCAAAGGATTTCTTTTTGTGGATCCATCAGGATGACCTTGTCAAAAGCTTGCACGGCCTCATCGTGCTTGCCCTGCATATTGAGGACAATGCCCTTGATGCCCCACGCCTCTGAATCATACGACGCTGTATCATACGGATCGATCTCGATTGCTCTGTCAAGAGCTTGCAGGGCTTCATCGTACCTCTCAAGGCCCATGAGGGCCAAACCTTTTTCAATCCAATGACCTGGATCTAGCGGATCGATCTCGATTGCTCTGTCAAGAGCCTGCAAAGATTCATCGCCCCTGCCCAGGAAGGAGAGAGCATCGCTTTTACTGACCCAGGCGTCTGCATCTTGTGGATCTATCTCGATGGCCATGTCAAAAGCTTGCATTGCCTCCTCCTCCCTATCCAGATCCATGAGGGCAAAGCCAATGCTGCACCAGACGTCTGCATTTTTTGGATCAATCTCGATGGCTTTGTCAAAAGCTTGCAGAGCTTCATCGCCCCTGCCCAGTAAGGAGAGAGCATCGCCTTGGCTGATCCAGACCTCTGCATCTTGTGGATTGATCTCAATGGCCCTGTCAAAAGCTTGCATTGCCTCCTCGTCCCTGTCCAGAGAAGTGAGGGAAAAGCCAATGCTGCACCAGGCGTCTGCATTTTTTGGATCAATCTCTATGGCCTTTTCAATAGCCTGCATTGCCTCCTCGTCCCTGCCCAGTAAGGAGAGAGCATCGCCTTTGTTGATCCAGGCCATTACATCTTGTGGATCGATCTCGATTGCCCTGTCAAACGCTTGCATTGCCTCTTCGTCCCTGTCCTGTCCCATGAGAAAATTGCCTTTATAGATCCAGGTCTTTACCTCATCGGGGTCGATCTCGAGTGCTCTGTCAAGAGCCTGCAAAGATTCATCGTGCCTGCCCAGGAAGAAGAGAGCATCGCTTTTGCTGATCCAGACCTCTGCATCTTGTGGATTGATCTCGATGGCTTTGTCAAAAGCTTGCAGGGCTTCATAATATCTACTCTGATTCAGGAGAGCATTTCCTTTGTAGATCCAGGCCGTTGCATCTTGTGGATTGATCTCGGTGGCGTTGCTAAAAGCCTGCATTGCCTCCTCGTAGCTGCCCTGGTCACTGAGAGCTTTGCCCTTGCTGCTCCAGCGCGTCTGCATTTTGTGGATCAATCTCGATTGCCATGTCAAAAGCTTGCAGTGCTTTATCATGCCTGCTCTGATTCATGAGAGCATTTCCTTTGTAGATCCAGGCCTCTGCATAGTCGTGGATCGATCTCAAGAGCTTCGTCATAAGCCAATATGGCATCATCGTATTTCTCCTGATCCATGAGAGCATTGCCTTTCAGGACCCAGGTTAATTCATTTTTTTGTGGATTGATCTCGATGGTCCTGTCAAAAGCCTGCACGGCCTCATCGTGCTTGCCCTGCTTATTGAGGGCAACGCCCTTCATGGCCCAGGCCTCGGCATCCGCTGCTGCATCATACGGATCGACCTCGATGGCTCGATCAAAAGCCTCCAGGGATTCGTTGTATCTTTCCAGCCCCAGGAGGGCCAAACCTCTATCTATCCAGGGCTCTCTTTCGTGTGGATTGATCTCGATGATCCTGTCGAAGGCTGCCAGGGCTTCATCATACCTTTCCAGGTTCATGAGTGCATTCCCCTTCACGCTCCAGTCGGCGGTATTCTGGGGCTCGATTCCGGCCACCCGCTCGAAGGCCTGATTGGCCTCCTCTGTTCTGCCCTTCAGTTGAAGATCGTATCCCCTGCGCATCCAGGCATATGATGAATCGATCTGGACGGCTTTATCAAAGGCTCTCCCTGCCTCTTCCTCCCGATCCAGTTCTGCAAGAACCTCGCTGAGCGCTATCCAGGCGGCGGAATCATTTGGATCTATTTCTGTCGTCCGATTAAGGGCTTCAAGGGCCTGCTCGTGTCTTCCCAGAGCCTCCAGAGCATAGCCTTTGCTGCTCCAGGAAGACGCATCCTCGGGATTGATCTCGATGGCCCGATCGAAGGCATCGATGGCATCCTCCATTCTTCCCCCGGAGAACAGAAGATAGCCTTTCCCCTGCCAGAGATCTGCATCATCGGGGTCGATCTCGATTGCCCGGTCAATAGCCTGCATTGCCTCATCCTCCCTGCCCAGGAAGGAGAGTGCATCGCTTTTGCTGATCCAGACCTCTTTATTCAGTGGATCGATCTCGATGGCTTTGTCAAAAGCTTGCAGGGCTTCATCATGCCTGCTCTGATTCAGGAGAGCATTTCCTTTGTAGATCCATGCCGTTGCATCTTGTGGATTGATCTCGGTGGCTTTGCTAAAAGCTTGCATTGCCTCCTCGTAGCTGCCCTGGTCACTGAGAGCTTTTCCCTTGCTGCTCCAGCCGTCTGCATTTTTTGGATCTATCTCGATGGCCCTGTCAAAAGCCAGCAATGCCTCATCGTATCTGCCCTGGGCCTTGAGAGCAAATCCTTTGCTACTCCAGGCTTCTGCCTCTCGTGGATTGATCTCGATTGCCCTGTTAAAGGCTTGCAGGGCCTCATCATATTTGACCTGAGCCAATGTGGCATTGCTTAAGCCCTGGCGCATGAGAGCATTGCCTTTGCCGATCAAAGCCCACGCATCTTGCGGATCGATCTCGACCGCCCTGTCAAAAGCCTGCAGAGCCTCATCATACCTCCCCTGGTTAAATAGAGAAAGGCCTTTGGTGCTCCAGGCGCCTGCACATTCCGGATTGATCTCTATTGCCCGGTCAATAGCTTGCATTGCCTCATCGTCCCTGCCCTGTCCCATGAGAGCATTTCCTTTGTTTATCCAGGCGTCAGCATTTTTGGGGTTGATCTTGATGGCCTCGTCAAAAGCCTGCATTGCCTCATCGTCCCTGCCCAGATCCATGAGGGCAAAGCCTTTGTTGATCCAGGCGTCTGCATTTTTTGGATTGATCTTGATGGCCTCGTCAAAAGCCCGCATTGCTTCATCATGCATTCCATGGGCACTAAGAGCCAGGCCTTTGCTGATCCTGGCATCTATGTACGTTGAATTGATCTCGATTGCCTTATCAAAGGCTTTCAAGGCCTCATCATCCCTGCTCAGATCCATGAGAGTGGTGCCTCTGGAGATCCAGGAGAATGCATCTTGGGGATTGATGTCGATAGCCCTGTCATAAGCTTGCAGGGCTTCATCATGCTTGCCCTGGAAAATGAAAGCATTGCCTTTGTTGCTCCAGGCAGACGCATCATTGGGATCGATCTCGATGGCCTCGTCAAAAGCTTGAATAGCCTCGTCGTACCTGTCCAGGCCAATGAAAGCATTCCCCTTTCCGTTCAGAGCATTTGTATCTAGAGGACTGATCTCGATGGTCCTGTTAAAAGCTTGCAGGGCCTCATCGTACTTGCTCTGGCCAATGAAAGCATTTCCTTTGCCGTTCCATGCATCTGTATCTTGCGGATCGATCTCGGTGGCCTCATCAAAAGCCTTCCGGGCTTCATTCCACCTGCTCAGGACCAAGAGGGCATTTCCTTTGTTTATCCATGCGTCAGCATTTTTGGGGTTATTTCAATGGCCCTGTCATAAGCTTGCAGGGCTTCATCATTCTTTCCCTGGGCAATTAAAGCAGTGCCTAAGTTGATCCAGGCGTCTGCATTTTGTGGATTGATCTCGATCGCCCTGTCATAAGCTTGCAGGGCTTCATCATTCTTTCCCTGGGCAATTAAAGCAGTGCCTAAGTTGTTCCAGGCGTCTGCATTTTGTGGGTTGATCTCAATTGCCCTGTTATAAGCTTGCAGGGCTTCATCATTCTTTCCCTGGTCACTTAGAGCAGCGCCTATGTTCATCCAGGCGGTTGCATGTCGTGGATTGATCTCGATCGCCCTGTCACAAGCTTGCAGGGCTTCATCGTACTTGCCCTGGGCGATGAGAGCATTGCCTTTGTTGCTCCAAACTATTGCGTCTTGCGGATCTATCTCGATGGACCTATCATAGGCTTGCAGTGCCTCATCGTACTTTTCCTGGAAACTCAGAGCATTGCCTTTGTAGATCCACGCCTTTGCATCTTGCGGATCGATCTCTACGGCCGTGTCGAGAGCTTGCAGAGCCTCCTCGTAATCGCCCTGGGCTATAAGAGCAAAGCCTTTGTCGGTCCAGGCTTCTGCATCTTGGGGATTGGCCTCTATTGCTTCGCCCAGAGCTTGAAGGGCTTTGTCATAAGCTTTCAGGGCTTCATCATGCTTGCCTAGAGCCCTGAAAGCAAAGCCTTTGTTGATCCAGGCTTTTGCCTCTTGCGGATTGATCTCGATGGCCTGGTCGAAAGCTTTTAGTGACTCGTTATTCTTGCCCTGGTCCATGAGAGCAAAGCCTATGTTGATCCAGGCTTCTGGATCATATGGATCGACCTCGATAGCTTTGTCGAAAGCTTGCATGGCTTCCTCGTACTTTCCCTGGGAGACCAAAGCCAAGCCCTGATGGCCCCAATCATTTGCAGTCGTCTGTCCGGCTGTAGATGTGCATAAAACAGCCAGTATCATCAACAAAACAATAAATTGTCTTCTAATGGAACCCCCTCCATATTTCCTATTCGACTTGCTTAATGAAATATCTTGCGTGGTATTCAATAGAAGACAGTCGTCAGTCGCTCAAATGCGAGCTTTCCCCTCACAAGACCTTTTCCTCAACTCTCACAACCTCAATTCCCGCCTGCTGCAAAAAATCCAGTGCCGTCTGGTCCGGATAGCTCTGCTGATAGACAATTTTTTTCACCCGGGCGTTGATCATCATCTTGGCGCAGAGGATGCAGGGCTGATGGGTGCAGTAAAGCGTTGCTCCCTCGATGCTGATGCCGTGCATTGCCGCCTGAATGATGGCGTTCTGCTCGGCATGCACCGCCCGGCAAAGCTCGTGGCGCGTGCCGCTCTCCACATTCTCGCGGGCGCAGCCCACAAGGTCGCAGTGGTCGAGGCCAGCGGGCGCGCCATTGTAGCCTGTGGTGAGAATTCTCTTGTTCTTCACGAAGAGCGCTCCCACCTGGTTACGCAGACAGGTGGACCGCTTTGCTACCACAGCTGCAATCTCCATGAAATACTCGTCCAGGCCGGGGCGGTCGATGAGAGGCATCTATGCTGATAATTGCAGTACTGCTTAAAAAACCTCTCCACGAGATCACCGACATCCAGACCTGGAGTGAGACAAAAGCACTATGGCCGCAAAAAATAGTTAGGAATGGTTCAAATCTATCCCACCAGTTGCAGGTCGTCCCTCTGGGCGGCAGCCGTTCCAGAGTACGTCTCTGTGGAGGTCTCCACCAACTTTCCGCTGGAGTCGTACAGAGCCGTCAGCCTGTAGTTCACATCGTTGGTCTTCTGCATGACTACCCCGTCAGAGCTGCTCTGGATCACGCTGACCTTCATGCCAGTATCCGGATCGCTATCGACAAGGCCGGGCTCAAGTGAGAGGGCATCATTTGGCACCCAGAATCCCATCAGCTGGGCCATGCCACTGACAATTGGGACATAGGCTGGTTGGATCGCGTCTTGTGTATACGTCTGCTGTCTCCCTTCCGCAAATCTTTCGTGCACCTCCTGTATGGCCAGTTGGGAACCCAAGGCACTCAGTGTGGGTGCAACATCAGGAAGTTGAGGCAGCCAGAACGCATGCTGGCCCTGGTAGCTTAACACCAGTCCTGGAACTGCCCAGGAGGGGACGCTCCCTTCTGTCCAGGGGATATTCACCTGCCGGAGGTTGCGAAGCGTTAGTATGCCGCTCTGTTTTCTGGTTACTGTTACCCCATCTTCAGGAGCAAAACTGGAGGCAAAATCAGCGGTGTGATGGAGCAGTATGCCCGTATCCAGGTCGTAAATCATGCCTAGAACGAAGCCTTGTGACGACGTAACGTAGAATCTGATCACATTGTACTGCTGGCCGTTGAGGTCGTACGTGCCCCTGCTTACGACCAGGTCCTCGCCAGCAATATCCGGAATGCTGCGGAGAACCGCCGGGTTGCACCAGAAGTCCCCACAGCCCACAGGACTCACAGAGCCGTAGGTGTTTATTGTCTTCATAGCTCCGTTTGTCGGATCTGGAGCATACGTACTGGTCCATGTGGCCGCTTTGCCTCCCTCCAAAGCTACCACGTCCACCTGGACCAGACCGGCACCTGGGCTGTCGCCGCTCACATGAGTCCCACGTTCCGTTGTCGCTTCACTCCCTGAGCCGGTGAATTCCTCGTACGTAGCCCTCAGCCCTTCCTTAACCAGGCCGGGTGCAGGAGCATTGGCCAGCTCTGGGTACCTGAGAGTCAGCGGGTTATTCATTCCACTGGGCAATGTCAATTTGGCGGCATCTGAGGCCAGAGCCGCCTGGCAGACGGCCAGGAGCAGCAATACCATGAGAGTTGCTTTTTTCTTCATAATATCAATCCCATTTTGGATTCAGCTATCATTCTCAATCTTCGCCAAAGCCTCTTTTGCGGCAGACTGGACATCTGAATCCTCATCCTCTAGTGCCTTTTTTAAAGCCGGCACGGCTCTGGGGTCTCCGACTTCTCCCAGTGATTCTGCGGCATACATTCTAATGATCGATTCATTGTCCTGAAGAGCCTGAATCAGAGGCTCTACAGCCCTTTCGTCTTTGATCTGCCCCAGGGAGACTGCTGCATCAAGACGAACTTCCCACTCTTCATCGTTCAGGGCCAGAATCAGAGGCTCTACAGCTCTTTCGTCTTTGATCTCGCCCAGCGCCTCAGCCGCATTCGATCGAACCGACACTTCCTCATCGGACAGGGCCTGAATTAATGGCATTACAGCTCTTTGGTCTTCAGTCCTGCCCAAGGCATATGCGGCTCCTGAACGGACCCGATAGTTTTTATCCTGGAGAACCTGGATGAGAGGATCAACGGAAGGGCTGCCGATATCTCCCAGAGAAAATTCTGCGCAAACATGGACTTTGCTGTCATCATCCCGAAGAGCCAATATCAATGGATCGACGGCTCTTGGATCTTTGAGCTCTCCCAGGGCGTCGCATGCATTGACTCGGATGCTGGAATCATCATCTTTCAGGTCCTGGATAAGAGGCTCTACAGCTCTTTCGTCTTTGATCTTGCCCAGTGCCTCAGCCGCAGCTCCTCTGACCTCGTTTTCCTCATCCGACAGAGCCTGGATAAGAGGCTCTACAGCTCTGATGTCATCGATCTCTCCCAGGGCATATGCTGCATTTGACCGGACAATGAATTTTCTATCCTGGAGAGCCAGGATGAGAGGATCGACGGCTCTTGGATCCTTAAGCTCTCCCAGGGCATCGCATGCTTGGGCCCGGATGCTGGAATCCTCGTCCCCCAGAGCGCGGATCTGCGTCTCCACTTCGTCAGTTGTTTCCGGCGCAGTCTCCGGCACCGCCCTTTTCGTCTCTGAGACGATCGGGCCTGGGGTGGCAACCTGCTGCTCCTCTTTGATCTCCTTTATCGGCTCACTCAGTATGGTTTCTTCCGTCCCCATGAACTCAAAGGAGAGTATCACTTCCCGTGCCGTTTCCAGGTAATAATCGTAGTTCTCAGACAGGGCGTTGTAGGTTATGATGTACGCTTTGTCGTCCTTTATGGTATAGACCTTCAGGACTTTGAGGAAATTGTTCTGATCCTGTGCGGAGATGACCAGCTCGTTTGCAGGGTTCCCCCCCAATGTAGTCGTCTTTGTGCTCAGAATCTGCAAATTGGCATTCGATTGTCTCATGGTTTGGACCAATCCCTGGGTGTATTGAGCCAAGGTAGCTCCTGAAGGCAGCGGCTCCACCTGCACGACAACGTAATTCAATGGATTATTGCCGTCCTCCTCTGGCGGCACCATCCCATAGACCAGGCCCATGCTGTTCGGATCGGCCTCCTGGGCCTGCCAATCCTGAGGGTAGCCGATCATGAAGTTATATACGGCATTTTCGTAGGTCAATGATTTTGACCATAATGGCGTAGTCACTGCACCCGAAGTATCTGAGACCTGGTCGGAAGATCCGAAAGATGACCCCGGAAGGTTCTGAGCACAACCATTTATTAAAATGAATCCAATTATTAATACCAAAAGAGGTATCAATATGTATAAAAAATTTCTGATATTTTTCATATTTATCAGTATTAGTCGTGTTTGATACTACTTAAGCTATGAGTAAACGGTCTATAGAACTATTATCCCTGAAGAATCGTTTAGACGCAACGGAAGCTTAATATTCCTCTCTTGCATCGAAACCCGTTCATGTCTATTCACTGGGCTGACGTCATCGCCGAGAAGCTTGAAGGCTCTGGCCCCCATACCATCGCCACCGGCATTACCCCCTCCGGACCGGTTCATATCGGCAACATGCGCGAGGTCATGACGGCAGAAGCCGTCTATCGCGCTCTCCTGGATAGGGGTGTTGAGGCGCGCTTGATTTACATTGCCGACACCTTCGACCGGCTGCGCAGGCTCTATCCATTTTTGCCGGAGAGCTTCAATGAGCACATCGGCAAACCTCTCTCCGAGATTCCCTGCCCCACAGGATGCTGCGGCAGCTATGCCGACCACTTCCTCAATCCTTTCTTGAACAGTATGGAGCGGCTGGGCATAAAACCGGAGGTCTTTCGGGCTGATGTGCTCTATAGAGAGGGCAGGTACGTGGAGGCCACCAAGACGGCCCTGCAGCGCAAGGATGACATCGCCCGTATCCTGAAAGAGGTCTCGGGCCGCTCGGTTCCGGAGGGCTGGAGCCCCTTCGATGCCATCTGCTCGTCCTGCGGCCGCACCAACACCACCCACGTTACGGGTTTTGATCTTGAAAAAGAGACTGTGGATTATGTTTGCTCGTGCGGAAGCGAAGGCATCGTCTCCATGCGCGGTGGAGGAAAACTGGTCTGGCGGGTGGACTGGCCGGCCCGCTGGCCCATCTTCTGCGTCACTGTAGAGCCCTTCGGCAAGGATCATGCCACTGCAGGCGGCTCATACGACACAGGCAAGAGGATCAGCGAGGAGATCTACGGCTACCCGGCTCCTTTCCCCATGGTCTACGAATGGATTCACCTCAAGGGGGTGGGCGCTATGCACAGCTCCACAGGGATAGTAGTCACCATCCAGGATATGCTGGATGTCGTGCCCCCTGAGGTCCTGCGCTACCTGATCATCCGAAATAAGCCCGAGAAGCATATCGAGTTCGATCCCGGGCTGCCCTTGCTCAGTCTGGTGGATGAGTATGACCAGAGAAAAGGCGATGAGAGGGCCATAGAGCTCTCCAACATCAGCCGCAGCGGCCCATTCGAGATACCCTTCCGCCATATGGTCACAGCGGTGCAGATCGCCCGCGACGACGAGGATAGCCTCTTCATGGCTTTGAAAAGATCCGGATACGACGTCGTCTCCAGGGCCGAAGAGATCCTGGGCCGGGCTCACAATGTGCAGACGTGGCTGGACAAGCATGCACCTGCCTATGTCAAATTCCAGGTTCAGGAGACGCTCCCTTCGGCCATAAACAACCTCACGCCCACAGAGCGCCGGGGCCTGGGCCTTCTGGCCGAACAGATCGACGACAAGACCGCCGCCGAGATTCACGAACTGGTCTATGCCGTGGCCAAGGAGCAGAACCTGGATTCCAAGAAGTTCTTCCAGGCCATCTACCTGGCATTCCTGGGCGACCGGCAAGGCCCCAAAGTGGGATGGTTCCTGGCCAGCCTGGAGAGAGATTTTGTGAAGACCAGGCTCATGGAAGCAGCCGCGTCTCCAGGATGAAGATGGTCCATAAGATCTACCTCTCGGGCCCGCTATTCTCCGCGAGCGAAATTGCCTGGGGAGAGCGATTTTCCGCCCTTCTGAGGGAACATCTGACGGATATGGAGGTCATATGGCCTCATGAGATTGTCCCTGACAGGGCGGTGCCAGAAGGGATCTTTCGGGCCAATCTTAAGGCTTTAGACGAATGCGATCTGATGATTGCCGTCTTGGATGGCGCGCAGGTGGACGACGGCACCGCCTGGGAGATCGGCTACTTTTTCAGCCAAGGCAAGAAAATCCTGGGGATCAGAACGGACTTTCGGCGCGCGGGCGAGTCGGATGGGTCCAGGGTCAACCTCATGATCGAGCGCTCTTGCGTGACCGTGGCATCTAGCACGGAAGAGCTCTATTCCGAGCTTGAGAGGCTCTTAGATTGATCGCGCCCGTATTTGGCGCTCCTTTGCTTCTGGTGGAAGGAAGGGAGCGAGTTCTGGTCGCAGCCGACCTCCATCTGGGCCTGGAGCACGAACTGTGGCTGGGCGGTGTCTCCATTCCCAGCCAGACGGAGAAGATTCTGGCGCGACTGCAAGGATATGTGGCGGAGATTGTTCCGGACAGACTCCTGCTTCTGGGAGACCTGAAGCATAATGTTCCCAAAACGAGCTGGCAGGAGAGAAGGGAGATCCCGGATTTTTTGCGCCGGCTATCGGCAGAGGTCAAGGTGGAGATCGTTCCGGGAAATCATGACAGCAACCTGGCAGACATGGCTCCTCTGGGCGTACGGGTGCGCCCATCCTCCGGCTTTGTGCTGGACGGCGTGGGCTATTTTCATGGCCACACCTGGCCTGATAAGGAGATCATGCATGCCGATCGACTGGTAGCGGGGCACCTGCACCCGGCGGTTAGACTGAAGGATCCTCTGGGATACTCCCTGACCCGCCCCGTTTGGGCCAGAGCACCTCTTTTGCCGGAGTCGGTGCAAAAGCATTACGGTTTTGCGAGCATTGCCGAGATCATCATTATGCCCGCCTTCAATGATCTATGCGGCGGATTGCCCCTCAATGAGCCCTGCGATGACCTGAAGGGCCCGCTCCTTACAATGATGGATTGCGAGCACGCGCGCCTTTATCTGCGGGATGGAACCGACCTCGGACGGCTTGAGGAGATAAAAGCGGCTCAAAAGATGCCGGTTTGAGCAGCAAGAGTTATTACCTTGCCCTCCGCATGCTTTTCCGGTAATTTCAGAGGGCGACAAAAGTGAATGATAGAGAGAGACTCTTGGAGCTGCTGGTGGAGAAGTCCCTGGAGGTGAGGCCGGTCACCCTGTCCTCAGGCAGGACCAGCGACTATTACATCGACTGCAAGCGTGTTACCTTAAGCCCGGAGGGGGCCTATTTAACAGCCGAGCTGATGCTGGAGAAGATCCGGCCGGATGTGTCAGCCGTAGGTGGTCTTACCCTGGGTGCGGACCCTATTGTATCATCAATATCGGTCTTAAGCCATTTACAGGGCAGAGGGCTGGCGGCCCTGATTGTTAGAAAAGAGCCCAAGAAGCATGGCACTATGAATTACGTGGAAGGGCCCGCCCTGGAGAAGGGCGCAAAGGTAGCCGTGGTGGAAGATGTGGTCACCTCGGGTGCCTCTCTCATCAGGGCCATAGATCGCATCGCGGCCGCGGGCTATCAGCCTGTACAGGCCCTGACCATCCTGGATCGCCAGGAAGGTGGGAGAGAAGCCCTCGAGTTGCGGGGATTCGCGCTGCAAGCACTCTTCACCCGCGATGATCTAAAAATAGACAGCAAATAGGATAAGATTCCTTTTGGCGCCAATTCGGGAATCATCTCGAATCTTATATTTCTGGGTGAAGAGAAAAATGTTTTGGGATTGTTTTGGGATTTGCCCGACCCTACTGCCCATTCAGCCAGGATCCTTGATCTTCGTCACCGGTTGGATATTGCCCTGGTTGGCCTCGGTTGGTCATCGAATCATTTGGCATTCCTTCATTCTGGCCGAAACCACTAGTGGGAGGCATATCACCGGGGTTGGATCCGTTCGGATTTGTGCCATAAGGATTTGTTCCATAAGGATTCGTCCCATATGGATTTGTTGCATTCGGATATGTCGCGTTCTGATTTGTCCCATATGGATTTGTTGCATTCGAATTTATTCCGTATGGATTCGTTCCGTATGGAACTGCTCCGTATGGGTTGCCGTTTTGGGGCAAAACACCGGGCATTTCTTGTCCTGGAAAGGGCTGCATCTGACCCGGCTCAAGCTGGCCAGAGGCCGTGAAGGGTGATTCCAGACGCAAGTTTCTCCAAGTTCCTTCTTCGGAATACGATACCAGAGAGGTCACCAGATATGTACCGCTCTGCACGGCTCTTATAGGATAGCTGATGGGTGCCGATAACCCTGGATACAGATCCATCGCCTGGCCTCCAGGATAATTGGTCTCGAGGCCGGGAGTAAGCCCGGGTGTAATTATGGCCTGAGCGGCATTGCTGCCGCTGTAGGTCAGCACTACTGTTACCATTACGTTCTCGCCTACATTAGCCGATGGGGGAACGTTCTGGCTGGCCGTCAGTTCTGCCGTTGCTGGTCCAAGGAATAGCCCCGCCACCATGAAGAGCAGAAGAATATGCACCAATCCCAAATGCTTCATCAACACCCTTGTCTCTAGCCAGCGAGATTTAAAGATAGCTGTCATACGAGGTTGATATGAGATTTATTTGATGCTTTGATCCTGTTTTCTCTCCAACTCCAGGACATCCGGCCTATTGCCATACATAAAATACTTATTTGGTTTGAAGATATGCTTATCTGATGGACGTCTCTTTCTCGGCCTGGCGGAACTCGCGCGAAGAGAGTTTGCAGCTCAAAGGAGATAGCTTTTCTTTTCTCTTCGATAGGCGCTACACCAATCGGCTCAACAGAATGAGCCGTGTTTTCTTCGAAGCCTATGTCGTTGCTACCAAAGAACTGGCCGCGCAGGAGGACCGCTTCCCGAGCCTCAGCGAGATAGATGCCAAGATGGAAAGCGGAGCTGTCTATGCATTTAAGGACCGTCTGATGAAGAACACCGAGTTCTTCGAAGAGGTCAAGATCTCCGGGGTCTCCTATCTGGTTCCGCGCGCGCTCAAGTTTGTGGATTCCACTGGAACTTATACCGATTTGATATTGAGCTTTGAGGAGGGTACAGTGGTGCTGCCCACGCGCAGGAAAATGCCCTCGCTGCCGGAGCCTCTGACGCCTTCGCCAGAAGAAGAGGAGATAGAAGCACTGGAGCCAAATCAGGTTGAACCAGAGCCTGAGGCATCACCGGCGACGCCAGACTCCTCTGAGGCCAAAATTGAATCGTACTCCCAAATCTTTGATGAGGTAACTGAACCTATCGCGACGACGGCTGAGGAAGCGCCGGAACCTCCCAGTGAGATGGTGGCTGCGGTCTCGCCTTCTAAAATAGAGCCTGAAATCCCTTTCACGCCCAAGATGATGGGAGTGCCTTCCAGAGCTATTGCCTTGCTCGGGATTGTCATTTTGCTGGCAATCGCCGCCATCGTATTTTTCACAAATTCCTCGCCCATCGGGCCACCGGTTCTTGTCGATTATTCAGCTTACCTTTCCAACACCAGTAACGAGAGCTATCTTGGCCTGGATATCATCAATCCTGAAGGGATGGCCGGTGACATGGAGATGACGCTGCCGCCCAATATCGACCAGAGCATAAGTGCAAGAGGCGGCATTGTGACCATCTCTCATGGAGCCAATACCATGGTGCGAATGAACTCCCGTAGCGATGCCAACGTGAAGATCTATCTGCAGGGCAACTGGTCGACGATTCCCGTAGCCCTCAGCTTTGCCGAACCAGATGGTTATGATACCAGCCTTCAGGTTCACGGCCAGGACTACTTCGTCACGCGCAAGAACGAATCCCTGATCCTCATGTTTAACCTGACAGGGGAAGGCGTACGATTTGAGCAGAGCTACATCAGGAAAAATTAGGCTGGCTGTAAGAGCAGTGAGAAAGGATGCGGATGCAACTCTGAAAAGAGTGGCCTCCCTCGGCCTTCTCGATAGGAGCCGCAAGGTTTTGGAAAAGGGCTGCTTTGTGGAGATCCCGGTAACCGAGCCAGTCCCTGGCTGCGAGGTGGTGGCCCAAGAGAGGCCTGCCTTCTACAAGAGAAAGCCCGATCTTGCAGAATTCCTGCAAAGCGAGATGCCCGAGAAAGATATTGATCTTCTCCCTCGCGGCTGGTATATCCAGGGAGATGTAATAGTTGTAAAGATCCATCCCGACCTGTCAATGTACCAATACCGTATCGCCCAGGCTCTTCTAGACTTTTATCCTCGATGTTGCACGGTCTTGCGAGACTATGGCATCGAGGGCCAATTTCGGGAGCCTGTGCGAGAGGTGATCGCCGGGATCAAAACCGAAACAGTGCATCGTGAGAATGGAGTGATCTTCAATCTCGATTCCCGAAAGGTGATGTTCTCGGCAGGCAACCTGAAGGAACGCATGCGTATGAGCCTTTTTGGGAAGGACGAGTTCGTTGTGGATATGTTTGCCGGAATTGGCTATTTCACGTTGCCTATGGCGGTTCATTCCCGGCCCCGGAAGGTTATGGCCATTGAGCTGAACCCGAACGCCTACCAGTATCTCTGCCAGAATATCCGGCAAAACCATGTCGAAGATATTGTGGAGCCAGTTCTTGGAGACTGCGCCAGGGTGACGCCCGTAGGCGTTGCTGACAGAGTGGTGATGGGCATGGTCCAGGTGACAGACAGGTATCTGCAAAAGGGAATCCAAGCCCTGCGACCGGGCGGTATACTGCACTACCATCAGACCATCCCATCACTGAAGCACCCGGCCCAGGCGGTGAGAGATGTTACGGACGCGGCAAAAGTCTTAGGAAGGCGAGCCGAGATCCTGCAGTGCGTTCGGGTCAAGAAGTACTCCCCGGGAGTAGTTCACACCGTGGTGGATGCCCGGATCGATAGATTAATAACCACCTGCTGCAAGGTTAGTGGCGAAGCCCGGTAGTGTAGCGGTCAATCACAGGAGGCTCTGGACCTCCTTACCTAGGTTCGAATCCTGGCCGGGCTACTTTCCACGCTTAAAGATAACTTTTAAGAGCTCTTCAGTCCTTTGAGCAACTCGGGTGCTGATTTGAAGGAAAGCGGATCTGGAGTCGCCAGGGTCAGGGTTCAAGGCGATCTCTTTTCATTTCATCCATGGCGTCGCGCGAGAGCCTGATTTCGGCCAGCTGGATGGCACCCATGGTGGAGATCATCCTGGTCATCATATCCGAGATTGTCCTGCCCAGATCTTCCTCTCTGCTGGCCAGAGCCATGGACAATGCGCACCCCAGGTTATAGGCGGTCCAGCTTGCATAGGTGAAATGAACCATCAGGTCTTCCATTCCGCCTTCAATCCAGGGACCATCCGAGTCGGGACTGATCACCCTGGACCTGATCTGATTCAGGCTCTGGACCTCTGCTTCGAACTGAACTAAGCCGTCTATCATAGAAATCACATCCGGGTCACGTTAGAGTTGATTTGGCCATGCGTTTTCGATACAATTATCCCTGCTGTTATGATATTCCTTTAGGTCTTCTTTCTTCTTGAAGGTTGTCATGCGAGACACATATTCGCCGCCCGAAAACTAGATATATTGATAATGATTAACAGTAATATACCGCGTCTTGAGTTGAAGGGTATTGGACCAAGGGGCCGATTAAGCTAATCCGGCAATATTGCTTTGGATGATCGATTTCATCCTCCATCAGGGCTTAGATCGATTGATACAATGGGCCGGAATGCGCCGCTCAATTACCTGGTGCAGGTTTTCGGCAAGGGGCGAAAAACGCCTTATGGGCGTAACGTCAAAATCGCCATGGTCAGCGGAAAGAAAACGCGGTGCAGGAATGTGTAGAGGAAGAAGCCAAGAGTAGGCCCCTCATCGACCGGTGATTGGGTCCTTGTAAAACGGGCGCTGTGCAAAATTCCAGTGCTGCCTTGGCCTAAGCCTCTTGCATTAGATATGGGCAGGATGAGGCGACCGCATTGTGCGGAGCCGCCCCTCTGCGGTGGGCGCTGTGGATCGGCGTTCGTTCTGCCATTACTTCACCTGCTACTGATGTTTCTTGACACCAATACCTCATTTCTATCGGGAATTTTCCACTACATTCACGCCTGAGTAGAGCAGAAATCCTTCTTTTTCGCTCTTCAACAGAGTCTAAAGCAAAAATTTATATCCTATCACTATCCTTAGGTTAGTATGTAGAAGTGATCGTGAGGTGAAATCAATGTGGGACAGGAAATATCCGTCAATATTCGATATATTCGAGAATCTAGCCAAAGGATTTCCTTTTGAGAGAAAGGAGAGATTCGAAGATGATTGGTTCAAAGAGCCATTCGAGGACATGATAGAGAGGTTTGAGGAATCCATGCCTGCGGAATTCAAGAGCTTTGTGCGCGAGGAGGATACGCCGGGAGGAATATCACGCCGGTATGGCCCCTTTGTTTACGGCTTCAGCTACACGGCAGAACCGGGAAAGGAGCCCATCTTCCAGGAGTTTGGCAATATCAAGCCGTCGCACCGGGGCATCGAGCCCAGCCAGGGCAGAGAGCCACTGGTCGACGTCATGAGCGAGAAGGATAAGTTCAAAATCTTCGTCGAGCTGCCCGGTGTGGACAAAGATAAGGTCAAATTGGATGTGGCCGAGGACAGCGTGGAGATCAAGACCGAAGACGAGAAGAAGTTCTACAAGATGATATATCTTGACTCGGCAGTCGACCCGGATAGTTCCAAGGCATCCTACAAGAATGGCATCTTGACGCTGGAGCTGGACAAGAAGGAAAAGAGAAAGGGCAAAGAGATCAAGATAGAGTGAAAAACAGGATGGTCAGGATGGATGTGGTCTGGCCCAATGACTTTTTTTCTTTCTTCAATCCATTTAGTCCATCTTATATAATTTCTCGATTGCACTTGATTTGACCTACACAAGGGCTAGATGGGATTCACATGATCTAAAATATAGGGATTAAGCTCTGATAAAACACCAATGTGAAAAATAGTTACTTAAATCCCCCCGTCCAAAGTGGAGTACATGCAGCAGGTGAATGAATTCTGGGGGCAAGGGAGTGAAGCTTGCGATGAAGACGCAAACAAAATTCTATTGGGCCTGAAAGGTTTGATGCATAATAAATACAGCGACATAATTCTCCTCTGCTCCATGACAGCGGCCTTCTGTATGCTTCTGGCCTTCTCGGCAACGGGATGAGACAAAGCCCGGGAGATTGCTGCATCTCTTCATTTCAGCTCCAGATAAATTCCTGCGCATTACTATTCGTGCTGGACTTCGCCCTATATCTTTTAGATAATCAAGCGTTTTCGGATGAGTGCCATCTGCATAACAAAGATTAAATCACCTCGGTGTTTTAGAACCATAACGAGGATTGGCATGGACAAGAACGAGAAGGTAAACGAACTTGCCCGCAGGCGCGGCTTCCTTTGGCCTGCCTTTGAGCTCTACGGCGGAGCAGCGGGATTTTATGATTACGGCCCACTGGGCGCGCCCCTGAAGAGGCGCATTGAAGACATCTGGCGGCAGTACTTCGTCATTGCGGAGGGCTTTGCGGAGATCGAGGCGCCTACCATCGGCGTGGAGGGAATCTACCAGGCTAGTGGCCATCTGAGCGGCTTCTCAGATCCCCTCACCAGCTGCAAGGAGTGCAAAGAGGTCTACCGGGCAGACCACCTTATCAAACATATTGTCGAGGTCCCGGATGCACTCAGCAACGAAGAGATCTACAAATGCATCCAGGAGAACGAGATCGGATGCCCGGAGTGCGGAGGCGAGCTCGCCCAGGTCTACGAGTTCAATCTCATGTTCAAGACCATGATCGGTCCGGGAAACAAGATGACGGGCTATCTCCGGCCGGAGACGGCGCAGGGCATGTTTATCAACTTCCCCCGGCTTTTGCGCTACTTCCGGGACTCTTTGCCTTTTGCGGCAGTGCAGATCGGCAAGTCCTTCCGAAATGAGATCTCGCCCCGCCAGGGTGTGATCAGGCTCCGGGAATTCACTCAGGCCGAGGCAGAGATCTTCATAGATCCGAGGGACAAGACTCATCCTCGCTTCCCGGAAGTCAAGGACATCAAGATGAAGTTCTACTCCCAGCGAGCGCAGGAGATAGGGGAAGAAGAGGAGATGACCTTTGCCGAAGCTGTGGAAAGGGGCATCGTGGCTCACCAGACTCTGGCCTACTATGTGGCCAGAACCTATCAGTTCCTTCTGGCGGTGGGCGTGGCGCCGGATAAGCTCCGTTTTCGCCAGCATAAATCAGATGAGATGGCTCATTATGCTGCAGACTGCTGGGACGCCGAGGTTTTCCTGGACCGTCTGGGCTGGATTGAGATCGTGGGCGTGGCCGACAGGACGGACTATGACCTCAAGGCTCACTCAAATGTAAGCAAAGCGGACCTCAGGGTCTTCGTGCACTACGATCAGCCTGTGAAACGCCAGAAACTTGTAGTCAAGCCGGACTTCAAGGCACTGGGACCCAGGTTCAAGGCCAGGGCCAAAGCGGTGGCCGAGGCGCTCAGGGCTATGTCCGCCGAGGAGCTGACGGGCAACACTACGGACGACAGCATAAAAGTGGTTGTGGATGGAGAGACCATCGAGATCGAAAAGAACCTTGTCTCCTTCGAAAGCATAGAGGAGGAGGTTCGGGGCGAAGAAGTAGTTCCCCATGTCATCGAGCCGTCCTTTGGCATCGACAGGATACTTTACACCGTCCTGGACCACTCCTACTATGAGGATGCTGTAGACGGTGAGACCCGCGCCGTGCTCAGGTTCAAGCCGGCTGTAGCCCCCATTGAGGTTTCAGTACTGCCGCTGATGGATAGAATTGAGCTGGTGGCGCCGGCCCAGAAGATCCTGGGGGAGCTGCGCCGGCGGGGCATGCGCGTGGACTATGACACATCCGGTTCCATCGGCCGCAGGTACCGGCGCAACGACGAGGCGGGAACGCCCTACGAGGTTACTGTGGATTACGAAACCATGGAGCAGGGAACAGTCACCATCCGGGATCGGGACTCCATGCAGCAGATCAAGGTTCCCGAGTGGCAGGTGGCAGACAAGCTTCAGGCGCTGCTCAACGGCATCATAAAGTTTCATGAGGCAGGAGACCTGGTTGGTCCTGCGAAAAAAGAGTGAGAGGCAACGAAGAGGGAATGAAGAGGGATACGGTCCGTGATTGATATAGATGAGGAGTGGCAAACCAAGCTGGTCAAAGAGATGCGGAGAAAGGCCATCCACCTCTCAGGCCTCTCTGTCCCATTTGGCCTCCTCGTCTTCGGCCGGACTTTTACAGCCACCATGATCGCCCTGGCTCTGGTGGTGGCCCTGGTGCTGGAATGGCAAAGGCTCAAAGGAAAGTTCAGCCTTCCCGAGGAGCGGGTCCAGGAGGAGCACAAGATAGCCAGCTACATCTATTACATCACGGGCAGCCTTCTGTGCGTTCTTCTATTTCCGACCATGATAGCGGTGAATGCCATGCTGCTTCTCTCGTTGGGCGACACGGTAAGTGGTCTCGTAGGCTCAGTTTTGTCGAAAGCCGATGTGCGAAGCAGGAAAGAGATGTGGAGCCTCAAGCCCATGCCGATAGTCGTCGCCATGTTCACCGCGTGCCTTTTAATCGGCTACCTCGCCTCCGGGATAACCCAGCTCTCCTTTCCGGTCTATTTTGCGGGAGCCGTGGGGGCTACATTTGCCGATTGCGTGGCCATCGTCATCCGCAATAGAGGTCTGGACGACAACTTCTCCATACCGATATTTTCGGGCCTCCTGATGAGCGCTGCAGCTTATGCCTCGGTAATTTAGCTGGCTATCTGGCTGGCTGTTGGCCGGCCAGAAAAGGTTTTTTAAAGTATGGGATTGTATCCATTCAGCGCTCACAAGCGGCAATAGCTGCCGTGTTATGGGAAAAGGAGGAAAGGAAATGGATATTATTCTGATAGGTCCACCGGGATCCGGTAAGGGCACACAGGCCAAGATGATCGTTGACAAATACCACGTAAAGCACGTCTCCACTGGAGATATACTCAGAGAGAATGTTCGCAGCGGAACACCACTGGGGGTTGAGGCCAAGAAGTTCATGGATGCCGGCAAGCTCGTTCCCGATACTCTTCTCATTGATATCATCAAGGACCGCCTGGCCAAGGATGACGTCAAGGCCGGATGGATGCTGGACGGCTTCCCCAGGACCATGCCCCAGGCAGAGGCTCTGGATAAGATCCTGCCCGCTCTGGGACAGAAGATCGATGTGGTTCTGAACATTGACGTTCCCGATGAGGAGCTCGTCAAGCGCGTCACCGGACGGAGGATGTGCAAGTGCGGGACAACCTACCATGTGCAGTTCAATAAGCCCAAGGTCGAAGGAAAGTGCGATGCTTGCGGCGCTGCCCTCTACCAGAGGGAAGATGACACCGAGGCCACTGTCAAGCAGAGGCTGCAGGCCTACCATGCCCAGACTCAGCCTTTGATCGACTATTACAGCAAGAGAGGGCTCGTTGCCACCGTCCTTGGTGTGGGCGACATCAAGGCCATCTTTGGCGAGGTCGTCAAGGCTCTGGATAAGAAGGCTTAGAACTCTTCAGTCTCTTTTTCAAACTTTTTCCAAATAAAAAAATAGAGGTTCTAGTCGGATCTACGACGCGTTAAGCTTAGCCCCAGTTGATCGGCGTGTCACCGTAAATCTTCCGGAGTCCGGTTATGTCACCCTTGCCGAGATTATGCTGTGCTATGTGATCAGCCCACAGATCTCCGCCGTTCATTATCTCACGGTTACCGTGTCTTGGGTCGTCACCGGGCAGAAGATACAGGTCTGCCAGGCCGCTTGTATGGCCAAGCTCGTGCAGCAGTATGGTCTGGAAATCTGCCTTCTGGTTGTTTGGATCGCTTGCTGTAGCGTAGTCCGTAGTCCATTCGCCCCAGTCGGGGCCCAGGTAACCGGGCCATATGCGCTGGCTGAAGGATATGTCCGATTCTGTTACGAATAGATCACTACCCGTAATTGTGACATACACCGTTGTTGATGCAACGCCTGGATAGTCGAAGCCAAAGAAGCCGATTACGTTCTTGCCGTCCATGGTATCGACCAGACTGTCTGTGCCGGGGATCGTGCGCTTGAAGAGCTGTTTTGAAGTCCAGCGATCCCATGTTCCGAGAGCCAAATCCGCCTGTGATAACACTCTACGAGGATCCAGACCTGTACTGCGCAGGTTATCATCTATTTGCAGAGAAAACTGCATGGTTTCATCTATCCTAAAGGTGGGGTAGAGGTCATCGGGCCAGGATCCTGGATAGTATAGATTAGATATTTCATTGAAGAGTACGTAGTTATTGGGGTCTCCGCCTGCTATGGTTTGTTCTCTATCCGATGGTCCGATGGATCGCGGCGCACAGCCAAATCCAGCCCCGGATGGGAGGCTCTGACCGATCAAAATGCCATACCCTTCAATATTCTCTGGCCTGGCATTGATATTCACGAAGTTAAAGCCATAGTCCACGAGATTTTCATCTTTATCCAGGACCAGGCCGTTTGTGGATATAATTGCTCCGTCAGATTCAGCATTTGCCAGTTTTCTGAAATCTCCATCTCCCATGCATTGGATTCCGGCCACAGATACCTTGCCGTCTACCATCGCTCTGTCATATGATGCGGATATCAACTGTGCATTCAGGTCTATATCTCCCCCAGAAAAGCCTCCCTTGGATGCCATGTAATTCTTCTCGGAGAATGCGCGGGATTCAACTGTTGCCGCATCGCCTCTCATTTGCGTATTCTGGCTAGCCACAACTACGTCGCCGCCTGTTGTCAGGCTCTGCGACGTGGATAGAACACCGCTTCCAACCCTCGCGTTCTGGCACGCAGCCGCAGAGCCAGAAGAGCCCGATATTGCTACTATGAGGTTGCCACTGCCAGCTACATCATGGCTGACTGCAGCAACTTCGCCGGAGGCTGTGGTCGAAGTAGTCGCACTGATTGTACCAATGCTTTTCACTGTACCCCCGGCCATTGATCCCTTTGATGATGTCTGAATGCTAAATTCATTATCTCCTGAGCCACTCACCTGGCTGGTTCGAGATAATGTGCCATCCCCCAATGTGGTCATATCATGCAAAGCTGTAGAGACATCGAGATGGTAGTTCGAAGACGATGAAACTCCATTCGCTCCGAAAGACACAGAAATGCCTTGCGAAGGATTTATGATCGCTATCAAAATACTTGATAACGTCAGCACATAAGACATGCTTTTCAAGGCGGTCATTTCTTCCTCCAATATATTGGTTAGAATATGTCACCAGAAGACATATATTTTTGCTATTCTTAAGTAAGATTTTATTGTTCTAATGTACCTCGGATATCGAAAAAAGAAATTGCATTCATATTGCTTTACTTGCTAAGTGCATCATTAAATAATGCAAGATCCTGGACAAGTCCCGTATGCATAAATGGCTCTTCTTGGTCGAAAAATATCCAAATAGAAAATATCAACTTTGACGTTTCACGCACAATTAATGCAAAATATCAGAGAAGCTCGCCAAGCGCGTCACCAGACGGATGATGTGCAAGTGCGAGACTACTGCAAGCTCTTCCTGAAATATGCCCTTCCAAAAATACAGAAGCCAACAACCTATTTATCCCCTCACTCGCTCTCCCTCACCATGATACTTGTCTATTCTCTAGGCGGCTCCATCCTGGCCGGCCGCGACGCAGCGAGCCTGCGCGAATACGCCGACGCGCTACGGCTGCTCGCCGCCGAGCACCAAATCTTCGTCGTCGTAGGCGGCGGGAAAATCGCCCGCGAGTACATCGAAAAGGCGCGCGCCTTAGGCGCCAGCGAGATGTTCTGCGACACCATCGGCATCAGCGCGACCAAGCTCAACTCGGCGCTGCTCGTAGCCGCCCTGGGCAATGCCGCGCCGCAGGAGATCCCTGATTCCTATGCCCAGGCTGCCCGCCTGGCGCAGCCGGGCAAGATCGTGGTCATGGGCGGAGTTGCCCCGGGCCAGACCACGGACGCCGTCGCTGCCCTCTTGGCGGAGTACGTGCACGCCGACAAACTGATCGTGGCCACCTCGGTGGACGGCGTCTACACCGCCGATCCGGAGAAGGATCCATCTGCCAAGAGGCTGGCCACCATGAGCCACCACGCTCTGGCGCGCCTGGCCATGGAGACCGAAATGAAAGCCGGCTCGCGCTCCCCTGTCGATCCTCTGGCTGCCAAGATCATCGAGAGAAGCTCCATTCCCACATCGATAGTCCTGGGCAGCAAACTGGAAAATTTAAGAAAAGGTGCCCTGGGAGGGCACACAGGTACAGAGATCAGGCCGGAGTAAGCGACTTGATGAGGTCTGTGGGAGAGACGAATCCCCAGAGGACACCCTCTTCCGAGACCACCAATTGCCTTGCGCCGGTCTTGCCCAGCATCTTGATGGCTTCATAGATGGGCTCCTCCGAGTCGATGGTGAGGAAGCCGCGCGTCATGATCGCTCTCGCTTCCTGATCAGTCCTGCCGTCCGCCACAGCCCGGGCGACATCATTTATGGTGATCAATCCGGGTGAGCTGTCGTCCACCAGGCCCTCCTGAACGCCGTTATGCACCAGAATGCGCGCCGCCTCCGGCAAAGAGACGCCGGGAGGGATGCGCACGGCGCGACGGGCGATCTTCTTGATGGGCACCTTGGGCACGGATATCATCTCATCGATGTGTAGAATGAGCCGGCTCATGGTGTCATCCCTGCCCTGAACGGTGCCCCGGATGTAGAGCTTGTTCACGGGTGTGGGCCCCACCTCGATCTCATCTCCCACGTTGAAGTCTCTGATGTTGCCAATGACGCGAATCACGCCGTCGCATTGCTGCGAGTGCATTACCTTGTTGAAGATGATCTCGCTGGCCGTGGTGCCCTCCATCAGCACTCCGTTCCTGATTACGGGAACGGTTACAACATCCCCGGTGGCTTCGATATTGAGCGCCTCGTAGGCGGCGCCTGTAGCCCGGTAGCCGCCCTTGGGGCCCGGCACGCCTTCCACCAGGTTCAGGGCTTTGAGGGATTGCATCTGGTTTCGTATGGTGCCAGGATTGCGATCTATCAGCTCGGCAATCTCCTCGCCCTTCACGGCTCGTCCTTCAATGCGATGAATGTTGATCAATGCGGTTAAGATGTCTCTTTGAACAGGTGTCAAATCCATAATTCGATCAATATTGTTCATGATTAATGCCCTATATAGATTTATTGATCGTGATAGCTCCAAACAAATCTAATTTAATCCGAATCCGGTTTTCAACTCTCCATCACAGAGCAATTTTGCTCGAAATGGGAATGAAATCTCCTTATTTTCTCATGGGGCATATTTTGCTTCCTTGGTATGGAAAACGTCCCATACGCCGCCAGATTTTCTTCGCAGGCTCCTTGAAGATGCTGCCCCAGGACTCCGGGTAGCAGGAGCAGGGATAGACCTCCCCCGAAGGAGTCACATGCATCCAGCTGCGGGCCGCAAAGCAGCCAAAAAGCTTGTAGGCCTCGGGAACCGAGAATATCCTGGGGGGTCGCGCTTTTGCGCCCGATACGAAGTTTGCCAGTTGGACATGATCCTCTGGCATCAGGGCTACACCTTCTCGATCAGACCAGCGGCCTGTGCAGACCACCTCGAAGAAGGTCAGCTCGTGCGCGCCTATACATTGAGCCAGGTCGTGGAACTGCTGCAATTGACAGATATTCTCGCGGCGCAAGACCACATAAAGGTCTACCAGCAGGCCGGCTTGAAGAGCATTTTTCACGGCCTGCATGGCTTCCAGAAAGACTCCTTCTCTTCCCCGCATGGCATCATGCTCTTCTGCCACAGGACTGTCCAGGCTCACATTGACGGCATAGAGGCCTGCTTCCTTGAGCTGCAATGCCAGTTCGGCAGTGAAGCCCGCTCCCGAGGTGAAGAGTGTGGAAATGGCCCGGTCGCCCACAGACAGCACCAATTCCGGCAGCTCCGGGTAGAGTGCAGGCTCCCCTCCATCGAATATCACCAGCGTGGTACCCATCTCCAGAATCTGGTTGATGAGTTCCTGGACCGTATGCGGAGAAAGGCGGAGCTTGTTTCCGGAATTGGGCAGGGCGCAGTGGGAGCAGCGATTGGGACACTCCTCGGTGATGGAGATGGTAACCTGGTCCGGGGTGCGCAGCCCCAGCAGGGCTCGCATGCGGCTGTTCGCCAGACGATCGAAAGCCCGGCTGGGCAGAGGAGGAATCCAGGTAGAAAGAGAGAGCTGATCCGGTCCCGCATGAGCCGGGACCTGGCCCTCAAACATCTGCATGCTGGATCTGATCAGTGGCAGATGAGCCAGCGGGCCGGCGACATGCACCTTAACCCGGCCTTCCTCTACGCAAGCCTCAGCCTTGAGCAGAGGATTGCAGTAGAGGGGGTAGGAGTTAGAACTGCCATGGGATGTATCACCGCAGGACGGTTCACTGCAAGACGGTTCACTACTGGACCTATCACGGCAATTGGCATCTTTTACCCTCTTTAGCCAGGACATCAATAGACATCCTCTGGATCGAATACCTTCTCGCCTACAACCTGGCCGTCTATGGTGCGGTAGAAGCAGGACCTATAACCGGTATGACAGGCCCCTCCTTCCTGCTCGATCATCAACAGTATGGCATCTTCATCGCAATCGATCCGTATCTCCCTGACAAGCTGAAAGTGCCCGGAGGACTCGCCCTTTAGCCAGAGCTTCTTTCGCGAGCGAGACCAGTAATGTGCTTTGCCCGTCTCTCTGGTCCTGGCCAATGCCTCCTCGTTCATATAGGCCAGCATCAGCACCTCGCCGGTCTTCCAGTCCTGGGCGATCGCCGGTATCAACCGATCATTCATCGCAAAATGATAGTGGATATATCCTATAAGGGTCTTGCTGAAGGTGTGATGAAATGCATCACTTGCAAAGGCCGGGGACACTGCGGCCGGCCCGTCTGCCCCATACTTCGCCGCCTGGAGGAGATCGCTCACCTCCCCCAAGTCGGCAATCGCATGGAAGGAATGTCTCCTCCTGAGGTATTTGTGGGGAGACATGGCTACCCACTGGTCAGAGCCGGGCCCATGGTCCCCCTGGGTGAAGCCCGGCAACCCCCGCTGCTCGGCATGGACATTGGGGAGATTATAGCTTGGCGATCTCAAATGGTTCGCTCTGAGACAAAGATAGGGGTCTTGGAGGCGCAAACACCGGGAAAGCTTCTGGAGGCCTGCCAGCAGATCGCCATGTCGTCCGCGCCTGTAGGGACAGAGGTCTCTTTCTTCAAGCCTCCCCAGGGAAGGCTGCAGTTCGATGGCGTACTCTCCCCCTCCGGTCCAACCGGAGAGCTGAAGAAGATGGAGATAACCAGCAATCCCCTCATTCCTCGCAAAGTGGACGAGATTGTGCAGGACAGGGGCGCGGTCGCTTCTGTTGCTTTGAGCGAGCTCTATTCTGCGGGCATTGGCGTGGATCATATATCTCGCATGCTTTCCCTCGGCCTGTTGGGTCGGAAGAGAAAGCTGGTGCCGACGCGCTGGTCGATCACCGCCTCGGACGACATGATCGCTAAAGAGCTCAAGGAAGCCGTTTTGGACAAGCCCCAGGTGAACGATTATTATCTGTTTTCAGGAGAGGGTTTGGGAAACCATTTTGAGATACTGCTCCTGCCCCGGCCATTCAGCTTCGAGCTGATTGAGATCTGGATGCCCCGCTCCGTCTGGGCCGAGGACGGCTTTATAGGTGGAGACCGGGAGGACGCGCGGCCCAGGAAAGAATACAGCCGACTGGCGGGCGGCTACTACGCAGCGCGCCTGGCGGCGCTGGAGCACCTGGCGCTGTTGGGACGCCAGGCAGCAGTGCTGGCGGTGCGAGAGATCTCAGAGAGCTACTGGGCGCCATTGGGCGTCTGGGTGGTGCGGGAGGTGGCCCGCAAAGCAATGGCTTCGCCACCATTGCGCTTGGGGAGTCTGCCTGAGGCAATGGCGGAGATGGAAAATAGAATTGAGACCCCATCGGGACAGTGGCGCAAGACGGCCGAGCTCCTGGGGAGGCCGATTGAGAATGGGAGATGGAAAATGAGAGAGGGAAGGGGCAAGAGGCGAGCCGGGGAGGCCGGTACAGAGGAGCTTGATGGAGTTCTAGAGTACAGTGTAGTTCCAGCAGTGAAGTGGAGTTCTGGAAGTCTTAAACATCAGTACTGATTAATGTATAGACGGAATGTTTAGGTCAAATGTGTATAATTTCTGATCAGATTCAATCGTAATCGTCTATATGATCACATAGATTATATCTTATTTACATGGCAGTGGAAAGATGTCTGTTGGTAATCATGACGATTTGCATAGTAACAATATCAATAAGCACCGCATCAGCGATTGGTGGCGATATTTCTGAATTGAATGACCTGATCTCTTCATTTGAAAAACAGGGTATGAGTTCCCTGGATTTGGCCTCTGTTCTCGCCAATCAAGGGTTTGATGCCATCGCCAAAAATGGCTACACAGAGGTGCATCTGTTAGGCAAGATCTACAAGATCACCCCAAGCGCCGACAAGCCAGGATCATACGAGACGGAAATTATGATACAACAGTGTCCAAACACCAGGATGTATGAAGAAGACCGGATATTATCTCAGAAATCCTGAATCAATCATGAATAGGAGGGAGGCAAAAGTCATCTGGATGGGAAAGAAATGAGATTCGACCTTTGCCATGTACTATATACGGCAATTGCCGAGATATAAGCTTTTTGGCCGGGGCATTTTCCAAAATAGAAATCACTGTGAGAATCGATGTGCAAGCGAGCCAATAGCGCACCTCGGAAGGGCTAATGGCCCAAATACAAAATCTTACATCATACCCGGGCGAAAGATTTCGCGAAAATACAAGCGGACCTGGATCTTAGACTGAATGACGACCTGCTTTTTCCATAGCAACAACGCATATCTTCCGCGGCCATAATTTCTCAGCATATAGCTGCCTTCCCCGAATGCTTCTCCCCAAGCGAGTAAAGCATTTAATATTAAGAATGCGATTTTCTATTTTATGGAACTAGATGCATGTATAGCAGGAAGGAGAAGCATACGCAGCTATCAGGACAAAGCTGTGCCAAAAGATGTCATCAATAAGATATTGTCTGCCGGATCTCTGGCTCCCTCGGGCATGAACGGCCAGCCATGGCGTTTCACTGTCATAGAGAAGAGAGATGTCATCGATAATCTGTCCCGAAGGACAAAAGAGCTGGTAATGCAGAGCATGCCCCTGCCTGAGAACCTCCTGGCGGCATTCAAATCGGATAAGGACGTAGTGTTCTATGGTGCCCCGCTTATCATTTTGATCAGCGTTGCAAAGAAAGAGGAATGGAGGACAGTGAACCTCCTGGACTGCGGCCTGGCCGCAGAGAACATGTTCCTGGTCGCCTACCAGGCAGGTTTAGGAAGCTGTTTTATCGGTTTTGCCGCCTTCCTGAACCAGGATCCCAAGGCGCTGGCAGAGATAGGGATACCTGAGGACCATGAATTGATGGCGCCGCTCATATTCGGCTATCCCAATGAGACGCCTGTTCCCAAATCCAGAGAAGCTAAAGTGCTGAAATGGATTTAGGACGGAAAGAGAGCTCTTCGACCTCGAGTCGTTTTGAGAAAGAGGACAGGATAGCCTCCAAAGGGGATATATCGCTGGCTGAAGACTTCGACATAAGCACCGCAAAGGGCCTCTCCGAGGCCGAGGCGGCAGAGCTGCAAAAACAGTTTGGATATAATGAGCTGCCGCAATCGAAACCTCGCAGCATATTCGCAATCGCTCTGGGGGTGATAAAGGAGCCCATGTTCATGCTTCTGGTGGCAGGCAGCCTGGTCTATTTTATTCTGGGAGACCTTCCGGAGGCGCTGATGCTCATGGGCTTCGTCTTCGTGGTGATGGGCATCACCCTCTACCAGGAACGAAAGACTGAGAGGGCCCTGGAGGCCCTGCGAGACCTCTCCAGCCCCCGGGCGCTGGTGATCCGGGACAGTTTGCATAAACGCATTCCTGGACGGGAGGTTGTTTCCGGTGACCTGATTGTTCTTTCTGAAGGCGATAGGGTACCCGCAGACGCAGAGCTTCTTTTATGCACCAACCTCTCTGCAGATGAGTCGCTCCTTACAGGTGAATCAGTATCCGTTCGCAAAGTATGCTCCGACGGCTCGTCCGCCATGACCCAACCGGGCGGCGATGACCTGCCTTTCGTCTATTCCGGAAGCCTTATTGTGCAGGGCCAGGGAGCAGCTGCGGGTGTTGGCCACGGGCGCGCAAACGCAGATCGGCAAGATCGGAAAAGCCCTGCAAAATGTCGAGTCCGAGAAGACGCCGCTGCAAAAGGAGACCTCGAAACTCGTGCAGAAGCTGGCCCTGCTGGGACTGGCTCTTTGCGCCTTGGTGGTTGTGGTCTATGGCATAACCCGGAACGACTGGCTGCAGGGACTCTTGGCCGGTATCACCATGGCCATGGCCGTCCTGCCGGAAGAGTTTCCCGTAGTCCTGACCATCTTCCTGGCTATGGGTGCCTGGAGGATCTCTCAGAACCGGGTCCTCACACGCCGGGTCCCGGCCGTGGAGATGCTGGGGGCGACAACAGTGCTCTGCACTGACAAGACCGGCACTCTCACAGAGAATCGTATGACTGTGAAGAAGCTCTTTGCTGCCGGCCAATTCTGGAGCCTCGACGGGCTCCTGGACGCTCTTCCTGACGGCATTCATGATGTTGTGGAGTACAGCATTCTGGCCTCGCAGAAGGATCCTTTCGACCCCATGGAGAAGGCCTTCCAGAAGCTTGGAGATGACTACCTGCAGAAGACGGAACATGTCCATCGAGATTGGAGTCTGGTGCAGGAGTACCCACTCTCGAAGAAGCTGCTGGCTATGTCCCGCGTCTGGAGGTCACCGGAAGGCAGTGATTTCGTCATTGCCGCTAAGGGTGCGCCTGAGGCCATAGCCGACCTCTGCCATCTTGATGAATCATCCCGCCAAAAGCTCTCCGAGAATATCATTGCCATGGCAGAAGAGGGCTTACGCGTCCTTGGCGTGGCCAGAGCAAGATTCAAAGAGACCGATCTGCCGCAGGCACAGCATGACTTCGAATTTCAGTTTCTGGGTCTCGTGGGCCTTGCCGACCCGGTGCGTCCTGGCATAGCCGATGCCATCAAGGAATGCTACGACGCGGGGATAAGAGTCGTAATGATAACCGGCGACTATCCGGCTACTGCCCAGGCCATCGCCAGAACGATAGGCCTTAAGTCTGCGGACAGGGTCCTGACCGGCCCGGAGATGGAGTTGC
The DNA here is from genome assembly GCA_963702455.1 of uncultured Methanosarcinales archaeon. Taxonomy (GTDB): domain Archaea; phylum Halobacteriota; class Methanosarcinia; order Methanotrichales; family Methanotrichaceae; genus Methanothrix. The sequence goes on from CAVPCV010000009.1 coordinate 55,079, forward strand.
TCTCGGATGCGGATTTTCAGGAGCGCATAAAGGACGTAAACATATTTTCCCGAATGGTGCCCGAGCAAAAATTGAGGCTGGTCATGGCATTGAAGGCCGATGGAGAGGTCGTGGCCATGACCGGCGACGGCGTCAATGATGCCCCTGCCCTGAAAGCGGCCGACATCGGCATTGCCATGGGCGGCCGGGGCACAGATGTGGCCAGGGAGGCCTCGAGTCTGGTGCTTTTGGACGATTCTTTCTCATCCATTGTGCAGGCCACGCGGCTTGGCCGCAGAGTATTTGACAATATCAAGAAAGCCATGGGCTACATCCTTGCCATTCACGTGCCCATCGCAGGCATGTCTTTGATACCTGTTCTCTTGCAGTGGCCTCTCGTCCTCTTGCCGGTGCATGTCGTATTCCTGGAGCTGATCATTGACCCGGCCTGCTCCGTGGTCTTCGAGGCGGAGCCCGAGGAGGCTGATGTCATGCAACGCCGGCCACGCGATCCGAAAAAGCCGCTCTTCAGCAGGCGGAATCTGGCCCTGAGTTTCCTGCAGGGATTTATAGTGCTGGCAATCGTCCTGGCCGTTTATGCCACATCCTTATACCGGGGCCAGGGAGAAGCAGAGGCAAGAGCCCTGACCTTTACCACGCTCATCGTGGCCAATCTGGGCTTGATCCTCACCAATCGATCCTGGTCTCGAACCATTTTAGAGACCTTGAGAACTCCCAACCGTGCTCTCTGGTGGGTGTTGGGAGGGGCGCTTGTATTCCTGGCCGCGGTGCTCTACATTCCATTCTTAAGAGAGCTGTTCGGCTTTGCCTATCTGCATTTCATCGACATCGCCATATGCTTCATGGCAGGGATTACCAGCATCTTATGGTTTGAGGGGCTCAAGATGATCAATGGCAGGCGCGGTAGTGGCAGATCGAAATGACCTGCTAAGGTTGTGTCTAACGCCTCATCAGCGGCACATACTCCACGCCCGGGCGGCTTCTACCCGCTTCCATGCGATAGAGATCCATCAGAGCATAGACCTCTTCAGGAACATCAGTCTGGACGCATTCACCTAAAAGGGCCTGTGCCTCCTCGGCCATGAAAGGATGATCGTGAGTGTACTTTCCCGAGACGAACTCCTCGATTATTGTGTCCAGCTTCTTCTGGTCCGACTTGCCTGCCAGGATTTTTCTTAAGAGGACTCTCATCTGGTCCAGAGCCTTGCGGCCTTCCTCGGCGTAGATGAGTGTTTTGTCATCGATCTCATCGATCTTCTTCTTGGCTACTACTGCCAGGAGCGATGTGGCTGGATAGCTGCCCTGAATATCTCCCAGCTGCGGATCGACGGGGCCCAATGCAGCATGCGGGTCCATGATTATCTTGTCTGCAGCAAAAGCGATGAGAGTTCCGCCGCTCATGGCGTAATGGGGCACAATCACTGTCTTTTTGGCGGGATGAGCCTTCAGAGCCATGGCGATTTGCGTGGCTGCCAGTGCCAGGCCGCCGGGCGTATGCAGAATGATGTCGATCGGCACATCCTTTTCTGCTCTGCGAATGGCCCGCAAAACCTGTTCGCTGTCGTCGATATCGATGTAGCGGGCCAGAGGGATGCCAAGAAAGCTGATGGTCTCCTGGCGATGGATGAGCGTTATAACCTGAGTTCCTCTCGATTTTCCGAGCTTGGCGAGAACGCGCTTGCGCGCAGAATGCAGGTAATTTCTCTGGGCCATGGGAACCAGAAACAGGAGTATAAATAATAGAATCCAGACATTATTGATTATGAAGCTCAACGCATCTGTTCCGACCTGGGCTTGGAGTAAAACCATCATTTATGAATTAGTTCGATCCATATTTAAATTCTCTCGCGAATTTCATTTTCGTCCCCAATCGCGGATGGGTAAAAGAGCTAAGTGATAAACTGAACGAAAAGGAGGTTATGGGTTTGAAGATAATAAGATATTCTGGCTGGATGGGATTTCTCCTCTTGGCTTTGCTGGTGTCGGTTTGCTTTGCACAGTCACAGGACGCCTCTTCAGCAAATGCGAATCTGGTCGCGAACGATACAGTAGACGCCTCCAGCACAGACGGTGCAGACATTAATGGCACCACTGCAAAAGAGGGCAGTAGCAACGATGGCGTGCAGGCGAGTGTGCAGGGCATCTGGAAAGTCTCCCTGGGAGAAAATGTGATAACTGCGGCCTTTAACCAGTCTGGAGAATCCATATTTGGCCCGGCCAAATTCGAAGGCGATAACCCCTGGAACGGCGCAGTGGCAGGTTCGCTCTCAGGAAATGCAATCTCCCTGTCCCTGGCCGCAGTGGAAGGGGAGACGGTTGCATCCACCTATATAAGCGGCTACATTGAAAGCGACTCGATGAAGGGATATTTCATCCGGTCTGACAGCAATGGCATTGCTACCCGGGGCGAATTTACAGCCATACTGATCAGCCCGGATGCATCCGGCTACACCCCTGCCGCGATCCAGACTGTATCCACAACCGTGGCAGAGCGGCAATTGATCGCTGAGCAGAACAATACAACTATGCCCCAGCCTGCCGCTCAGGAAACAGAGAGCAAATTCAAGGATGTAACGCAGCTGGCGGGAATCGATCCCAGCATACTGCCCCGGATGGCTTCCCTGTAAAATAGGACCCTGGCAAGAGTCTGGATTATTCACGGGATGACTTTGAGGAGGCCCTGGAATCCCGGGCTTTTCGTCTTTTTTAAGGATCTTTGGATAGGATTCACAAGGGGCTCCAATTTTATTCGATTTGCAATCGGCTAGTGCAACAGGACGAAGATTAAGCGATCTGCCAAAAGACATATTTACATTAGGCTATATCTAATTATTAGTAAATTGATCAAATACAGGGAGATAAAAAATGCCCGAGTTCGTTAATCCATTCAGCGGAAAAGTGCCCGATCGCAAGCTCACCATGGAAGAGTTGATCAGAGCGATACGCCTTGACCTCTCCGCCGAGCAGGAAGCAGTTCACCTCTATATGGCCCACGCCGAGGCCACAGATAATCCTCTGGCCAAGAAGGTTTTCATTGATATCGCCAATGAGGAGCGGGTTCACATAGGAGAGTTCGCCCGGTTGCTCTCCATTCTTACGGGAGATGAGGACATGCAGCTGGCAAAAGGCGCAAAGGAGGTCGATGAGATGGCTTCCGAGCTTTCCCTGCCGTCTCGAGAGGTCACCGGGGAGGCAACGAAGCCTGAGGGCAAGGCGAAGAAGCGACCATCGGGTCGCTAAAGGAGTGATTGATCAAGAGCAATCTTGAGGCTGCGGAAAATGATGGTACGCCTTAGAATATTATCTCAACTAACCCTCTAAACACCCTTTTTTTATCTTCCTCTCGAACTCTCTGTCTCCTTATAAAGTTGCCACTGATCCCAAATAGTCGCTTAAGGCCAGAGGCCAAAGGCGATATTCAGGCCCAGTACCACTGCGCCCGCGCCCATACAGGCTACAAGCACCATCTTGGGATCGAGCTTGATCGAGTTATCATCGGCCTCGAAGTATCTCATCAGGCCGGCGGACGACTGAAGACCGCTGCCTTCACTCTTATTCTTTGCCATATTCTTCACCTCATCTCTTCATCATCTTAAGTAGATTGCGGCTTATGCCTTTGCCCCCGGGGAGGGGGCAGCAGCTTTTGCTGCCAGCCAGCCGCTCTCATCCTGGAATGGATAGCGATCCCGCATATTTCCCCCTTTGATCTGCTTCGGCCATTCCTTGCTGGGATTGCCCTTGGCCACATGATCGCTCCAGTAGTTGCCACCTGTGGTATTGCCATCATCCCAGCTATTGTTGCCCTCAACATCCTGCGCTTGCTCTTTGTTGTTAAGGAAGTTGTTGCGATATATCTTGTTTCCCGTGGAGGACTCAACCTGGCAACCCCGTGGATTGTTGGTGATGTTATTCTGGTAGATGTGGTTATCATTGGAGAGATTGAGCCATACCCCCGTATCATTATTGCTGTCCACCACGTTGTCGCGAATGGTGTTCTGACTGCAGGAGAGAAGAGATATGCCCATCTGGTTGTTCAGTGAGAGATTATTCTCTCCAATCTCATTCAAATCCGAGCCGTACAGGAATATCCCGCTGTACTTATTGCCCAAAAGGCGATTGCCAATGATCTCATTTCCAAAGGATTGCACGAGGCGCATGCCGAAGCATCCCGATATGCTGTTGTTTTGGATTGTGATGTTCTTAGAGTCGAAGAGGAAGACGGCATCACAGGTGATGGTTGTATTCTTCACAGTGACATTGTCGCAATACGCCAGTGTGAGGTGGGCGAGCTTCCTATCCTGGATCTGCTCCGCCCGACTCGCCAAATAGGTAGACAATGGGAACCAGATCCACCACATTGGATTCGTTAATAGAATTATCGAAGCCTTCTTTGGTGACGCTTTCCACATAAAGGCTCCAATCCACGTTCTGGAAGCTGTTTGCGGCCAGGAGGTTGGCGGAGGATTCCGAGAGAATAAATCCTCGGAAACTATTGGTGATATTGTTTGCTTGAAAGCTGTTCTCGCTCGATGATATGACCTGAACCGCCGTGTCCTTTGTGTTTGAGACCTGGTTTTCGATCACGGTGTTCTCTTTGCTCGCGCCAAGGTCAAAGCCTATGGTACTGTTTTCAATTATGTTCTGTCTGATGGTGTTCTGGCTGGAATTGTCCAGTCTCATGCCATAATCCACCTCAATGATGCGATTGTTTTCGATCTCTTGCCCGTTTGTGTCCTGGATAAAAATGGCATTTGCGCTGCCTGCTATTGTGTTATCTGCCAGTTTGTTGTTCCTGCTCTTCAAAATGCCGAGGCCTATTGCTCCACCATCAATTTCGTTGCTCTGCAACTCGATTCCGCTGGTATTTGCAAGAAAGATTCCACGTGTGCTGACAGCGTCTTTATCGTCAATCTGCACTTTGCTGTCGGTAACATTGATACTGCTGCTGTTGAAGAGCAAAATGCCGTAGTTCTTGCTTGTTATATCGTTACCATTGATCGCGATATTGCTGGTGTAGTCCAGCCATATCCCCCAGCGAGTATCGGAGATCTTGTTGCCAAGTATACTGTTTTTTCCAACATTCCCGAGGAACATGGAAATATTGCAGCCGACAATCTCGTTTTTCTCGATGATATTGCCGTCTGAGTTGTCCCGGAGGGCCACTCCGCCCTGGCATTTCTTTACGAGATTCTCATTTATTGAGTTATTATTGGAGCCACGAGCCAGTATGGCGGGGCTGGCATCTTCAAACACATTCTTCGTGATGGTGTTTCCGTCAGAAAGAAGATAGACAGCCGTGCCGGTGTAGTTTCGCAGGGTAAGGCCTTCCAGAGAACAGCCGTTCGACGAGATTGTGATTCCCGTCTCCAAACCGTCTCCATTGAGAATTATCGGGCCGCTCTCGCCGAGGAGCGGCATAAGGGTAAGGCTCTTGTTCAGGATAACCTCTTCATTGTAGATCCCCGGCTTGACGTATATAGTATCTCCGTTATTTGCAGCAACAACGGCTTCTTGGATTGATTTATAATTGGCGAAGCCGTTATCATCCACGATATAGGTTCTTGCTCCATCAATTGGCGAAAGCCATATGAGAAAAGCTATGAAGATGATCATCGTCAGTCTTGGCATGAGTATCTACTTGCCAAGGCTCCTTTTATAGTTAATGCAGAATTGTGGGCACAAATCCGATCGAGCAACCCCTTTATTTCCAGTGGAAAAATAAACCTCAAATTTTTTCCTCAATGAAAAGATCTCATCCATAAATAATATCAAAATGTATGATTTACTTATAAATGTTATTTAAAGAGTTATATATCTTAAAATGGATTCGAATAGGACTTTCTAATTCGGACGTGTGTCAATTCAGAAAAAAACTGCCCGCATAACTTCTCTGCATGCCGGGATATGTTCCTTGTTGCCGCCTAAAAAAAAGCTGATCAACCATTCTAAAATCCTGTCTTTTATTTATCTTCCATAAATTCCACCGATATCTGGGGATCACCTCCGGTATCAGGCAAAACCTTATTTACTCTATCACCCAAACCGGGGGTAATTGGTGATTTAATGACAGATATATCGCCGCACAAACACTGTTTCGTCTGCGGCAATGCCGTACGCCAGGATGAGAGCTTCTGCGATGAGCTTTGCGAATCGAAGTTCAAGTCAGCTCAAAGAAGGCAACAGCTGTTATTCGTGGCATTTATTGTAATAATGGGGCTGGTCTTGTTCCTGCCATCAATTCTTAAGATGAATGGGTGAATGATGCGAAACATTGCCTCAACACTGGCCTTCCTGGCCATAACGACAATGGCCGTCTGCAGCAGTGCCGAAGGGGAGTGCATCTATGTCAAGGATGTCACAATGCATCTGGATGGAGATGAAGCCACATTTGAGCTCAACTATTCCCTGGATACCTTTACGCGTTTCTATGTTCTCGCCCTGGGCTGCAGACATTTGGAACCGGAATTGCTCTCCTTCTTGAGCGGATACAGCGATGTCAAGCTTATGAAAGCAGATCTGGACGGGGCGGCTCTGCAGGTAAAAGGCGCGGCAAGATATGACGGCAGCTATTATCATTTCGATTCCCATCCCTTCGGCTCCAAGGATAATCCACTGAAGAAAGGCATCGCCAAGCTCTCTGTTGTATATCCAGAGGGACGGACCCATACCTTTTATAATGTAAACGCTACACAGAGCGTCTCCTGTCCTGTGAGTGGGGCATTCAAATCCGCCCGCGAGTTGCAAAAAGCAAAAAAATGAGATTGAAAACCTCTTTAATGGATCAAAGGTCTCTCGGTGAGACTTCGCATGCTCTGTCCAGATCCTTCCTATTGCTGAATGCCTCTGGTTTTCAGAAAAACAACATATGGGCGTGCTGCGAATTGCTTATATATGTCGTGAAGATAGTGGACCCTCAAGAATTTCCGGTTGATAACTATTACAATTAATTAAAAATGATTGCATACTGTTCATGCTTTGTGCTATAATTCTCGATCTGTGTCATAGATCCTTAAATTAGAAGAAAGCAATAGATTATTATCACAATCCCCGATTGAAGATCAGAAACTTATAGGAGAGTGGGTGGTATGAAGAGGAACCGAGAAGAGATTATATCGCAAATTCTGCATGTATGCAAAAACGGCGCCATTAAGACCCGAGTAGTATATCAGGCAAACCTCAATTTCAAGACAGTAGAGCCATACTTGGACCTCCTGATTAAAAATGATCTATTAGAGGTCCAGAATGGGGAAAAGAAGCTGTATGAAACCACACAAAAAGGCGAAAGTCTGCTGGAAGCTATAAATCAAGTAAATGAGCTGGCAGGAATTTAGTTGAACTGAAAAATTTCCCTTTTGCGGCGGATCAGAGCCCACTCGCCGTTGTCAGGAATGTGCGCAGCAGCACATCGGCGATTATGGCCGCGAAGAGCATGGCGCGGTAGTTGGCAGATTGGTAAAAGAGTCTGTCACCTCTTTCCGCAGTCGGATTGCGGACGAAGTCCAGGGTATGCCGGAGCTGCCAGCCTCCTGCAGCGCCTGCGGCGAAGAGGTAGAGCCATCCCAGGTCAGCCAGAAGCCCCAGGACAAGAGAAAGGAGGACGCCGATCAGCCAGAAGACCGCCACCATCTTGGCGGTAGCTGGGATGCCGAAAGTGGCGGGCGTGGTCGGGATTCCTTCTTCTTTGTCGCCCGCCACATCTCGCGAGGCATCGCAGTTGGTGAACCCCCAATCGGTTATGCATATCATCGCCGAAAGGACCAGGGCGGCGGGGTGAAGGCCGGGGCCGGCTTTTAAGAACCCTGCCGGCTCCATGGCCAGCCAAACGCCCAGAGGCACCAAACCAAAGGATAGGCCCACAAAGATCCAGGAGAAGGGCGTATTTCTCTTGGCCCAGGCGGAGTAGATGGTGATCAAGAGCGTGGCGGCAATGAGGGTTACGAAGCTTCCAGGATTAAGGTACAGGGCCACCGCCAGAGCTACGAGAAAAAGGAAGAGCGACCAGGCCTGGGCCTCTCTCTTGCCAAGTTTGGCAGATGGCAGCGGCCGATTGGGCATGGCTATTCTGTCCACATCAATGTCGCAGCAGTCGTTATAGACATAGGAGCTGGTGATGGCACAGTAAGCTCCGAGGACGGCTGCAAGAAACGGCAATAGAGGGGGCAGCACGCCCTCCACCGCATAGACGGCCAAGAGAGCCGAAGCGGCAGGCATGGCCAGGTCCATTGCGGCCAGAGGGCGGGCGGAGCAGCTCAATATGCGCTCTAAATCTGGAGAGGCCGAGATGCATTATGAACCGCTTCTGAATGAGGTATCTAATCCGGCTTTCGAGACAACTCATCCTCAGATGATTCCCGAGAAGAGCTCCAGATGCTCGTTGGCCTGGTCAGGAACTCCAGAAGCCCCGTTTCTCTTAGCAGCGGATACATCTCCCTGCCTTTAGTCAGGCCGAGTCGCGCCAGGCTTCTGCTGTCTGGCGCCTCGACCCTTCGTAGCTCTGCTGCTTCCGGACATCGTTCATTCTTTATCCAGCCATCTCTGGTGAAAAAGTAAGCTCCTCCGGCTTTTTCCTTGATGGGACCATAAAGTGACGAGAAATTCCCGGCCACAAAGTTGGCCATCTTGAGTCTTTTATTGGAGCGGTTTATGGTTATGTGGCCGTAATTTGGCGGCACAAGAACCTTGTCCCCGGCTGAGGCACTTATTGCTACCACATCGCCAAGATCCTGTCTCTGCAGGAGGTACAGTGCTTCGCCCTCCAGGACCTCATAAAGCTCAGGGTAGGTGACGCTGCCTCCGGGCACGAGCGGGTGGTAATGGCCGGCCGTTTTGATATATTCTCGACCGAGCATACCCGGCGGAATGATGGTAATATCATACCGAAGGTTCTGTTCCCGCAGCTTTTCCCCGTCTCCCCTGCTCAGGAAAAGGTCGCGATACATGTAATAGAGCTCAAAGTCCTCCGCCGCCGCCAGCCAGCTCTGATCAAAGACCACTTCCCGCATATCGGTTAGCCGGCGAATATCGGGCTCGCGCCTCTTGCCACCAAACTCCAGTTCCATCTTCCAGCACCAATCCAATGAAGATCTCTTATGTTCAATAAGATCGGCCGTCTTCTTTAGCTTTCCCTTCCTCACATGCTGTTAAGAATGATGCGACAGATGTGAATAAAAAGATAAACGCAAAGCTAAGATTTGGCCAAATTCAGATGGCCTTTTTATTCGAGATTTGGGTTGACCGCTAATCCGGGATTTAGCAAGTCTCTGGACTGTTGATGGTGAAGTACTCTGTGAGGACCTTTCTGTAGTCCACTATTACATCCACCTTCCACGTTCCAGGCAGTCGAGCGACATCAGTTCCCTTGATCTTGAGTTTGCTCCAAACGGGCGCAGACCACATTCCTGTGAATCCATCGATAGGAGGCACGTTGCTGAATGACCGGGCATATGTTCTGCCCTCCGGCCAGTACCATCTCCACTCCACCGTATGCGGCTTGGCGTCTCGCCAGATCAGCAGCCAGGAGGCGGCTTGCTCGTCGTCGGATGAAAATGTATTCGTCCTGTAGAGCGGCATTCCGCTCGGGCTTATCTCTTTGGCCATGGTGTGCTCGCTGAGCGGAAAAAACATGGGATGGGATGCCAGCCCAAGTCCACCTATAAGCAACAGTACCAGTACAACTAAAGCTACAACTCTCTCTCTCATTGCCACTCACCCAATATTACCAAAGTTTATGCTACCCTAATAGTATAATAATCAACTGTACCATAAAAAGATGACGATTGATCTGAATGTCTCAATAACCCGAGATTTCTCTGTGACTATTGAACCAACAGAGGGCTTATGCCTAGCCTTTTCGCAATCTCTGCGGGAAGGTCATAGATCCTTTTGGCGGCGTCAATCACATTCCCGTCGCTGGTTGCAACACCGGCCTCTGCGACTTTGAGCTGGTGGTCGACATCCCTGGCGGTCCTGGCCGTTCCCGGCAGGCCCCGCTCTGCCATCATGCCTCGCACCAATTCCGCCAGCTCTCCACTGCGACTCATCTGCTGGTCCAGCAGCACCTCTACGCGAGCGGGCTTTGCCAGCGCCAGAAGATCAAGGATCAGAAAGAGGGCGGGAGACGTGAGCCGGGAGATCTTATAGCTTCTGAAGATCCCTCGCGTGTCGCGCAGAAAGCCGTCGTCGCATAAATATACCGGATAATCTGCCAGAAGGCTCTCTGTAGTGATGAGGACATTGTAGCCGTCCACGAAGACCTCATTTGCGTAGAGCGTTTCCAGGCTTTGAACCTTTGCCCTTCTGGAGCGTGCACGCTCTGCTGCAACTATCATTCTTGTGAGCACGAACCTATGCTCGTCCGGGAGGAGGTGGTGATCGGAGACAAAGCGAATGGCAGAGTCCTTGGGGTAGCCTCGATTCACCAGATACCTTGCCTCCTCTGCAGCTCGTCTCAATCCTTCATCTGTATCCTGGCCGACCTTCTCACATCCCGATAAAGATCTTTGCCATGGGAATCCACAGCCACAATCATAGGGCCGAACTTTTCAGCCTCAAACTCCCAGATGGACTCGGCCATGCCCAGCTCCCGGCAATGCACACCCATAACCCGGAGCTGCAGAGCAGCAGCGGCACCACAGCCTCCTGGATAGGCCAGATAGACGGCCCTGTTCAGAAAAGGTTCACCCGGCAGACCGCCTTTGCCGATGATGGCTCGCACGCCCCGGGCCAGGATCTCTTCGGTGTAGCGTGCCATACGGCCGCTGGTGGTCGGCCCGGCGGAGAGTACCGTATTCCCGCGAATAAGTGGTCCGCAATGGTAGAGGGCCGCCCCCTGCAAAGAGATGGGAGCGCCTTTCTCGCGCATAAGGGCGTGGGCTTTGTCGCGCGCCGTATAAATGGGCCCGCTCAGGAATACAACATCCCCGGCGGCGAGCTTTTGCACATCAGCGGCGCTTAAAGGTGTCCTGAGGTGAAACTCGGTCAAGGGATCACCTCAGTTGCGCTTCTGTTGGCCCAGCACTGGAAGTTTATGGCTACAGGCAAGGAAGCAGTGTGGCAGAAGGCGGTCTCGATTTTCAGGCCGAGGACGGTTGTGTCTCCGCCCAGACCCATGGGACCGATGCCCAAAAGGTTCAATCTTTTCAACAATTGCAGCTCCTGGGGCGAAGTCCCAGGCATATTGAAAAGTGCCATCTTGGCAAGGCGCGCCGCCAGATCAAAGCTGCCTCCGATGCCGATCCCCAGGAAGAGGGGGGGACAGGCATTGGCTGCTCGCTCGGACACCGTCTTGATGATGAATTCAAAGGGATCGTCCGCCGGATTGAGCATGCCCACCAGGCTCATGTTCTCCGAGCCTGCTCCTTTGGGAAAGGCGGTGATCTTCAGGCCCAGGCCATCCACATAATCCAGGATTATGTCCGGCATACCGGGTCCGGTGTTGTCTCCGCTATTCATGCGAGTTATTGGATCGACTGTATTGGGTCGCAGCGGAATATCCTCAGTTGCGATCCTTACGCCCTCGGCGATGGCACCGTCTAGGCTGAAGTCCAAAACCCGGTCGCGGCCCATCTGAACATGAAATATAGGTAGTCCCGTATCCTGGCAGAGGGGGAGGCCTCGGGACTCGGCGAGCCTGGCATTATTCGAGCATGAACTGCAGGTGAGAACGGGCCACCGGATTTGTCTCGAGGCTCGCCGCCTCCTCGATACTTTGCATGACCCAGGGGGGAAGACGTGTCTCAGCCTGCAACAGAGCGCGCACAGTGGCATCTATCACCTGCTCCCTCATGTCTTCTCTCCCTTCTTACCCGGCTCGATCTTGATGGGCCTGGACTGCTCGGGCAGTCTCAGTTGTGTTAACTTTGCCCAGAGCCCTCTCCATGGCATCTTTGTGCAGGTCTCCTGAGGTGTGGATGCCGCCAGGGCCGCCCCGCACGGCGCGACAGGGATACTGCTGGCAGAATAGGCCGGTCATAGAAGGTGCCTCGTCCACTGTTTTTCCCAATAGGCCGGCGGCCGCATGCCAGGTCGCGCCGCAGGGTGAGCCGCGCAAGACTTTGACATTGCTGATGCGCCCATCCTTGGTCTCCACCTCCAGCTCGGGCTTGCCAAGGCGTTTTGCGAACTCGTCAACGGTGGGATTGCCGCATTCTTCCAGAGTGCAGCAGATCTCATCCACCTCGATGTGAATGTTATACTCCTCTGCGATCTTCTCCAGCTCGCCGATGGAGCCGGCCCTGCCGATGCCGCCTGGAATTATGACCGCCTTCACACCCCCCCGGCCGGCCAGGCGCACGATCTCCGGAGTCAGGTCAGGATGAAAGGTGTAGAGAATGAGCAGATCTGCCTGGAAGATCCTGGGATCGAGGTTCAGTTCTTTGATAAACTCTTCTGGGTCCTCGATAAAGCCCGGCAGCACCTGGGGCACCTCAACTGAGACCACCTGGAAGTCTGTCCTGGTCTTTATGGTCTCCAGCAATCGTTCACCGTATTTTCCTCTCTTAACTACGCCAACCAGCATGCCAAAAACATCTTCCGGCGTGTTAATATCCTTGCCGGAGGAAGGTCATTTCATGAGCCCGTCAGATACATTATCCAGGATCCCGGCTGTGCTCATCGCTGGCACCCATAGCGGCGTCGGTAAGACCACAGTTACCCTGGGTCTCATGGCCGCTCTTCGCGCTCGTGGCCTGGTGGTTCAGCCCTTCAAGGTCGGTCCGGACTTCATCGACCCATCCCATCATGCCGCCATCTGCGGTCGGCCTTCGCTCAATCTCGATCCTTTTATGATGGGTGAGGATGGCGTGCGTCGCTCCTTTCGCTCTGCGCTTAATGGAGCAGATGTGGCTGTGGTAGAGGGAGTCATGGGGCTTTACGACGGCATGGACGGTACAGATGTGGGAAGCACCGCCCAGGTGGCCAAGATCCTGGACATCCCCACTCTTTTGGTCATCAATGTGCATGGCATGTCGCGCAGCGCTGCAGCCATGGAGCAGGGGTTTGCCGGCTTTGACCCACAGGTGCGTCTGGTGGGGACCATACTCAACCGGGTGGGCAGCGCCCGCCACCTGGCCATGCTCAAGAGCTGCCTGAAGAAGCCCATCTATGGCGCTTTGCCCCGAGAAAGAGAGATGGAGATGAAAAGCCGTCACCTGGGCCTGGTGATGGGCTTTGAGAAGGAGCACGATTCAGAGTATCTGGCCGCCTTTCTGGAGGAGAATGCATCCATCGATGAGATTCTGAAGCTCTCCGCTGTTCCCGTCCGGCTCCAGAGGTGAAGGCAGAGGCGGAAAGATCGGTGCGCATAGGAATAGCCCAGGACGAAGCCTTTTGCTTTTATTATTACGAGAACCTGCGCGAGCTGGAGAGGCGGGGCGCAGAGCTGGTATCTTTCAGCCCTCTGCGGGACAGTCTGCCGGATGTGGATGGCCTGTACATCGGCGGAGGCTATCCGGAGCTGTATGCCTCCCGGCTGGAAGCGGCTCCCGCTCTCGGGCAGATAAAAAGGGCCTCTGAAGATGGGATGCCCATCTATGGAGAGTGCGGCGGCCTGATGTATCTGGGTCGCGGCCTAGAGTCGGAGACGGGGTCCTTTAAGATGGTGGGTGCCCTGCCCTGCACGACTATTATGACAAAACGGCTAGTGGCGCTGGGGTATGTGAAAGCAGAGGTGACGGGGCAAAATCCCCTGGCGAAGATAGGTCAAACCATCCGCGGGCATGAGTTTCATTACTCGCGCTGTGATTGCGATAGGGACGCATCCTTTGCCTACCGGCTATGCAGGGGCAAAGGAATCGTAGACGGCAAGGACGGCCTGGTGGAGAACAACACAATTGGCGGGTATCTGCATGCGCATTTCTATTCCTTCTCCACAGATCGATTCATTGAGAGCTGCAAGCTCTACCTGAGAAGTTAAATTTGAATTCCATCCCGTCAACAAATATTTCCTGCTTATACCTAAATGATGAAAATGATATCTACCATGATTTTGTATTAATCCATTTTCTATTTAGGGAAAGTACATTAGCAATTATTAAGTTAAGGATAAAATTAAATCTTCCGCTAAGAATCCATGAGCTGTAGAGATATGCGCGATATTCATCGATGGCATTCATGTGACTGGAAGGTTTTAATTATATTGAAAGGAAATAGATATGAAAAGTGTCTCGCTAGTGAATACTCTTTCGTGCATTGTAGCTCACAACGCATGCAAACGCGACACGGATGCGATAAGGAACGCGATGAGAAATCGTAAGATTAGAGACTGTTCGCTCTTAAAACAAAGTGAGATATAGATCTTCGCTCATGCCCAGAAACAGGCAAAGAGCGCTGTTGCGACTAGCCAGATGGATCGGCCCGCCCAAGTGTGATAGCGGCCAGAAGAAGAAGATGGCTTTGCAGCGCTCGGATTCTAGACCGCCACCAGACCAGCAGCCTATAGTTCAATGTGATGAAACCGGTCAACGCAGAGCGAATATCAGAAGGATTTATGCCGACACTAACGGCAAGCCGGAGGGGTGAAATGGCAGAACAGGATTCTGATCCGAGTTTGGAAGTGCGGATAGCAGCCTCGTCCGCAAGAAAGGTTTCCAGCATACCTGAACATCTCGTGAGATGGGAGCAAGTAGCGAAGGTAGCTGAGGCCTTATTTGCTACCGCAGACGCAGATCCCGATGTAGTGCGCCGAGCTCTAACGGGTCTACTCGAATACCTGACGATGCCTCACCGCTTGCTGGAGCAACTCGATGTACATGTTGATGGGGTGCTCTCGGGTGATTCGACTGCTTCAGCTGAGCTCGTATATCGTTTAAGTACATTCGCTGAGAGCGACCCCTGCTTAATCGGGAGCATCGAGCGTATTCAGGCCAAACTTGAACGCTCAGGGAATCGGAGGGCGAGGATGAACTGACTGACGATGAGAATAGCCTATCGTTCGATCTCCGGGTGCGCTTGGGAACCGCAGCGGTTATCGCTACCCTCAAGCATCCCATTGTTAGCCTCGATACCGCCTTGGATGTCATTTCAGGTCTTGTCCTTAGGACCACTGCCATCAATCAACTGCTCCGCGGATTGGCAGCCCAGGGAGCCGCCGGCGTCACTGAGGCGCTCCATGAACTCCGTCTGCTCGGCAGCTTAATTCAACCCCCGATTATGCGCACGATGGGCGGCGCGCCTGTTGGTATACCCGTCGGCCTTCCCGGCCTACCTCCCGGCGGCGTTCCTGGCGGTTTCACCGGTCGCCCGAGAGGGCCTGACACAATCCCGAAGCTTGTAGGGGACATCATTGCACAGTTGCGTGACACGCATCGCTGGGATCCAACAGATTGGGATCACGCTCCAGGCTGGCGTGACATAATTGGATACCCTGCTCGAGAAGTATTCCCACATGGTGAAATCACCGAATTGGTTGTCTTCTGGCGCTCAAGGAAGTTCTAAAGCTCCGTCAGGAGCCACCTCCACCTCGACGCAGCGAGTCGTCTGGGCAGACACGATCACCAGCATTTCGGCGTCTGGCACCTGTTCGGGCGACAAGATCGTGATCCACGGTAGTGGTTTCGGCAACCCGATCAACGATCGAGGTGTGATGCTACCCCTGGTCGATCGATGCCAGGCGTTCTCGGTTCCGGAAACCGACTGGACACCAACCAGCATCACAGTCACGCTTCCGCAAGGTATTGCATCAGGTACGGTCGGACTTGTAGACCTGACGTATGTACGTGTCTACAACGAATGGGCAGACCGTATGAACGAGTTGATGAAGCAAATTATCGCGAACGCGAAATGTTCCGGGTCTAAAGCTCCAGATATTCCTTTCATCTACCCCTTCGATGAATGTGCCCCGAAAACTCCGGTCAACTGGATTCGTGCGGGCGCACCGGTGATTCGTCCTTCGAGGTCAACGGACGTGAAGACGCAGCCGTTCAACCGGAGACACGGTGAAGCTGACCTGGAACCTGGGGAACGTAGAGAGCTTCAAGCTGACCCGAGTCTCAGGCGTCGGTCCACAGTTTGCCGGCTTGACATCGTCGCCAATCCACCGGGCAACCAGTATGTACTGGGACAGTACTACGGCAGCCGGGCTGAGGATGCAATCTATGAGCTTGAGGCTGAGGGCCCTTGCGGCTCAACGAGAGCATCGGTAGAAGGTGCTCTTGCGCAGGGTGCCGAAGCTCGAGATAGGGGCATAGAAGTCACACAGGGGATCCAGAGCTTCGGTGATCCCAACGCTCCGATAACTCGCTGCCGTTAGTAGCCCTTAAAGACACAATCGTCCGCGTGTACGTGACAGTGGAGAACCTTGGTGGGTTCGCCCGATTAGCGGGCCGGACGAAGTGTCTGTTAGCGGTGAGTTGATCATGGAAGGGAGTAGGCCGACACTGCCGCCTCTGAACAACTCATTGCAGATGTTGGCACGACCTGGCTCCATGATCAAGCGCGGCCAGCGAGACAACTCGCTCAACTTTCGAATTCCCGGTGCGCTCGCGTCAGGTACTATATCCATTCTAGCACGTTTGTGGACCACAGATGAGTTCGAGGCGCCACCTACCGGCGACAAGACCAGACCTGGAGCAGATCGTTATGAGCATTCATCACCTGGGTACAGAAAAGACCATCAAAGTTCGTTATGTGCGTGTCAGTTCGGCCTCGATGTCCGCGCCGAGCGATGACGAGCCCCAGGCAATCCTTCGTGCCTTCGATCTCTCCCGACGCCGCAACGGATCTCGCCCGGCTCGCTCGCTACTTGGCACACATCTGCCGACGTTGATGACTTTCGAAGGCCTCAGGAAGCTGCTATGGCACCTCGATGACCAGCACACTGCCGCTCTCTGAAGCCATTCTGACTCCCTGGGAGGATGAATTGTCCCGATGCAGATGGAGCTGTCTGGATCGGGATCTTCGTGTGCACGGGCGGGATGACCACGAGATTATAGAGGATTCGGCATCGATTTGTCTTTGAACACATCCGTTGCCACACGGATGGGGGTAATAGCTCATGAACTGGGACACACACACAGCTAATCACGTCAACCCAAGCGTGATTGCGGCATGGAACCGGAGGGGTCCCTGGGATACTTCTGCCTAATGGCGGTGCCTCCAGTACGGCGATGCGTTCGACCTGCTGCGGGCGTGAAAGAGAATCATCTAAATAGGGACCTGTTCGATTTCATGACCTACGCCTGCTACAGGTGGGTTTCCCGCACGAATTGGCTGAAGCTGTTCAATACATTCTAGCGAGGCGACAATGAAAAGAGGTTTTATTCGTTTTGTGGGTAGCTCTGGGAGACGGACGAGTTCGAGCCAGGCATTGGCTGGGAAACGAGCACATCGCGAGGCGGCCGCTGGTTGATACGGACTACCAGCTCCAGCTGGTTAGCGAATCCGAAGGCGTGCTGTCGAGGCCGGTGTTGAGCTACGGGTGATAAATGCGTGGGCACGGGGCGGATGGACCGGTCGCAGCGAGGGTCATTGGCTATCTCCCACTTCGGCCAGCGCCTCCTCAATCGTCTTCCGGCGGGGAAAGCGTGTCCGATCAAGTTGCGTTTGCCGCTTCTCCGCCGCGCGTTGCGATCACGAGCCTCGATATCGATGATGAGAAGACAGCCATCTTCATTGGAAAGCCGAGCACGATCGCCCTCTATGTTTCAACGTCATATTTTGGATAGCAGCGCGAGCCTCCCGTCCGCCAAGAGACCAGGGATAACAGCCTCTCGCTACAGACTGGAGGCCTTCCAGGTGGGCGCGAGTGCGCTTCGCGTACAGCAATGGCGTAACTTTGAAACCTAACCCTGAAGTGAAACAGCAGATCGATTTCTCTATATTTTTAAACCTATAAATTTTTATTCTCATCCTAATCATAACCCTTTTATTTTTGCCGATACTTATGTACTCAATTATTATTGTCGATAGTTAATACATTATTCTCTTTTAATAAATTCTATTTTTTTTATCTCCTTTTTTTCCTTTTTTCTTTTCTTCTTTTTTTTCATTTACTCTCTCCTATTCTTACTATATATCTTCTCACTCTATTATTTACCTTCATTATAATTTTTTTCTCTCTTATTTCATCTTTTTTTTCTTCTCCCTTCTTAATTTTCTTCTAACCCCTCTCCTCTTCCTTCTCTCATCTCTTATTTTACTATTCTTATTCTTATTTTTATATTTATTTTTCTCTTATTAATTTCTCTCAAATCTATTTTAATCTCTCCTCTCCACTCCAACCTCTCATTCACATTTACTATTCAACTCTCTCTTATTTATCTTCATTTCAATTTTTTTAACTCTCACAATTTTTCATCTTCCTAAATATATTTTCACTATAATTTTCTTTTTCCTTATTATAATTCCTCCATTTATTAAATTAAATATAAATAAAAAAAAAAAAAAAAAGCATAATTGATGAATACAAAGCTATTTTTAGAAAGGCTTATATTTTTCTGCGAACACGTTTTAATTGAGGTATACATATGAGAAGTACAAGTATGTTGATACTATTGGCAATATTGGTGACTTTCTCGGTCGGGCAGGTCCTGTCACAGGATGCCATCAATGCCACAAATGCCACCAACCCCACAAATGTTACGAGCGCTTTGAATGTTACGAACACCACAAACGCCACTACGATTGAGGTCCCTGTGATGGTTGCTGAGACAGCGAGCGTTGCCGCTACACAAAATGCTACCGAGGCGGAACCTGTCGCAGTGCCTCAAGAAACGGCAAGCAGATTCACGCAGCTCTCCAATTATACCAAAGGAACATCTGCAGTCCTGGGTAAGAACCTTCCCGGCGGATACTCGGATGTGACAGAGACCGCCGACACAAATCTGGTATTCAGCCGTGATGCGGGCGTTCCTGCTCCTTCCGTAAAGGTCAGCATCACCAAGGTAAATACATTGGAGGACAAGTACGTCCAGATAACAAATCAGGCAGTGGGCGCCTGGGACTTCACGGGATGGAAGCTGGTTTCGGCAGGAAATACAACAACCTACACCTTCCCGGCATTCTCGCTGGATAACGGCCTGTCGGTTAAAGTGCATGAGGGCAACGGCATCGGCACAGCCACCGACATTTACACCAATAACACAGCGCCCCTCTGGATTGATAACATAGTAGCTCTCCAGGATGCGACGGGAAATGTCATATCCAGTTATGATATCTCCTCTCCACCGGCGCCAATTGTATATGCCGTCCCTCCTCTGGAAAGCCGAATCCAGTATTAGGTCGGGAAATCTGAACTCTGGTCAGTGTGCTGCACTCGATGCAACACAACCCTTTTTCACTCCTCTTTCTGGCTCTTCAGTTGGATCATCGTTCCCACAATTTCATCAAGCTCCGAGCAATTGACAGCAAAATTCAGCCGGTCGGGATAGATAGAAAAGAGGACTTGCGGTATGTGGGAGTTGCAGTCATCCAATGCCATCTGCAGTTCACGGTACTCTTTGTTGGTGATCAAGAGCTGATCTTTATATTCTTCTTCCTGGTCGAGTGACTCCAGAGGGCTTATTTCGTCGATGGTGCTGCTGACAATCAGGTCGCACTGCCACTCCAGCACCAGTGCCCGGTTCTCCCAGTAATATGTATCCGGCGGGATCAAATCCTCCACGATTTTCAGATCCTCCAGGGAGACCAGCCATTCCATGTTGCCTACTTCTTCTGGCAATTTGCCTTCTATGCTTACAAGAGAAGAGACGGCTCCCGATGATATATTCAAGTCGCCCATATCGAACGATATCCTGACCGGCGATTTTCTCATGGCTTTGATGGCAAAATAGAGCCGGCCGGGGTTGAGAATTTCGATGGCCTTTTCACTAATTATATCATCGCTCATGACTGACTATTTTGTTGCAACTGATATATTCAGGTAGCGCGCCAGAGGGAGAGACTCTTGTGGCAGCCATTAACATTCCGTTCACTGACCTGATTGCCGATATGAAAAACATCCCGGCGGGCAAGAAGGTGGCTGTCTATTGCGCTACAACAAAAGATCTCCATAATGTTTATTCAGTGCAAACGACTATCCAACCTGCTACCGAGGTTCCGCGATCGGCCTGCGGGCCTCCCGCGCTGGGGTGACGCGGCTACTCCCGGCCGTGGCGGCCCCCTACCCCGCGCCGCGGGGGACAATCTTGACGCTTTGACCTTTATCCTTGGACGTGTTTGAGATGGTCCCTCGTCGGAGTGCATATTCGAACAGAACGCCACGCCATTATGCATGGAGAACGATGGGTGGCAAAGGCCAAAAAAAAAAAAAAAAAAAAAAAAAAAAAAAAAAAAAAAAAAAAAAAAAAAAAAAAAAAAAAAAAAAAAAAAAAAAAAAAAAAAAAAAAAACAAAGAGTAAGAAAGAAAAAAAAGAGCATAATCAAAATATCCAAGCCTGCCCGGCGTTGAGGGCGCCCGAATCCACCCGCGCGACAACACCCGCGCGGAATCCCTACCAGATAGAGGACCATAGGAAAGAATGCAGAAAGGACGCGAATTGCACACTAGACTGAATCCCTGAAAACCACCGAAATCTGCAACAGTCCTAGACTTGCCATACTCCGCCCCCAGCAGCAGATCTATGCCAGAGGCAAGCACGCTGAGACCGCATCCCCGTGGACATGCACGCCACAGGAGTCTTCAATCCAGCAGCAGGGCTTCGCCCACGCCCACACGCATGCACTCACGCGCTCACGCTCCCACATGTGCTCGCGCGCACCCGCGCACGCGCTCTCGCGTCCGCGCACACACGCGCGCGCCATCGCACAGGTCAGCGGTCGTCGAGCGACTGCAGGGCATAGGGACTGGCTAAACTAAGTTCTGTTTGGAGAAATGAGAAGGCATCAGTTCTGTCCGAGATGGCCAGAACCCGAAACTATTGGGCGCGAAGATTTAGCCATAGAATTATGTCATCTTAAATATTTCCTGGCAAAGGTGGCGATGAAGGCAGCGCACATGAAGGTGCCAAATATTGCCTCGGCGCTGGCAATTACCTGATAGACCCAGGATGTCAACTCATACTTTCCATATCCAGGAGTTACGGCAGTAATGATACAGAAGTAAAAGCATTCTACAAAGTAGATCAATGGTTGCGGCAGATAGCAAGCTGATAATTTGGCTATGATCCCGCAATCCACTGAGTAAAAAATAGAAAAGAATTGCAGCTACCAATAACCAGAAAGACATAAGCCTGAATGGATGAACTCCATAGCGAAATAACAATGGATAAAGACAAACTCTGGATAGCGGATAAACCAAGGATTTTGTTTCCTTTTGGCTTCCATCTCACGATAAAAGTAATAGTCAGCTTCATCTTTATCCCCATGCTCTTCTAATCTTCTTCTTGCTATTCTACATCCTAATTCTTGGGATTTTGGATCGAAAAAATTCGCATTCTTGAATGTTATATCGAATCCAACTCGGCTTTTTCAAAATGGATATCATGGGCGAACTTAGCGTCCCTAAAGTCAGCATAGCCATCAAATTGGGTCTTCGCAAAATTAGTCGTCTTTCCATTGAATTGGGCACTTCTAAAATCAGAGTCTCCATCAAAATGCGCTCTCCAGAAATAAGCTGCGTTTGAAATATAGATTCAGTGAAGCTTGCATACCAGATTACTTGAATTTCCCTGAAGTCGGCATCTCCAACAAAATGTGTGTTCGAGAAAAGACAACTTTTATTGAATTTGGTTTTTCTGAAACAGATTTTTTGACTGAAAGTTGTTCGACGAAAATCGACCATCTCTTTGAAGAGGCTATTGTAGAATTCTAAGCGTTGTTCAATTCTGGAATTTGTAATCTCTATTTTCGAAGCAACAAGGAACTTTTCCTTATCTTTCTGCAGATTGAGCATGCCAATGTCAATATCGCCTTTAATGATAACATGGGAATACTCTACAGTCTCGCCATTCTGGATCTTCTCTAATATTTCGCTGACGGGTTTTTCTTCTAGTACTTCCTCATTCACTGCGTCTTCTGCCCTTGGCCACCATGGCCAAAACTGCCACCAGTGCTTAGCCTTACCCTTTCCTGCAACAAACCCCGGATTCCCTGCAACATCCGCCGGGTCCTTGCATACCACCCACCACCAGGTTCCAAAGCATCCATGCTCATTGATCGCCCTAACATGCTCAAGATAGTTGCGCTTGTTCTTATCTTTTAGAGTATTTTTTGGCCTGTCATCTTTCCGCCAGAACCTTCTGCGGCCCTAGGCGCCCGCGCCCCCATGCGTGCTCTCACGCGCTCTCGCGTCCGCGCACGCACGCGCGTGGCCCCGATCAGCCCAGCAGCGGGCTCCTCTTGGCTTTGGATCGGTCTTCAGCGGACCGAGGACACTATGTTGCGCTGGTTAGACATAAGTAAATTCTATTGAGTTGTGGGAGCAGATGTCCTGGAGTGACCGCTGCAGTATGAGGTGGCAGAGCTGCCCGGATTGCCAGGTGACCGATCAATCGGGGGAGACCTGGCTTTTATGTGTTCTGGAGATGGGGGAGAAGGTAGGATGCAGACGCGGGGCAAGCTGGCCTACGGTTCGGCAATTTTTTCACATCGGGAGCTATGTATTCAGTAGATCTTAGACTGAGAGTAACCAGTGAGAATATAAAATCTAAGGAAAGACAGGATCCTAGAGGCATAGCTCTGAGAATCGGCATGTAAGATAAGGGGGTAGATCGATGCACCTGAGCTTGACGATTATATTCTGCCGATAATATTCGTTAAAGTGCTATCTGATGCCTATGATAATGAAGGCGGATAAGCTCTCTGATAATTAAGGGGAAGAGCATTTTAGACATTCTATATATGATGACTATTTGATATCCGAGTTCTACATTCCAAAGTTGCCAGATAACCTGAGATCGCTAACAAGAACACTGGGCTTGAAGAAATCCCGACTGAAACAGTAAGCAGGAGAATCCCAGGCGATCTGGCGTTGTTGATGTGGTGACTTCAATGCAATAAAGTGCTGCTGGATGGAAAATTTTAAAGATAATTTTAAATACTGATTTATCAAATGAGAATATGTGATATAGAATGCTGGGGTTTAAGGATATAGAGTTTGGCAAAGGAGATGGCCAAAGAGAAAGCAATTATCATCCAGAGCTATTGCTATACGGTTTCCTCGATGCATATAAATATAGTTATAAAATTCTGAATGATTAAGAATTCTTGATTCTTGGACCTAAAGGTTCGGGAAAAACTGCCATTGCAGGAAGACTAAAACTTGAAACCCAACGAATCAAGGATTTATATGTAGAAATATATACATTAGATAGTTTTCCTTATGGAACTTTTAAAAAATTGATGCAAGCAGATGAATCCTCAGAGATTCTATTTCCAATCCAATGGGAATCATTCTTATTGGTGGCATTATTTGATAGCCTCTGTAAAGACAAGAATATCAAATTTGAAGGAAAATACAAAGATCTGAGAAAAGGTTTGACTGATTTAGGTATCTTCCCGGGGAAATCCCTTACAGAAATGACTAAGACAGCCAGTAAGAAGGAATTCAAAATAAATCTCTGTAACTACATTCAGGGAGGTTCGTATTCAGAAAGGCAGAAAATCAATATCGGAATTGAGACTCTTATTAAGAATTTAAATTTTGTCTGTTTTTCATCAAAAACAGATTCTAAACATTTTAGAATATTGAAAAAATTGGACAATATTCTAATAAAAAAAGATTCGCAATTTGAATCTTTAGTGGCATTAATATTAGCTGCGGATAGCATCAATAGAAGAGCGAGGGACGCCGGATCTAGTGCAAAAGTCATTATCTTATGTCGAAATGATCTTTATAATAAGCTAAGCAATCCTAACTTGAATAAAATCAGACGAGATTATGCTATTGAATTGAATTGGTATCAAGATTCGAGAGATATATATTCTACAAACCTCATCAGGCTAATTAATCTTAGAGCAAGAAATTCGCTAAAAAGAGATGATGTGGATGTATTTAGAGATTTTCTCCCAGAAACGATTTGGTCTGATCAAACAGCAAAAAAACTGTTGGAGAACACGAGTTATAGGCCAAGAGACATAATTGAATTATTTAATACCATAAAAAATAATACCAATGGGGAAAAACCTACCGTCGAGGTCATAAAAAACAGTGTCAGACTTTATTCAAGTAATTATTTTTTAACAGAGATTGCAGATGAAGTTGTGGGCTCAATTACAAGAGATGAATTTAATCTGGTTATGGCGCTAATAGGACGAAATAGTAAAAGATTTTTCAGAAAGGGTGATTTGATCTTCCGAATGGGAACTGATAAGAGATACAACGATTTCGAATTGGATAGAGCTCTGGAAGCACTATTTAATTGAAGTGCGATCGGAAATTATAGGAAAAAGAAAATGGTGAATGTAGATATTTCTTCAAATATATAAATGCAACCGCTACTTATGATCCAGATAGCGGAATGGCTCTTCATCTGGGATTAACTAAAGCGTTGAATATTTAGCTAATGTATAGAAGTCTATCGTGCCTGCCACTCAAAATGGACCTGTTAAATGGCCGCCATAGAGTGAAATGTCTAGACGGACTTGCCTTTGTGCTGAGTCCTTTTTGGGCTCCTGCCCCCCACGTATTCCCGCTCCTGCGCCCCCACGCACGCGCGCGTGGCCCCATTCGGGGGACTCCCTGCCCACCCGGTCCGTGCAGTGGATATCAAGCCCCAATACCGAGCTGCAGAACGGCTTCGAGTGATTGTATAATCCATCAACGGATCTTCAGTCACAGTATCCAAGCCTGCCCGGCGTTGAGGGCGCCCGGATCCACCTGCGCGTAACACCCGCGCGGAATCCCCAGAGGGAGACATGCACGCCACGCGATTCATCAATTCAGCGGCAGGACTTCACCCGCGCCCATACGCACGCACGCGCGTCGCACAGGTCAGCGGTGGTCGAGCGACTGCAGGCTACAGGGACTGGCAGCCCACCGTCCGGGGAGATCACCATGTCGAGCACCACATCCTATCGTATCTGCTCGGCGACGAAATTGCCAGGTTTCATCCAAGGGCCGTCATCGACTCAGGATAGATACCATCGAGCTTTCCAGTCCTTTCAGGCTCATGGCAACTCTGACCGATAGTGGAGCGGCAGTGATGGAGCTAAGGAAGTAAACATCATCCCGTCACAAAAAGTCTTTTACCTTTCTTCGCCAGATAGTATCTTTGATATGAAGACAAAGGAATTAATTCAAAAGGAGATTGAGGTTTTCCCAGAGTCTTATCTCGAAGAGGGGTAGCGTGCCATAATTGCTGTAAATTCGCAGTGGCCCCGTATCCTGATTCTACTCATTCCTCCAAGGATAAATACCTATTACCAGTTATCCAATCTTCGTTGATATTCATCATGATGCAAACCGCCACTCTCAGGAGTGACTGATCATTTGGGTACGCCCCTGATACGCGACTTCTTCGTTTCAGCTCCTTGTTGATCCTCTCCAGGCCGTTCGTGGTTCGGATCCGTCTCCAGTGTGATCTGGGAAATGATTTGTAATTCCAAAGGTCGAATAGGAAACTATCAACTGTATCGGCAGACTTTTTGTACCCTTTATCGTCAAGAACAACTGCCAGTTTCTGCATCTTAGCCTCATCTTCAAGAGCATCCTTCAGCATATAGGCAACCTCCTTTTTATCTTTCTTAGGTATGTTCTTGATCACGGCGCGCATGAAGTGAACGTTACACATCTGCCAAGAAGCTCCAAGAAATGCCTTTTGGACAGCCGCTTGTATCCCTTTATGAGCATCAGATATAACTAATTTGACGCCTGTGAGTCCTCGAGCCTTTAAACCTTCAAAACAACTTTCCCAACAGGATTCGTCCTCGCTATCTTCAACAGTGGCACTAAGAATCTCGCGATAACCATCATCGTGAATAGCAGTAACAACCAGCAATGCCTGATTTACGTATCTACCATCCGTTTGACCTTGAAGGAAAAAGCATCAAAAGAAAGGAATGGAGACGGCGATATTAAGCGAATCAGTGAGCAAACCAGCTCTCGATTGCTTGAGCCCTGAGGAGGAGAAGCTTGGAAAGATTTTGAAAGAATTAGTCGTCGTGCCTTTTCCGTTAACTCTCGGATATGACTGAGCAAAGCGACTCTTACAGATCTTCCACGCGGGAAATCTCTCGAATACCTTGGTTTCGAATGGGAACTCCCGGATTTGAGGTTTATCAAGCTCGATTTCGCCGTGAATGGTCTTGAGAGATCGCGGTTCACGTTCCATTGCGATGCGCTTTTCTCTTGCCGGTGCGTTCGTAGGGTCGCGCCTGGATTTGTTTTTCAGCTTCGACCTGCATTACCTCATTGAGATAACCGGCGGTTAACTTCCTCATTCCCTCTTTTGGATCGATAAGATAATCTTCTGCTAAGTCCGATATATTCATGGCTCTGTTCCCTCCGGAAGATAAGCAATATAAGGCTAAATCGAATATTTACCGCGAGAATAGCAAGATAATCGGTGTATAAAGTCAGGCCACCATATTACTGTGAAATTACATCAAGATTGACGACCTGCTCTGAAAATGGTAATCGAGATTCTAACAGGTTAATTTTATTTCCATCCTTCCAAAAATTCGATCTTCTCTTCCGTCAGCCCATACAGTTTTGAGGCCCCGCGGATCGACCTATCGGTTTGCCTGATCTGCTATCGCCCAGTCCCGGCAAGCCCTGCAAGCTCTCGAATTCTGCCCGAAACGCTTCAGCGGCTCCAGACGAGCCGGGTCAATTCCATCATCACGGCCACTGTCGCCCGCGCACCCCGCACGCGTAGCCCCGGTCTGCGGTAGTCGAGCGACTGCGGGCCCCTGGGTCTGACATCTGCTGGCTCGGTGGTCACAATGTCGCGCGAGTTATACATCAGAAACTTTTATATGTATTAAAATACTTCCAAATAATTGATGGCAGCAAGAGATTCAAGGATCAAATCCTGAGAACCTTTGAGTGGGAAGGGAAGAGCAAACCAAAGGTCAATCCTCATTTGAGATATCTATATTATGTCTGATTCCAGCATTCAATGGCCGCACATCCCCTTCTTGTACGTTCTCACCTGGCACATACAATCGAAGACATTGAACTTATTCAGTTATAACTTTAATCAGATACTGATTAAAATTAATCGGACTTCGATAAAGTATAACTCTTTAGAAAAATTTATATTACATGAGTTAAGTCGGTACTTATCATATCAAAACTGATAGAAAAATTATTACAGGTGAAAAAGAGATGAATAATCGAATATTTGCAGGCACGCTAATCTTCTCCCTCGCCGTCCTGTTCCTTGGGACAGCGCTAGGGCAGGAAGAGAACAGCGGCACAGATAGCCAGATCACCATAACCAATGCCAGTTTCGTGGCTCCCAGCCCGGAGAAAGAGAACCTGAATGAAGAATGGGTGGAGATCTCCAACAAAGGCTCGTCGGATGCGGATCTGAGCGGCTGGATTCTGGAGGACGGGCAGAATCACAAATATACCTTCCCTGATTTCAGTCTGACTGCAGGGGCCCGAGTTAAGGTCCGAACGGGAATTGGAGATGACACCTCAGAAGATCTCTTCTGGAACCGCAGCTCATCCATCTGGAACAATGGTGGTGATCAGGCAACTTTGCTGGATGCCTCGGGTAAAATCGTCTCCCGCTATCCTGAGGAATCCCAAGTCTCCTGAGAACCCCAATTTCTTTCTTTTTAATACCGGGCATATCATCTTCTTTACATCAGCCGTCTTTTGGCAACATCCTTTAAGCCCCTCTCCATCACCATCAAGCCCGCACCAGAGCGCAAGTAACAAATCTCCGTCCCGCCTCTTATCTTCCGGTGTATTATGATGAATCTTGAAGAGATGTCGGATGTATTGAAGTCCTCCCTGGGAATCCGGGACCATATCGTGGGCGTGAGACTGTTCAAGAGCGAAGCGGAGATCCCCAAAGATCTCGACCAGATCGAGAGGCCCTTCCGGTATTGCTCCATGGTCCAGACCGCGAGGCTAGAGGGAACCAGCTTTCTCGCGCGGGCGGACTACCACGAATGCAAGGGAGGCTCATCCGGCCTCGGCCTGGAGGCCTGCCCTGAGAATATCAAGTCCGGATCTCTGTACTTTGACAAACTGCACAAGTGCGAGACGAAGGAGGTGGGCTCCAACATCGCCGCCAATATGCCCCGCCTTCTGCCGGGCAGCACAATCGCAACTTACGTGGCCCCGCTGGACAAGATGGTGATGAATCCGGATGTGGTGATATTCGTAGGCAATCCTCTTCAAGCCAGGAGAATTGTGCAGGCGGTCGAGTTCAAAAAGGGAGGCCGGTCCACATTCAACACCGCCGGGATTCAGTCCTTTTGCGTGGATGCCACCAGCTCCCCCTACCTCAAAGGAGAGGTGAACGTCTCCCTGGGCTGCGACGGATCGGCGAAGAACGCCGGGCTGGCGGATGAGGATGTCGTGGTGGGCATACCCTTCGCGATGATGGAGGACATCTGCACTGTGCTTAAGGAGAACTATCCGGCCTGGGATAAGTTCATGAGAGGGTGAGGGAAGGAGAGCGTGACGGGTGGGGGAGATTTGTATTCTTTTTTAGGTCTATTACTATTTGGCTTATAACCAGTGGCTAACGACTATTCGAACCGCAGAGGCGC
This sequence comes from uncultured Methanosarcinales archaeon, assembly GCA_963702455.1. GTDB lineage: Archaea > Halobacteriota > Methanosarcinia > Methanotrichales > Methanotrichaceae > Methanothrix. The sequence goes on from CAVPCV010000009.1 coordinate 83,684, forward strand.
AGAGCGCACAGAGGACGAACGAACGGAGACGACTATTATTTGCTCCTAAGAAATTATGCCATTTTTTTCAAGTGCTGGTAATAAGGTAAATTCCAAGTCTCTGCGAACTCTGCGGCTCTGCGGTTAATATTCGTAGCTGAATAATCAAACCCGAGGGTTACGTAATAAAACTTCAGAGTCACAGAGCGCACAGAGGACCACGAAAGAATGTCGGATTCCTGTGACTGGCGCACGAATCCACGCAAGAGAGCGAGGAACCTGGAATCCGGGCGTGCACCATGAGGATAATGAAGGGAAGTTTTATTATAGTTTGAAGTCGAACAGACATGCCAGTGGGTCCAGGAGGTAGAAGGGCTGTCCGTAGGCCCAGTATTACGAAAACTCCTGAGACGACATACGCACTTCAAAATAACTTACAATATAGTTAACGGAATGCTCGCAAATCGAGTTTTTTCCGATAGCAGCAAAGGCCCTAAAATGGCCGCTCTATCCATGTCTGAAAGGACGTGGCCCAATGGGAACCCGCGAGTCGGCCTGATGGCCTCCCGCGCTGCTGTTGGGGCGCACCCTGCGGGGTGCAACGATGAAGCTGCAGACTATCGCTGCTACATGCGGCAGGCGAGAGGATGAGTGCCTAGGTCGCGTTCGCTCTTGCCATATCATGTCTGAAACGTCCATGAGTCTCAGGGCAATGGTCACACGTGGCAGATGAAAATCGAAGATAACGACATCATCAATTCATTGTGACTCTTGATCAGTCTGCAGCTTAACCGTCGTCTCGCTCGGCCGGCCGCGGCCTTAAGCTGGCCCCCCGGCACCCGAGACATGCGCTGATGCATGTCCTTGTCTGTCATCTACAAAGTCCAGCCTGCAGTTCAATAACATTGGCATTATCGTTTATCTGGCGCAAAAAATTAACTCACCATCTTCTTTCGGATTCCGCGCGGTTAAACGCGCTAGGGGTGACAGGGCGGACGCACTCGATGGCCGTGCAGGCCCCCTTGACTCCGCGCGCGGCGAGGAACAATCTAATCTATGAAGCGATACCCTTTATGCTGGAAATGTCGAGAAACGAAAACTGAGTTTAATGGAAATGACAGTACTACAATTTCATAACAACTTCAAGAACTCTGTTGAGCTTAAGCCCGCTTGTCTGATGATTGCCCTCAATAGTGCCTCGATCAAGCTCTTTATGATTGGGTACTATTACCTGAGAGAAGGGATCATCTCGCCTCATCACAATATGGCTTCCTTCTTGCCTCTTGAAATAATAACCTGCCTTCTCCAGAGCTTTAACGCATTCACGTCCGGATATCACAGGCAATTTGCTCATACAACCGCCAGAAGAGCCTCAAAGCGTTCTTCTGGAATGGCAAGGCCATCTTCCTTCAATGCATTAATATATGCATGGATAGCCTCTTTTAATATTGGTGATTGCCTCCTCACGGGTCTTTCCCTGGCTGATGCAACCAGGGAGACTTGGAACTTCTGCCACCCAATAGTCGTCCTCGCCAGGGTAGATCATCACTTGCCGCATAGGTCATACTAATTTCTCTTTCGACCATATATTACCTATGCCAGCAATCCATAGCTTTGCTTTCGGTCTTTAGGATCGCCTATCCATGTCTGAAGAGTCGTGTCTCCATCGAAGCACTGGGACTTCTGATTAGTCTACTGTCTAACCGCCGTTGTCGCTCGGCCGGCCGCGGCCTTGAGCGGCGCCCTCTGGCACGCGGGAGGCCCGCAGGGCCGACTCGCGGCACCCCGGAAGAATGCACGGTTGCTGTCCTTGCCCTGCATCTACAAAGTCGAGTCTGCAGTTCAATGACATTGGCATATCTTTTAGTTAGGCGCAAACGATTATCCCACCACTTCTTCCGGGGTTCCGCGCGGTTTTACGCGCTAGGGGTAACGGGGCCAGACTTATGGCCGTGGCGGCCTCCCTGACCCCGCGGCCGCGGGGGACAATCTATGAAGCCCATTGTGCCGGAACAAACACTGCTTCTATTCCCCGCAAGGAGGCGATGGAGCTCCCCGGGGCGGCCAGCCTTGACGCCAGGCACAATGAGTATAAGGCTTCAAAAGCAGAAGGAAGCACAACCAATCAGAGGTTAAATGTCACCCGCAAAAAATGGACAGAATCGCAAAGACATCCGCCCCGGCCTGGAGGTGGACGTTGTTCTCAAGAAGGACCAGCGCACCGGCAAAAGGACGCGCGGAATTGTGAAGACGCATACTCACCAGCTCATCATTCCATCCGCACGGCATAAAGGTAATGATGCAGGACGGCCAGGTGGGCCGGGTGCAGGAGATCGTGCAATAGCTAGCTGTATCTCTTGTATCCTTGTATCCAAGCATTGAAAGATCGGAAAGATCGAAACGCTGGCAATTGCGGCCAACATTATTGTTATCGATGCAATCGCCCCGACATAACTCATCTCAGTCCAGCAGCGCCGTGGCTAACCCCTAGCTTTTTATCTCTTCATTTCCTCTTTCCCGAGCATGGTAAAAGAAGTTCATGCCGTCCATATCCTGTGCAAGACGGAAAAGAAGGCGATAGAGGTTCAAGAGAAGCTGGCCACCGGTCAGGAGAACTTTGCCGAGATGGCCCGCAAGTACTCCCAATGCCCTTCCAGCAAGAGCGGGGGAGACCTGGGCTGGTTTGGAAAAGGCAAAATGGTGCCGGAGTTTGAGAAGGCCGCCTTTGAGGGCGAGAAAGGCAAAGTCCTGGGGCCGGTGAAGTCCAAGTTCGGCTATCACCTCATCAAGGTCCTGGATAGAAAATAGGAGTAATATATCAACCCAGATCCGAGCAATCCTATCGTCCAGCATTCTTTGGATTCCGGCCTGCGTCGACAATTTCTCCCGGCCGCGCACGAGATCGCCCTGGCGGATGTCTTCTCGCTGAGCCGGATATCGCCGCCGAGATATTATTCATCTCACCCGCGAAGTTGCCGTCAAATTTGACCGTCAGCGGCCTGTACTTGCTGTACTTATTTGAAAAATTCCCAAAATTGCTCTCCAGCATTCCGTATTGCATAGTGGCATTCTCTCGATCTCCCTCGCCCAGGGACTGCATAGTCATGGAATAGGATGCATTCACGATTCTGCGTCTCCCAGGAAGATGTTCCGGGTTATGACGGCGCTGGCATAGCTGCCCGCTACTGCCAGGAGCAGAGCCGCAACCACGAAGACCGTCATCAGATTCTTATCCCGCCGCTTGACGGTCTCGCAATTGTTCCTGCCCAGCAATGTGTTGATGCTGCAAGTGGCCGTGGCCGCCTGGAGCAGCATACACTGCAGCGATCAGGTAAATGGGAATTTGCCATTCGTCAGCCCACCCAAAAAAAGGCTATGAGGACGCATACCTCTGCCAGAATGACCCTCAAAAGCCGGTCCATGGTGCCCAGGTTCTTCATAAGGGCAGAAAGTCCGCCTGGAGATTATAAGGCTTTGCGGCTGCAGGCCGCCGTGATTATAAAGAGAGAGGTCCGGAGCATTTTTCGGGTGAAGGAATAAATACCACATCGCACACAAGCCATGAGAATAAATAACACGGTGATCTGAACTTGAAGACGACAACGATTATCACAATCATGGCGCTGCTCAGCATTCCAGATGATCGGCGCCTCCAAGTCTGGTGCACTCTGACAGCAAATGCTTGAATCCAGGGTGTGGGCTTTGTGGGTTATGGACCTGCAGGTGCAGCAGAAATGGGGCTGGGATGAAGAGACTGGAAAAAGGTAGAATTCCATGTCGCACGAATCTGAATTGACCCCCCTGGGAGCCTGGGATCTTAAAGAAGTGCACGACATAAGCGTCCCCCTGGAGACCGCGCCCACCTACCCCGGCGACAACTCGTACTCCCGGCAGTGGGTGTCAAGGTTAGAGGAGGGAGCAGACTATAATCTGTCTGCCCTGACCCTGGGCTCGCACATAGCAAGCCACCTGGATTTCCCAATTCACCTCTTCAAGGATGGCAGGACACAGGATTTGTATTCCCTTGAGCGATTCATCATCCCGGCACAGGTTATCTCTGTCGAGGGGGAGGAGGCAATCCCGTCTTCTGCAATTCCAGATCAATCGATCAATAAAGGGGAGGCATCTGCTCTTCAAGACCCGCAATTCAATGCAGCGGCTAATGCATAATCCCGTCTTCTCGGAAGAGTATGTCTGTCTCACTCCAGACGCGGCCCGGCTTTGCGTTTCCCGAGGCGTCGGCCTGGTGGGCATCGACTACCTTTCGGTAGATAGCTATGAAGACGCTTCTTTGCCTGTGCATCGAACTCTTCTGGAAAACGATATTTTGATCCTGGAGGGCATCGATCTCAAGGATGTCCCTTGCGGCAGATACACGCTCATCTGTCTTCCCCTGCGAATAAAGGATGCTGAAGCCTCTCCGGTCCGGGCGGTTCTGGTGAGGTGATCTTACGGATCTTGAGCAAATGTTCCGATCTGCCCTGGAAGCCCTGAATGAGGCAGTCTGCCTCTGTGACCAGACGGGCAATGTTCTCTATGCGAATCCTGCTGCAGAGAGACTGACGGGAACATACGCCGCATACCGGGCCTTCAGCCCCGCATCATAGCCATGACCGCCCACGCCATGAAAGGCGATCGAGAGGAAGCCTCGGTGCGGGCATGAAAGCCCAAATGAATTCCTGTGCCTGGTAAAATATCTTCTCGCTCTGCGGTTACGAAGCCATCAGTGCAAAGTAGGCCAGCAGAGCTTCGAGCTGAATCCTCTCGTTCGCACCTTCCGTCATGCGAAAATCGATCTCACCGATGCGGTCGATGAGCCTTACCTTGTCCTTATCCGGAATATCCAGGTCCAGCATGGCTCTGTGAATCTGGACCACCACATCCTGGCCCGACAATCCTTTGGAGAGCAATAGATCGTCCAATGCCGCCCGCGCCCCCACAAAATCTCCGGATAGAGCCGTCTTTATGAAATTGCGGATCTCCTCCGGCTTGGCTGTGGAGGTGATCTGGTAGATCGTCTCTTCGTCCACCGTGTCACCCAAAAGGGCTGCAGCCTGCAAGGCATTGATGGCTTTGCGCATATCGCCGCCTGCGACATATTCTATGGCAGAAAGACCACCTTCCGATATCTGCAGATTCTCCTCCTGGGCGATGAATTTGATCCGCTTTGTTACGGCCTGGGCCGACAGTGGCTTGAAGCGATAAACGGCGCAGCGAGACTGAATGGGCTCGATGATCTTGCTGGAGTAGTTGCAGCTGAGTATGAAACGGGTTGTGGCGGAATAGCGCTCCATAGTGCGCCGCAGCGCGCTCTGGGCATCGTTGGTCAGGGCATCGGCTTCATCCAGAAATATAACTTTAAAGTCCGCTTCTCCTAAAGGCGCCATGCGGGCGAAGTCCTTCACCTTGTGGCGGATGATATCTATGCCCCGCTCATCACTGGCATTGAGTTCTATGAAATTGTTCCGCCAGGCGTCGCCGAATATCTCTTTGACGATGGAGATGGAGGCCGCCGTCTTGCCCACTCCCGGCGGTCCCGAGAACAGAAGATGTGGCAGGTTTCTGGTCTTTACATAGGACTTGAGACGTCGGATTATCTCGTCCTGGCCTACGATGTCGTCCAATTTCTCAGGCCGGTACTTCTCGATCCAGATCTCCTCTTTGATAGGCAACCCTCGATGATGGGGTTCGAGCTGTCCGTATATCAAGATTCCTCCAAAGAGTGCCGGTCTCACCGAAAGGTCGCAAAGCTAAATATAGAGGTGTAACATGGATGCAAATCGTTTTTCGGAGGATTTGCCTGTGATCACCGAGGTGGCTGGACAGTATAATGCGCAAGATCTAGAAAATGAAGTCAGATTGTTGTGGGAGAAGAGCGGAAACGTACCGCAAGGTTCGGGAATTGAGAGTGGGCGGCAAGAAGTTCTTCTTCGTAGACGGACCGCCTTACACCACAGGTCGCATTCACCTCGGCACCGCCTGGAATAAGGTGATCAAGGACGCAGTGCTCCGCTACAAGTCCATGAACTGTTTCGAGGTCAAGGACCGGGCGGGCTGGGATATGCACGGCCTGCCCATCGAGGTCAAAGTAGAGGAGTCCTTCGGCTTTCGCAACAAGAAAGATATCGAGGCCTACGGAGTCGATAAGTTCATACAGAGGTGCAAGGAGTTCGCGCTGCGCCAAAAAGACGACATGACAGTTCAGTTCAAGATCCTGGGGGCCTGGCTCGACTGGGAAGACCCCTACATGACCCTGAAGAACGAGTATCTGGAGGCGGCCTGGTGGACACTGAAAAAGGCGCACGAAAATAACCTCCTGGAGAGGGGACTGCGAGTGGTGAACTGGTGCCCCCGCTGCCAGACGGCCATCGCGGACTCGGAAGTGGAGTACTGGGATGAGACCGACTACTCCATTTATGTCAAGTTCCCGGTAATGGGCGAAGAGAATACCTACATTGTGATCTGGACCACCACTCCCTGGACCATTCCCGCCAACGTGGCCGTGGCTGTGAACCCCACCTTCCAGTACTCCAAAGTCCGGGCCTGGAAGGATGGCAAGCCCGAAATCCTCATCATGGCCTCGGATCTGGTGGACTCCGTTCTGAAGACGGGCCGTTACCAGGATTATGAATTGCTGCGGACCTTTTCGGCCCAGGAGATGCAGGAGCTGAAATATACGCACCCGCTTGGAACCCTGGTGCCCAGACAGAAGGATATCTCCCACGGCGTTTATGCGGCTGATTTCGTGACCGCAGAGAACACCGGCTGTGTGCACATCGCACCCGGCCACGGCCTGGAGGACTACCAGCTGGGTTTGGACCACCACCTGGATATCTTCTGCCCCGTGGGCGAGGACGGCAGGTACACTGCGGAAGCAGGTGAGAAGTACCAGGGCCTCTATGTCAAGGAAGCTGACACGGAGGTCATAGCAGATCTGGAGGAGCAGGAGAAATTGCTGGCTTCGGGCCGTCTCACGCACCGCTATGGCCACTGCTGGCGCTGCAAGACGCCCATCATCTTCATCGCCACCAGCCAGTGGTTCCTCAAAATCTCCGATCTGCGAGACAAGATGCTGGATGAGGTCTCCAAGGTGACCTGGTATCCGGAGTGGGCGGGGTCAGCCCGGTTCTCGGACTGGATCCGCAATGCCCGTGACTGGTGCATCTCCCGGCAGAGGTACTGGGGAATTCCGCTGCCCATCTGGACCTGCACAGTCTGCGGCCATATTGATGTCATAGGCACGGCGGCAGAGCTGGAGGAGAGAAGCGGCCAGAAGCTCAATGATCTGCACCGGCCGGATGTTGATGCTGTCCTTTTGGACTGCCCCTGCGGAGGCAAGATGAAACGATCTCCGGATGTCTTCGATGTCTGGTTCGACAGCGCTGTGGCCTCCTGGGCGACATTGCGTTACCCCAGCCACGAAGAGGAGTTCAACGATTGGTGGCCGGCAGACTTCATCACAGAGGGCCACGACCAGACGCGCGGCTGGTTCTACTCTCAGTTAGGCGCTTCTATGGTCTCATTTGGAAGAGCGCCTTACAAGAGCGTTCTCATGCATGGCTTCACCCTGGATGACCAGGGCCGGAAGATGTCTAAGAGCATAGGCAACATCGTCCAGCCGGAAGAGGTAGTGACGAAGTTCGGGGCCGACATACTGCGTTTCTATGTTCTGGGAGCCAACGCCCCCTGGGAGGATCTGCACTTCTCCTGGGATGCAGTGGAAAACACCGCCCGGATGCTCAACATCTTCTGGAATGCTTATCGCTTTGCCCTGCCCTACATGGTCCTGGACAAGTTCGACGCCAGGAAGGCGGATCTATCCCGCTACCAGAGCAATCTGCGGCCGGAGGACCGCTGGATCATATCCAGGGTGAACAGCCTGGCCGAGGACGTCACCGCTGAGATGGATCAGTACCAGTTGCACCGCATAGTCCGATCCATCTCCGACTTCATCTTAGAGGACCTCTCCCGCTGGTATATCCAGCTGGTCCGTCCGCGCACCTGGATTGAGCAGGACGATCCTGACAAGCTGGCCGCCTACGCCACGATTTATGAGGTTCTGGTGAAACTATGCAAAATCATGGCGCCGTTCACGCCCTTCATATCCGAATCCATCTATCAGAATTTAGTGAGAGGGCTGGATGAGTCGGCTCCCCAGTCGGTTCATATGTGCGAGTGGCCGCGTGGCAATGAGCTTGTGATCGATAAGCGCCTGGAGGCCAGCATGGCTCTGGTAAGGGAGGTGTCCATGGCGGCATCCAATGCCCGACAGAAAGGCGGCAGAAAACTGCGCTGGCCGGTCTCGGAGATCGTAATCGCGCCCTCCAAAGAAGCTTTGGACCTCGACAACCTGGAGAATGTGCTGCGGGGCCAGACCAACTCCAAGAAGATAACTGTGCTCCCACCCGGAGAGAAGCCTAAGATGGACCTGGAGATGACTCCGGTTCACAAGAAGATAGGGCCGGTCTTTAAGGGCGAAGCTAAACTGGTGGTAGAAGCCATGGGTGCTGCGGCACCAGCCGAGGTCAAGAGCCAGCTGGACCTCGATGGCGAAGCCGTTCTGATGCACATGGGAATGGAGTATAAGATAACGGCAGAGATGGTGCAGTTCAAGGAACTGGCTCCCAAGGACCTACCTGCCGCCGAGTTTTCCCGGGGCTTCGTCTACGTGGACATCGCCCTCACGCCCGAGCTTGAGGCGGAGGGATACGCCCGCGAGATCATCCGGCGCATCCAGGATATGCGTAAAGAGATGGATCTGTGCGTACAGGATCAGATCCGGGCTATGGTTGATATTGAGAGCAAGCCCATACTCGATCTGGCCATGCAAAAGAAAGAGCACATCGCAGGCGAGGTTCGGGCGGCTGACTTGAAGATGGGCCTGGGACTGGAACTTAAGGGATCGCTGGTCAAGGACTGGGATATCGAAGGGGTCTGTGTGCGAATTGGCATAGAGCGGGCCGCATAGGATTGATTTAGATCGCCGGAGTTTTATAAGATGAGTGAGGATGATGATGTCATGGAGGCACCGGTTCCCGTCAGGGTTAAAGGGGTTTACATCGCCGAGTCGGAGAGAAACTCGCCCGCGCCCGTGGTCCTTCTGGAGGATGAAAAGGCAAGGATTGTGCCCATATTTGTGGGGCTCTCCGAGGCCATCTCCATCCATCATGCTCTTTTGGGGGAGTTATCACCCCGGCCCATGACCCATGACCTCTTCATCTCGGTTTTGGAGTGCCTATCTGCCAGCATCACCAATGTGCTTAATCGACGATCTGGATGGAGGCATCTACTATGCTCGACTCACCATCAAGAGCGACAGCACGCAAAGTGAGATAGATGCCCGGCCCAGCGACTGCCTGGCCCTGGCTCTGCGAGCGAAAGCTCCCATAGAGGTCCAGGAGAAGGTCGTACTGGATTCCAGCATAAGCAAGAGCGATGTAGAGAAGTTGACGAGCATTGAAAACTATCTGCAGTGAGCATAATCGGAGTTTGGCAAAGCTGAACCTGTGCGAATTTTGAACAAGGATCATCTCAAAGAGCTGCCACCCTATTGCTCCCCTGAGCCACTTCTTTCCGAATGCCGCATGCTGCCGGTTTTTGGAACGTAACGAATGGGGTCGCGCACAGAGTCGCCGTGCGGGCTGCCCGCGAAGAAGCCAGGGCCCAGGGTCAAAGTCCGCGCTATGTGATGAAGAATGCCCTGCACGGATTTTGCGGCTCCTCTGCCGCGCCCTATGATTACGTCATAATCTCTCGATACGTTTAGTAACGAAGGGCAACTATAACTCCGTCCTCTTTTCCATGCCTATTCCAGAACACTATGGAATGATTTATCGACAATTGCCCGACATCGGTTCTTCGATGGCAGTGAGCCTCAAAAGATGCTGCAGAATCCGGCGCGCAACCCCAGACCTTACGAGGTCGAAAAGCATATTTATAAAATTGTACAAGCCCTCTATACCGGCTTTCTAAGCTGTATAAAATTAGTGCGTATAACTTTCGCCCAGGCCAAGGCAGCTTAAGTCTATCCTCCTCGGAGGAGACCCGGGGCCGATTCCTTTTATACTTAAATCAAGCTATTGTTTTGAATATCTGCGTAAGATTTATCATACGTTCTTCAATAAAGGCCGAGGCGATATGGTCGGGAACTCATGTACAATTATAGCCCTTATTGCATCAGGTACACAACTTACAGGGATAACCGATCATCAATTGACCATTTTAGGCATAGTTCTCGCTATTTTAAGTATAGCTATAACGACATACCTCGGATATCCGTATGTTAAAAAAGCAAACCGACAAAATAAAATTGAGCTCGATCAAGTTAAAATTGAGATCAAGCAAGTTAAACAGGATATTATCGAAGACCACGACCAGGAAAAATAGCGAAATTAGAACGTTGCATCAACAAGCTCATAATAGCAAGTAGTCAAGATAGGCAAGCTAGTTCATTTTGCAAGGAAGTCGTAGAGGACGCTGAACGACTGCAAAACGCCAGTTCAAATTATGATCGAGGGTTAAGTAAAGCAACATTAGGCGATCTTGATGGTGCTGAAGCAGAATTTAATACAGCCATTGACCTGCAATTGCCCGTGCTTTCAAAATGTTATTTAGAAAGAGGCAACATACGGTTTCTTCAGAGAAAATTCAAAGATGCATGTTTAGATTATTCTGAAGCTACTAAAACCAACCCTCAGATGCCGAGGCTTGGTCCAACAAAGGCATTGCTCTCGATAAGCTAGACAAACTTGATGAAGCCATTAAGGCATATGACAAGGCAATCGAGATCAACCCTCAATATGCCGAGGCTTGGTCCAACAAAGGCATTGCTCTCGATAAGCTAGACAAACTTGATGAAGCTATTAAGGCATATGACAAGGCTATCGAGATCGACCCTCAACTTGCCTATTCGTGGTCCAACAAAGGCCTTGCTCTCGATAAGCTAGACAAACTTGATGAAGCTATTAAGGCATATGACAAGGCTATCGAGATCAACCCTCAATATGCCGAGGCTTGGTCGCAACAAAGGCAATGCTCTCGATAAGCTAGACAAACTTGATGAAGCTATAAAGGCATATGACAAGGCTATCGAGATCAATCCTCAGCTTGTCGAGGCTTGGTCCAACAAAGGCCTTGCTCTCGATAAGCTAGACAACTGATGAGGCCATTAAGGCATACGAAAAGGCTATCGAGATCGACTCTCAATATGCCGAGGCTTGGTCCAACAAAGGCAATGCGCTCGATAAGCAAGACAAACTTGATGAAGCTATTAAGGCATATGACAAGGCTATCGAAATCGACCCTCAACTTACCTATGCATGGTACAACAAAGGCATTGCTCTCATAATCTAGACAAACTTGATGAGGCCATAAAAGCATTTGACAAGGCTATCGAAATCGACGCACAATATACCTATGCATGGTACAACAAAGGCCATGTTCTCGAATTGCTAGACAAATTTGATGAAGCCATTAAGGCATTTGACAAGGCTATCGAGATCAATCCACAATATGCCAAGGCATGGTACAACAAAGGCGTTGCTCTCATAAGCTAGACAACCCCAATGAGGCCATTAAGGCATACGACAAGGCAATCGAGATCGATCTCAATATGCAGAGGCATGGTACAGCAAAGGCAATGCTCTCGATAAGCTAGACAAACTTGATGAAGCTATTAATGCATACGACAAGGCTATCGAGATCAATCCTCAATTGCCGAAGCATGGAACAATAAAGGCATTGCTTTCTGTAAGCTAGACAAACTTGATGAAGCCATTAAGGCATTTGACAAGGCTATCGAGATCAATCCTCAACTTGCCGAAGCATGGTACAACAAAGGCCGTGCTCTCAAGCTGCTTGGTCACAATGCCGAGGCAGAAGCAGCCTTAACCAAAGCCATGGAGCTAGGATACAAGGATAAATCGTAGCTATCATGAATCTGTATAACCTGTAATCCAATCCATCTTTTTTGGTCTGCCTAAAACCATAGGATATTATTATAAGGATACTTTCCACCCCAAACTCCATGATGTAGTGCTCCCCAAGTTCTGCATTTACGAATCGATAGCATTAAGATCGATTGATCTATATCAGTAACCACTCAATCTTACTTGATCTTCATTCATATAGTGGATGAAATGAGGACGTTGACAGAAGGAGATTTAAGCCAATTTGGGAAGGTTGTATAAGGAAGTATGAATAACTTGAAGGTCTGGCATATAAGCCTCTGCATGAGATCAGGAAGTTCCGCCGAAGCCCAGTGAGCCCACCCGGGCCTTAGCTTGCCAGGCATTGCAGAGGCTGCAAAGAGAGGCGAATGCGGCCCCAGGCGTTGGACGAGGCACTCATCTACCTTTACCAGCCCTCCGGCAGGGTCCCTATCTCGCTCATGTGCTCTAATGTTATGTTGATAGTCAGTATATCTTTGCGTCTATCATGTGCTCTTCTGCTCCTTCCATAATTTTCTAGAGCAGTGGCCTTCCCGGCGGCTCATCACTATCCAGGAAATGGTTCAGCTCCATGCGGTCCGGGTCGTTGTGCGGCTCCACTCCCTCCCGGTACCTATCTTCCTTTGCAAACTGCTTTATTGTCGGAGTAGCCATGCTTTCGGAGGCCGGTTTCCAGTCGTCTCTGAGGAAATTCGGGACTGCTGCCGGGGAGTTAATACTATACCTGGAAAACCATTCATGGATGCTGGCGAGGGGCAAATAATTGGCGAATTGGTCCCATATTGGATATGTGATATGATAATAATCAGAGCTATTGAGGGATTCTGTTGTGCTATTATTGGCTGAGCCCAGGTAGACGGGTTTCAAGCCTGTGGTGTTGTTCTGAGCCGGGAAGGGTGCAATGGTACTCTTGGGCGAACGATCCAGAAGATATGAACAATAACAATATTAGAGCAACAATTTTCATGTAGAAGTGTGCTATCGGGTCAAGTCGGATATAACTCTTAGGGTAAGAATGATGATTCCATATCCTGCACCGGGATTCTCCTGAAGATGCATTCCTACCGACATGTTTAAATGGAGTACGGCTCACCTTCAGGATCGAAGGGCAGGTAGATCAGCTGGAAGATCGCTACCTTGGCATGGTAGAGGCCTCGGGTTCAAATCCCGACCTGTCCATTTCGTCTGTTTTGGCGGCTTGATTCCGGAAGTATTTCATTGAGACTCGTGATCAATGCCAGGAGCAAATGTCTTTAACTGCAGACCTGGCTAATGAAATGACAGAGGGTAGAAGATGTTCGAGATGATTGAGATGCTGGCGGCTGCCTTTTTCATCGGTCTGACGGGTGCACTCGCTCCCGGGCCGACGCTTGTTGCCACTGTTAATTCTTCCCTCAAATATGGCTGGACGGCTGGCCCCAAGATAGCCGCAGGCCATGCTATGGTGGAATCCGTGATCTTCCTGCTAATAGCGGGTGGACTATACGTGGCTATGCAGCAGTATTCTCGCACCATTGCCTTAGTTGGCGGCCTGGCACTGATCGCTTTTGGAATTCTCACTGTGAAAGGAGCAGGGAACGCCACCATGGAGGCAGCGGAAGGGAAGTCCATCGGCAACCCCTATCTGGCAGGAATGATCACCAGCGGGGCCAATCCCTACTTCTGGATCTGGTGGCTCTCCATAGGCAGCGCCCTGGTATTATCGGGCCTGCAAACGGGGTTGATAATGGCAGCTATCTTCATGATCGGCCACTGGGGTGCGGACTTCGGGTGGTACCTCCTGGTCTCAACCAGCATGGATCGGGGAAAGAGCATTCTCTCAGAAAAGAATTATCGAAGAATCCTGGGACTATGCGGCGTCTTCCTGGTCTGTTTTGGATTCTATTACCTGATAAGTGTCTGAGGATACTGTCGGGAGGAGTCGATGGGTGCTGGAAGAATGGGCATGAGCCTTTTAAAGAACTCTTCTTTCGTTCTCTTGCTTTCCATCCTCTTTGGCCTCATCTGGCCCGGGCCTGCACAGTCCACTGTGTAGTCCCGAAACCTTTGACTTTATATACCCACCAATGTGGCATGGGAAAGAAGAATAAAGTTGTAAAGCTAACAGATAGGAAGATCAGATATATCATTCGGGCCAAAAAGAGAGGCGAGAGCACCAAAAGAATCGCGGAGGATATGAAGTTGAGTCCCTCCTCTGTGAAACGTGTATGGATGCACTGGACGAAAACCAAGATGCTGCTAAACATTAAGAAATTTGGAAGAAAGAAAAAGACCCTGGATGAAGAGTCAATTAATCTGATACTCGAAGTCCACAAAGAGCAAAATTTGGGCGCAAGGCGGCTGGAAAAGATCATTGATTTCACGCATGGAAAGCATATCCCGCATAACGCTATTCATAAGGAACTGCTATCTCATGGCTTGGCCAATGTGAACCGCAATAAATCGAAGCGCAGAAAACCTTGGATTAGGTTCGAGCGCAAGCACAGCCTGTCCATGGTGCATTTGGATTGGCATACAAGCATTCACGATGGGAAAAAGGTGTTCGTCTGCGCGGTCCTCGATGATAGTTCGCGGCGCATTCTCGCGGGCGGGGAGTTCGATGCCGAAACAAAGGATAACGCTTTGCAGCTCCTCAAAGAAGCCATGGGCGAATTTGGCTGGCTGACAGGTATTCGGGAGGTTTTGACCGATAGGGGAACCCAATTCTATGCTAACAAGCGAGACAAGAACGGTGATGCAGATAGCAGATTTGAGGACTTCCTTGAGGAGAATAAAATCAAACACATCAAAGCTCGCGTCAAGCATCCTCAGACAAATGGAAAACTGGAAAAATGGAACGATACTTACGAAATAAACAAGTTTAGATTTGATAATTTTGACAATTTCATGAATTGGTATAACACGGTTAGATTTCATGAGTCCCTTGATACAAAATGGTATCTACAGACGCCGGATATCGCATTCTGGTCAAGGCTGCCGGAAGGATGCAAATTGGGAATGTTCCTGAATAGGATGGAGACTGAATTAAATGATTAATAAAGAATGTAATTTGCGGGCAGGAGTATATAAAGTCCAAACATTCAGGACTACACACAATCCCGTCCCGTTCCAAATCCTTTAGATACTTTGCCCATCCTACATCCCCTCGCAAATGCCCGCTGATCCTGTCGCCAAATGGGAGGAATTCCTCCGGTCTCGTTACTGGGATGATCTTCTGGAGCTGGCTGACTCCTACCCTGATGAGCGCAGCCTGAAGATTCGCTTCTCAGATATTGACAAGTTCGACCCCGACTTCGCCGAAGAATTGATGGAGAACCCGGAAGCAGACTCTGGAAGCAGCGCGTGCTGCCATGCTGGAGCTTGACCTGCCAATGGATGTTTACATGGACCGGGCACATGTGCGCATCGAGGAGCTGCCCCGTCACTTCAAGACTCGCGAGCTGCGCTCGGATCATATCGGCAAGCTGCTGGCCATCGATGGCCTGGTCAGGACGGCCACAGAGGTCCGTCCCAAGATCGTCTCCGCCGCCTTCCAGTGCCAGAGGTGCGGCTTCACCTTCTTCAAGGAGCAGACGGGCAACAAGTTCGAGGACCAGAACCTGAAGTGCATGAACCAGGCCTGCGACAGAGGCGGACCTTTCAAGCTCATGCTGGCCCAATCCAAGTTCGTCGATGCCCAGAAGATCAGGGTGCAGGAGTCGCCCGAGGAATTGCGGGGCGGACAGCAGCCTCAAACCTGGATGTCGAGCTGGAGGATGACCTGGCGGGCAGGATATTCCCCGGAGACCGCGTTATTGTCAATGGCGTTCTCAAATCCTACCAGCGAAGCAACCCTCAGCAAGGCAAGAGCACCTACTTTGACCTCTTCCATAAGGGCATCTCTGTGGAGATGAAGGATCAGGAGTTCGAAGAGATCGACATCTCTCCGGAGGATGAGGAGATGATCCTGAAGATGTCTCGCGACCCGGAGATCTATGAAAATATAAAGAAGTCCATTGCACCTTCCATCTACGGCTACGAGGATGTAAAAGAGGCTCTGGGCCTGCAATTGGTCTCCGGCTTCGAGAAGAACCTACCCGATGGGGCGCGCATACGCGGCGATATTCACATCCTCCTGGTGGGCGATCCTGGCATCGCCAAATCTCAGCTTTTGAGGTACATGATCAAGATCTCGCCCCGCGGCATCTACACCTCGGGCAAGAGCTCCACCTCCGCCGGACTCACTGCTACGGCTGTCAAGGACGAGCTGGGAGATGGCCGCTGGACCATTGAGGCAGGCGCCCTGGTTCTGGCAGATAAGGGCATAGCCGCCATAGATGAGATGGACAAGATGAACAACGAGGACAAGAGCGCCCTGCACGAAGCGATGGAGCAACAAACGATAAGCGTCGCCAAGGCCGGGGTTATGGCTACACTGAAGTCTCGCTGCTCTCTCCTGGCCGCCGCCAACCCGAAACTGGGAAGGTTCGACAAGTACGAGCCCATCGCCCCCCAGATCAACCTCACTCCCGCCCTCATGTCACGGTTCGACCTGATCTTCGTTCTGACCGATGACCCGGACACCAAGAGGGATTCGGCTATCGCACAGCATATCCTGAAGAGCAACTATGCCGGTGAGCTCTCCACCCAAAAGGCCTGGAACCCGGATATATCTCAGGAGGATATCGATAATGCCCTTACGGTGATAATGCCTGCCATCGAGCCCGAGGTGCTCAGGAAATATGTGGCCTATGCTCGCAAGAATATATTCCCCACTCTGACCGAAGAGGCCAAAGAGTATTTCCTGAAGTACTACGTCGGCCTGAGGACCCAGGGCCAGGACTCGAATAAGCCGGTGCCCGTCACTGCCCGCCAACTGGAGGCGTTGATACGTTTGGGCGAGGCCAGCGCCCGGCTGCGCCTGAGCGATAAAGTGACTCTTGCCGACGCCCAGAGGGTGGTCAAGATCCTGGAGGCGTGTCTGCGAAAAGTGGGCGTGGACCCGGAGACGGGTTTCCTGGATGCCGACATCATCGCCTCGGGCACCACCAAGAGCACCAGAGATAGAACCAAATCGGTGATAGATATCATCAGAGACGTGAGCCGCGAGAGCCAGGGCCCGGCTTCCAGAGATGCAGTCCTGGATAGGGCAGAGGAGCTGGGCATAGAAAGAGCTAAAGCGGAAGAGATCATCGACCGCATGAGAAGAGATGGCGACGTCTTCGAGCCGCGGCCGGGAATGCTGAAGCTGCCTTAAATACTAGCGCTGCTAATTCAGGCCCGGGATTTGAAATAAAGCCTTAACAGAGACAGCAACAAATATGATTTGCTTCGATTACCATGTCCGAGATGTCTGATGAGATTGAAAGGAAAGAGATGTGTCTCAAAACTTACCAGCAAGGAAGAGAAACGCTGATAGCCGTCTGCGATAGCGATATTCTGGGCGAGAAATTCAAAGAAGGCCATCTTTGTATTGAAGTCAGCCCGGACTTTTTTGGAGAGGAAAAGGCCACAGGCTTTGAGGTCGAGAAGGCTCTCGAACAGGCAACCATGGCCAATTTCGTGGGCTGTAAATCCGTTGAGCATGCCATTCAGCTGGGCTACGTAGAACGGGAGAACGTCCTCACCATCGACGGTGTTCTCTATGCCCAGATGGTGCGAATGTGATGCAGGCCGTTTGCCCCAAATGCGGCATGCCTGTGGAAGAGGGGCTGTGCCGGCAATGCACCCGGGATTCGACAAGACTTATCTCCTGCCCCGATATGGTCGAGGTGGTCATCTGCTCTGTCTGCAGCTCTCGACAGACAAAAGGAAAGTGGCAGGCTACCGGAAAATCGTCCCCTAGAGGAACTGGCATCCAAAGAAGCAATCGATGCACTCTGGTTTCATAAGGAGTTCTGCCAGCCAGATATCGAGATCGTACCTCAAAAAAATAGGAGCAACCAGATATCTGGCCAAAATGGATATCAATGGCAGTTTCAGAGGCCAGAGCATAAATGAGCAATGCGAAATTCCTGTCTGGATTAAACTCGTAGCCTGCGATCGCTGCAGCCGCATGGCCGGCAAATATTTCCAGTCGACAGTGCAGCTCCGGGGAAACAACATACGCTCAATGTCCGCGCAGGAGATTGTTGAGTGCAAGAAGATCGCCCGGTCCATGGCTGATTCAGGCTACCATGGTGGCGACCAGCTATCCTTTATCCAGGAGATGAAGGAGGTCAAAGGCGGCCTGGACATAATACTGGGCTCGACGCAGCTGGGGAGGCGTATGGCCAGGGTTTTCCAGGAGCGCTTCGGCGGCAGACTCCTGGAAACATGCAAACTGGTGGGAAAAAAGGATAGCCGCGACGTGTACCGTTCCACACTTGTTGGTCCGGTTCCCGAGATTGAAGCGAGGAGATATTGTATCCTTCCGCGGGTCACTCTCCTTTGTGTCAGGATTCGACGGCAAGACAACGCAAATAACCTCACTTCAAGAGGGTCGCCGGTCCAGCATGAGCGAAGAAAACTCCGAGGACGTGGAGATCCTGGGAAATAGAGCCGACGCCCTGAAAGCGATGGTTATCACCAAAGATAATGACGTTCTGGAGATCATGGATCCAGAGACTTTCAAGTCCGCTCTCGCGTCTCGACCCAGAGATCTGCAGGTCGAGCCCGGCGAAGAGGTGGACGTAGTAAGAACAGCGAATGGATTCATTGTATTATAGGAACTTTTATATATCTTGAATAAGCTGGTGGCCTCAATCTCCACCACAAAGTTCATAAACTAGTTTCGTGCAATTTTACGTGGTAGAAGTACGCATTTGAGCTTCGAATCACATGATAATTAAGTCCTAAGTGAAACTTGGGGCGATGAAATGCCAGCAAAATGGAGAAAAGAACGCTCATGTGTGGGCATTTCTATCAGATGCTCCATGATATTGGCAAATGGATACTGAAATAGTTGGATAAACTCACATTCACCCTCATTCACTGCTCACTGCCTGCCTTATATAGGCGTAGTCGAATTGCGACAATAGGTCGCGAATCAGCTCCTGTTGATCTAAGAATAGCTTTGGCTCTCTGAGTGTTGGTGTGACTTTTATCTAACTATTTTAAAACAAGAGGTGTCATACATGCAAAATGTTGATACAACTAAATATGTTATTTATGCGGATATAACAGCGGAGGGGATAGTGGAGCGGCCGGATGTGGTCGGCGCCATCTTCGGCCAGACCGAAGGCCTTCTGGGAAGCGACCTCGACTTGAGAGACCTTCAAAAAACGGGGAGGTTGGGCAGGATCGACGTCCAGATCACATCCAGCGGAGGAAAGTCCAGCGGCACCATCTCCATTCCGTCCAGTTTCGATAAGGTCGAGACGGCTATTTTGGCTGCAGCTCTGGAGACCATAGATCGCGTGGGGCCTTGCATCGCTCGTATCGCCGTCAACCGCATCGAAGATGTGCGTGCCTCCAAGAGGAGGTATGTCATTGAAAGGGCCAAGCGCATCCTGGTGGAGATGTTTGATGAGAACATCCTGGAGACGGAAGAGATCACCGAGGAGATAAAGCAGTCCGTGCGGGTGGAGGAGATAACCCATCTGGGCAAGGACAATCTGCCTGCCGGTCCCAATGTGGTGGACTCGGATGCCATCCTGGTGGTTGAGGGCCGGGCCGATGTGCTCAATCTGCTCAAATACGGCATCAAGAACGCCGTGGCTGTGGGCGGAACAAATGTGCCTCCCACTATCGCTGACCTCTGTGCCAAGAAGGTCGTCACCGCCTTCACTGATGGCGACAGGGGAGGAGAACTGATTGTAAAAGAGCTTCTCCAGGTTGCAGACATCGATTATGTGGCCAGGGCACCAGAGGGCAAAAGCGTAGAGGACATGACTCAGAAGGAGATTGTTCGGGCTTTGCGCCAGAAGATCCCTGTCGAGCAGGTGCTGGATCAATACAAGATCAAGAACCAACCCAAGAGAAGGCGCGAAATCACCACCAAGAGAAAGAGCCTTATCCGCGAGAAGCCCCTATGCGTTCGAACCACCGCCGAGAGGGCGGAAGCCATCGCACCGCGCCGGATCATGCCCCGTGAGGTCGTACCGAAGGCAGCACCCGTTCCCGTCGTGGAAGAGATCGTAGTCGCGGCTCCTGAGCCTATCCCTGAGCCCGAGCCGGTGAAGGAATGGTTCAGAAAGCATATGGAGGAATTGGATGGCACTCTATGTGCCAGGCTCCTGGACAGGAACCAGAACGTCCTCAGAGAGGTCGCCGTTAGGGATCTGGCCAGAGAGCTGAAGGAATCCAACGGAGACGTCAACGGCGTGATCTTCGATGGCGTGGTGACGCAGCGCGTCCTGGACATTGCAGCCGATAAGGGCCTGGAGTACCTCATCGGTGCGAAGATGGGGAACATCGTCAAGAGTCCTTCTTGCGTCAAGGTGCTCACCAAAGAGGCGTAACATTCTCGCCTCTTTTTCTGACACTCTGAGTTTCTGATTCAAGCGAGGTCACCCTTTTATGGATTTCAAACAATGCATAGTGATTAGAGAGGATCTGAAGCTCTCGGCAGGAAAGCTGGCCGTGCAGGTAGCTCATGCCGCAGTCATGGCTGTGGAGAGGGCAGAAAAAATGGACAAGTCGGCGGTCTCAAGCTGGAAGGCAGAGGGCCAAAAAAAGGTGATCCTGAAAGTGCCTGGGGTCCCTGACCTCTTCCGGCTGCGAGAGGATGCGGAAAGGGCCGGCATTCCCTGCGCCATTGTTGCCGATGCCGGCTTGACGGAGATTCCTGCCGGCACTATAACTGCCCTGGGCCTGGGCCCTGCCCATAATAAGCTGATGGATAAAGTGACGGGCAAGCTCAAGCTCGTTTGACCGCATCTTTTGCATCTCTGAGGCCGATATGATACCAGCGACAGATCAGGATCGAGCCCTGGGTATGGATTACTACATCACAGACAGCCCTGGCTGCGGTGGCGTCATCAGAAGCTGTCCCGAGGACTTCCTGGTGGACGAAGTCTTCGAGGAGCAAACCTACGAAGGCGGAAGGTACCTGGTCTTGGAAGTGGAGAAGACCGATTGGGATACCCACCACCTCATCCGGGAGATGTCCCGGAGGCTTCGCATCAGCCAGAAGAGGTTCGGCTGGGCCGGGACCAAGGACAAGCGGGCGGTGACGGTTCAGAGGATCAGCATCATGAACCTGGATGAAGCGGAGCTGAAGAGGATCACCTCTGCCCGACCTGAAAATAAGGGTGCTGGGCAGGACGAACCGCTCTGTGGGCCTGGGAGATCTGCTCGGCAATCGTTTTCGTATCACCATTCGAGATCTCGCCTGCCCTGAGCCGGCTGCCATTCTAGCCCGCATCACCGAGGAGATAGTGCAGCAAAAGGGCGTTCCCAACTACTTCGGCGTGCAGAGGTTCGGGGACACGAGGCCTGTCACTCATAAAGTGGGCGAGGCCCTGGCGAGAGGCAAGATTGAAGAAGCGGTCTACATCTATCTGGCCTTGCCCTTTTCTGGCGAGCCGGAGAGGACCAGAGAGGCTCGCGAAGAGCTATGGGCGAGTCGAGATATCCCAACCGCCCTGAAAGGCTTTCCTCGAGTACCTGCACCATGAAATGGCTATGCTCAACTATCTGGCGGAGCACCCAGGTGATTATGCTCATTCCTTTGATGTTCTTTCCGTCAATCTGAAGCGCCTCTTTCTGCACGCTTACCAGTCATATCTCTTCAATAAGATCCTCAGCCGCCGGCTGGATGCAAAACTGCCGTTGGACAGAGCCGTGGTGGGCGATGTGGTCTGCTTTGCCAGAGGGGGTTTGCCGGATATGGATAAGCAACAGGCGGTAACTTCGGAGAACCTGGAAGCGGTCAACCGGCTGGCCGGGAGAGGCAGGGCATTTGTAACTCTGCCGCTTATCGGCTTTGAGACGATTTTGGCAGAAGGCATACAGGGTGAGATCGAGAGAGCAGTGCTCATGGAAGAGGGGGTCTCCCAGGGGAACTTCAGGGTGGAGGAGAATGCAGAGCTTGGCTCGCGAGGCACAAGGCGGACTGCAATATGTCCTGCCCAACCTCAAATCAGTGTCAAGGGAGATATTGCTGAGCTGGAGTTCATGCTTACCCAAAGGAAGCTATGCCACAGTGGTATTGAGAGAATATATGAAGGGCATGAAGGAGAGAACATCGAGATTATCAAAGAGCTTAGCCGAGGAATGAGGCGTGCAACTCGAATTAGAAGATCCATATGTGGTGGTCTACAAGCAGATCCACGCCGTGGTTGACCAGGAGGATAAACATGTTGAGCTCATGGAGCGCTCCAGCTGCTACGGCGGCTCAGCCTGGGCCAGATACCATTACTCTAAGGGACCCTCTGGTTCAGAGCTCTCGCAACCTGGGTGAGTGGTTCCGCTATATGATCTCGCCCGGCGAGGCCGACCTGGATCTGGCCTCCTCCAAGAGATCTGCAGGCATTGAGTCGGTCAGGGTGCTGGGTCCGGAAGTGGAGGTGACTTATGCGGGCCTGGGTGGCGGGGGCGTGGGAGCCACCCTCTCCCGGGCAAAGGCAGACGATGTCCTGCGCTATGATGTAACGGAATGCGGAGGCGGTCGCGTCGCCCGGGGCACCATAGTCCTGCCCAGGAGAGAGAGGCTGATCATCGGTGTGGACGATACCGACTCCAAGACCCTGGGAGCGACCTGGTCTTTGATTCACAATATAGCGAGCAAAGTCGATCGCCCCGAGGCGCGCTACCTCTCCCATTCCCTGGTGCAGCTCTTTCCTGTGCCCACCAAGACCCAAAACTGCGTCTCCACAGTGGTGGAGTTCGCCTGCCTGCCCGGAAGAGGAGAAGGCATGCTATCCGACTTCAAAGCCTTGCTCCGCAAATACTCCGTCTCGGAGCAGACGGGCATGGCCGTCTTCAGGGATTTTGATCCCTCCGAGCTCCTGCCCTTTGGCCAGAGATGCAAAGTGGAGAGGGTGCAGTACGAGGATGCTCTGCAGGCCGCGAGCGAGGCGGGCGTGCAGATTCTCATGAACGGTCAGGGGCTGATTGGAGCCGTGGCGGCATTGCCCTTCTGTGCCCAGCCGGATGAGTCCATCGTTCCCGGGTTCATGCCATGAACGGTCAGGATGCCGTACTCTTGGCTGCAGATGATGCCGGGGCGAAGGTTCGGACATACGTTCCCGGCTATCCCATAACCGATCTTGCCGCCGCGCTGAAAGCGGAGATTTCCGTAAATGAGAAGGTGGCCCTGGAGATTGCTCTGGGCGCCTCGGCGACGGGGCTGCGTTCCATGGTCGTAGTCAAGCAGGTGGGCATGAATACTCTGGCCGATCCGCTGGTGATCTCGGCCACGCACACCATCGGCTCGGGTCTGGTGATAATCGCCGGCGACGATCTGGGGCCCAGGCGCTCCCAGGCGGAGATGGACAGCAGATTCTACGGGCCGCTCTCTGAATTGCCGGTGCTCGATCCCAGATCGCCCGGATCACCTCTATGCCTCTATCCTGGAGGCCTACACCCTATCGGAGAGGCTGAGAATCCCAGTAATAGTTCGGGTAACATGGCGCCTCCTTGCCGGCCCGGGCCCTGCCATATCGTCTCTGCCCTCACCGGGAACGGGTCAGGTGTTTGAGAGGACCATTCCGGAGCTGACCATGCGGGGCCGCCACCAGAGGCATCACGACCTGGTTATGGCCCTGGCAGAAGAGGCTTCCGCGTCCACCACCCTCAATCAAATGCAAGTCTGTACGGATAGCAACCCTGGCAATGTGGGAATCATCGCCAGCGGCTATCCTGCCGCGCTGGCTGAGGGCCTGGGAGTCTCCCTTCTATCTATCGCCTACACCAATCCTCTTCCACGGAAACTCCTCCGCCAATTCATCGATGAACATCGTTTGATACTGGTTGCTGAGGAGCCGGAGCCCTTCATCGAATCGTAGTTGGGCATGAGTCCCAAAGTGCGGGGCAAGCTCACCGGCCACCTGCCCAGAGGACTCCTGGGGAGGGCGGATATCATCCAGGCTCTGAAGACTCTGGATGAGGTGCCGGAAGAAGTACCCCAGGCCTACGAGACCGTGAAGGAGCGCGGCTATGCTCCGGTCTGTGGAACTGCCCATTCATCCCCCTCTTTCGAGCGCTCGGAAAAGCTGGATGTGCCCGTAGCCGGCGACGCGGGATGCTGCCATTCGCGCCACACGGGAGCCCTACGAAGTCGGTGGACGTGGTCTACGGCCTGGGCTCATCGGTGGGCGTGGCCTCGGGTTTCCGGAAGAAAGGAATTGCCGTTATGGGCGACTATGCTCTGGCGCATTCGGGTTTGCAGGCTCTGATCAATGCCGTCTGGCAGAAGCGCGACGTTCTGGTGATCGTCCTCAAGAACGACGTGGCTGCCATGACCGGCGGCCAGGAGGCGCCCGATCTCACGGCTCTTTTGGAGGTGCTGGTGCCGATGCGCTTGCTGGAGCTTCCCGCGACAGAGGAGGAGCTGGAGAAGCTGCTCCGGGTGGAGCTGAAAAGGCCTGGTGTATCGGCAGTGGTGGCCTCGGGAAAGTGCGTCAGGCAGGATGCAGATACGGCATAGAACCAACTAAAAAAAAAGCGGACAGGAGTGCACCTGTCCAGACCAACAAAATCGAATTGCCGTAATCCAATTCTTAGAGCTCTACCATCTTGGCGCTGGTCACTCCCGGAACTTCCAGAAGCTTCTTCATTATATCATCCGACACCATATGGTCCACGCTCAGCACCATGAGCTGGGGCTTGCCTGCATCTATGCGGCCAACGTGCATTGAGCCGATGTTGATCTCGCCCTCACCCAGGACGACGCAGCACGGGCCGATGATATTGGGCTTGTCCTCGATGATGGCAATCACCATGTCCCCTTCGGTGGGGATGTAGGTCTTGTAATCGTTGAGCTGCACAATCTGCTTCTTCTTATTTCCGGAGACAGTGCCCTGCAGCACAGTCGTCGCACCGTTTTTGGTCAGCTTCATGGTGATGGCATTGCTATAGCCATTAGCTGACTCTGTCTTGCTCTCCAGCAGCTTGACTCCCATCTCCTTGAGCGTCCTTTGGGCATTGACGAAGTTAACGCCGCCCTCTCCCATCAGGCAACCCAGTAGGCCTTTGATGGCGGATATGGTCACAGGCCGGATATCCTTCTCAGCCACAGATCCGCTGTAAATGAGCTCCATGCTCTCGAAACCAGTGCCCACGAGCTGGCCCAGAAGAGCGCCCATCTTTTCCGCCAATACCATGAATGGCTCCATGACCGCCAGGGTTTCAGGCGATATGGCAGGCATGTTGATGGCATTGGTGGGCAGGCCGCCTTTGGCGATGGTGAGGATCTGGTCAGCCACAGCCAGAGCCACATTGACCTGCGCCTCCGCAGTAGAGGCGCCCAGGTGGGGCGTGGTTATTACCTTCTCCTGCTCCAGCAAGGGGTTTCCGGTGGGCGGCTCTTTGGTGAAGACGTCTACCGCAGCTCCGGCAATCTTTCCTTCCGCTACGGCTTTGGCCAGAGCTGCTTCGTTTATTATTCCGCCCCGTGCGCAGTTCACAATGCGGCAGCCCGGCTTCATGATATTGAACTCATCTTCATCGATCAGGTTGCGGGTCTCATTGGTCAAGGGCGTATGCACAGTGATGAAGTCGCCCTCTCGCAGCACAGTCTCCAGCGGCGCGAGAGTCAGGCCCATCTGCTGGGCCCGCTCTTCGGAGACAAAGGGATCGTATGCCACGATCTGCATGCCGAAGGACTTCATGCGGGAGGCCACCTCGGCTCCTACGCGGCCCAGGCCCACAATGCCCAGGGTCTTGTTGAAGAACTCGACGCCGGTGTACTTCTTGCGGTTCCATTCGCCCTTATGCAGCGCAGCATTGGCCTGGGGGATGTTCCTGGCCAGGGCCAGCATCATGGCGATGGTGTGCTCGGCTGCAGAGATGGTGTTTCCGCCGGGGGTGTTCAGCACGATGATGCCTTTCTTGGTGGCGGCCTCCACATCCACGTTGTCGATGCCGACCCCTGCTCTGCCGATGACTTTGAGCCGGTCTGCAGCTTTGATGACATCTGCCGTTACCTTCGTCCCGCTGCGGATGACCAGGGCATCGTATTCTCCTATCTTCTGGATGAGCTCCTCAGGAGAGAGGTTGGTGATAACATCAACGTCGGCTCCCGACTCCAGCCTCTTTACTCCTTCTTCTGCTAAAGAATCACTGACAAGAACCTTCATGAGCATTCCTTCTTCTCCGACGCTTAAAGATGTACAAGCATTTGATCCTTTCGAGAGCGAGCCTCAGGACGAGAGATAAGAGGGTGGTCTCAATTCCATCCGGTGAAATCAGAAGATGCTCGAGATCAATTGAAGATGCTATTCCAGGGCAGCGAGACACCGCCCAGATACATTAGACCAATCAGTACCGGCTGATGGACGAGATAGATGGCCAGCGAATTTCGGCCCAGGAATGCGAGCCGCTTCACCAGAGGCGCCCCGGCAAGATCTGGCAAATGAATCCTGCGGCGGTAGTCTCGATAGAAGAAGTCGCCAAAAGCCACACCCATCAGGATCACCCCGAACCAGGGAAAGAGGGGAAAGTAGTCCACTGAACTGAAGTCCGGGGGAGCCAGCCCCAGCCAGAGCAGCCAGGGAAAGTCGACGCTGAGGTTCTGCAGGTATAACCCCAATAGTATAAATAATAATCCAAAAATGAAGTTCGCTTCATGCAGCCGGAGAAAGGGATAAGCCAGCAGCAGAGAGATGCCGATGAGATGAAGCACTCCGAAGACGATGAAGCCTTCTCCCATGAAGAGATAGGTTGCAAGAGTTACCCCCATTGCCAGACCCAATATCCAGAGGCTCCTCTTCATAAGCCGGAAACGAAATCTGTCTTCTTGCCCCAAAAGCCGTGCCCTGGAGTGGCTCAGTGTAAGGGATACCCCGACCAGCAGGAGGAAGAGCGAGGCTGTGAATCGGGCCAGATAGAACCAGAATCCTGAGGCCAAATCAACCTCATAGACTCCAAAATAATTGAGGTCATAGGCCAGATGGAAAAGAACCATCAGGACGATGGCAATTCCTCGCAGGAAGTCCACCTCCCAGAAACGATCCATCTGCCCATTTTCCATTTACAGGATTATCTCTATATCCAGCTCTTCCGCCAGTTCCTTGTAGCGGTTTCTGATAGTGACTTCCGTTACTCCTGCCACATCCGCCACCTCGCGCTGAGTCCGCCGGTCTCCGCAAAGGATGGAGGCGATATAGATCGCGGCTGCAGCCACGCCCGTGGGACCGCGCCCGCTGGTGAGCTCCTTCTCAGCCGCCTGGCGGAGGATCTCAATTCCCTTGGCCTGTACCTCGCCCTTCAGATTCAGGCCGGAGCAAAAGCGTGGGATATAGTCGATGGGGCTGGTGGGCATGAGCTTCAAGGCCAGCTCCCGGGACACGAACCTGTAGGTTCTGCCGATCTCTTTTCTGGAGACCCTGGAGACCTCAGCGATCTCGTCCAGAGTACGGGGCACATTGCACTGGCGGCAGGCTGCATAGAGCGCTGCAGCTGCGACGCCCTCAATGCTCCGCCCGCGAATGAGATTCTTGTCCACAGCTTTGCGGTAGACCACAGCGGCAGTCTCCCGCACATTTCGAGAGAGGCCAAGGGCCGATGCCATCCTGTCCAGTTCTGACAATGCGAAGGCCAGGTTTCGTTCCGTGGCATTGCTGACCCGGATACGCCTCTGCCATTTTCTCAAACGATAGAGTTGAGCTCTGTTTTTGGAGGAGATAGTCTTGCCATAAGAGTCCCTGTTCCTCCAGTCGATCATGGTGGAAAGGCCCTTGTCGTGGATGGTGTACGTCATGGGTGCTCCAACCCTCGACCTCTTCATGCGCTGATCGTGGTCGAAGGCTCTCCACTCCGGCCCCTGGTCGATGAAATTCTCGTCGATAACAAGGCCGCAATCGGAGCAAACCAGTTCCGCACGTTCGTAGTCTCGCACCAGGGTGTGGCTCTTACACTCCGGGCACTCAACTGTGAACTTCTCGAACTCGTCTACCTTCTCTTTCTCGCGCTTGAGCCGGGTCCTCTCTTTAAGCTTCTCCGGCTCCGCCCTCTCTATCTCTCTCAGCTTCTCAATCTCTTCCACTTGCTATCTCTCCCCGACGCCTCGTCGATATAGAGCTTCTTTCCGACGTGGGCAGCGGCATCTATTCCTCTATTTGGTCGAACGATGATGTATGGATGATCAATGGGGCCGAATATATCGAAAACTTTTCCGACCTTGGTCCTCTTCTGGTCCACAACCCAGGAATTCGTTCTGGGGATATTGGTCTCGCTTCCAACAATTTGCTCGCTCTGGACAATTAATTTATTCTGTACCACATGAAGCGCGGTGCCTAATCTCTTCAAGAGGCCACCTCATCTATATAGATATGGAAGTAGTATTTAACCCTTCCGAAAACCATTTATTAAATGAAGACTTCAGGGAGAGGCCTAAAGGTTTATCTGCTAATGCCGATAACCAGTATCTAATGTTCGAGCAGCTTCCAACCGTTCCCACATCGCAGGAACTTCTTGATAAGTCCTTCAGGCGCGCCTCCCGCGCCACTGACAACGAGTCCATGGTCCAAAACGCCGGCAATATACTCTCCGACAATCTCACCAACTTGGTCCGGAAATTTCCGTCCTTTGAGAATCTGCCGCCCTTCTACAGAGAAATGGCGGATATAACTGCAGGCGTGGATCGTATGCGAATCAGCCTTTCTCGTATGCGCTGGGCTGCGAGACAGATAAGACTGATCACAAAAGAGTATGTAATCAAGATCAAACGGGCCCGGGGGATGGATAGCACTCCGGACAGAAAGTCGGCATTCGGGCGCTACTCTTCTGTCATGAGGTCCATTGAAAAGGATCTGCTATTCCTGAATGAAGCCCGCAACAGGCTTCGTAAGATGCCCACTATTGATCCAGAGGTGCCAACCATTCTCATCGCCGGCTACCCCAATGTGGGCAAGTCAAGCTTCATTATCCGTGTCACTGGAGCCAGACCCGAGATCGCCAGCTATCCATTCACCACGCGGGGAATCTTTGTGGGCCACTTTTATCGGGGCCACCAAAAGTACCAGGTTGTGGACACTCCGGGACTGCTTGACCGGCCCATGTCTGAGCGTAACGATATTGAGCGGCAGACGGTGGCTGCCTTGAGCCATCTGCAGGGGGTAGTGCTCTTTATTCTCGACCCCAGCGAGCATTGCGGTTATCCTCTGGATTCGCAGCTTCGTCTGGCGGAAGACCTGAAGAACTGGATCCATCTGCCGATGCTGGTTGTGGCCAATAAGGCAGATATCCTGAGATATAGCAACGTACCAGAGATGTCCACCGAAACGGGTCAAGGTGTCAATGAAGTGCTGGAA
Source organism: uncultured Methanosarcinales archaeon (assembly GCA_963702455.1). Lineage (GTDB taxonomy): Archaea > Halobacteriota > Methanosarcinia > Methanotrichales > Methanotrichaceae > Methanothrix. The sequence goes on from CAVPCV010000009.1 coordinate 112,986, forward strand.
AAGCTTGTCACTCTACTGGTGGACTCTATGCTGGTGGACCCCTTACCGGTGGACAAGGACGCCGCCCAACAAAATGAAATTTGAGATCTCGGCATGAATATCATATCTGCGACATTATAGTATCATTGAGGCCCTTTCGATTTGTCGATGTCCTTTCTATCCCATGGTCCCTAAGATCTTCGGCCCCCACTTTGGGCCTTTCTTCCAGCCCTACTGCTTATGCGCGACCTCTAACCTGAGCACATAAAGCTTCTCAAAAAAGCATCCAACACTCGTCACCGTATTTACAGTCAGGCCCGCGGCCATGGCCATCTTCTGCACATCTTTTGGTCCTGTCAGGCTGGATATGAGGAGCAGAGCTCTCCCGCATGGGCAAAGATGATCGGGCAAGCATTTCAGAAATCGATCGATGGTCTCCCTGCCCTTTTCTCCCCCGTCCAGGGCGTAGTTAATCCATTGATCGTTCCTCTCTTCCGAGGTAGTGGGAAGGTAAGGAGGATTGAAGATTATCAGATCGAATTTCCCCCCAATCCCCCGGAACATGTCGGCCCTTATAACCTCGATTCCCTTTGCATTTGTTGCTTTTTCCTTTGTTGCCAGGACTGCATGTGGGTTAATGTCGGTCGCCAGGAGGCTTGTAACCCCCGAAGCTAATTCTAGAGAGATAAAGCCGCTGCCGCAGCCGATCTCAAGCGTCCGATCCTCGGGCCTCGCCTCGGCCAGGGCGGCTTTGAGGAGGAGAAAGGTATCTTCCTCAGGAGTATAGACCTCCTCAGATCGAAATTGTAGGGATATGCTTTTAGCTCCTGCGTTGCCTATTCGACACGATTTTGATGCTTTGTTAAGCTTAAAATGGTTTTCCCGTAATGCTTGGGGGCCAGATCGATGCTGCCATTTTTCACGTTTGGCGGCATTGTCGCAGATCGTCAATGTAGGCGCAGATATCCTTGAGAACATTGGGATCATTCAACCAGATGCCTGCCTCATAATTGTCATCGATTCCTCCTTTGGAGAGATTGGCTGAGGTCACTATCGCCTCACGCCTGTCTATCATGTAGATCTTGGCATGAAGCGAATGTACAAACAGTACCTCGCCGCCAAGGTTTTTGACCGCATTCTGGATGTTGTCGCTCATACCTGAGCTGTAGTCGGACTCGCAGCCGCGCATGAATACCACAAGCCTTCCACCCTGGCGAGAGAACCTGTGCAGTGGCACTGAAATCCGATCCCACATCTGCCTTTTTATCCAGGGGGATACCACCACCACCTCGAACCTTGCCGTCTCCAGCATTCTGGCCAGATGGCTCTCGATGGAGTGAAGGCCTCGAGGCGGAAAGGTGCCCAGGAATAGAGCTGCCGGATTAGGCCTCTGGGCGATATAATCCTCCAGGTATTGCAGCCTCTCTGCCGATTCGTACTCTCGCAGTATGCTTCGTCCTCTTCAGTTCGTTTTCCAGATCAGAGGCGCGGGTCTTCAATTTGAGCAACTGGCTGTAACCATGTTGGAGGTGATCGAGCCTTGTCTCACGCTCCCTGAGCTGATCTTGCAGTCTATGCACATCCATCTGTATCTGCCGGCAATCTCTTTGCAGTCTATTATTACGGCCTGCCTGAAGATGGATGATGCTGACGGAAAGTACTGCCAGCGCTAGAAAGACCAGCCATATCAGGTACCCCTCCATCTCACACTAACCTCGAAAAATGGATTGCTTGCAAGTTATATAAAGATAACGTAATCAATATGTTTATATTATTTTCAGTATTAATTTCTTGTTGCAGATAAAAAAAATGATGGAATATATTTAATATCTATGATATGAAAAATAAAATTTATGCCAGTACTTCTACCCCATCATCTTCTTGATATCTTCATCCGGTGTGCTGATCAGCCGGATGTCGTACTGCTCCACCAGGATCTTCAGCATATCCTCATTGATCCAACCGGGCACAATGGGACCGAGATAGATGCCCTTGATTCCCAGAGCCAGGAGTGACCAGAGGATGGCCACCGCCTTCTGCTCCATCCAGCTGACCACCATAGTCAGAGGCAGGTCGTTCACGCCCACTCCGAAGAGTCCGGCCAGTGCTTGAGCCACTTCCAGGGCCACAATGGCATCGTTGCACTGTCCCAGGTCGATCAAACGGGGAATGCCCTCGATATCGCCCAGGTCCAGGTCATTGAAGCGGAACTTGCCGCAGGCCAGTGTGAGGACGACTGTATCCTTGGGAAGCTTTTGCACGAATTCGCGGTAGTAGTCGGACTTCTTCAGGGGCGCATCACAGCCGCCCACCAGGAAGAACCGCTTGATCTTTCCCTCCTGGACGAGTTGCTTGATCTTGGCGGCATGGCCCAGCAAGACCGCGGTGGAAAAGCCAGTGGTAAGCTCGTACTCTCCGGGCGCGTCCGGCAACTCCGCAAGCGTTCGGGCCTTGGCGATCACCTCCGAGTAGTCGTAGCCATCGATATGCTTTACGCCCGGCAGGTAAACGGGCCCCGCTGCAAACATGCGATCCCTGTACTCTTCCCGAGGGATGAGGAAACAGTTGGATGTGCCCAGGATGGCCATGGGGTATTTGGCAAAGAGCTGGCGCTGGTCGAACCAGGCCTTACCCAGGTTGCCGGCCAGGTTCTTGTACTTGCGCAGACCTGGATAGCCGTGAGCGGGCAGCATCTCGGAGTGAGTGTAGACAAAGACATCCGTGCCCTCTACCTGGCGGAGCAGCTCGTGGAGAGAATGCATATCGTGGCCCGTGACGAGGATGCCGTGACCCCGGACGGTTCCCGTCTTCACCTTCGTCGGCGTCGGCTCGCCGAAGGTCTCGATATGGGCTTTCTTGAGGAGCTGCATGGTCTTGATGTTCATCTCGCCAGCCCTAACGGCCAGTCGCAGGAACTCTTGCGGATCGAAGTTGACATTGGTCAATGTGGAGAAGAACCCTCTCTCGATGAAGGCATCTATCTCGGGATCGGTGTAGCCGAGCTCACGCGCATGGTAAAGATAAGCGCTGATGCCTTTGATGGCGAAGAGCAGGTTATCCTGCAGACGTGCCACAATCGCTTCCTTTCCACAGACTCCTTTAATTGTGCAGCCTGTGCCCCCGGCGGTCTGGGAGCACTGGTAGCAGAACATATCGGGTTTCTCAATAGCTGCCATTTTTAATTACCTCTAATTCGTAGTACACTCTACTTCATAGTATACTTATGATACTAAAGTATATAGCCTAGAAAGTTTCCACAAGTATACCATGCAGGAAGGATGCACCGTAAACCTGACTGTGAAGTATATTGCCCGAAAATGGACCCTGCTCATACTCCTCGAGCTCTATAAAGGTGCCGGGCACACCAGGCGCTTTTCCGAGCTGAAGTGCTGCCTGCACGGCATCACCCAGAAGGTTCTCTCGGCCCGGCTGAAGGAGCTGGAGAAGGAAGGGCTCATCGAGAACAGAGTGGACAGCACGTCCTTCCCTGTGAAGAGCGAGTACACCCTGACGGAGAGCGGCCTTGAGATCATCGACATCGTCAAGGATATGAAGCGATGGGCACTCAAATGGAAGATCACAAACATCGAGTGCAGCTGCCAGGACTGCAGCGAATGCGTGCTGTGAAGGGCATCCGAAGGATATTTTTGGGTAATTTTTGCCCTGTTCATTCCCCAGACTGCACCGCCACAGGCTCCACATCCCTTCCCAGGTTTCCTCTGGCCAGAGAGAAGATCGTGCCCAGGACGCATAGGCAGGCAAAGACCCCAAAAGAAAGCTTGATGCTGACCATGAGCATGTCCATCTGCCCGGGCGCAATCTCCACATGTCCCATGACTACCGAGAAGATAAGCATGGTAATGCCCAGGCTCATCAGCTGGCCGATGAGCCGCATGGTGCTCACCATCCCAGAGGCAACGCCAAAGTCGCTCTTATCAACAGAGCTCATGATGGCGTTTACGTTGGGCGACGAGAAGAAGGCAAATCCCAGGCCCATGATGACCAGGCTGATGAGGATGGTCTCAATGGGGGTCTCGGGCTTCAGCAAGGCGAAGAGAGTGAGCCCGACCACGCAAAGGCCCATTCCAACGGAGGCGACGATCCTCGGCTCCACTCTGTCCGACAGCCTTCCTGCCAGCGGGGAGAGGGCCGCCTGCACTACTGGCTGAGCGATCAGAATCAGACCGGTCACTTCAGGGCCGTAGCCCTTCATGTACTGCAGGTAAAGGCTCAGCAGAAAGGCAAGGGCTGCCGTAGCACTGTAGTTGATCAGGGCCGCCAGGTTCGAGAACAGGAATACGGTATTATTACGAAAGACGCTGATCTTCAGGACGGGATTCTCATTTCCGAGCTCCCACCGGAAGAAAACTGCCATTATAGCCAGGGCAAGCCCCAGCAAATAGGCCCCCTTTATATCCGGGATCAGCGTCAGCCCGTACATGAGCGCAAAGAGCATTGCCGCATAAAGGATTGTGCCGAAGATGTCGAACCTCCCCTCTTGAGCGCAACGCCACTCGCATTTGATCATCCTCTGCGCCAGGAGCGCCGCCAGCAAAGCGTAGATCGTGATCCCGGCATAGATGAACCTCCATCCAATGTAAGCAGTGATGATGCCCCCCAGGAGCGGCCCCATGGAGAGACCCAAATATACGACTGCCACATTGATGCCCAGCACCTTGCCCCTTTCCTGTGCTGGGAAGACGGAGGTCAGAATGGCAATGGATGTCCCGAAGATCATGGCACTGCCCAGGCCTTCCGCCACACGCGAGGCGATAAGCATCTGTACACTGCTGGATATGCTGCAAAAGAGCGATGATACAGCAATGATCGATAGGCCCAGCACGAATATCTTTTTTCTTCCATAGATATCGGCTATTCGGCCGAAAGGCACGACAAAAATGGCCGCCGAAAGCAGGAAACCTGTGACAATCCATCCCAGAAGCGCCTGGTCCGGAACATTGAACTCATTGTTTATGGTGGGAAGGGCAACATTCACGGACGAGGCCAAAAACGGCGTAATAAAAGAAGCCATGCAGGTGATGACGAGCACAATCCGGTTGTCATTCATGATAGCCCTGGCATAATGCGGCGCCTGATTATAAAGCCATCCTTAAATACAGCCAGAAGCCCGGGCCTGAAAGATATGGCATATTAGATTTGAGGCCATTATTTCAAATGAAATAGGGGATAAGATTATCAAGAATCTATGAAATTGAACCATTAAAACTGTATTAAAAAAAATGTTTGAGCTATAGAGCTTCAGTCATCAGCACCCTGATCTTTTTAACCCGGTTTCTTTCGATATTTTCGATGAGGAACTTTGTGTTCTCGTACTCGATGGATTCGCCCTGCTGGGGTAGCCTGCCGATTTCCCCAATGATGAATCCGCCTATGGAATCATAGTGTTCTGACTCTATCCTGGTACCGATTTGCTCGTTCAACTGCTCGATCCTGGTACTTCCGTCGACAACATACTCTCCTTCCCGGATCGTCTCAATCTCTTTGGTCTGGATATCGTACTCGTCTGAGATATCTCCGACGATCTCCTCGAGCAGGTCTTCGATGGTGATGATCCCGGCTGTGCCGCCATATTCGTCGATAACTACCGCCATGTGTGTCCTGCGCTTCTTCATTTCGCGGAAAAGTTCGGACGTCTTCAGGTATTCGAAGGTGTAGTAGGGCTTTTTCATGAACTTTTTTATGTCGAAGACCTCTTCTGAGTTTCGGTAGAAGACCAGTTCTTTGACATTAAGTATGCCGACGATGTTATCGATCCGTTTGTTATAGATGGGATAACGGGAGTACTGCTCGGTTTTTATAATATTCATGATCTCGTCGTAGGTGGCGTTCATGTTGATGGCCACTATATCTGTCCTCTGTATCATGACGTCTTTTATCAGTTGGTCATCGAAGTCGAAGACATTGCAGATCATCGTCTTTTCGTGGTCTTTGATGACGCCTTCCTCCTCGCTCAGGTTCACCATCGTTTTGAGTTCATCTTCAGTGATAGTGGGCAGGTTAGCATTGCTTTTGCCGCCCAGTAGCCGCGTGAAAAGACCGGCGATCTTTGTGAAGAAGAAGACAATCGGGCTGAGGAGATATGTTAAAAGGGAAATAGGTCTTGCCACGATCAAGGAGACCTTTTCAGAATTCTGCGCGGCCAATGTTTTAGGAGTGATTTCTCCGAAGATGAGCACCAGGACAGTCATTATTCCCGTAGCAATACCTACGCCGGCATCGCCGAAGTACTCGATCGCTAAGACCGTGCCGATGGATGTAGCACCGATGTTCACGATGTTATTGCCCACAAGAATGGTGCCCAGCAACTTGCTGGGATTTTCCCTCAGCCGGGTTATCACGGCGGCACCCTGGACTCCACCTTCAAACAGATGAACGATCCGGATTTTGCTGAGCGACATCAGCGCTGTCTCCGATGCGGAGAAGAACGCTGATAGACAGAGCAGAAGGCAGAGTAATACTAAAAGTACATTTGTGCTTAAATCCAAACTAATTCCTCATTGATGGCTCGAAAATATCGGAGACTCCATATGATCCGCCATAAGCAAGTTAGTTATGGTCATTTACCACATAAACTTTTCCCTTAATCCCCTCTCGAATTCATAGCGCAAAACTATTTTATTGACAGAGGGCTGGAGGAGCTATTGCCAGAGCCCGGGCGAAGAGGATCGATGAAGCGAGATATATTGAGCAATAGCTTTAAAATACTGCAAAAAAAGTCAGACACCACTCAGCCTGACCCGGAGGGAAAAGACAGCAATAAAAAACAAATATGCCATTTTGAAGACATCAAATGTATTGAAGATTTGCAGAAGGTTTCGACAGAAGTTGTTTGGCAAAATTTTGAAAGATTAACGGCTTTTATCTTTGAAGAGAATAACTTTCTAGCAGCGACAAATACAGTTAAGACGCTAAAGAAAAGGCGGAGACAGTACGATGTTATCGCTAAGGCTAATAATAGGACATTTCTCGTAGAGTGCAAAAAATGGGCAGGTAACCGTTCCAGATTATCCGCAATAAAAAGAGCTATTGAATTGCATAAGGAAAGAACTGAATTTTACCACTATCTTACACGGGAAAATGCAATTCCAATTATGGTCACATTAGTTGAGGAAGAGATAAGATCTTATGAAGGAGTTCCCATTGTTCCCATCTTAAAACTCAACTCATTCATAAATGAACTGGACAAAGAGGCATTTGAAGATCTGGGGCTGTAGATCATTAGCAAAATGAGCTGGAATCAATCCAGCTCAACGGGATATAAACAATATCCGTTAATGCAGACATTAGCTGGTTGATCCGTACATATTCCGCTAAAGCAGATTTTGTCGGGAGGGCAGGGCCTCGCACATGTGCCGCAGTTGAATCTATCGCTGTTAACATCAACACATGTCCCATTACAGAAAGTTAGACCGACGGGGCATGAACATATTCCATTAAAGCAGCTCAGGCCAAGAGGACAAGCATTTCCACATGAGCCGCAATTAAGTGGATCAAAGCTGGTATCATTGCATGTCCCGTTACATAGAGCCAGACCTCCCAGACACGAACATCTTCCGTTTATGCAGGCCGTCTCATTCGGGCAGGCATTTTCGCATGAGCTGCAGTTCAGCAGATCAATACTGGTATTGATACAGGTTCCATTACAGAGAATAGTACTCTCAGGACAGACCGGGTTGCTGGTAGCGACCGCTAAGCTTCCAACTATTCCGCAAGCTAAGAGCATAAGAATGGATATTGTATTATAAATAACAGGGAGTCTAATCATTTTCGTCCCTCATCTAGACACCAAATTTTGAGATGGTGCCAATCCAATACTCTATTAGCGTCATTGGTATTCATCTTTCCTTAACCCTTCATTCGCTGATCATAATTCTGAACGTTCTTTCATCTTCCACTTTATTCTCCCATGGCCGTTTATACAAAGCCGCTACTTCCACCTTTCCCACCGAAATGGGCAAGAAAGTGAAGATCTGCGTCCCTCCGCCGCCTATTGCTTCTGTCTGAGAACTCTGAAACCGTTCATTTTCAAGCTTCAAGAAGATGGAATCGTATTTCGTCGTCCATGTATATCCTGCCGAAGGAAGCGCATTGAGAGAAATGGTGAAAGGCTTGTTAAGCCTGGCCTCGATTATGTTTCCAGCCTCTTTTTTCCCCTGGGCAGCATTGCTTTCGGACGGCTCCATCATAACTGTATTGAATTGCTCAGTATCTATATCTTTCGATTATCACAGACGCGTAGAAACCAGGAATGCCAGAAGAACCCTCCTCTAGAGTATGCAGGGACCGGCTGATGCGAACGGATGCCTGCTCCAGAGCTTTGTTCCTGGTGATGACTTTCCCACCTGAGAATATACTCTTGAGCTGGAGAACACAGTTAAGCTTTTCACCTATACTGTCACGGTAATAATAGAGGATACCTTTGGAAATGTTTTATAAAAAATCCAAAAATGAATTCGATGACGGTCTTGAAGCGGTCAGACCTGATGAAATTATGTCCGGCCAGAAAGGCATAAGCCACTCTGATTGCCAGGACGTTGGGCTGAACGAAGATTACGATCTGATAATCATCGGGGCAGGCCCGTCCGGGCTCTTTTGTGCCATAAATTCCATCCAGACGAATACCGTCCAGAAGGATGCTGTCCAAAAAGGCAGGAGTATACTGGTGCTTGAGAAGAAGGACTCTCCAGGGCATAAACTTCTCATATCGGGCTCCGGCCGCTGCAATATCACTCATGAAGGAGACATCCGGGCCTTCCTTGACCATTTTGGAGATCACGGCAGATTCTTGCGGCCTGCTCTATTGAGCTTCACGAACCATGACCTCATCTCCTACTTTGAGGGAAAGGGGCTGGCCATGGTCCAGGAAAGGGGTGGCAAGATATTTCCGGAAACCCTGCAAGCCAGGGATGTGTTGAATATCCTAATCGAAGAATGCAAGGCAGGAGATATTCGCATCCGCTGCGGCCAGGAGGTCAGATCGATAGCAAGGACAGAGAATGGATTTCTTGTCGCCTGCATAGACTGTAATTACCGTTCACGAATGCTTGTCATAGCCACGGGAGGATGCTCCTATCCAGGCACGGGCTCGACCGGAGATGGTTACAGGCTCGCTGGCACTCTTGGCCACAGCATCACCGAAATCGCCCCAGCCCTGACACCCCTTATCATAAAGGATTACCCATTCTCTGAGCTAGCCGGGCTCTCCTTTTCGGATATGGAGATCTCGCTGTACCGGCAAGGAAAGATTAGGGCGGAGAAAGGTGATATTCTATTTACTCATCAGGGGCTCTCAGGTCCTGCGGTCCTGGACCTTTCCAGGCATATCCGGGCAGGAGACATTTTGAAGCTCTCTTTTGTAGCAACAGAAAAACGCGGGGCTCTGGACGAATGGCTTAGAGATCGCGCTCGATTGGACGGCGCATGCACACTAAAGACTGCGATGGGGGACCTGACCTGCTCCGTACCTCTTCCACCCAGACTGATAAGAAGAATTCTGGAGATCTCCAGCATAGCCACTGATCTATTCCTTGCTCATCTGACCCGGGAGATGCGTTCTCAATTGGCCGATAATATGACCGGCCTACCTCTCGTCGTCTCTGAGCTTTGCGGTTTCAATATGGCCATGGCTACTAGAGGGGGGGTGGATCTGAAAGAGGTCAATCCGAAGACCATGGAGTCCAGACGGGTTAATGGGCTATATCTGGTGGGAGAGGTGCTGGATGTCGACGGGGATACGGGAGGCTATAACCTGCAAGCTGCATTTTCCACAGGAATGCTGGCTGCCAGGAGCATAAAGAGCAAGTTGGGATGAATCCATCATTCTTAAGGCACTTTTAATTTCTGTGAGATCACATCGGTGTAGTCCCCTCAGCGAAGCTATAAATAACTTCCAGGCAGCTTACCGATAGCATATGCTATCTGAAATCCTGATCATCTTAATTCTCTTCTTGGCCAATGGCGCCTTTTCCATGGCAGAGATGGCTGTCGTTTCCTCAAGAAAGGCTAGGCTCCGTCAGATTGCGGAAGAAGGCGATGCAGGCGCACAGGTAGCTCTGGAGCTGGCCAATAATCCCAACCAGCTTCTTTCCGCAGTCCAGATCGGTATAACTCTGATAGCAACATTAACTGGCGCCTACGGTGGCGTGACAATAGCCGATGAGCTGGCCGTTTACTTGCAGGGCTTTCCCGCCCTTGCTCCTTACAGCGGGGTTATTGCCCTGGCCAGCGTGGTCCTTTTGATAACCTTCTTCAGCCTGGTTATTGGAGAGCTGGTTCCGAAGAGAATTGCCCTCTCCAATCCTGAGCGCATTGCGTCTCTATCGGCTTCGCCTTTGCGCACTTTTTCCCGTGTTGTACATCCTCTGATTGCATTGCTCAGCGCCTCCACGGAACTCGTGCTGCGCGCACTGGGTGTCAGATCTTACGTTGAGCCTGGCGTGACAGAAGAAGAGATCAGAATTCTGATAGACCAGGGGACGACAGCGGGCATAATCGAGGAGGAGGAGCAGGATATCATGGAGCGGGTCTTCTCTCTGGGAGACAGAAAGGTAAACTCCATCATGTCTCCCAGAGGAGAAATCGTATGGCTGGACATCGACGACTCTGCTAGCGAGATTCAGAGGAAAATATCCAGTGGGCCGTACTCCATGTTCCCGGTCTGCAACAAAAGGCTCGATAACGTTTTAGGGGTGGTGCAGTCCAAAGACCTCCTGAGCTGCAATCTGGTGGACCATAAGATAGACCTGAAGTCGGCTCTCTTGCCGCCTCTCTTCGTCCCGGAGAGCATGAGAGCCTTGAAGGTTTTGGAAAAGTTCAAGCAGACGGGAATTCATCTCGCTATTGTTCTGGATGAATACGGCTCAGTGCAGGGAATTGTGGCCCTCGTAGACCTTTTGGAAGGGCTGGTGGGAGACATACCTCATATAGATGATCTTTCGGAGCCGCAAATCGTGCAGAGGAGTGATGGATCCTGGCTGGTAGATGGGACAATGCCTGTTGATGACTTTAAAGAGTCTTTGCAGCTGGAAAGCTTGCCCGAAGAAGAGGATGGGATTTATCAGACCATGGGCGGGTTCATAATGAATCATTTGGAAAAAGTTCCCTCCACAGGAGACCATTTTGAATGGGGTGACTACCGTTTCGAGGTTGTGGATATGGATGAGCACCGGGTGGACAAGCTCCTCGTCACGCCCCTTAGAAAAGAGGAAGGGAAAAGCTAGACTCCAGTTTCCTGCGACTTTGGAAGAGATTGATCACTATGCGAAAACTTAATGAGAATAAATCCTCGACGGGATACGAGCCTGAATGAATCCTGAGAACAGTGTGAAGGAAGAGAGAGATTTGAAGGCCGTTTTGATCCTGTCCGGTGGCGTAGATTCGACCACATTGCTCTACAAGATGCTGGATAATGGCTACGATGTAGATGCCCTCACCTTCAACTATGCCCAGAGGCACAAAAAAGAGATCGACTGCGCAAAAGAGGTAGCTGCAAGGCTGCATGTAACTCATCGCATCCTCGATCTATGCTGTCTGGCTGCGCTCTTGGGCGACAGCGCCCTTCTCGGCGGAAAGGATGTACCCAGTTGCCATTACACAGAAGAGGCCGCCAGAAAGACCATTGTGCCCAATCGCAACATGATCATGCTCTCCGTGGCGGCCGGATACGCAGAAGCGCATGAGATCCCGGAGATATTTTACGCCGCTCATAGGAATGATGCCACCATCTATCCCGACTGCCGGGCGGAGTTCGTGGAAGCGCTGAAGCCTGCCATAAGGCTGGCTACAGCCTGGCATCCTGTGGAGCTGCGGGCGCCTTTCGTGAATCTGACCAAGGCCGAGATCGTGAAGATAGGGCTGGAATTGAGGGTTCCCTATGAGCTTACCTGGTCCTGCTACAAAGGAGAGGAGCAGCCTTGCCGAACCTGTCCCACCTGCATCGAGCGTGAAGAGGCATTTAAGATCAATGAATGCATAGATCCTCTTATCAGGAGCTGACATAAGCCTGCGCTTTTTGGCCCGCTCTGGTTTTCCGGCTACGAGGACGCCAGAGGCAAGGGCTATGTGGCCTGCGGGGTCTGCCACCCACCCGGATCCGTATTGTTATCTATTTTTTGAAATCGATAGCACCTCACTTCTTTATAGCCCTGAACTTCCATGACTCAATGCCGAGCTTTATCATCTCGCCTGTCACGGTATTAGTTCCCCAATAATCATTCTCATTGGTTCCATACATGGATGCGGAGCTGTCCAGGAGGCATTCGATATGCACCACCATATAGACTCCGGAGCCCAACGGATAAGTGCCATCGAAGGTCGCGCCGTAATCCGTGTATTTGCCCTGGATAGAGCCGCTGCTGCTCGAGAGAACCGGGGCGCCATAGTTATCCTGGATGGTCCAGGTATCGGGTCTAATCATTCCCGGCTTGGGCGCGTATGGATCGTTTGGATTCTCGGCCGTTGCGGCGACGAGCTCTGCCGTAACATCCCAGGTTCCTGGCAGATGCTGAGGAACGCTGACACCTTCGGCCAGGCTGCAGCAGACTGCGCCCATCATCATGATGACAAAAAAGAGGTTGAGATAAGTGCCTAACGATTTCTCTTTTATTTGCATAGTCTTACCTTCCTGGAAGATACTTCTGATTATTCAAATAAAAATGCATCGATGATTTAGTTTCTTGTCTCAATAGCTGAGGATGCCAAAAACGCGGGCCATGTGGCCTGCGGCATCTGCCACCGCCCAGATCTGTGCAGTCTTTTATTTTTATCAAAGATCTAATTTTTAAGATTCTTATGACCCGGGCAGATCATCCGGCAGTTGGCCACCCTGAAGAGCTACGAATCCTCTCCATCTGCAATCAAAGATCTGTAAAGGAATCCTGCTATGATGCCTCCAACCATGGGTTCCACCCAGAAGAGCCAGAGCTGTGAGATTGCCCAATCGCCGACAAAGAGGGCCACTGCTGTGCTCCTAGCGGGATTAACAGACGTATTGGTGACGGGGATGCTTATGGGATTGCTTCTTCTCAGGACCCCAACAATTTCGCGGGAGCACGCACGCGGGAGGGCGGGCGCGTGCCTGGGGATGGTGGCGCAGTCATCGGCATGAAGAAAGGGAGATTTGGAGGATGAAGCGAGGTCGAGCGTGCTGGAGGAGGGAACTGCCGTGTTCGCCAATCAAGTCTCCAAAGACCAACAATTGTGTAGTCCCGAAACTCTTGACTTTATATCCCCATCACTGGTGGAAAGTAGAGTAAATAAAATATACAAGATACTGCAACCAATGCGTATGAAAAGTGCCGAGATAATGTTGATCCTAGCCACTATAATGCTGGCAGGACTTGCTTTCGCTGCGCCAATGCCACTTCTGATGATAGTCAACAATGATTCGATGCAGTGCGCCCGGTTCCTTTCAGGAGATGAGTGCATGGACTGCACGCCGCCCGAAGGCTGGGAGATCTTAGGCCAATATGCATCCTGCCCGGAAAGCTACACGTTTGTTACTGTAAACGGTAGTTGCAGGGGATTCGAGCGCGAGCATTGCTGCACCGAGAAGCATACAGGTGCATCAGGTGATTGCAGAAACTTGATAAAGAATGATTTAACGGATGAATGTACTTTTGTTACTAAATGCCACAAATGATACCATGCCTCACGGCTGGCAAAGGATGCCCGCAAATGCCACCTCATCAAGTTGGGTATGCCCGTTCGATTACAAATGGACGACACTCGCAGCAACTATTCCAGACGCTACTGCACAATTTGGTCCAGTAAATGTAGTCTCTGTCAAGAATGATCCTGATTTTCAGGCCATCTCCGGAAACTATGTTTCTGGTTGGACATGGTTAACGCAACCTGGGCAATCAGCAGCTTGGACTTTTTATAACCTGCCTATCGATAGAAAGCTGTACATTTATCTCGCTCCTCTAGTTACTCGTCCCTCTGGAAACGGCGGAGGCAGCGGATATTCCACTGATGTGAAGATAACTTATGGGACTAGAACTGGCAGCATAAATGCAACAGTTGCTCTAAAAAACACCCACCCAGAGTTCCAGATGCCAGCGGACACTATGGGCTGGGGCTACCAGACAATCGGCTACTTGATGATTCCTGCGGATAAGATCCCATTAAATGGGCAGATCACCGTCACCCTCACCAAGTTTCCCAATTCCGAACATGTAGCCGTAAACAAGGAGTGCTGCACAATTGAGTACATTTAAAAGTTAACATCGATCAAAAACTTTTTATAAATTATCTTGATTGCTATTAATAGTATGAATAACTAAAGCTAAGCGATGCCAATTTAGATTTATCCAGGGCAGCTTCTATGCAAATATCCATCTGGCAAAGGGAGATGCATATCAAGCAGATTCTCAATGCGATCCAAAGAGAAATGTTCTCTTCATCTAATGTGACAGAGCAACAATATAAATCTTATTAGATGCTCTATATTATTGGGTGAGATTTATGGACGATATAGATTTTAAGATCATTGAGGCAATCAACATTGTTTCCCCGAAGTCTTTTGTCAGCCCAGTCAAAGTCAATGAAGTTCTCAACCTTGATGCAAATCAACTCGGAACTCGTCTGATGCTCCTGAAGAAATCCGGGCATGTAGACATCCTTAAAAAAGACTATCCTTCGAGTCTAACACTTCCAAATGCTATTGCGAAGGTTTACCTTACGGAATTGGGACGCAAAACACTGAAGGACAAGAAATAGAACTCGCATGTCGGATAGGTATAGATAATTCCGCAAAGAGTTAATCTTATCCTCAATAGGTGGAGATATTCCAATCAGGGAATAGACTCAATATACCGAATAGCAGCAGCCCGAAAGACAGAATGATCAGCCCTGTTCGGATGGATCTGATCTCGAATAGCTGACTGATAGCCATCAGTACTAAAACTGTCGCCAGGAAGGGATATCAACGATGAATGCTGACTGGTTGAAAGTATTTATCTATGATCGAGGTGTGAATAAGTGTGGATACCGGGCCAGAAATTTTACAGGAAACTCGGCACGCTACCTAGAAAACTGTACGAGAAGGCCAAATTAAAAGGAATATGCAGCTAATTTAGGAGGCTGAACTGCAGAGTTGCTTCTCTGCCCCATTGCTCAAGGATGCCGGAGTCACTGTGGCCTGTTGGGCAGACCAAATCGGGAGCGTGCTATGGAGCTGCTGCTCCTGGCACCCGGACTGGTCTATAGTGGGGGGTGACAGATGATGCGTGGTAGATTATCCTTCCATGGAGGCGCCTTTGCGCGCGCGCGGCGCTCGCATGCATGCGGGCCAGGCACTCGGG